>NZ_LQOX01000098.1 GCF_002102175.1 Mycobacterium gastri | reverse complement strand
CATCACTGGCAAACGGGTGGTCCCATGACCGTGGCTAAACCCTGCTCAAACCGGTCCCATCACGGTGGCGGTCGACAGGCCGAGCTGCGTTCCCCCGATGGTCCGCGTCAGCTGCCCCCCGGTAAGTAACCCCGGTAAGTAACCCCGGTAAGTAACATGGTGCGACACACACTGGCCGGCAGCATGCCGGGTCAGGTCGCATAGGATTCTGTCAGCGATGGTATCTCGGCAGGCGCCATCCTGACGGTGCCACCAGCCAGGCATAACGACGGACAAGGACGGGATCTCGTGGGTCTCTTGACGGCAGCACAGGACACGTTCTCACGGTGACATCCCGATCGCCGATCGCAATGCCGGCGGCCTCATGAAGGTCAGCCTTTTACTGGCGGACGCAGCGCAGGCCGACCCCCAGTCGGGTAAGGTCCACGCCCTCGGGCTGGGCTGGCGACAATGCCAAACACCCACTCCCCCTTTCGCTTTGGTGCTTTTTTTGGACATCGACTGGGATGAGACCAACCAACAGCACAAGTTGACGTGCCAACTGCTGACCACCGATGGAGATCCGGTGGTAGTGACGGGGCCGCATGGCCCGCAGCCCATGCTGTTCGAAGCCGCCGCCGAGGCAGGCCGGATGCCCGGGGCGATCCACGGCACTTCGGTCCGGATGCCGCTTGCCCTCAACATCCCGCCGGGAATTCCGTTGGAACCGGGACTCTACGAGTGGCGGGTGGAGGTGGAAGGCTTCGAGCAGGCCACGGCGGTTGAGGCTTTCATCGTGACCGGCGGAGGCCTTTCGCCGATGCCTTTCGAGTAAACTTAACCCCACTGTCGAAACGTCTGGACTGACAATTACTTTCATCGCATGAGTACCGCCCATCGCATCACTGTGGACGCCAACCCATATGTTTGGCCGTTCGACGGCGGCATCGCTGTCGAACGCACCGCGCTGATAAACATCGACTGGCAGGTCGACTTCGCCGGCGAAGTCGGCTACGTCGACACCATGGGTTACGACCTCTCGTTGACGCGCACTCCCCTGGGCCCCGCTCGGACCGTGCTCTGCGCCGCTCGTGAACTGGGGTTGTTCGTTGTGCACACGCGCGAGGGCCATCGGCCCGACCTCAGTGATCTGCCCGCGAACAAGAGGTGGCGGTCGGCGCGGATCGGGGCGGAAATCGGAGCGGCGGGACCACGCGGACGTATAAGGCATTACCCATCTCATCTTCACCGGCATACCACCGACGTGTGCGTCCACACCACGTTGCGCGAGGCGAACGATCGGGGGTACGAATGCCTGGTGTTGTCCGACTGCACCGGCGCCACCGACTACTCGAATCACCTAGCCGCACTGAAGATGATCACCATGCAGGGAGGGGTTTTCGGCGCCCACTCCACCAGCGCCGCTGTTCTCGAAGCGTTCGGCAATCTGACGCAAGCGGGCGTGACACCATCATTCGGCAGGTGAAATTCCGTGTTGCGCAGGATGGTTGGAACCCGACAAGCTAGCGCACGGTCAATTCGAGGCGTTCGAGGCGGCGCACCAGGATGCTCGGCAACCACTGTCCGACGTCGGCGGCCTCGATTACCGACGTTCGTTCGAGCAACTGACGTACGACGATCTGGGCCTCCAGGCGTGCGAGCGCTGCACCGACGCAGAAGTGCGAGCCCTTCCCGAAACTGAGGTGGCCCTTGCCTCGTCCGCGGTCAAGGCGGAATACACCTGGTGTTTCGAACTGAGCCGGATCGCGGTTGGCCGCGCCCCACAACAGCAGCAGGTGTGAGTCAGCCGGCAGGCCGATCCCGGCCAGGCTGGTGTCGTGACGCACGTGCCGGTAGTGACCCCGAAAAGGCGCCTCGTAGCGCAGCGTTTCCTCGATAAAGGCTCCCAGCAGGTCCGGATTGTCGCGCACCTGCCGCTGGATGTCGGGACGGGTTGCCAGTATCCAGGTCGCACTGCCCAGCAACGAGGCGGTCGACTCTCCTCCCGCGGCGAACAGGGTGACCATCATGACTTGGGCGGTGAGCGTGTCGATTTCGCCTGATGTGCAGGCGGCGGCAAGCTCCCCCAGCAAATTGTCTTGCGGACCGGCCGCCGCCCGGCTGAATTGGTCGGAGATGTAGCCGCTGAGCTCCATCACGGCGACCCCCGCGGCGGCGAGTTGCTCGTGACTGACCAACCCTTCGAGCAGTTGCGTGGCCGCGTATCCCCACTTCACCAGCTGGGCCACGTCCGCGTCGGGCGCGCCGATGAGCTGGGCCACGACCATCATCGGCAGCCGGTTGGCCAGCGCAGCCATCCATTCGATGCGACCCTCGTGCAGGCCGTCGGCCCAGAGCCGGCTTGCGGTCCGGGCGACAAACTGCTCGATGGCGCGGATTCGCTTGGCCGCCAAGTGGCGCACCAGTAGCTTGCGATGCAGTGCGTGAGCGGGATCGTCGGCGGTGGCCAGCACATGGGTCGGCCCGCCGAGCGCGTCCATCTCGAACGGCTTGACGGTTCCGTCGGCCGTGTAGGTCATCGTGGCGGTCAGGTTCGAGGAGAAGTCCTCGGGGCGGCTGATGGCGTCCTGCACGGCATCCCAACCGCATACCGCATAGAACGAGGAGCCAGCGATGCGGTGGACCGTTCCGGCGGCATGCATGCGCTCGTAGAGCGGGTAGGGATCCTGCAGGCATTCTGCACCGAAGAAGGCGTTGGCATCGATGGAGCATGTCCGGAGTCCGGTGGAACTCATCCGGTGATCCATCGCCGGCTCTGGGCGACGGCCCCGGCGGCACAGCGAACACTGCACACGGATGTCATTGCGCATCCTTTCTGCGTGGTATGCACTCGGGCCGATCAACCGAGAATTCATCCGCGGCAGGGCTCAGCAGGGACCTTCACCAGAGTGGTCGGTGGATATACCGCGCGTCAACGACGCGGCGACAATTGAACGACAATTGAAACGGGCATTACCCGGTGCTCCTTCGGGTTGTCTCACCGCGGGGCTCAGACCTGCGGTGTCGGCGGCAGTGGCCGCCGACGCCGTCTCAGGTCCGAGAAAAACCAGCCGCTTTTCCGTTGGCGCAGAACCGGGCCGTCAGCGTCGCATCGCGGCTCGGCGTTGCTCAGCGTGTCCAGGCGGGCGAGTCGGCCGCACTGCGCAAAGCTGAAACGATGCGGTCTTCCTTTTCCACGAAGCGCTCGGTCGGCGTGGGCACCGAGATCGCGATCACGTTGTCGCCCAACGCTCGTCCGGCGATGGCGGCCGCCGAAATCCCCGGGGTGTGCTCATCGCGATCGAAAGCGATTCCGGTGCTTCGGATTTCAGCGATTTCACGACGCAGCTCCGCGGCGACTTCGGGGGTGAACCTGGCGAGGGCGGCCGCTGCGGCGGCCTCGCCGAGTGCGGCGAGGGCCGCCTTTCCGTTGGCGGTCCCGTTCAGCGGGAATCGGACGCCGATTGCCGAGACGGCGCGGAGCCGGTGTGAAGATTCGACTTGGTCGATGAACCACATCTTCTGGCCACGCAAAATCGACAGGTCGACGGTTTCGCCGCCGGTGGCCGCGGCCACTCGCTCGATGGTCGGGCGGAATGCTGCCGCGACGTGCGCTCCGGTGGCGTTGCCGAATCCCAGCAGGCGTTCACCGAGGGAAAAGTGGCCACGGTCGTCGACGCTGGCCAAGCCGACTTCGACGAGACCGACCAGCAGGCGGCGAGTGGTCGACTTGGCCAGCTGTAAGCGCTCGCTGAGGTCGACCAGACGCAACTGGCCGGGGTCGGCGGCGATTTCGTCCAGTGCGGCTGCGGCCCGACGCAACACCTGGATACCCTCGTCGCGATTCGTCCGGGCATTTCGTTCCGTTCGCGGCACAATTCCACTATAGTGGTCCGCATCGCGAACTTTAAAGAACCGAAATGCGGATCAAAGGAGATCTGGGTGGGCGTACTTCCAGACGGGCGGCACTTCTTCCGTGGGGATGACGGTTACGAGGCCGCACGTCGCGGCTCGGTGTGGCATCAACGAGTGCCCGAACGCTATCCCGAGGTGATTGTGCAGGCTGTCGATGCCGACGACATCATCGCGGGCCTGCGCTACGCCAGGGCCAACGGCCACAAGGTCAGCATCGTCTCGGGCGGGCACAGCTTCGCGGCCAGCCATCTGCGCGACGGCGCCGTTCTGCTCGACGTCAGCCGCCTCGACCACGCGACGATCGACGCGGAAAACATGACGGCCGTCGCCGGTCCCGGCAAGGGCGGCAGCTTGCTCATGGCCGACCTGCAGGCACAGAACCTGTTTTTCCCCGGCGGCCACTGTAAAGGCGTCTGTCTGGGCGGCTACCTGCTGCAAGGCGGGTACGGCTGGAACAGCCGGATTTTCGGCCCGGCCTGCGAAAGTGTCATCGGACTCGACGTCATCACCGCCGACGGCGAGCAGATCCATTGCGACGCAGACAATCACCCCCACCTGTACTGGGCCGCCCGCGGCGCCGGGCCGGGCTTTTTCGGCGTCGTCACGTCGTTTTACCTCAAGCTCTATCCCCGCCCGGCCGTCTGCGGCACCAGCGTGTATGTGTACCCGTTCGACGTGGCCGACGAGGTCTACACCTGGGCCCGCAACGTCAGCGCCGACGTGGACCGTCGCGTCGAGATGCAAATCCTTGCCACCCGCAGCGTCCCCGAGATGGGTCTCGACATGCCGGCCATCGTGATGGCCTCGCCGGCATTCGCCGACTCGGAAGAAGAAGCCAAGGACGCCCTCGCGGTATTCGACACCTGCCCGGTCATCGACCGGGCTCTGGTCAAAACCCCTTATATGCCAACGGATTTGCCTGCCTGGTACGACGTCGTGATGACCCACTACCTGGGCGACCACCGGTACACCGCGGACAATATGTGGACCTCGGCGCCGGCCGAGGAACTGTTACCGGGCATCCGCAACATTCTCGACACCCTACCGCCGCACCCGTCGCACTTCCTGTGGCTGAACTGGGGGCCGTCCCCGACCCGTCAGGACATGGCCTACAGCATCGAAGACGAGATCTACCTGGCACTCTACGGCTCGTGGAAAGACGCTGCCGACGACGACAAGTACGGCGACTGGGCGCGGTCCAACATGGCGGCGATGTCGCACTTGGCCACCGGCATTCAGCTCGCGGACGAAAACCTCGGCCAGCGGCCGGCTCGGTTTGCCACCGATGCGGCCATGGCCCGGCTGGACAAGGTACGGGCGACCTACGATCCCGACGGGCTGTTCAATAGTTGGATGGGACGAATCTGATGACCGGCGATCTCTACCTGGGCTATCGCAACGACGACGCCGACACGCCGTTCGCCAAGTTCTTCAAACCCGAAATGGCGGCCCTGCCACAGCATGTCGTCGAGGCGCTACAGCACGGCCCGCAAGGCGGGATGGCGCTGTTGGCATTCGACGACGCCGCAACCGTTGCCGACGAAGGCTATCACCAGACCGAAAACGGCTACGGAATTCTCCAGGATGGCAGCTTCCAGGTCTCGGTCCGCACCGATATGCCCGGAGTCACCCCGGCGATGTGGGTCTGGTGGTTCGGCTGGCACGGCTGCGACACCCGGCGGTACAAGCTGTGGCATCCCCGGGCGCACCTGTCGGCCGCCTGGAAAGACGGTGACGACGCGGGTCGTCGGGGCAATCAGCGCTACCTCGGCCGCTGGTCGATGATCAGCGAGTACATCGGTTCGGCAATGCTCAATGCCGCAATCCAATTCGTCGCACCCGCCGCTTTGGGTCTGCCGGCAGATTCCGACGATGCGGTGACGATCTGTGCCCGGCTGGGCTCGGGTGACGCCCCGGTGGACGTCGGATGGTTCGTCCACCATATTCGGTCGACGCCGGGCGGCTCGGAGATGCGTTCGCGGTTCTGGATGGGCGGCCCGCACATCGAAGTTCGCAAGGCCCCGGGTGTGGCGTCAAAGGCGGTGCGTCCCATCGCGGCACGGGTGCTCGGCAACCGGGCAGCCACCGCTCGCAACCTGCTGGTGCACTGTGCACAGGAGATGAATCACCTCGCGGGGTTCTTGGCCGAACTCCACCAAAACTTCGGTGACGAGTAGGCGATCCTCAGTTGTGTTGGGCGAATGCCGGCGCAACGAAGTTCTGCACTAGCCGACGTTCGGCCTCCTCGTCTTCGCCCGGCCAGTAGACCAGCGACAGCACGACGCGTACCACCCATTTGGCGGCTTGCGGATCACCGCCGGCGAGCCCGGCAAGGTCGGTAGCAAATTGTGCGGTGAGCGGCGACTCGGCGAGCCAGGCCACCTGACGGGTGCCGCCGCGAATCGAACCGACCATCAGTTGGCACAGTGGGTCTGAGCGGATTTGCTTGATGGTCAACATGATTGCGGTGACAAGTCGCTCCACCCCGCTCAGCGGCTCGACGGCCGTGCGCACGGAGTCCACAATGCGGTGCGCGGTGCGCCGGACGACGGCGTTACGGATCTCGGTTTTTCCGCCGACGTAGCGGTAGATGGTCGCTCGGGAACAGTGGACTCGGGTGGCCAGCTTGTCGATATCCAGCGCATTGAGTCCGTCGCGGGCGATGAGGTCGGTTGCGGCCTCGTAGATCCGCTCGGCGGCGGCTTCGCGGCGGTCCCCTCCGAGGAGCCAATCGTCGACGGGCACGTGGTATCGCGTCCTTTCCGTCGAGAGCGTCGAGAAGCATAGGAAAATTTTCTAACGCTGAGACAAAGGTAACACTTGTTCTCACCATCGATGCAGGTCCCGTTCTCGTGCTGAGACGGACCCGCGCCATGGTTGCCACCGACCCATTTCAACTTGTCGTTACGCCGTTGACCTGCATGTTTCCGTTGGTCAGGGTAGTTGGACGACTCTTCGTCACCGGGCTCGCCGGCTGCCGGGCGGTCGTGGGCTGTCGTTGGCGGCTGCTGGATGAGGAGGCTGGGCGATGAACTTTTCGGTACTGCCACCGGAGATCAATTCGGCTCTCATATTCACCGGGGCGGGGGCGGAACCGTTGTTGGCGGCTGCGGCGGCCTGGGAGGGACTAGCGCAGGAATTGGACTCGGCCGCAACGTCGTTCGGTGCGATAACCGCGGGGCTGGTCGGCGAATCATGGCTGGGGCCGTCGTCGGCGGCGATGGCCGCAGTAGCAACCCCGTATGCGGATTGGCTTTCGGCCACGGCGGCCCAGGCCCGGCAAGCGGCAATGCAGGCCGAGACGCTGGGGATAGAGTTCGAGGCCGTCCGATCGGCGATGGTGCAGCCAATCATGGTGGCGGCCAATCGTTTCGATTTGGTGTCCCTGGTCATGTCGAACCTGTTCGGGCAAAACGCTCCGGCGATCGCCGCGGTGGAATCCGCATACGAGGCGATGTGGGCCCAAGATGTGTCGGCAATGGCCGCCTATCACGCAGGGGCTTCGGCCGTCGTCTCGGCACTGGAGCCCTTCACCCAGCCGCTGCAGAATCTGGCCGGGTTGCCCGCTCAGCTGGCCGGCGCGGCGGCCGCTGCCGCGGCCGGAGCGCCCCTCAACCTGGGCTTCGGCAACCTCGGCGGCGGCAACATAGGCAACGGGAACGCCGGCGCCGGCAACGTCGGCCATGGAAACCTCGGTAACTACAACCTCGGCGTCGGGAATCTCGGCAGCAACAACGTCGGCCCCGCAAACCTGGGCAGCTACAACACCGGCTTCGGGAACGCCGGCAGCTTCAACATGGGTCTGGCGAACACCGGCAGCAACAATTTCGGGTTCGGGAATACCGGCAGCAACAATATCGGCATCGGACTCAGCGGCACGGGCGGGGTGGGCTTCGGCTGGTTGAACTCCGGCACCGGTAATATCGGCTTGTTCAACTCCGGCGCCGGAAATGTCGGTTTCTTCAACTCCGGCACCGGTAATGTCGGGATAGGAAACTCCGGCTCCGGAAACCTAGGGTTCTTCAACGCCGGTCTCGCAAACTTCGGCAGCGGCAATTCCGGCAACTCCAACACCGGGTTGTTCAACCCAGGGGATTTCAATACCGGCAGCTTCAACGTGGGCGATGCCAACACCGGTGATTCGAATCTCGGAAACTACAACTCCGGCAGTTTCAACTCAGGATCAGCCAACACCGGTAGTTATAACACCGGTGATGCGAATACCGGATTTTTCAATTCCGGTAATTTGAACACAGGGGTCCTCAACACCGGTGACATGAACAACGGCTTCGCCTTCAGAGACACCGGGCAGGGCGGTCTCCGCTTCAATCTGGGCACTCCGGATCTGACTTTGCCGCCAATAAATGTTCCCGCAATAGCAATACCGGCTCTGGATTTACCGACAATTATTACTTCGAACTTGGCGATACCTGCTATCGACTTGCCGAAGATGACCGTACCCGCGATTGATGTGCCCGGGCTGGACCTGCCCGCTGTGACCGTGCCTGGATTCACGTTGGACAGCGCGCTGTTGGGCGGCTTCACCACACCGAAATTGGTCATTCCGGCGCTGACCACACCCACCGTCGCCGTGCCGGGGCTGGACCTGCCCGCCGTGACGGTGCCCGGTTTCAAGATCGACAGCGCGCTGGTGGGCGGCTTCACCACACCAAAGTTGGTCATTCCCGCGCTGACCACACCCACCGTCAACGTGCCGGGGCTGGACCTGCCCGCGGTGACCATGCCCGGTTTCAAGTTCGACAGCGCGCTGTTAGGTGGCTTCACCACACCAAAGTTGGTCATCCCCGCACTGACCACACCCACCATCAACGTGCCCGGCCTCGATCTGCCCAACATCACCACACCCCCAATTGGCGTGCCGGGGCTGGACCTACCCGCGGTGACCATTCCCGGCTTCAAGCTCGACAGCGCACTATTGGGCGGCTTCACCACACCCAAACTGGCCATCCCCGCACTAACCACACCCACCATCAACGTGCCCGGCCTCGATCTGCCCAACATCACCACACCCCCAATTGGCGTGCCGGGGCTGGACCTACCCGCGGTGACCATTCCCGGCTTCAAGCTCGACAGCGCACTATTGGGCGGCTTCACCACACCCAAACTGGCCATCCCCGCACTAACCACACCCACCATCAACGTGCCCGGCCTCGATCTGCCCAACATCACCACACCCCCAATTGGCGTGCCGGGGCTGGACCTACCCGCGGTGACCATTCCCGGCTTCAAGCTCGACAGCGCACTATTGGGCGGCTTCACCACACCCAAACTGGTCATTCCACCGCTGACCATGCCCACGATCGACGTCCCAGGTTTTGACTTGTCGGAGATGTTTATACCGGGGTTCAAGATTGACAGTGTTGCGCTCGGCGGCTTTCAATTACCGAAAATAGTGGTGCCACAAATGGATGCGCCGGCGATACGTGTCAATGGGTTCACGATCACCCCTCAGCTGAGGATAGATTGGGATACGAATGTATTTGCGCTGAAGGGAGTCAACTTTTACCCAAACACTGCTATTGTCGATCCTTTTAACGGCAGAGCGTTCTTCAACCTAACCTCGATTAGCTCCCCCGGCTTCGATCTTCCCAGCTTGACCATAGGTGGATTCACCATCAACCCGATCGGGGTCGACGCTTTCGGCCTTCCTCCGATTACGTTGCCCGACATCAGGATTCCACGTATCAACTTGGGCGCCTTCACCATTCCAGGGTTCACCACCGGGCAGTTCACCATCAACCCGATCGGCGTGGACTCCTTCGGCCTGCCGCCGATCACCCTGCCCGACATCAACATCCCACCCATCAAGCTGGGCGCCTTCACCATCCCGGGGCTCGACATCGATCCCATCCGTTTGGACGGCTTCAGCATTCCGGGGGCCACCACCACTCCGTTCACCATCAACCCGATCGGCGTGGACTCCTTCGGCCTGCCGCCGA
>NZ_LQOX01000097.1 GCF_002102175.1 Mycobacterium gastri | reverse complement strand
CAGGGGTGGGGGTCGTCGGGGTTGCACATGCCCGGGGCGGCCAGTTTGGCCAGCAGCGCATCCCAGGTGGCGCGGGCTTGGGGTGTCAGGTATCCGCTGATCGCCGACATGCCGTCGGGGCCTTGGTTGCCGATGGTGATGCCGCGGCGGTGGCCGCGGTCGGTGTCGGTGAAGTTGCCGTCGGGGTTGAGGCAGTCGGCCATCTTGGCGGCTAGGCGCTCGAGTTGGTCGGGGCGGTGTTTTCCGCCGAGGCTGGCCAGGTCGGCTTCGGCTTTGTCGCGCAGGGCCGGGCCGACGAAGCTGGGTAGCTGGTGGAGGAAGGCGCGGATCACCCGGATGTGGGCGCTGTTGATGTGCCCGGCGCGTTGGGCGGCGGCGGTGGCGCTCAACAGCGGCGGCAACTGCTCGCCGGTCAGCGCGCGCCGCGGTCCCAGATCGGCGGCCTCGCTGATGCGCCGCGAGGCTTCGCCGCGGGTGATGCGCAGCCGCTGGGCCAGCGCGAAAGGTAGCTTGCCGCCCAACTCGCCGGGGTCGGCCTGCTCTGCCAGGGTGTTGATCAGCGGATGCTCGGCGGCCGGCAACCGGCGCCGCACTACTTCGCAGCGTTGCAGCAGTGTCAGACATTCCGGAACGGTCAGTACCTCACCGGAGAGCTCCAGTACCCGGTTCAACGCCGCGTCAAGGTTATCCAACACGGCAACCAGCCCTTCCCGGCTATCCGAAAGCATGTTCGAATCATATTGCGGCCCACCGACAAGCAGCCTTCCGCCACCAAACCTAAACGGCTGTTGTTCATGTGAATTCAGTGATCTGCGGGATGCTTGCTGCGGCAGCGCGGGTGCGCTACCGGTGTCCATCTCGTCGATCGGAACCGTCGACGCTTAATTTCACTAAGGTCGTGTTGTCTGCCGAAGACAATGATCTGCCGATCTTTGTCGCACAACGACGGACGTGGGCACGCAGCCGCCGCTTACCGTGCATGTGTGACTGGTTCGTACACATACACATTCGAGGACATCCGGAACCGCCCGGTCGCGGTGATCGGGGCGGGAACCCTTGGTCGCCGCATCGCGTTGATGTTCGCCAGCCGCGGCGCAACGGTGCGGATCTATGCCCGGCGGGCCGAACAGCACGCCGAAGCGATGCAGTACGTGACAGACAACCTGCCAAACCTGTTATATGACAGAGGATTTGGCGAAATCGGCGTCGCGGTGGGCACGAGTTCCCTCGAAGAGGCGTTGGACGGCGCCTGGCTCGCCGTTGAGTCCGTCCCGGAGAAGCTCGAGATCAAAATTCCGCTGTGGGGCCGGATCGACCAAGCGGCGCCGCCGGACACCATCTTCGCGACCAACTCTTCATCGTTCCCATCGCGTCTGATGGCCGAAAAGGTGCGTGACAAATCGCGTCTGTGCAACACGCACTTTTACATGCCACCGCAGTTCAACGCGCTTGACTTGATGTCAGACGGCGAGACGGACCGCGGCCTGCTCGACACCCTCCTGACCGTCCTTCCCGAGTTCGGTGTCCATCCCTTCGAGGCACGCCGCGAATGCACCGGCTTCATCTTCAATCGCGTCTGGGCCGCCATCAAACGCGAGTCGTTGGCCGTGGTCGCCGAAGGCGTGGCCCGCCCGGAAGATGTCGACGGGATGTTCAAGGTGAACTGGCGGGTGCCGGCTGGGCCGTTCCAGACGATGGATCTGGTCGGTCTGGACGTGGTGCTCGACATCGAAAACCACTACATCGAAGAGTTCCCGTACCTGCCCAAGCACGCGCGGGACTTGTTGCAGGAATACGTCGATGCCGGCAAGCTCGGCGTCAAGACCGGCGAGGGCTTCTACACCTATCCGAAGCCCTGATCGGGGATTCAGCGCGTTATCGAGTTCGCAGGATCACGATCGACGTACTCGGATACCAGAGCACGATTCGAGACGGCCGGGGCCCACGCGAAGAAAGCCGTGGCCGCCATGATAAAGCCCCACAGGCCGATGAGGACGCCGACTGCTGATGCTCGATGAGATAGCTCTGGTAGGTGGCGGCCTCGCGCTGGCGTTACGCTCGCCGAGCCAGGTGGGCGAGCGCAAGCTGGGCGGCGTTGGCGCCGCACATGCCATGCGCGCCGGGTCCCGGTGGCGTTGCCGCCGAGCAGATGTACCTGCCTGGTACTCCAATAGTGTATGGCGACAGCGTGATTCGCGGTCCGAACGTCAGCTGGCGGATGTCCTTTGCGCCGGTCATGATATCGCCGCCAACGTAGTTGGCGTTATAGGCGGCCATCTGGGTCGTCGAGCGAACCGAATGGCCGATGATGCGTTCGCGGAAACCGGGGGCGAACCGCTCGATCTGGGCGATGATCGCCTCGGTCGCGTCGCCGGTGTAGCCGTTCGGGACGTGCGCGTAGCTCCACACCGGGTGGATGTTGCCCACCGAGCGTTGCGGATCAGCCAGATACTGCTGACCGACCAGCACGAACGGCCGCTCGGGCATGAGTCCGGCGTGGATCTCCCGCTCGGTCGCGGCAAGTTCGGCGTAGGTCCCGGCCAGGTGCACCGTGCCGGCCCGGTGCGCGTCCGGGTTGGTCCAGGGCACACCGCCTTCGACGGCGAAGTCGACCTTGAAAGCGCCGGGGCCGCGCCGGAACTTATTGAAAGCACGGGAAACTCGGCGCGGTAGCCGGTCGCCCAGGATCCCGGCGACCGCGCTGGGCGCCAGATCGAACATCGTGATGTCCGCCGCTGGCAGCTGCGATGCCGTGTCGACGCGGACACCGGTCTCGATCTTGCCGCCCAGGTCGCTCAGCAGGGCCACCATCGCGTTGGTGATCGACTGCGAGCCGCCCTCTGCGACCGCCCAGCCGTGCCGGTGGCCGGCCGCGATAATGCCCATCCCGATCGCCGAGGTCATCGGGTAGTGCAGCGGCCGGAAGGCATGGGCCGCAACGCCTCCGAACAACGCCCGGCCCTGTTTGGTGCGAAACAGCCGCGCGAACGCGGACCCGGGAAGAACGGTGGGTGCACCGAACCGGGCCAGCATCAGCGGATGGTGCGGAAATCGCAGCAGGGGTCGCATGATGTCCTGGCTCAGCGCGTCGAACCGGGCCGCCGGATAGCCGAACGCACGCCGCCACCGCGATCCGTCGGGACCAAGACCCGCTGCGGTCTGCTCCACCGAGCGGTACAGAACGCCGGCGCTGCCGTCGTCGAGGGGGTGCACACAATCGATCTCCGGCCAGCGCCATCTCAGGCCATAGCGCTCCAGCCCGAACCGGCCTAGGAACTCCGAGCCGACGGCCATCGGGTGAATCGCCGAGCAGTGGTCGTGCAACAGGCCGGGGATGATCGCTTCGCTGCTGCGGGCGCCACCGCCGACCTCCTGGGCGGCCTCGAGTACGGTGACCTGCACTCCCTCGGCGGCTAGGGAGATGGCGGCGGCGAGCCCGTTGGGCCCGCCACCAACCACTACCGCGGTACTCATGCCAGCTGGCCTTTCGGGGCGGGCGTGGGCGTCGTGCCGCGCAGCGACCAGGTCACCTCGGTCGGGATCGGGCCGTTGGGCAGCCACGGCTGTTCGGCGACCGCATCGGCGACCTTCCAGGTGCCACGCTCGATCACCCCGAGTGCGGCATCGATCAACTGGTAATGCTGCACGCCGCTGCCGAAGGCCTCCGACTCCACCCAGGCGATGACGCACTCGCCCGGTTCGAACACGGCTTCACGCTGCACGGCCCGGATCAAGTCTGCGTTGTGCAGGTGGCCGTCGCCGAAGTTGAAGCCGATCAGGGAGTTGCAGATGAACTCACCCTCCCGCACGGTGCGGGTGTCGATGTCGGGCAGGTGGGTCAACAGCAGCGAGAACAGGCCGCGGCCCTGGCTATGCATGCTGCGCCATGCGATCGTCTTTTGAGAGGTGATCTCCGCCCACACCGGCTCGTAGCCGAACGCGACGAACTGGTCGACCTGGTTCCGTGTCGACCGGGTGACCCGGTCCAGCTTCGCCTCGGCACCTGGCGCGAACGCCCACACCGCGGAGGCCCAGTTGCCGGCGTACTGCCGCATCGAAGGCAGGAAGGACACCTTGTCCGGTCGCAGGTTGCCCAGGATCGGATAGAACAGCAGCGCGGCGGCGATGACCAGAGCCAGCCAAGGCGGCGTCATGTTCCACGGGGCGTATCCGTTGGCGTTCGGGAAGCCGAGGAACAAGAAGATCGTGGTGTAGCCGAAGACCACGTTCCATTCCAGCGGCACCGCCAGCGGGAAGGTCGAGATGATGAACAGGTGGAAGCCCACCATGAGCAGTGCTGCAGCCAGCGTCACCCATTTGTTGGTGGCGAAGAACAGGACCAGCGGAGCAATGATCTCGACCGTGGTGCCATTGACGTGTGCCATGAAGTCCGCCAGCCGCGACGGCCGCATGTCGCGCCCGAAGTCGCGGTAGTGGGCCCGTCGCACCCATTTGGGCGCGAATATCGTATTGCTCACCATCGGCGGAATGACGTTGGAGAAGTGCTTGCCGAATTTCGAGAAGCCGGCACCGACCCACACCACCACGATGACCATTTTCAGCGCGACGATCATGTTCACGAACGGCAGCACGGCGAAGATGACCAGGACTGGCAGGTACTGCTCCCCGCGGGCGGCCAGGAAGATGGTCTTGTCCCGCAGACCGATCAGCACCAGCAGCGCGATCGGCGCGATCAGCAGGGTGGGAAGTACCAGGCCGGATGTGTTGTCCGGCAACGCCTTTGAGAGCGAATCGCGGTGCACGCCCGGTAACAGCAGCGGGACGGCCAGGCTTGCCAGCAGCGCGAGGTAGAGCGCGATGTCAAACCAGCTGCGCCGGTCGCCCCTGGTGAACGGCAGCCACTTCCACGGGCGCAGCCGGATGGTTCCCGGCCGGGCCCAGAACAGGATGCCGCCGGTCATCGGCTTGACCTTGCCGGCCAACGGCCCCCAGGAGCCGGCCACGCCAATGGCCTCGAGCAGCACCGTCCACAGGATGACCTTCTGGTAGACGACCGGTTGATTCCACCAGTCCGCGGCGTGCCAGAAGGCCGGCAGCCCCGACGTCGCCGTCGCCACCGTGATGCCGCCGATCGCGAAGAACACCACCAGCTTCACGATGTAGATGACGTGCACCATCCGCGGTGCGCCGAAACCGTTTTCGCCCCAATCGGTGGCAAGGAAGCGTATCCGCTCCATCAGCGGCTTGAGCAAGAACGCGTCCGGATCGACTGCGGGCAGATCCGGTTTGGTGAATCCCATGTCTTCGCTCCTTCTCCGGTTGTGGCTGCGAGTGGCGACTACGGTAGGAGTCGTGTGCGTGGGCACACAGTGGCGAATCGACAAATCCGCGCCCCGGTGTTATCGCACGAAGACAACCGCGGCGTCTAACGTCATTGAGGTGGAGAAATCGCACCCGGACAGCGATGTCGGGGTGAACCGTTATGTCGCCGAGGTCGCCATCCGACTACATGATCGGTTGGCCGACGTGACGTCGGAGATTCATCGCGCACTCGAGGGTCAGATTCCCGATTTGCGCCGCGACCCACGGATCATGGAACTGCTCGGGGCCAGCATCGAGGGCAACGTCGACACGATGTTGCACGCGTTGCGCTACGACATCGCGGTCGAGCGTGTCGAGGCGCCCACCGCAGCGCTGGAGTATGCCCGCCGATTGGCCCAACATGGTGTGCCCGTCCACGCGCTGGTGCGCGCCTATCGACTTGGTCAGCGCCGGATGAACGAGCTGATTTTCGCCGAATTACATGCGATCGATGTCCCCGACGCGATGCGGGTGGCGGTGATCGAGGCGATGAGTGCTGCGATGTTCGAGTACATCGACTGGATGTCGCAGCAAGTCGTCGCTGTCTACGAGGACGAACGCGAACGGTGGCTGGAGAACCAGAACAGCCTACGCGGCCTACGGGTGCGAGAGGTGCTGGACGCGAACAAGAGCGTCGATCTCGATGCGGCGACCACGTCGATCCGCTATCCGCTGCGGTGGCACCACCTTGGGGTCGCCATGTGGTACCCGGACGCGGACACCGATGGCGACGAACTTGGTCGGCTGCAACGATTTCTGCGCGAACTGGGTGAGGCCGCCGGTGCCGATGCCAGCCCGCTCTTCGTTGCCTCGGACAAAATGTCCGGCTGGGGCTGGCTGCCGTATCGCGCCGCGGTGAGCGATGCCGTTTCAAAAGTCCGCCGCTTCGCGCTGGCCAGACCGGACTCGCCGAGCGTGGCGATTGGGACGATTGCCGGCGGTGTGGAAGGCTTTCGCCGTTCACACCGGGAGGCGCAGCAGGCCCGCGGCGTCGCGATAATTCGCGAGCGGCGTGGCTCGACGGTGATCGCCGCGGATGATCCGGGCTTGTCCGTGGTGGCGCGTATGGGCGGCGACTTGGCCGGCATCCGCGACTGGGTGGCCGCCGTGCTTGGCGACCTTGCCGGCGACAACGAGAACGACGCGCGGCTGCGGGAGACGTTGCGGGTGTTTCTGGGTTGCGGTTCCAGCTACAAGGTGGCCGCCGAGGAACTCAATTTGCACTTCAACTCGGTGAAGTATCGCGTGGGCCGCGCCGTGGCCCGGCGAGGACGGGAGATCGGCGCCGACCGGCTCGACATAGAACTCGCGTTGCTCGCCTGTCACTGGTATGGCAGCGCGGTTCTGCAGCAGAAAACCCGGTAGCCGGGGCGGGCCGATCACCGGATCTTGCAAGTAGACGTCAGGCGGCCGCCGCGCCGGCCAGGCGAAACGCAAACCTAACTCAGATTCAGTCCGCTAACAGCCGCAGTGCCGCATCGACCGCCAACGCCGCGACGTCGTTGGTCTTCGACGCCAAATCGTGTCGCGCGCCGGTGATCTCGACGATTTCGGTCGGTGCGGGGATCAGCGCCGCGGCATCGCGCAGTTCCGCGATGGTGCCGAACGGATCGGAGGTGCCGTGGGTGAACACCGTGGGCACCGTGATGTCCGGGAGGTGTTCGGTGCGGGGGCGTTCCGGCTTACCCGGCGGATGCACCGGATAGGAGAACAGCGTCAGCACGTCAACGGCCGCCGCGCCGGCGGCCACTACCATGGAGGTTTGCCGGCCCCCGTAGGAATGCCCGCCCGCGATCAGCGGGCCGCCGGCCAGCCCGCGGCCCACCTCGATCGCTTCGACGATGCCCGCACGGTCGGCGTCGCCCGAGCCGGACGGTGGGCCTTTCGGGCGACGACGACGGTAGGGCAGGTTGTATCGGACCGCCAGCCAGCCGTGTCGCGCCCATTCGTCGCAAACACGTTGCAGCAGTGGGGAATTCCGGTCACCGCCAGCACCGTGGGTCAACACCGCCACACCCCTTGCCGGGCCGTCGGGCTGGTGTGCGATGCCCGCGATCCGGTCGAGGTTCATGACAGCCGAAACAACGCAGAGACCGGGCCATGGCCGGCCCCCAACGGATAAGCGGCGCGCAAACATTCGGTGACCCAACGTTTCCCGAAGGCCACCGCGTCGGGCACGCTGAACCCGTGCGCCAGCGCACAAGCGACCGCGGCGGCCAGGGTATCGCCGCCGCCGTGGTCGTTGTTGGTCGGTATCCTCTCCGAATCGAATTCGTAGAAGTCGGTCCCGTCAGAGAGCAAGTCGCAGCTGCGCTCCGACGATCGCAGGTGCCCGCCCTTCACCAATACCCACCGGGGACCCAACGCACGCAGGGCCTTGCAGGCTGCGCGCTGCGAATCCGGGTCGACGACCTCTATATCCACCAGCAGGCGCACCTCGTCCAGATTCGGCGTCACCAGCGTCGCCAACGGAAACAGTTGCTCGCGAAGCGAATCCAGGTCCGACGCGGCTAGCAGTGGGTCGCCGTGCATGGACGCGCAGACCGGGTCGACGACCAACGGTACCCCCAATTCCAGGCGGCGCCAGGCGGCGGCCACCGCGGCGATGACGCGCGACGACGCCAGCATGCCGGTCTTGGCGGCCTGGACGCCGATATCGGAAACCACCGCCTCGATCTGACCCGCCACGACATCGCCGGGGACCTCGTGAAAGCTTTTGACTCCCAATGTGTTCTGCACGGTAACGGCAGTGACGGCGACGCAGGCGTGTACGCCCAGCATCGCCATGGTCCGCATATCGGCCTGGATGCCGGCACCGCCCCCGGAGTCCGATCCGGCGATGGTCAGCACGCGCGACGGCGTGGTGCCCGGCGGAGGCACAGGCAGCACCGGAGGCGGGAAATTCACTGTGCCGGATGGCGGTGACCCGCTGCGCCCGGCTGCGCCGCGCTTGCGATCACCGCTGTGCGATCGGCAGATACACCCGATTGCCGTGCTCGGCGAACTCCAGCGACTTCTCGTGCATGGCCGCCTCGATGGCTTCCTCGCTGTCGAGACCATGTTCCGCCGCATACGCCCGCACATCAGCGGTGATGCGCATCGAGCAGAACTTCGGTCCGCACATCGAACAGAAGTGCGCGGTTTTAGCCGGTTCGGCGGGCAGCGTCTCGTCGTGGAATTCCCGTGCGGTGTCGGGATCCAGCGACAAGGCGAACTGGTCATTCCACCGGAATTCAAATCGAGCAGTGGACAGCGCGTCATCTCTTTCCTGCGCACGTGGATGCCCCTTGGCCAAATCCGCTGCGTGCGCCGCGATTTTGTACGCGATCACCCCGTCCTTGACGTCCTTGCGGTCGGGCAACCCGAGGTGTTCCTTAGGGGTGACGTAGCACAGCATCGCGGTGCCCGCCTGCGCGATGATGGCCGCGCCGATGGCCGAGGTGATGTGGTCGTAGGCCGGGGCGATGTCGGTGGCCAGCGGACCCAGCGTGTAAAACGGGGCCTCCTCGCACAACTCTTCTTCCAGGCGCACGTTTTCGACGATCTTGTGCATGGGTATGTGGCCCGGTCCTTCGATCATCACCTGTGCGCCATGGGCTTTGGCGATCTTGGTCAGCTCGCCCAGGGTGCGCAGCTCGGCGAACTGCGCGGCGTCGTTGGCGTCGGCGATCGAACCCGGCCGCAACCCGTCGCCGAGCGAGAATGTGACGTCGTAGTGTGCGAAAATATCGCACAGCTCCGCAAAATTGGTGTACAAGAACGACTCTCGGTGGTGGGCCAGGCACCATGCGGCCATGATCGACCCGCCGCGGCTGACGATCCCGGTGACGCGTTTGGCGGTCAGCGGCACATAGCGCAGCAGTACCCCGGCGTGCACGGTCATGTAGTCGACACCCTGCTCGCACTGCTCGATCACGGTGTCGCGGTAGATCTCCCAGGTCAGCTCGGTGGGGTCGCCCTTGACCTTCTCCAGCGCCTGGTAGATCGGCACCGTGCCGACCGGCACGGGCGAATTGCGCAGGATCCATTCGCGGGTTTCGTGGATGTTCTTACCGGTGGACAGGTCCATGATGGTGTCGGCGCCCCACCGGGTGGCCCACACCATCTTGTCGACCTCCTCGGCAATGGAGCTGGTGACCGCCGAGTTGCCGATGTTCGCGTTGACCTTGACCGCGAACGCCTTGCCGATGATCATCGGCTCGCTCTCGGGATGGTTGTGGTTGGCCGGGATCACCGCCCGTCCCCGGGCGACCTCGTCGCGGACCAGCTCGGCGGGCAGGTCTTCGCGGGCCGCGATGAACGCCATCTCGTCGGTGATCTCGCCGGCCCGGGCGCGCTGCAGTTGGGTGCCGCGGTCACGGACAGCCCCGGGCCGCGCCGGCAGGCCGGCGGTCAGATCGATGACCGCATCGGGATCGGTGTAGGGGCCGGAGGTGTCGTAGAGGTCGAAGTGATCGCCGGTGGAAAGGTGCACCCGCCGAAACGGCACGCGCAACCGCACTCCGCCCGAGCCCGCCACGTCACGGTAAGTCTTGCTGCTGCCCGCGATGGGTCCGGTGGTTACGGAAGGCGCCGAAGGTTGGGTGGTCACGGTCATTTCATCTCCCTACGCCGGCATTATCCGGTCAGGTTCGTACGGTCGACGGCCCCGAGCCGTCCTCTCAGCGCACTGGGCGTGCGCTCCCGCGTGGATTTGGTTGATCTGTCCCACGCTAGCGCAGCGCGGCACCGCTGTGCAGGGGCGTCTGGAGCGTCGGCAGTTTTCGGTTCTGGTTCGTCGGCCAACGCTGGGAGTGGTCCGATGAGTCCGATGAGGTAGCCAGAATGCACGGCTACGAACCCGGATCGGTCGTGCCGACGACGAAGCTGCTGCTGTCGCACAAACATCCCGACGACCGCGCCCATGTCCAGGACTTGCTCGTATACCGGGTCAGCGCCGAGCAGGCCTTCCGTGTCCTGCAGTGGCGGTCGCAGGAGACCAATACCAAAGTGCGCGCGCTGGCAAAGCAATTGGTCCACGGTCAGCGACTCCGGCCGGTGGGCGGGTGATTCCTCGGCCAGCCTGCGCAGCCAGCGGCGCGGACGTGGGCTCACCCTGATGAGCGGGCTCGCTGACCGGGTCGACACCGTCCGTACTGCCGGCGGGACCCGGGTCGTGCTGCGGTTCGACGATGCGGCGGCACCCTGAACGAGACCTGTTCAGGCCCCGGTCAGGCCTCTTCCATCGCCTCACCGAGCTCTTCGAGGAGCCGGTTGTGGTGGTTGGTGGCCAGGATGTGTCCGGTCGCGATCACCAAAGCGACCGGCCAGTCGATGAGTTCGAGGGCAGCCAGCGCGGCCAGACCGCCGTAGTAGGCCAGTTGCTCGGGCCGGGGCACTTCTAGCTGTCCTACCAACGGAAGATTCACCACGAAGGTCTCGCCCTCTCTGATCTTCTTCACGGCTTCGCGCTGCGAGGTTCCGCGACGAGCCTTCTTTTCTACCATCATTTGCCTTTCAGTAACGAAGGGTTTGCCGCCGAGCAGTGTCGTAGGGTCACCGTCGGGAGTATGTCGACGACCGACGCCCTGGCCGATCCGCTGGTTTCGTCGATAGCCGCGGTGCTGAGCGTGCCGTTGCGGGAGCTTTATGCGCTGCTGTGGCGTGTGGGGTTCGTGGAGGTCGTGGAGCGGAAGCCGGCGCCTCGTCGGGTATCGGGGGCCCACTCCGCTCGGGTGCCGACGGGTCCGATGGATCCGGTTCGGCATCCGTATTGTCCAGAATGCGGTTCAGAACGGCCATCGCGGCGGTCGCGGCGGCGGCCGACCCCAGGCCCTGTGCCCACCCGACCGGGCCGAGCGGAGTGCAACCGAGTAGCTGGCTGACGAGGGGAATGCTGATCAGGGTTCCCATCGCCGCCAGTGAGCCCAACGCGGTGAGCACCACCAGCCAGTCATGCGAGTCCAGCAGGGTTTGGCCCAGCTGGGCCGCGACCAGCGCGACCAGTCCCACCGTCGATGCGCGGCGCGGCAGGCCGGTGAACCTCGCCATCGTCCACGCCGCGGTGGCCGCGGCAGCGGTGGTCGCCCCGCGAACGCCCACCGGCTGCCACAGCGCGCGCTGATCCGGGCCGCGGGCGTCCAGGCTGGTCGAGTCGCGGGGCTTGCTGACCGCCAGCGCCGCGGCGGGCAACGCGTCGGTCAGCATGTTCACCAGCAGCAGCTGTCGGGTGTTCAACGGCGAGGTTCCGCTGATGGCGCTGCCGATGATGGCGAATGCCACCTCGCCGGCGTTGCCGCCCAGCAGCACCGACACCGCCGCCTGTACCCGCTGCCACAATTGGCGACCCTCCAGGATGGCGGGAAGCAGCGATTCGATGCGGCCGTCGATCAGCACCATGTCGGCGGCGACCCGGGCGGGGTCACTACCGTGCGAGACCACCCCGATCCCCACGGTGGCGGCCCGAATCGCGGCGGCGTCGTTGGAGCCGTCGCCGACCATCGCGCAGACCCGCCCGCTGCGTTCCAGCGTCTGCACGATCTGCACCTTGTTCTCCGGGGTCATCCGGGCGAAGATGGTCCGCTCGGCCACCGCCTTTTCCTGGTCCTTGCGCGACATGGCATCCCACTGTGCACCGCTGATGATCTGATCGGTGGTTACCGGCATACCCAGTTCTTGCGCGATCGCCGCGGCGGTGATCGGGTGATCGCCGGTGATCAGCCGTACGTCGAGCCCGCGTTCGTCCAGGTCTGCGAGCAGTTGGGCGGCCGGGCCGCGTGGGGTGTCCGAAAGCCCGAGGAAGCCCACCAGGGACAGGCCGTCGCGACAGAAGCCCGCGATGTCGTCGGGGTCGTCGAGAACCGACCGGGCCTGCTGCGGGTCGAGCTGACGGCGCGCGACCGCGATCACCCGCAGCCCGTCGGCGGCCAGTCCGGCGACCATCTGGTCCATGGCGGGGCCGTCGGCTCCGCAGGCGGCCAACACCACCTCGGGCGCACCTTTGACGGTCAGCTCGGTGCCCGACACCGAGGCCGAAAACGACCTGCCCGACCGGAACGGCAGGTGAGCATCCGGCGGGACCCCGTTGCCGGCCACGCCGGACGTCGCCGCCTCGACGATGGCGACATCGGTGGCGTGCAGCTGCGGACCACCGTTGGTGGCGGGAGCGGCGTGCACGGCGCAGCGCAGCACCTCGTCGCCGCTGTACCCCGGTGCCGGGTGCACCTTGGCCACGCGCAGGCGGTTCTCGCTGAGTGTCCCGGTCTTGTCGAAGCACACCATGTCGACCCGGCCGAGCGCCTCCACCGAACGCGGGATCCGAACCAGCGCGCCGAACTGGGTCAGTCGCCGCGCCGAGGCTTGCTGTGCCAGCGTCGCCACCAGCGGCATGCCTTCCGGGACGGCGGCCACCGTGACCGCGATGCCACTGGCCACCGCCTGCCGCAGGCCCTGGCGACGCAGCAGCCCCAGCCCGGTGACCACCGCGCCGCCGGTCATGCTGACCGGCCAGGCCCGGTTGGTCAGCTGGCTCAGCTGATATTGCAGACCGACATTGGACAGGCCGCTGGACACCAGCTCGGCAGCGCGCCGCGCCTGAGTGTCGGCGCCGACGGCGGTCACCACCGCAACCGCGGTGCCCGCGACGATGGTGGTACCCGCGTACAACATGCAGCGGCGCTCGGCCAGGTCCGCACCCGGGGTGGCTTCCACCTGTTTGGTCACCGACAGCGATTCGCCGGTGAGCGCGGATTCGTCGACCTCGACGTCGGCCTCCTCGATCACCCGGGCGTCGGCGGGAACCACCTCGTGGGTTCGCACCTCGATGACATCGCCCGGCTGCAATTGCTCGGCGATGACGTCGCGGTACACCCGCTGCCCGCCCGGACCGGCCAGCACCTTCCTGGCCGGCGGAACCTGCAGCGCCAGAAGGCGATTCAGGCGGCTTTCGGCGCGCAACCGCTGGGTCGCCGCGAGTACCGAGTTGCCGGTCAGCACCGAGCCGACCATCACCGCGTCGACGGGCGACCCCAGCACCGCGCTGGCGGCGGCGCCCAGCGCCAGCATGGGGGTCAGCGGGTCGGACAACTCCGCGCGCACCGCGCCGAGGAACTGCCCGACTGCTTGCGCGGGCCCCACGGTGAGCCGGGCACCGCGCTGTGCCGTGTGAATGCCACCGGCGATGGCGCGGGTGGCCAGTGTGGGGTGCTCCGGTGCCGGCTGTTCCGGGTCGTCCGGCGACGGCAGGAGTTTACGGACCTGCTCGGGGGACATCGCGTGCCACTCGTGGAAGGCCGCCGGGCGCGGCGGCTGCGCCCCGACGATCTTGCGCGCCAACAGATATCCCGACAGCATTCCCGCCGCCGCTCCGGTGATCACGGGTCCGGGGCCCAGCCCACGGACCCCGGGCAGCATCAGTAATGCGCCCAAAGCCGATGCGCCACCAGAGATTTCGATGCCCCGCCGACGTGCTTCCCGGGCCGCCGGAATCGCGCTCATCATGCGCCAGGCGGCCGCGAGGTCGGGCAGCAACATGTCGGCATGCCAGGTCGGGGCGGCCGCGGCGGGCGGCAATACCCCCAGTGCCACGTCCGCCGACGAAATGGCTTGCCCGCCAATCGAGGACAACACCGCCACCGTCCGGCCCGCCTCTTGGAGATCGGCCACCGCGCCGGCCAGGGCGTCGTCGATCGAGCCGTTCGGCGCTCCATTCGGCAACGGCCGGATGTCGTCGAATGCCGGCCGCAGCTCGCCCAACGAACCGTCGTCCACCGAGACCAGCTCTGCTCCGGTGCGATGTGCCTCGGCGACCACGGCCGCGGCGAACGGGTCGTGGGCCGGCAGGAAAAGCGCCCTGACGCCGGAGCCCGTTGTAGCAGAAGATATTCCGGGCACCGGGCACCAACCGGGACGAAGACCGTTTTTTTCCAGGAGGAGCTGCGCGCGGCTCCAGGCCGCGGACAGCTCCTCCTGCTCGGCGCCGGCGATGCGGGCCACCCGCAGCTTTTCGGTGCACAACACCCGAGGGTCGACGACGATCGCGTCGACCGTGCTCAGGCGGCGCAGGCCCTCCGGACGTAACGGCAAAACCCGATGGCGATCGGCCAGCCCCTGCCCGAGCGCTGCGGCGAACGCCTCCGGCGCGGTTCGGCTGGCCTTCGGGGTGGCCACCAGCGCGGCGGTGGCGGCCATGTCCAGGCTGCGGGTGCTGGAGCCGACCAGACCGGCGCTGATCGCCTGGATGAGCGCAAAACGACCGGCAGCGCGCTCGACGGTAGGCGCGGGCCGTCGGACGGGCTCGATCGGGGGTTGGTCGGCATGCCGCGCCAACAATGGTTCGTGGTAGTCCCAGGCCCGCGCCGCGGCACGGGATTCGGCGGCCTTGAGCGTCTGCATCACCAGGCCCACCGACAACGACGCCGGCGCCTGGGTGAGCGTCTCTGCCGCGGCGACGGCCAGGGTCATGACCGTGTCGGTCGCCGCGGCGCCGATGCGGTCTTCGAGCAGGCCACGTAGTCGCGGCTGGTAGTCGAACGCCACCACGCCCGCGAGCACGCTGATCGGCAATCGGGGCCAGCGCAGCGCCCGGCCACTGATCGCCAGGCCCAGCCCGGCGGCGTTGGCGGCCAGGGTCACCGCCCGGGTCGCCAGCACCACACCATCGCCCGGCAGGCTGGCCGCGGGGGTCCGGTGATAACTGTCCTGCGTTGAGCGGTAACGATTTTCGGTGTCAGCGACGACGCGGCACAGCTCCCGCAGCGTAGTCGTCGGCTCGTCGATGCCGACGACGACACGGGATAACGGGTAGTTCAGGCTGGCCGACGCCACGCCGGGGTGGGCCCGCATCGACTCGAGCACGAGGCGGCCGAGTTCGTCGTCGTCGCCGAGGCCGCGCACCTCGATCCAGGCGCGATCGGCACCGCGCCAGCAGTGCCGGCTCAATGTCTCGCGGCACAGCTCGCCGGAAACCGCCTTGGCTCCGTCGCGCAGCGGCGCGGTACCGGCCTCGAAACACGCCTCGAAACACGCCTCGAAACACGCCTCGAAAAACGCCTTGGTAACCGAACCCGCCGTCTTACCCAACGTTTCGGCGACGTCCGCGGCGGTCGTGACCGATGCGACGGTAAGCGCGGTGGTCGCCTGAATGCCAGTCGCGAGCGCGCGCAGCGGCAGAGACCGTGTTATGGACTTGGCAATGCTCAACGGGTGCTCGACACCGCCGTCAGTTGGTGCTGCGCAGCTCGGTGCTACCTGCCCGGCGCCCAGCCGCCTTCTTGGCCGGTGCCTTGCCGGTTGTCTTTTGCGGTGGGGCTTTTTCCGGCTCGGATTCGCTGGGTACCGAGGTGAGTTTCGCCTTCACCGGCGGCCCGGAGTCCCCGGGTTTCTTGTTCAACCGGCGCAACAGCAACGCGCCGCCCCCGACGGCCAACAGGATCGGCCACTCGACAATTCCGGCGACGCCGAGCGCGCCGATGGCCAACGCGGCCGCCGGTGTCGACTTGGTGCCGGTGCTGAGTCCGCGCTGCACGCCCTCCGCGGCTCCCTTTACGCCGCCGACAACGCCGTTGACCGCCGCGCCGCCGACGGCGCCGGCAGCCGCCGTGGTCACGTTGGCGGCCTGACCCACCGTTCGACCAACGCTGCGGACCGCTCCGCCGACGATTCCCATGATGACTCCCTGGCTTGTAATCGTTTATCTACTCTGGGCCGCACACTTCACAGCACGCATGTCAACTAAAAGCCTGCCACGTTACCAACGCCAGGACAACGAACAGTGACTGGAGAGTGTCTGCCGGTTATGCAGTCGTGCCGTCGCGTACATCGACGAAGACCGGCGCGTGGTCGCTGGGCGCCTTGCCTTTGCGCTCCTCGCGGACGATCTGCGCGTCGACGACACGGCGCGCCAGCGCGGGCGAGCCGAGGATGAAGTCGATACGCATTCCCTGCCGCTTGGGAAAGCGCAGCTGGGTGTAGTCCCAGTAGGTGTAGACCCCCGGTCCGGGGGCGAAAGGCCTTACCAGATCGGCGAATTGGGTGTCGACAATGGCGTTGAACGCCCTGCGTTCCGGCTCCGAGACGTGCGTGGCTCCGGCATAGAATTCGGTGCTCCAGACGTCGTCGTCGGTGGGGGCGATGTTCCAGTCGCCGGCCAGCGCAATGGCGGCGGCGGGATCGTCGCGTAACCAGCCTTCGGCCGTATCCTTCAGCGCCGCAAGCCAATCCAACTTGTAGGTGTAGTGCGGATCGCCTAGGGCGCGACCATTGGGCACGTACAGGCTCCACACCCGGACACCGCCGCAGGTGGCACCCAGAGCGCGAGCCTCCGCCGTGGCCGCCACCTCCGGTTTACGGCTCCAGGTGGGTTGGCCGTCGAAGCCGATCTGGACGTCGTCGATACCGACCCGGGATGCGATTGCCACGCCGTTCCATTGATCGAAACCGACATGTGCGACCTCGTAGCCGAGTTCGAACAGTGGCAGCGCGGGGAACTGTCCGTCGGCGCACTTGGTCTCCTGCATGGCCAATACGTCGACCTCGGCGCGGGCGAGCCAGTCCAGGACGCGGTCCAGGCGGGTGCGAATCGAATTCACGTTCCAGGTGGCCAGCCGCATGGTGCCCTCGGGCATGGCTAGAGGCTATCGGGTGGGCGCAGGTAGCGGCGGCGATGGTGCAGCCGGAAATCCAGGAGCTGGGCCGGGCCGGCGTCCGGCACGCTCAGGTAGGCGCGGGTCGCGCCGCGCCGAGCGCCCCAGGCCAGCAGCGCTTCATACAGTGGGGCGGCGCGGGACTGGTCGCGCCCTGCCCACAGCCCTGCCCACAGCCCCACCCACCGGCTGCCGTCCGGTGCGTCGGTCACGGCCGCGCGTGCGGCGACCACCCCGGGGTAGCTGCCGAATGCGAGTTCACCGTCGACGACTGCGGTAAGAACGTCAACGGGTATCCGGCGGTCGTCGAGCCGCCGCCAGGTGTCGTCGGGACGGGCGGACACGGTGATCGAGCGGTCGGTTGGGTGGCTGGCCCCTTCTTCTATGTCGTCCATGTCGCCCGCGTCGCGCACCAGGTCGCGCACCAGGAGGCGTTCGGTGTGTTCGGGCACCCAGCCGGTCGGCTGGTGCAGTAGCCGGTCGGGGATCACCAGCCGAGGCGTGAGGCCGCGGGCCCGGTACCAGTCAGCGATCGCCGGGACGGTACCGGCGCGGGCCGAGATGTCCAGCGGCACTGCCGAATCGGCGGGGGTGGCGCCGTGGCCGGCTCGCAGCAGCCAGCCGTCGAGCCAGCAGCGTTGCGCACCGGGCCAGGCCTTGGCAGCCGCGTGTTCGATTGCCCGGATCTCCGCGGTGCGCACCGGCGCATCGGTCAGCGCCCGCACCGCCACGACGTCGGCGGGGGTGATTTCGACCGTCGCGCCGGTCTTCGTCCGCACCCGCACCGTCGGGGCGACGGTCAGCAGCTGGCCCACCGCGTCGGTCAGCGGCGGGACGGACCCAGGGGGCCGGCGGTAGCGAACCGTCACCCGCGTGCCGGCGTCCGGCCACGAGACCGCCATCAGTGACCGAACGGGTCGGGCCCCTCGCCCGGCAGCCACGACAGGCCGGGTACGCCCCAGCCGTGTGACTTGACCGCCCGTTTGGCGCTGCGGGCATGCCGGCCGATGAGACAGTCCAGGTACAGGAAGCCATCCAGGTGCCCGGTTTCGTGCTGCAGCATCCGCGCGAACAGGCCGGTGCCCTCGATGTCGACCGGAGTGCCGTCAGCGCCCAGGCCGGTGACCCGCGCCCACGTGGCGCGCCCGGTGGGAAACGACTCGCCGGGAACCGACAGGCAGCCCTCCTCGTCGTTGTCCGGGTCGGGCATGGTTTCGGGGATTTCGGAAGTCTCCAGCACCGGGTTGATGACCACCCCCCGGCGGCGCGCCGTCTTGCCGCGGTCCTCGGCGCAGTCGTAGACGAACACCCGCAGTCCGTAGCCGATCTGGTTGGCGGCCAGGCCGACGCCGTACGCGGCGTCCATGGTGTCGTACATGTCGGTGATCAGTTGCGGCAGATCGGCCGGCAGCGATCCGTCGGCGCCGACCGGTATCGGCTTCGTCGGAGTGTGCAAGACGGGATCGCCCACGATGCGAATAGGTACGACTGCCATGGTCGGCTAGCTTAGGCGGGCCGGCCCCGGCCCCAGGACCCGCCGTGAAGCGGCGCAGCGGGCTGGCTGCCAACAACGTGCTCGCGGCTGGGCGGCGGGCGCAGCAGGTCAATGGACCCAATCGGCGCGCCAATCGCCGACTCGCGGGTCAGGCTCACCAGGCATCACTTCCGGGCGTGGTTCAATATTCGCCGGAACATGCGCCTTTGTAGGTCAAGTCATTCGAGCTAAGTGAGCATTCGCCGGAAGGGCCCAGGGGAAGCAATATGGACGGCGCTATGGCGCGGGCAAATCGAGCGGGGGACGACTCTGACATTGCCGAAGGTCTGACCCGTCGCGAGCACGACATCTTGGCTTTCGAACGCCAATGGTGGAAATTCGCCGGTGCCAAGGAAGAAGCGATCAAAGAGCTGTTCTCCATGTCGGCGACACGCTATTACCAAGTGCTCAATGCGCTGGTTGATCGGCCCGAGGCGCTGGCCGCGGACCCCATGCTGGTGAAACGGCTGCGGCGGCTGCGAGCCAGCCGCCAGAAGGCGAGGGCGGCGCGGCGCCTCGGCTTCGAGGTGACCTGACACCCGTCCACCTTTTTGACGTGCCGTTACAGGTTTCGGGCCACTCCTGGCTACAGTGGGCTCGATGAGCGAGCGCGTACCCGACTCCACGGGGCTTCCCCTGCGGGCCATGGTGATGGTGCTGCTGTTCTTGGGCGTCATCTTCCTGTTGCTGGGCTGGCAGGCCCTGAGTTCGTCCGGGAAATCCGACGACGACTCGTCGGCGGTGGCCGGCATGACGACCACCAGCACCGCGCCCACCTCGACCAGCGCCAAGCCCGCGGCGAACCAGGCCGAGGTGCGGGTGTACAACATCTCCGGCAAAGAGGGCGTCGCCGGGCGGACCGCGGACCAACTCAAAGCGGCCGGTTTCAAAGTGACCGAGGTCACGAACCTCGCCGTGTCGGATGTCTCCGCCACCACCGTTTACTACGGCGACGCCGAGGGCGAGCGGGCCACCGCGGATGCGGTGGGACAGAAACTGGGAGCGCCCGTCGAGCGGCGCATCGCCGAACTCGCCGACCAGCCGCCCGGGGTCATCGTCCTCGTCACGGGTTGAGCCCGGCTTCTCAGCGGGTCGTTTCGACCCGCTCGGTAGGAAGGGGGGCGCCAGGCTAGGCTCTCCGCTATGTCTATGCCCGCCGGTCACCGCCACGTCGTAGCCACCACCCTGTCCGCCCTGTCCGCGGCCGCGTGCGTCGCGCTGGTAAGCGCGTGCTCGTCGCCGCAACACGCCTCGACGACACCGGGTACCACGCCGTCGATCTGGACCGGATCGCCCGCGCCGTCGGAGGGCAGGGGCAACCAGGAGGGGGTGCCCGGCGCACAGGGCTTGACCACCCAGCTGCGGGCACCCGACGGCACCGAGGTGGCGACCGCCAAGTTCGAGTTCGCCAACGGATTCGCGACCATCACGATCGTGACAACCGGCACCGGCCGCCTCGCGCCCGGCTTCCACGGCGTGCACATCCACCAGGCCGGCAAGTGCGAGCCCAATTCGGTCGCCCCCTCCGGCGGGGCTCCCGGCGACTTCCTGTCCGCCGGCGGGCACTTCCAGGTGCCCGGGCGTGCCAAGGCCGGACAATCCAATGGTGACCTGACGTCGCTGCAGGTGCGCGGTGACGGCAGCGGCACGCTGGTCACCACCACCGATGCCTTCACCATGGACGACCTGGTGAGCGGCGAGAAAACCGCGATCATCATCCACGCCGGAGCCGACAACTTCGCCAACATCCCGGCGGACCGTTACACCCAGGCCAACGGCACGCCGGGGCCCGATCAGACCACGATGACCACCGGTGACGCCGGCAAGCGGGTGGCGTGTGGTGTCATCGGTGCCGGCTAGCTCGCCGGTCAACAGGGCGCCCAAAAAAGGTGATGCCCGTATCGATTTCGCCCCGTCACCGCGGCCGACTGTCGGTGTGGAATGGGAGTTTGCGCTCGTCGACGCGCAGACCCGAGACCTGAGCAACGAAGCCACCGCCGTCATCGCCGAGATCGGCGAAAACCCGCGCGTCCACAAGGAATTGCTGCGCAACACGGTCGAAATCGTCAGCGGTATCTGCGAATGTGCCGCAGAGGCGATGGAAGATCTGCGCGACACCCTGGGACCCGCCCGCCGGATCGTCCGGGCCCGCGGCATGGAGCTCTTCTGCGCCGGCACCCACCCGTTCGCGCGGTGGTCGACCCAGAAGCTCACCGACGCGCCGCGCTACGCCGAGTTGATCAAGCGCACCCAATGGTGGGGGCGCCAGATGCTGATCTGGGGCGTGCACGTCCACGTCGGGATCTCGTCGGCCAACAAGGTGATGCCGATCATCTCGTCGCTGCTCAACTACTACCCGCACCTGTTGGCGCTGTCGGCGTCCTCACCCTGGTGGGGCGGCGAAGACACCGGCTATGCCAGTAACCGGGCGATGATGTTTCAGCAGCTGCCCACCGCCGGGCTGCCGTTCCAGTTCCAAACCTGGGCCGAGTTCGAAGGCTTCGTCTACGACCAGAAGAAGACCGGCATCATCGACCACATAGACGAAATCCGTTGGGATATAAGACCTTCGCCGCATCTGGGGACGATCGAGGTACGGGTGTGTGACGGCATCTCCAACTTGCGTGAGCTCGGCGCGCTGGTCGCCTTCACTCATTGCCTGGTGGTCGACCTGGACCGCCGGCTCGACGCCGGGGAGACGCTGCCGACCATGCCTCCCTGGCACGTCCAGGAGAACAAGTGGCGTGCCGCTCGCTACGGCCTGGACGCAGTGATCATCTTGGACTCCGACAGCAACGAGCGGCTGGTCACCGAGGACCTCGGCGATCTGCTGACCCGGCTGGAGCCGGTCGCCAAGTCGCTGAATTGTGCCGACGAGCTGGCCGCGGTGGCCGACATCCCCCGGGTGGGTGCTTCCTATCAACGGCAGCGCCGGGTGGCCGAGGACCATGACGGCGACCTGCGCGCCGTCGTCGACGCGCTGGTTGCCGAGCTCGACATCTAAGGGTCGAGCGATCAACTCCCGGCTCGGTGGCTTTAGGTTTAGCTGATGGCGCCTTTCGCACCGTTGGAGCTGCCCATGTTCCCGCTCGAGACGGCGCTGCTGCCCGGCCAGGACCTGCCGTTGCGCATCTTCGAGCCGCGCTACACCGCATTGGTGCGGCACTGCACGGGCAGCGGCGATCCGTTCGGAGTCGTGCTGATCTCCCGCGGGCGTGAGGTCGGTGGCGGTGAAACACGTTGTGACGTAGGGACTTTGGCCAGGATCGAGGAATGCGCCGACCTCGGCCCTGGCCGATTCCTGTTGCGTTGCCGCACCGGCGAGCGCATTCGGGTGGCCCAGTGGCTGCCCGACGATCCCTACCCGCGGGCGATCGCGCAGAGCTGGCCCGACGAGCCCGGGGAACCGGTGACCGAGGCGCAGTTGCTCGAACTCGAGGATCGGGTGATGGCGTTGTTCGAGCGGATCGCGGCGGCCCGTGGTGCGCAGTTGCCGGGTCGCGACGTCCTGCTGGGCTACGGCCGTGTCGACCCGGAAGCGGGGCAACGCCTGTACGCGTTGGCATCCCGGATTCCGATGGGCAGTGCTGATCGCTACGCGGTGCTGTCGGCGCCGTCGGCGGCAGCCCGGCTGGCCGCGCTGGGTGAGGCTGTCGACGCGGTGGCCGCCATAGTGGAGTTCCAGCTGTCCGAATAGTGCGCCGGTTATCGGTCACGCAGTGGGTCGGTCCACGTGAGACCGGCGAATCGGGCGAAATCAGGGTCGCTGGAATGCATCTCGGCGTTGTGCTCGATCGCGTAGGCGGCCAGTTGGACGTCGGTGGTCAGGCTGCTGGCCGTGCCGAGTTCCTCGAGCAACCCCAATGCCAGGTCCAGATGGCGGCCAGAAGGGGTAAGAAGGTCCACGTTGGGCTGCGTAAGCCAGTCGCGCACATAGGAGACTGCTTCGGTTGCCGACAGGGGCTCGGTGAGGATGCGTGCGTTGGTCGCGATACGCAAAAAGCCGAATATGGCGGGGTATGTCAGCCCGATGCGCTCTTGGCCGTTGACGGTGTCGTGCCACCAGGCGTACGCGCGCCGATGCTGTGGGAAGCCCGTGATGACCGCATACAGCAGCAGATTGACATCGGGGATGATCACCGGGCCGGTCGCGTCCAGTCCAGGATCGCTTGGTCCTCCATCTCGTCGGCCAGCCGGTTGAAGCCGGCCAAATCGAATCCCGGCCGCACTGCCGAGCGATGCGGCTTCAACTCATACGGCGTGCGGGGCTCCATCGGCTGCGCCAACGCTTTGCGCAGCGCGTCGTTGATGACGTGCTTCATGGGGCGGCGTTCGCGGTGAACCGCCTCCTCGATCAAGCGAACGACGTCCTCGTCGAGCGTCAAAGTGGTGCGCATACCAGGCATCATGATGCTCGGTCGGGCGCGCGTCAAGATGCGTTTTTACCGGCCCTCGGTGAAGCTGCGCAGCGCCGCGACCTGCAGCGGATCCAGCGACGGCCGGACGACTTCCCGGGCGGCGGCCAGGTCGGCGGCGGTGACGTCGGCGGCATCGATGGAACGCCGCATCGCGGTCAGGGCGGCCTCCCGCAGCAGGGCCACACAGTCGGCGGCGCTGTACCCGTCGAGCCCGGCGGCCACCTCGTCCAGGTCGACATCTGCGGCCAGCGGGACCGACTTGCCGGCGGTGCGCAGAATTTCGCGCCGCGCCGCCGCGTCGGGCGGCTCGACGAACACCAGGCGTTCCAACCGCCCCGGGCGCAGCAGGGCCGGGTCGATCAGGTCGGGGCGGTTGGTGGCGCCCAGCACGACAACGTCGCGCAGCGGGTTGATGCCGTCGAGTTCGGTCAGCAGCGCCGCCACCACCCGGTCGCTCACACCGGAATCGAAGCTTTGGCCGCGCCGGGGTGCGAGCGCGTCGACTTCGTCGAGAAACACCAGCGACGGCGCGGAGTCGCGGGCGCGCCGAAACAACTCGCGCACCGCCTTTTCCGACGAGCCGACCCACTTGTCCATCAGCTCGGAGCCCTTGACCGCATGCACGCTCAGCTGCCCGGTACTGGCCAGCGCACGCACCACAAAGGTCTTGCCGCACCCGGGCGGTCCGTAGAGCAACACCCCGCGGGGCGGGTCGACCCCCAACCGGGCGAAGGTGTCCGGGTGCTGCAACGGCCACAACACCGACTCGGTCAGCGCCTGTTTGGCCTCGGCCATGTCGCCGACGTCGTCGAGCGTGATGCTGCCGACGGCGACCTCTTCGCTGGCCGAGCGCGACAGCGGCCGGATGACGGTCAGCGCGCCGACCAGATCGTCCTGGTTCAGCGTCGGCGCCTGACCGTCCGCGCTGGCCCGCGAGGCGGCCCGCAATGCCGCCTCACGCAACAGTGCGGCCAGGTCGGCAACGACGAAACCCGGTGTGCGGCTGGCGATTTCGTCGAGATCAAGGTCACCGGTGGGGACGTGCCGCAGTAGCGCTTCCAGCAACGCCCGGCGGGTGCCGGCGTCGGGCAGCGGCAGACCGAGTTCCCGGTCCAGCAGCTCGGGCGCGCGCAACCGGGCATCGATCTGGTCGGGCCGGGCGGTGGTGGCGATCACCGCCACGCCGTCGGTGGCCACCGCCGTACGCAACTCGGCCAGAATCAGCGAGGCCACCGGTTCGGCGGTTGCCGGCAGCAAGGCGTCGACGTCGATGATCAGCAGCACCCCGCCGCCGTCACGCTCTGCCGTCACTGCCTTCACGGCAGCGGCCACGGCCTTGAGCCGGTCTTCGGCAGCCAGCGCGCCGACCTCCGGTCCGTCCAGCTCCACCAGCCGGCGCCCGGCACACACCGCGCGCACCAGCGTCACCTTGCCGACGCCGGCCGGACCCGACACCAGCACCCCCAGGTTGGCGCCCGCCCCCAGGGTCTTGAGCAGGTGGGGCTCGTCGAGGGCCAGCTTGAGCCATTCAGTGAGCTTGGCGGCCTGCGGCTGAGTGCCCTTGAGCTCCTCGACCTGGATCTCAGGGGTGGCGACGCTGGCCTTCTCCGCGGCCGTCGACGCCCGGTAGGGAACCCCGGAGCCCCAGCTGACCAGGGAGTTCGGCTGCACGCTGACCGGCCCTTCGGGATCGACGCCGGTCACCGTCAACAGCTCCGAGGTCCAGCTGATCCCGACCGAAGCCGCCAACGCCCGGGTGGCCGCCGACGTGGAAGTGCCGGGGCCCAGGTCGCGGGGCAGCAGTGACACCGCGTCACCGACGGTCAGCACCTTGCCGAGCAGGGCCTGGCGCAGGGTGAGCGGCGAGATCGACTGAGAGGCCAGCGTCGAGCCGCTGAGCGTCACCGTTCGCGCGCCGTAGACGGTGACCGAGTTGACGAGCACCGCGGTCCCCTCCCGCACTCCGGCGTTGGACAGCGTGACGTCGTCCAGCAGGATGGTGCCCACCGGAATCTGCGGGCCCGCCATGCCGGCCACCGCCGCGGTCGTCCGGGACCCGGTCAGCGACACCGCATCCCACTCCCGGATGCCCAGCGCGGCAATGGCGCTCGGATGCAGCCGCACCACACCCCGGCGCGAGTCGACGGCCGAGGTGTTGAGCCGGGCGGTCAGCGTCAGCTGCGGGGCATTGCTACGAACCGGATCGCCGGGACGAGTCACAACCGCCCGCCCGGCTTACGCAGCCCCAGCCGCGCCATCGACCGCCGGTGCGGCTGCGCTCGGCGGATTGCGCGCCGGACGGCACGTCGTTGCTTGGGTTTTTCGCCCCACACCTCGGGATGTTCGGCAAGCCAGCGTTTGCTGCGCACCGCGAACGGAATGTGGCACACGTAGGAGATGATGATGACCCAGATAAGGATGTAAGGCGCCAGGACGGCGGCGGCCGCCACAATCGCCAGCACCGCCAGCAGCGGGGCGGCCAGGTTGGGCGGCACCGCGACGGTGTGAATCTTCTTCATTGGGATCGCGCTGACCATGAGCAGCGACGTACCCGTGACCCAGAAGGCCAGGAAATACACCGACGTCCACCAGCCCTCGCCGAACTGCAGCTTGAGGCCGATAAGACCGATCATGGACACCGCGCCCGCCGGCGCGGGCATTCCGACGAAGAATTCCTTCGCGTAGGGGGGCAAGGTGCCGTCGTCTAGCTGAGCGTTGTACCTAGCCAACCGCAACACCACACATACGGCATACAGCAGCACGACCATCCAGCCGATCGGCCACTTCGACAGCATCGTCACGTAGACCACCAGCGCCGGTGTCACGCCGAAGTTGACGGCGTCGGCCAGTGAGTCGATTTCGGCGCCCATCCGCGACTGGACGTCCAGGATGCGGGCCACCCGGCCGTCCAGGGCGTCGAGGATGGCGGCCACGGCGATCAGCGCCATCGCGGGTATCGGCTTGTGGTCGAGGGCAAACTTGATCGAGGTCAATCCCGCGCAGATGGACAGCACCGTCATCGCGCTGGGCAACAGATGCAGGTTCACCCCTCGTCTGATCCGAGGCTTGGTGGTCATGGCAGCTCGGCCAATATGGTCTCGCCGGCGATCGCCCGCTGGCCCACTTTGACCACGGGTTCCGCTCCCGGCGGCAGGTAGGTGTCCAGCCGCGAACCGAACCGGATCAGGCCATAGGTGTCACCGATCGACAGCTTGTCCCCGACACGTGCGTCGCACACGATGCGGCGTGCCACCAGCCCGGCGATCTGCACGGCTATGACCTCTGAGACCTGCGATCCGCCGGGCGTACGGATCCGCACACTGGTGCGTTCGTTGTCGACGCTGGCCGAGGGCAGGTCGGCGGATCCGAAGCGACCGGGCCGGTGTTGCACGGCGATCACCTCGCCGCTCACCGGTGACCGCTGCACGTGGACGTCGAAAATCGACAGGAAGATGCTGACCCGCGGCAGTGGGGTGTCGCCCACGCTGAGTTCGGCGGGCGGCGCCGCGGAGTCGATCACGCAGATCACGCCGTCGGCCGGCGCGACGATGGCGCCGGGCCGGGTCGGTGATACCCGGGAGGGGTGCCGGAAAAACCCGGCACACGCGCCCGCGGCCAGCAGACCGGTCCGGCGCAGCCACCGAAGATCGCGTCCGGTGGCGGCCTGGCCCAGAATCCCGGCCGACGCGGCTGCCAGCCCGGCAGCGATGAAGGGCCGCCCCGCCGGGTGGATCGGCGGAACGGTGGATCGCACCAACGCCAGCAGGTGCTGCGGGCTCAGCGTCGGTTCCGGGTAAGAGGGGCCCTCCGGGACGGAAGGGCGGGGGCGTCGTGCCACGCGGTCATCTTACGGAAGGCGGGCGTCCGGCGTGTCCGAGTCGATCCGGTGGCCACGGCTATCTGATGGGATCGTTGACCGGCGCACCGAGATCAGGACAGATCCCAGACCTGCAGCTCGGTTCCGGCGAACACCTCGACGACGTCCTCCGGTATGTCCAGCAGCGCGTTGGCCGAGGCCAGCCAGCGCAAATGATGGGAGGCCGGCGGGCCGTAACTGGTGACCTGCCCGCTGTCGGCGTCCAGTACCGCCCGCCGGAACTGCCGCTTGCCGCGCGGCGAGGTCACCGACTCGGTGAGCATCGCGGCCCGCCGCGGCCGGAACGCATCGGGAAAACCCATCGCCTTGCGCAGCGCCGGCCGGATGAACACCTCGAAGGACACCAGCGCGCTGACCGGGTTACCCGGGAGGGTCACGATCGGTGTGCCCGCCACCACGCCGACGCCCTGCGGCATTCCGGGCTGCATCGCCACTTTGACGAATTCCACGCCCTGGTCGCCGGCCCGGCCGAAGGCGTCTTTGACCACTTCGTACGCCCCGGCGCTGACGCCGCCGCTGGTGATGATCAGGTCGGCGTCGCCCGCGTAGCGCTCGATGATCGCGGCGAACTGCGCGACGTCGTCGCCGGCGGTCTCGGTGGCCGTCACCACGGCACCCGCCTCGCGAACCGCGGCGGCCAGCATCACGGAGTTGGACTCATAGATCTGCCCCGGTCGCAGCGGGCTGCCCGGCGGCACCAGCTCGGACCCGGTGGAGACCACCAGCACCCGCTGGCGCGGAATCACGGTCAGTTCGGGCAGTCCCAGCGCCGCGGCCAAACCCAGCGCGGCCGGCGTCGCATGTTGGCCGGCGTGCAGCACGGTGGTACCGGCGGCGACGTCTTCGCCGGCGCGCCTGATGTGCTTGTCCGGTGTGGCCTGCTGGCGGATCGCCACCGTCGGCACGCCGCCGTCGGTGGCTTCGACCGGCACGATGGCCGTGGCACCGGACGGTATCGGCGCGCCGGTCATGATGCGGTGCGCGGTGCCGGGCGCCAGCCGCAGTTTGTCGGTGCGCCCGGCTGGTATGTCCTCGGCTACCGGCAACGTCACCGGGTGCTCGGCTGTCGCGCCCGCGGTGTCCTCGGCGCGAACCGCGTACCCGTCCATTGCCGAGTTGTCGAACACCGGCAGCGACAGCTGCGCGATCACGTCGCCGGCCAGGACAAGGCCCTGGGCCTCGCTCAGCGCCAGCGTCACCGCCGGACGCGCCCGGATCATGTCGGTGACGACACGCTGGTGTTCTGCTACCGATCGCAAGTCTGACCCCACCCGGCCATTATCGTTCGGCTACACCGGGAAGTGGACGCCGGTGAGCTCCTCGGAGACCGCCCACAGCCGGTGTTGCAGCTCCTCGTCATGTGACGCAGCGCTGGACTGCACCAGCTTCGGGTGGCCGCGCTGCTCGGCGAAACCGTCGGGACCGTAGTACTGCCCGCCCTCGACGGACGGATCGGTGGCGGCCCGCAATGTCGGCAGCGCACCCGTCTCCGCGCTCTGGAATAGCACCGGCCCGAGGATGTTCGACAGCGGCCGCACAACCCGCGGCAGGTGGCGCGCCAATTCGGTGTTGGAGCCGCCCGGGTGGGCGGCGACGGCGATGGTGGCGCCCTTGGGATCTGCCGCCAGGCGGCGCTGCAGCTCGTAGGTGAACAGCAGGTTGGCCAGTTTGGACTGGCCGTAGGCGGCGACGCGGTCGTAGCCGCGTTCCCACTGCAGGTCGTCGAAGTGGATCGCGGCTCGAATCCGGTGGCCCAGACTGCTGACCGTCACCACCCGCGAACCGCGCACCGGCAGCAGCCGGTCGAGCAGCAGGCCGGTCAGCGCGAAGTGACCGAGATGGTTGGTGCCGAACTGCATCTCGAACCCATCCTCGGTGACCTGCCTGGGCGTCCACATCACCCCGGCGTTGTTGACCAGCAGGTCGATGCGGGGATACGCCGAACGCAGCGCCTCGGCGGCGGCGCGCACCGAACCCAGCGAGCTCAGGTCGAGCTGCTGCAGCGTGACGTCTACTTTCTGGGCATTCCGGCCCGCGGCGGCGACGATGCGCGCCAGGGCGGCGTTGCCCTTCTCGAGGTTGCGTACCGCCAGCACCACGTGCGCGCCGCGAAAGGCCAGCACCGCGGCGGTGTGGTAGCCCAGGCCGGTGTTGGCGCCGGTGACGACGGCCACGCGGCCACTTTGATCCGGGATGTCGGCCCGCGTCCATTTGCGGTTCGCCGAGACGTCAGAGGTCATGGGGCACAAGATACTCAGTGGCGTCGACGGGGGCGCCCGGGCAAACCGGTTCAGGATCGACGCCGGCTGGTCGGAGTCGTTGCGGAAGCCGTGGATCGCCAGCTTGCCCGCGCCGAGTCGCCGAGCGTAACGCCACGGCGAAAATCCGCTCGGAAATTCGCCGTGGCGTTTCATTGATGGCGGGACGCGGCGGGACGCGGCGGGGAATCGATCACCGACCCGTTCCTTGCACTCGTCATGGGCGAGTGCTAAGAATGACGTTGGCACTCTCCACCGGCGAGTGCTAGGTCGGGACGGTGAGGTCCAGCCGCAACAGCTGCGATCGTCCGTCGCGGGCACTGCGCCCGGCCAGCGTAAGCAACGGGGTTGTCATCACCCGGCGGCCCCAGTTTCATTCCCGATCCGGAGGAATCACTTCGCAATGGCCAAGACAATTGCGTACGACGAAGAGGCCCGTCGCGGCCTCGAGCGGGGCCTCAATGCCCTCGCCGACGCGGTAAAGGTGACGTTGGGACCCAAGGGCCGCAACGTCGTCCTGGAGAAGAAGTGGGGCGCCCCCACGATCACCAACGATGGGGTTTCCATCGCCAAGGAGATCGAACTGGAGGACCCGTACGAGAAGATCGGCGCCGAGCTGGTCAAGGAAGTCGCCAAGAAGACCGACGACGTCGCCGGCGACGGCACCACCACGGCCACCGTGCTCGCGCAGGCGCTGGTCAAGGAGGGCCTGCGCAACGTCGCGGCCGGCGCCAACCCGCTGGGCCTGAAGCGCGGCATCGAGAAGGCCGTCGAGAAGGTCACCGAGACGCTGCTCAAGGGCGCCAAGGAGGTCGAGACCAAGGAGCAGATCGCGGCCACCGCGGCCATCTCCGCCGGTGACCAGTCGATCGGCGACCTGATCGCCGAGGCGATGGACAAGGTGGGCAACGAGGGTGTCATCACCGTCGAGGAGTCCAACACCTTCGGCCTGCAGCTCGAGCTCACCGAGGGCATGCGGTTCGACAAGGGCTACATCTCCGGCTACTTCGTCACCGACGCTGAGCGTCAGGAAGCTGTTCTGGAGGACCCCTACATCCTGCTGGTCAGCTCGAAGGTCTCGACCGTCAAGGACCTGCTGCCGCTGTTGGAGAAGGTCATCCAGGCGGGCAAGCCGCTGCTGATCATCGCCGAGGACGTCGAGGGCGAGGCGCTGTCCACCCTGGTCGTCAACAAGATCCGTGGCACCTTCAAGTCGGTGGCGGTCAAGGCGCCCGGCTTCGGTGACCGCCGCAAGGCGATGCTGCAGGACATGGCCATCCTCACCGGTGGTCAGGTGATCAGCGAGGAGGTCGGCCTGACCCTGGAGAATGCCGATCTGAGCCTGCTCGGTAAGGCCCGCAAGGTCGTCGTCACCAAAGACGAGACCACCATCGTCGAGGGCGCCGGCGACAGCGACGCCATCGCCGGGCGGGTGGCGCAGATCCGTCAGGAGATCGAGAACAGCGACTCCGACTACGACCGCGAGAAGCTGCAGGAGCGCCTGGCCAAGCTGGCCGGCGGTGTTGCGGTGATCAAGGCCGGTGCCGCCACCGAGGTGGAGCTCAAGGAGCGCAAGCACCGCATCGAGGACGCGGTGCGCAACGCCAAGGCGGCCGTCGAGGAGGGCATCGTCGCCGGCGGCGGTGTAACCCTGCTGCAGGCCGCGCCCACACTGGACGAGCTCAAGCTCTCCGGCGACGAGGCCACCGGGGCCAACATCGTCAAGGTGGCGCTGGAGGCTCCGCTGAAGCAGATCGCGTTCAACTCGGGCCTGGAGCCCGGCGTGGTCGCGGAGAAGGTGCGCAACCTGCCCGCTGGGCACGGCCTCAACGCCGCGACCGGTGTGTACGAGGACCTGCTCAAGGCCGGCGTTGCCGATCCGGTCAAGGTGACCCGTTCGGCGCTGCAGAACGCGGCGTCCATCGCGGGGCTGTTCCTGACCACCGAGGCGGTGGTCGCCGACAAGCCGGAGAAGGAAAAGGCCGCCATGCCCGGTGGCGGCGACATGGGAGGCATGGACTTCTAAAGTCGCCAACGAAAAGCCCGGCTCACTCGTGAGCCGGGCTTTTTCGTGCGACGAGACTGCGTACACAGCTATAGAAGTAGGGCAACGTAGACGCTCACCGCTGTTTCGACGCAGTGACCGCAGTCTCGACGTGCGCGCGGCACGGTTACGGCGCCGAGAACACCACGCAGTCGTGGCGACAGCCCTTGGCCGCCGCGGGGGAGTCGGGTTCGGCCTCGCGGTGCAGCAGCGCGCGGGTGGGCACCACCCCCAGACGGACGGTCTCCTCACCGGCTCCTGTTACTTCGGCGCTGCCGTCAACGATCAGCGAATAGCCGCCGGGCTCAGAGGGGGGCCACAGCAGCGTCACGTCGCGGCGCCGCGTCAGGTTCTTGCGGCTTCCTCCGCCGACCAGGCCCACGTCGAGGACTGCCCCGCGCAGTACCGGCTCGACGGTCACGGTGTGCGCGCGGTAGTCGTCATCGACGGTGATCAGGTAGGCGAAGGGATAGTCGGCCAAAGCGGCGGCCAGCCGCATGAGGTCTACCTTTTTGGCGCCCATGCAATCGAGGATAGGCGCCGGCATGGTCCGGCGGACGTTCAGTGTCAGTCCGACCGAACCGGCAGCTTGATGCCGGTGCCGGGGTCGCCCGGCTCGCGGCTGGGGTAGAAGGCCGACCTGGGGATGCCCGACCCGGGAACGCCCGGAGCGCCGCTGACCGGCTCACGGACGGCGGTGTTGCGCACACCCGAATCGCTGCTGCCCGGGTTGTAGAAACCGGTGTACCCGCTGCCCGCGCTCCGCAGTCCGGCATTGGCCGGCGAGCCGGTGCCGGCATTGGCGCCACCGCTGCCGGGGTCGACTCCGGCAGCAGGAGTGATCGGCGTGGCCGCCGGCGGTGTGGCCGGGGCCGCGTTGAGCGCATTGGTCAGACCCGGGTTGATGCCGCCGGTGTGACCGAGGGCGGAGCTGAGGATTCCCGAGCTCAAGGTTGCTGTGCCACCGGTCGCGTAGTTCGCGGAGTTGGCCAGGCCCCCCTCCATGCCGGCCGGGCCCGTCATGTTGGTGTGCCAGAAGCCCGCACTCATGGCGCCGTTGCCGAAGCCGGTGTTGATGTTTCCCGAGTTCCCAAACCCGTTGTTGAGGAAGCCCGAGTTGCCGATGCCCAGGTTTCCGTTGCCGGAGTTGAAGAGGCCGACGTTCCCGGTGCCGGAGTTGCCGAAGCCGATGTTGCCGCTACCGGAATTGAGGCCGCCGAAACCGACCTGGTTATTGCCGGTCAGCCCGAACCCGACGTCACGATTGCCGGTACTGGCGAAGCCGACGTTGCTATTGCCCAGGTTGCCCATGCCGACGTTGTTGTTGCCGGTGTTGCCGCTGCCGATGTTGCTGCTGCCGGTGTTGCCGATGCCCAGGTTGCCGCTGCCGGTGTTGCCGATACCGATGTTTCCCCTGCCGGTGTTGCCGAAGCCGAGGTTGATCGCGCCGTTCTTGCCGATGTCGATGCCGAGGTTGCGCAGCACCTGTTGCCAGGGCGCCAATAGTGAGGCGGCCGCGGAGGCGTCGGCGTGGTATGCCGCCATCGCTGCCACGTCCATCGCCCACATCTGCTCATAGGCGCCCTCGATGTCCATGATGGCCGGAGTGTTGAACCCCAACCAGTTCGTGGCCGCCAGCACCTGCATCAGGCCACGGTTGGCCGCGACCACCGCGGGCTGCACCGTGGCCGCCAGCGCCGCCTCGAAGGCCGTCGCCGTGGCCGCGGCCTGAGCCGCGACTTGCTCGGCCTGCGTCGCGGCCGCGCTGAGCCACGCCATGTATTGGGTCGCGACGGCCATCATCGCCGCCGCCGAAGGACCCAGCCAAGAGCCGTTGGTCAGCTCGGCGACCACCGAGCTGAACGATGACATCGACGACGTCAATTCTTCGGCCAAACCGCCCCAGGCCCCGGCCGCGGCAAGGAGCGGTCCCGCGCCGGGACCGGCGAACATCAGTGCCGAATTGATCTCTGGCGGCAACCACGCGAAATGCGGGTTTGTCACTAGCCCAAACTACCCGCCCGAGCCCCTCGACGTGGCCATATCGGCGCGGGAAAACTGCATATCCCTACCCGGTGCGCAGGAACCTCCAAAGTGCTCAGCCGGGGACCGGAGCGGACCGACGTCCGCGGACCAGCTTGCCGGGTCGGGCGGCGGTGGGCGCCCCGTTCTCGGCGATCAATTCGCCTGAGACGACGGTCGCGACGTAGCCCTCGGCGGTCTGGTCCAGGCGCCGCCCGCCGGCGGGCAGGTCGTGTCTGATGACCGGCTTGTGCAGCCGCAACGCGCCGTGGTCGATGACATTGAGGTCGGCCTTGTAGCCGACGGCGATGCGCCCGCGGTCGGCCAGCCCGGCCACCCGGGCCGGAACGGAGGTGAGTTCGCGCACGGCGTCGGCCACCGTGAACCGCCCGGACGCCCGGTCGCGCGCCCAGTGCGCCAAGAAGTACGTCGAGTAGCTGGCGTCGCAGATCATGCCGTAGTGGGCGCCGCCGTCGCCGAGGCCGAGCACCACGTCGTCGCGGTGCAGCAATTTTCCGACGGTGTCCAGCGAGTTGTTCTCCAGGTTGCTCGTGGCGACCAGCAACATGGCGTGACCGTCGTCGTCGAGCAGCCGGTCGTACGCCTCCTCCATCGGGCTCACCCCCCGGGCCCGGGCGCGGGCCCCGATGCTGCCCGACGGGTCCGGCTCGTAATCAGGGCTGTCGCCCAGCGGGAAGATCCAGTCCCATGCCTGGGCCACATACAGGATCGGATGGCCGTGGCCGGGCTTGTCGGCGAGGATACGGGCGCGCACCTCGGGTTTGTGCATCTCGGCGACCCGCTGTGCGAGCGGCAGATGCGCGATCTCCCGGTAGCTCGGGTAGAGCACGAACGGGTTGGCGGACAGCTGCAGCCCGATGATCAGCCCGATCGGGCGGGGCAGCAGTTGCGCGGTGATCTTGCCTCCTGCAGCTGTGTTCTTATTGGCCTTCTCCACCATGGTGATGGCGTCCGGCCAGGTCGGGTCGCCGGCGTTGGCGACCACCAGCGTGAAGGTCACCGGCAGCTGTAAGTCCTCGGCGACGTCGAATACCAGCTGCAACACCGGCTGATAGCCGCCGGCCGGAATGTCGGGCACGAACTGCAGCAGCCCGCCGCCGCCGTCGACCACACCCCTGGCGATCTCCTCGATCTCCTCCCGGGCGGCGCCGTAACTGGGGATCGGCGAGCCGCTCTCGGTCTTGTGGATGGTCAGCCGCGACGACGCGAACCCCAACGCGCCGGCCTCGATCGCCTCCTTGGCCAGGGCCCGCATCGCGGCCAGGTCTTGCGGGGTGGCCGGTTCGCGGTCGGCGCCGCGCTGCCCCATCACGTAAACCCGCAACGGGGAATGCGGCAGGTAGACGGCCACATCGATATCACGCCTGCCCGCCTCGAGCGCGTCCAGGTACTCGGGGAAGGTTTCCCAGGTCCACGGCAGGCCGTCGGTCATGACCACGCCGGGAATGTCCTCCACGCCGGCCATCACGTCGACGAGCACGTCGTGGTCCTCCCGGCGGCAGGGCGCGAAGCCGACCCCGCAATTGCCCATCACCACTGTGGTCACCCCGTGCGCCGACGACGGTGTCAGCCGGTCGGACCAGATGGCCTGGCCGTCGTAGTGGGTATGCAGGTCGACGAAACCCGGAGTGACCAGCAGACCGGTCGCGTCGATCTGCCGCTTGGCGTTGCTCCCGGTGACTGACCCGACCGCGCTGATGACGCCGTCTTGCACCGCGACGTCGCCGACGTACGGCTCGCCCCCCAGCCCGTCGACGATGGTGCCGTTGCGGATGAGCAGGTCGTAGGTCATCTAATTAATCTACGACCGCGACGGCGGGTGGTGCCAGAATCGTCCCCGCCCGTAAAGTCGCCGGTATGGCCCCCGCCGCAGCCAACGCAGCCAACGCAGCCCCGGCCCAGGAGCTGCTGCGTGACGCGTTCACCCGCCTGATCGAACACGCCGACGACCTCACCGACGGCCTGACCGACGACGTCGCCACCTACCGGCCGACCCCGAGCGCCAACAGCATCGCGTGGTTGCTCTGGCACAGTGCCCGCGTCCAGGACATACAGCTGTCCCACATCGCCGGCGTGGAACAGGTGTGGACCCGCGACGGCTGGGTCGGCCGGTTCGGCCTTGACCTACCGCGCGACGACACCGGTTATGGGCACAGCCCCGCCGATGTGGGCAAGGTACGCGCACCGGCCGGCCTGCTGCACGGGTACTACCACGCGGTGCATCAGCTCACCCTCGACTACGTCGCCGGCGTGACCGCAGCCGAGCTGTCCCGCATCGTCGACACCCACTGGGACCCGCCGGTGACCGCCAGCATGCGCTTGGTCAGCATCATCGATGACTGCGCGCAACATCTCGGCCAGGCCGCCTACCTTCGCGGGATCGTGCCGGCGGCCCAGTAGGTTTCAAGGCGTGCGATTCGTTGCGACGATGGTGTTTTGGCTGGCCACCACGGTCGCGCTGGCGGTAGCGGTTCCGGTGGCGTGGGCGCAGACCACGATCATCGACGAGGACGGCTACGCCGCGCTGGCCGAAAAGGCCGCCCGCGACCCGGCTCTGCAGTCCGCCATGGCGGTCGAACTCACCACCCGCGCAACCGCGCTCATCGCCGAGCACGGGGGGCCGAGCTATCCCAGCCATCCGATCGACAGCTCGACCGTGCACGATGCTGCCGTGGCATTCACCGCTGGCCCGGCGTTTCCGCCGCTGTTCGCCCAGGCGAACCGGGTCGCGCACAGCTGGTTGTTCGGCGCGCCGCGGTCTGGCCGCACCGGTGACCAATGGGTGGTGGATCTGGCCCCCATGCTGAACGACAGCTCGATGCGGCAGGTGTTGAGCGGCTACCAGGTCGAGGTACCGGCGACGCTGAAGGTACCGCTGACGGTGTCGGTGCCCCAGTCGGTGCACCAGGGGCAGCTGCGGCGGCTGGCGGTGTGGGGCCCGTGGGTCAGTGTTGGCGCCGCGGCCTCGAGCGCCGGCTGCGCGTTGCTGATGCTGATCACCGCACGCCGCCGGGGTAAGGCGCTGACCAGCCTCGGCGTGTCGGCGTTGCTCGTCGGCGCCGCCGGCTGGGCGGGTATCGAGATCGGCAGTCGATATGTCGACGACGCGCTCAATCGGACAACCGGCGACATCCGGCGGGTGGCCGACGTCATGGTCGGTACGGCGGAGGGCAGCCTGCACCTGTGGCTGAACCTGACGCTGGTCGCCGGTGCGGCACTGGTGGCGCTGGGCGTGCTGGCCGCGATGCTGGGAAGTCTGTGGAGGTAGCCGCTGAAGTAGCGTCGCCAGATCGCGAGTGGTGGCCATGGCTGCCGGGCGAGCCGCCACCGTACTAACGCAGCGGCAGCTCGGCCAAGATCGCACCGGTCGGCTGCGTAGAACCGGTGCCGGGTTCGACGGTGAACGCCAGCGCGGTCGAGTTCCCGAGGTTGGTCAGCGTGGCCTTCGTCGACGGCGCCACCGCCGCCGGGCCCATGGTCCCCGCCGAGGTCGGACCGTTGGCGCCCAGCAGCCACATCTGATAAACGGTACCCGGGGAGGGCGGCGGCACGTTGTTCATCACCAGCACGCCGGCATTGCGGTCGTGGGAGAACATCACCGTGGCGGTCCCGTTGCCCAATGGGCGGGAGACGGTCTGCACATCCGAAGCGCCCAGGACCTGCTCGGCGACCGTGGGCGGCGCTGGCGGCCGCAGCACTGTGCCCAGGCCGAATGCGCCCAGCCCCACCATGATAGCGGCCGCGGAAGCGAAAACGGCAGTACGCCAACGTGACTGAAGGCGGCCGGTGGCTGGCTTCGCGGTGCCCAGGACGGCCGCTCGCAGACGTTCCGGCGGTTCGGTGGCCGTCGTCGCCGACACCATTGCCATCGTCTCGCGAACCGCGCGAACTTCTTCGTTGAACGCGGCCGTCACCGCCGAGGGTGCGGCGGCGACCATTCGCTCGATGTCGACTCGCTCCTCGTCGGACATCGCATGCAGGGCATACGGGATCGCCAGCTCCAACAGCCCGAAATCGGTCGGCTCGGTCATGACATACCCAGGCAGTTCCGCAAACCGCGCAGCGCGTCACGCATCCGCGATTTGATCGTCGACAGGTTGGTGGCCAGCCGGTGCGACACCTCGGCGTACGTCAGGCCGCCGTAGTAGGCCAGTTCGATGCACTCCCGCTGCGCGTCGGTCAACCCGCCCAGGCATGCGGCGACCCGGCGGCGTTCGTCACCGGCGATCGCGGAGTCGGCGACGACGTCGCTCGCCGGCTCGATATTGGCCACGCCGTAGCGTGATTCCCGCCGGCTGCCGGCTTGCTCGGCTCGTACCCGATCGACGGCGCGCCGGTGTGCCATGGTCAGCAACCAGGCCAGCGGCGAGCCTTTGACGGCGTCGTACTCCGACGCCGTGCGCCACACCTCGAGATAGATCTCCTGAGTGGTTTCTTCGCTGTAGCCCGGGTCCCGCAGCACCCGCGCCACCAGTCCGTACACCCGGGTCTTGGTGTGGTCGTAGAACGTTGCGAACGCGTCGCGGTCGCCCCGTGCGATCTGGTGCAACAGGGCGTTGAGGTCGCTGCTCAGCCGTGGCGGTCCCGTCATCGACGGTAGCCTATCGTCAGGCAGCACCGAAATCGCCAGACCGGTCATAACTGACGCGCCGATCGCGGTGGCCGTGGCACGAAATACGCTGTCCGGCGCTGGTATTCGGCGAAACCGGGACGGCCCTTCATATACTTCTCGGTCAGCCGGGCCCCGCTCACGTCGACCAGGAAGTAGGTCATCAACAACGGCGAGACCACCGTGAGCAGCGGCACCCAGCCGGTGATGGTGATCAGCCACAACCCCCACCAGACACAGGCGTCACCGAAGTAATTGGGGTGGCGGGTCCAGGCCCACAGGCCGCGGTCCATGATGGCCCCGCGATTGGCCGGGTCGGATTTGAAGACCCGCAACTGGCGGTCGCCGAGCGCTTCGAAGACGACCCCGACCAGCCACACCGCCACGCCCACACCGGTGACCGCCAGCAACGGCTTCGGGGTGGGCCCGCTGACCGCCGACAGCTGCAGCGGGAAGGAGATGAACAGCGTCAGGAAGGCCTGCAGTCCGAAGACCTTGCGCACCACCTGACCTGCGGTGGCACCGCGCAGCAGATCGGCGTAGCGGGGATCCTCACCCTTACCGGCGGTCTTGCGGTACATATGCCAGCTCAGCCGCAGACCCCACACCGTCACCAGCGCCAGCAGCAGCCACCGCCGGGTCGGGTCCCCGGTGCCCAATATTGCCGCCACCGCTGCTACTGCGATGAAACCCAGTCCCCACGCGACGTCGACGACGTTGTAGCGGCCGAGCCACCTGCCGATCAGGAATGCCGTCGAATGCACCGCGACCAGCACCAGCACCGCAGCGCCCGATACCAGAAAGATGTCGGCCTCGTTCACCGGTCATCCTTGCGCTCGAACGTCCACTGGACGACATCGAGGTACCCGGACCGGAATCCCGCCTCGGAGTAGGCCAGGTAGAACTCCCACATCCGGGCGAATACCTCGTCGAAACCCAAGTGCGCCAACCGGTCTCGCCGCTCGACGAACCGCTCCCGCCACAGCCGCAGGGTCTCGGCGTAGTGCGGTCGCAGCGAGGCGGTGTCGACCGTGCGCAGGCTGGTGTGGCGCTCGGTGATCGCGGCGATGGCCTGCGTGGACGGCAGCAGCCCGCCGGGGAAGATGTACTTCTGGATCCAGGTGCGGGTGTTGCGGGTGGCCAGCATCCGGTCGTGGGGCATGGTGATCGCCTGGATCGCCACCCGGCCACCCGGGCGCACCAGCTGGTCCAGCGCCGCGAAATACGTTGGCCAGCAGCGGTATCCGACGGCCTCGATCATCTCGACCGAGAGTACCGCATCGAAAGGGTCACCGTCCCGGCCCACGTCGCGGTAGTCGCACAAGTCAATCTGCACAAGATGGGACAGGCCCGCGGCGGCGACCCGCTGACGCGCCAGCCGCTGCTGCTCCACCGATAACGTGACCGACCGCACCCGGGCCCCGCGGGCGGCCGCTCGGATGCACAGCTCGCCCCAGCCGGTACCGATCTCGAGCACCCGGCTTCCCGGCCGGACATCGGCCAGGTCGAGCAGCCGATCGATCTTGCGCCGTTGGGCGGCAGCCAAATCGGGCCACGAGGCGGGAAGATCGTCGAACAGCGCGGACGAATATGTCATGGTCTCGTCGAGGAACTCAGCGAACAGGTCGTTCGACAGATCATAGTGCTCGGCGACATTGCGGCGGGCCTGATCGCGGCTGGGACCGCGCCGCGTCGGCTCGAACGCCGGCGCCAGCGGACGCAACCACTGCAGCGGACGCGGCACCAGGTCGGCCACCGACTCGGCCAGCACCGTCAGCGCCGTGGTGAGATCCTCCGACGACCATTCGCCGGCCAGGTAGGACTCGCCGAAGCCGATCAGGCCGTGCCGCCCGATCCGTCGTGCCAGCGCCTGCGGCCGGTGCATCGTCAACGTCGCCGAGGTGGCGTCGCCGGCGCCGATCGCGGTGCCGTCCGGGTAGATCAGTCGCAGCGGCAGCCCGGCGACCGCGCGACGCAACAGCCAGTCGGCGATGGCCGCCGACACCGCGGCCACCGGACCGGCCGGCAGTTGCGCCACGGCCGGCCAGCGCTCAGGATCGATTGCTGCCGAACGGGTTTCGATCGTTTCGATGCTCATCGCGGTACCACTGGAACTCGACGTAACCACAACTTGATCCCCTGTATCCGGATACGGGCGGCCACCACCAACGGGGCCAACGGTGAAATGAATTGCATGATCGTGACTTCTTTGGCTGTCGCCGGCCGCCACGTGCCCCGCAGGCGGGCGGTGAATTCCGGGGAATCCTGTCGGTTCTCCCGGTGCAGCGACACCGTGACGTCGACCTCGCGGCCGGGCCGCGGCGCCCGCACCACGTAGTAGCCGTCGACATCGTTGAACGGCGAGACATAGAACGTCTTGGCCGTCACCACGGGCAGATCGGCCGGCGGCAGCAGATAAGCGTGCCGTTGCCCATAGGTGTTGTGCACTTCGGCCACGACATGGCGCACCCGGCCCTCACGGTCGTGACACCAATAGACGCTCAGCGGGTTGAAGACATGCCCGAGCACGCGCGCCTGCAGCAGCGCGGTGATCTTGCCGTCGGGAACAGCGACGCCGCGATCGTTGAAGAACGCCTCCAACCGGTCGCGCAATGAACCGTGCGGCGTCCCGGTGAAGTGGTCGTCGGCGCGAAATCGGGCCAACGGTCGCAGCCACCAGGGCAGCCGCGGCAGGTCGTCGACGTCGACGTACCAGCTGTAGCTTCGGTATTCGAACGCGTGGTGCACCGGGGCCCGTCGCGCATGGGTGATGGTGGTGCGGTAGATCGCCGCAGTCAGCATGGCACCACCGCCTGGTGCCGGGTGGCCGCCGGCCAGTCCGCCCCGAGCCTCCGGGCCGCGCGCAGCCCGGAGGCGGCGCCGTCCTCGTGGAACCCCCAGCCGTGGTAGGCCCCGGCGAACACCACCCGATCGTCATCGAGGGTGGGCAATAAACGCTGGGCCGCAACCGATTCCGGTGTGTACAGCGGATGGCTGTAGGTCATCTCGGCAAGCACCGACCCGGGGTCCACCCGGTCATGGCCGCCGAGGGTGACCAGAAACCGTCGGCTGTCGTCGATGCGCATCAGCCTGCTCACGTCGTAGCTGACCACCACATGGTCGGTGCCCGGTGTCACCAGGTAGTTCCAGGATGCGCGGGCGCCGGGGTGGCGGGGCAGCACCGACTCGTCGGTGTGCAGCTGGGCCCGGTTTGTCGAATAGGGAATCGCGCCCAGCACGTGGCGCTCCCAGGCGGTCGGCCGGTCGAGCAACAGCAGCGCCTGGTCGGGATGCACGGCCACCACGGCCGCGTCGAACTCCCGCGGTGCGTCGTGACCGGCTCGGACCACCACGCCGCCGGCCACCCGGCGCAGCGAATGCACCGGTGTGCCCGTTGACACCTCGGCCAGACCCGAGGCGATCGCCTGGACGTAGGTGGCCGATCCCCCGGTGACGGTGCGCCAGGTGGGCGATCCGAACACCGACAACATCCCGTGATGGTCGAGGAAGACGAACAGATACCGGGCCGGGTAGCGCAACGCATCTCCGCTCGCGCACGACCACACCGCGGCCACCAGGGGAGTGATGAAGTAGTCGACAAAAAACGACGAGAAGCGGTGCCGCTTGAGGAACGCTTCCAATGTCTCTGGTCCATCGCCTGGTTCCGCGCGCAGCAGTCGGGAGGCGGCGCGGTGGAAGCGCAGGATCTCGGCGAGCATCAACAGGTAGCGGGGCCGCAGCGCCTGCCGGCACGCGAACAGTCCCCGGACTCCCAGAGCCCCGGCATATTCGAGGCCGATGTCGTCGGCGCGCACCGACATCGACATGTCCGATTCCTGGGTGGCCACCCCCAGTTCGTCGAACAGTCGGCACAGCGTCGGGTAGGTCCGGTCGTTGTGGACCAGGAACGCCGAGTCGACTGCTACCAGACGGTGACCGCCCGTCCCGTCGCCAGGATCGACATAGTGGGTGTGGGCGTGTCCGCCGAGCCGGGTGTCGGCCTCGTACAAGGTGACTCGGTCACGTCCGGACAGCACGTAGGCGGCGGTGAGGCCGGCGACGCCGCTGCCGATGACCGCTATCGAGCGTCCCGCGGGGTGTCTTTGCTGCACATCAGGTATTCGGAACCGCCGGCAGCGCGGATGGGCCGGCTAACCGCGGCTAACCGGCCTTAATGTTCGCCGCTCATCGCCATCAGCCGGTCCGTTTGCGGCTCCTCCTCGGGACTTCTTGGCGCCGAACGGATTCGGGCCGGTCGCGAACGCACCTTCATCGGCCACCAGAACCAGCGGCCCAGCAGCGCGGCGATGGAAGGCGTCATGAACGAACGCACGATCAGCGTGTCGAACAGCAGACCCAGGCCGATGGTGGTGCCCACCTGGCCGATCACCCGCAGATCGCTGACGGCCATGGAGGCCATGGTGAACGCGAACACCAGCCCGGCGTTGGTCACGACCTTGCCGGTACCGCCCATCGCGCGAATGATGCCGGTATTCAGCCCGGCGCTGATTTCCTCCTTGAACCGGGAAACCAGCAGCAGATTGTAGTCAGATCCCACGGCCAGCAGCACGATGACGGACATGGCGAGCACCATGTAGTGCAACTCGATGCTGAGAATGTGCTGCCACAACAGCACCGATAGCCCGAACGAGGCGCCCAGCGAAAGCGCCACCGTGCCCACGATCACCGCCGCCGCAACAAAGGCGCGGGTCAAGATCAGCATGATGATGAAAATCAGGCACAGCGAGGAAATCCCGGCGATAAGGAGGTCCCATTTGGCCCCGTCGGCGATGTCGTAGAAGACGGCCGCCGTCCCGGCCAGATAGATCTTGGCGTCCTCCAGCGGGGTTCCCTTGAGCGACTCCTCGGCCGCGGTGCGTATCGCACTGACGCTCGCGATTCCCTCGGGCGATTGCGGATCTCCCCGGTGCAAAATGATGAAGCGGGCAGCGTGCCCATCGGGTGACAGGAACGACTTCATGGCGCGCTGGAAGTCCTTGTTCTTGAAGACCTCAGGCGGCAGGTAGAACGAGTCGTCGTTCTTGGCGGCATCGAACGCCTTGCCCATCGCGTTCGCGTTGTCGCTCATCTCGTTCATCTGGTCGTAGAAGCCGGCCATGGTGCTGTGCATGGTCAGCATCATGACCCGCATGCTCTCCATGCTGTCGATCATCGGCGGGAACGTCGCGAGCATCTGCGGCATCAGCCGGTCAATATTCTTGGTATCGGCCACCAGATCGCCGAGCTTCTCGTCAACCTGGTCGAGTCCGTCCAGCGCGTCGAATATCGACCTGAAGGACCAGCAGATGGGGATGTCGTAACAGTGCTTCTCCCAGTAGAAGTAGCTGCGGATCGGACGCCAGAAATCATCGAAGTCCGCGATATGGTCGCGCAGCTCGTTGGTGATCTGCTGCATCTGTTCGGTGTCGCCGACGATGCGGTGGGTATTGGCGGCCAGCTGCGACATCAGGCTGTACATCTGCTGCATGATCGTGATGGTCTTGGCCATCTCGTCGGCCTGCTTGAGCATGTCGTCGATCCGGTCACGCTGGTACTTCAAGGTTTGCACCTGACCGGCGTTTTGCATGCTGATCAGAAACGGGATCGACGTGTGATCCATCGCCGTCCCGTCGGGCCTGGTGATCGCCTGCACCCGGGATATTCCGGGAACCCGGAAGATTCCTTTGGCCAGCTTGTCCAGCACCAGAAAGTCCGCGGGATTGCGCATGTCGTGATCGGACTCGATCATCAGCACGTCGGGCTTCATCCGGGCTTGCGAGAAATGGCGTTCCGCAGCGGCGAATCCCTCATTGGCGGGGATGAAGTTGGGCAGGTAGGAGCGGTCGTTGTAGTTGGTCCGGTATCCGGGCAGGGCGAGCAGACCGACCAGGGCAACGGCGCAGGTGGCGGCCAGAACGGGCAGCGGCCACCGCACCACCACCGTGCCGACCCGGCGCCAGCCGCGAACCTTCAGCAGCCGCTTGGGGTCGAACAGCCCGAATCGGCTGCCCACGGTCAGCACCGCGGGCCCCAGCGTCAGTGCCGCGAAGACCGCCACCAGCATGCCCAACGCACAAGGGATGCCGAGCGTTTCGAAGTAGGGCATCCGGGCGAATTTGAGGCAGAAGGTCGCGCCGGCGATCGTCAATCCGGAGCCCAGGATGACGTGGGCGGTGCCGCGGTACATCGTGTAGAAGGCGGTTTCCCGGTCTTCGCCGGCCTGGCGCGCCTCCTGGTAGCGCCCGAAGATGAAGATGCCGTAGTCGGTGCCGGCGGCGATTGCCAGTGAGGTCAGCAGGCTGACCGCAAAGGTGGACAGTCCCATGGCCCCGAGGTGTCCGAACAGCGCGACCACTCCGCGGGCCGCGGTCAATTCCACCCCCACCGTCAGCAACAGCATGATGACGGTGATCGGCGAGCGGTACACCAGCAGCAGCATGATGAAGATCACGGCGACGGTGGTGATGGTGATCTTCATCATCGATGTGTCGCCACTGTGGTGCATATCGGCAACCAGCGCTGCCGCGCCGGTGACGTACGTCGTCACCCCGGACGGCGCCGGCGTCTCCGCGACGATCTTGCGCACCGCTTCGACGGACTCGTTGGCCAGCGGCTCACCCTGGTTGCCGGCGAGGTTCAACTGGACGTAGGCAGCTTTGCCGTCGTTGCTCTGCGCCCCGGCAGCCGTGAGCGGATCCCCCCAGAAGTCCTGGACGCTCTGGACATGCCTGGTATCGGCCCGCAGCTTGCGGACGAGAACGTCGTAATACTTGTGGGCCTCGTCGCCGAGCGGCTGCTTGCCCTCCAACACGATCATGGCGACGCTGTCGGTGTTGCCTTCGTTGAACGCCTGACCGATGTGCTTCATCGCCTGGTACGACGGCGCTTCCTTGGGGCTCAGCGACACCGAGCGCTCTTGCCCGACTTCTTCCAGCGATGGGACGAAAACGCTGAGCGCAACGCAGATCGCGAGCCAGCCCAGGATGATCGGCACCGCGAACGCGTGGATGATCCGCGCGATCAACGGCTTTTCGGCGTGGCTGCCGGTGTCGGGATCGTTCGCGTACTTGATGGTCACGCCGACTTCACCAGGCAGTAGGTGTAAGCGTTGACCTCGTGCGAAACCTTCTCCGCCTTGACCACACCGTCCACGGTGATCCGGCAACCGATGCTGTCGCTGTCACCTTGGGCCACAAGGTTTCCCATCACTGCCGCCAAGTTCGTGGTGAAGTGCAAGGACCACGGTAGCACCGCATTGTCGACCCGTTGTGGGTCGGAATTGACATCGAAATAACTGATATCGGCGACCGTCCCGGGTGTCCCGAAGACTTCGTAGGTGATCTGCTTGGGGTTGAACGGTTTGCTGTCGAGGTTGCTGTCGGAATAGGACTCGCGTTTCTCGGACGCGAAGAAGCCGCGAATCCGGTGCACGGTAAACCCCCCGACGATGACTACCGCCAGGATTACCAACGCGATCCACGTCCGCGACAACACCTTGAAGATCTCAAGTCCCTTTCGCCGGTTGGTATTTGCTACGGGCGAACCATACCCGCCCTATTGAAGTCCTTCCGAGCTTTCAACGACAGAGCAGCGCGACGCACCCGATCAGCGACGCCCGGTGGCCGCGACGAGCTACTCGTCGCGGGTCACCCCGAATCACCTTAAGCCCGCCACTACTGTGCCTAGCCTTGCCTAAGTAAATCATTGCGGCGTGGGGGCGGCTCCTTCCCCCGCGGGGCGGCAGTGTAACGCATATCACGTGCGTAACGGCACGGTACCCGGTCGGCTTACCGCTCGCAAATCACATGATGTGCGTTATCCTCTGTCGGTGGCGCAACTGACGTTCCGGCGCGCCCGCACCGAGGAGAACAAACGTCGGCGTGCCGCCGCGTTGATGGAAGCGGCGCGTTCGCTGGCATCCGAAACCGGGGTGGCGTCGGTGACCTTGACCGCCGTCGCCAACCGCGCCGGCATTCACTACTCGGCGGTGCGCCGCTATTTCACCTCCCATAAGGAGGTACTGCTCCACCTCGCTGCCGAGGGCTGGGTGCGGTGGTCGAAGACGGTATGCGAGAGCTTGAGTGAGCCCGGCCCGATGTCACATTCCCGGGTGGCCGCGGCCCTGGCCGACGGCCTGGCCGCCGATCCGCTGTTCTGTGACCTGCTGGCCAATCTGCACCTGCATCTCGAACACGAGGTGGACGTCGACCGGGTGGTCGAGGTGAAGCGCACTAGCACCGCAGCCGTCATCGCACTCGCGGACGCGATCGAGAATGCGCTGCCGGCGCTCGGGCGTTCCGGGGCCTTCGACATTCTGCTGGCCGCTTACTCGTTGGCGGCCACGCTGTGGCAGATCGCCAACCCGCCGGAGCGGCTTACCGACGCTTACGCCGAGGAGCCTGAAGTCCTGCCGCCCGAGTGGAACCTCGACTTCGGTTCCGCCCTGACCCGGCTACTGACCGCGACGTGCTTCGGTCTCACCGCCGAATGTCCCTGAGCCACCGAGGATGGAGAGTTTCGTGACCAGATCACAACCGGTTGGGACCGTCGCCGGGGCGAGATTCTGCGGCCCGCCACGGGTACGTCTACGATACTTAGTGCAACAAACCATCCGGATGGGATGGCCACGAACGCCGGTCGTTGCCAACCGCCTCGGGTTTGCTTCCTGGATCCGTTCGACAAGCCCGGCGCGCGCGATGGCCGACGCGCTCCGGCGCACGGTCCCGGCCCCGGCAAGCGGAAGGTGATCGGTGGCAAAGATTTCGGTCGCCAACGTGCTGAAGCGAGTGTGGATCCCCCTCGTCATCGTTGCCGTGGTCGCGGTTGCTGGTTTCAGCGTCCACCGCCTGCGCAGCTTCTTCGGCTATCAGGACAAGGGGCCGATCACCAGCGGCATTGCCGACGACATCAAGCCGTTCAACCCCAAGCACGTGGTCTACGAGGTCTTCGGTCCCCCCGGGACCATCGCCAACATCAACTATCTGGACATCAATGCGCAGCCCCAGCGGGTCAGTAACGTCCCGCTGCCCTGGACGCTTTCCGTCACCACCACGCTGGCTTCGGTGAGCGTCAACGTGGTGGCACAGGGCAACAGCGACCAGATCGGCTGCCGCATCATCGTGAACGGCGAAGTCAAGGACGAAAGGTCCGAGAACGAAGTGAACGCCCAAACCTTCTGCTTGGTGAAATCGGCATGAGCGATATCCAGACGACCGCCGAAAACAGTCCCGCGGACCAAGCCCCGAACGGGGCCCGGAAACGGCCCTCGTTCGCCCGGATAGTCCACCGCCTTGCGGTGCCGATCGTGCTGCTCTGGATCGGACTCGTCGTCGTTCTGAGCATTTTCGTACCGTCGCTGGAACAGGTCGGCAAAGACCACACCGTGTCGTTGAGCCCCAGCGATGCGGAGTCGATGGTCGCGATGAAGCGCGTCGGCAAGGTCTTTCAGGAGTTCAATACCGACAGCTCGGTGATGATCGTGCTGGAAGGCGACAAGCCACTCGATGACGCCGCCCACCACTATTACGACGAACTGATCCGCAGGCTCTCCGCCGACACCAGACACGTTCAGCACATCCAGGATTTCTGGGGCGATCCGCTGACGGCGGCCGGTTCACAGAGCCCCGACGGCAAGGCGGCCTACGTCCAGCTGAACCTGGCCGGCAACCAGGGAGAGTCCCTGGCCAACGAGTCGGTTGAAGCGGTGCGCAAGATCGTCAACAGCGTTCCGGCTCCGCCAGGTGTCAAGGCATATGTCACCGGCCCGGCCGCGCTCACCGCCGATCAGTCCACCTCCGGCGACAAAGGTATCAAGAAAGTCACCGCGATCACTTTCCTGGTGATTATCGTGATGCTGCTTTTCGTCTACCGGTCTATTGTCCAGGTGCTGCTGGTGCTGGTGTTGGTTGCCATCGAATTGATGGCGGCCCGGCAGGTCGTTGCTTTCTTGGGGCATTACAACATCATCGGGCTTTCCACCTTCGCGGTTAATCTGCTGGTGCTGATGGCGATCGCCGCCGGAACCGATTACGCGATATTCGTGCTCGGCCGATATCAAGAGGCGCGCGGCCTCGGTGAGGATCGGGAAAAGGCGTTCTACACGATGTTCCACGGAACCGCGCATGTCGTCCTCGGCTCCGGCCTCACGATCGCCGGTGCGATGTATTGCCTCAGCTTCACCCGGCTTCCCTATTTCCAGACCCTCGGTGCTCCATGCGCAATAGGAATGCTGGTAGCGGTGCTGGCCGCGCTCACCCTGGGGCCCGCCGTGCTGGTCGTCGGCAGTTACTTCAAAATCTTCGACCCCAAGCGCAAGATGCGGACCCGGGGCTGGCGGCGGGTAGGTACCGCGATCGTGCGCTGGCCCGGACCGATCCTGGCCGTGTCCATCGCGATCGCCCTGATCGGGCTGCTCGCGCTGCCCGGGTACAAGACGAATTACGACGGTAAGAAATATCTGCCGTCGTGGACCCCCGCCAATGTGGGTTACGCGGCTGCCGACCGGCATTTCTCCCAGGCAAGGATGAATCCGGAGCTGCTCTTGGTGGAGACCGATCACGATATGCGCAATTCGGCCGACATGCTGGTCATCGACCGGATAGCCAAAGCGGTCTTTCACGTGCCCGGCATCGCGCGGGTGCAGGCGATCACCCGGCCGTTGGGCAGACCGATCGAGCACACGTCGATTCCGTTCCAGATCAGTATGCAAAGCACCGTCCAGGTCGAGAACATGCAGTACATGAAGCAGCGTATGGCCGACATGCTGACGCAGGCCGAAGCGATGCAGCAGTCGATCGACACCATGCAGCACATGTACGACATCATGGCCCAGACGGTGAAGGTCACCCACAACATGGACACGCTGACCCATGAAATGGTTGAGATCACCAACCAATTGCGGGACCACATCGCCGATTTCGACGATTTCTGGCGGCCGATTCGCAGTTACTTCTATTGGGAGCGACACTGCTACGACATTCCGATCTGCTGGTCGCTCCGGTCGATATTCGATGCGCTGGACGGTCTTGACCAGATCGACGAGAAGCTGGCGGAACTCGCCGGCAATTTGGACCAATTGGACGTGTTGATGCCGCAGATGCTTGCTCAGCTGCCGCCGCAGATAGCGACCATGAAGACCATGAAGACGATGATGCTGACTATGCACAGCTCGATGTCGTCGCTGTATGACCAGATGGACGAGATGACCAAGAATTCGACGGCGATGGGACAGTCTTTCGACCAGTCGCGGAACGACGACTCCTTTTATATTCCGCCGGAGGTTTTCGACAACCCCGACTTCAAACGGGGTCTGAAGATGTTCCTGTCGGCGGACGGGCACGCGGTCCGCTTCATCATCTCCCACGAAGGTGATCCGGCTACCCCCGAAGGCATCTCGCACGTCGAGCCGATCTTGAAGGCGGCCAAGGAGGCGGTCAAAGGAACTCCGCTGGAGGGCGCCAAAATCTATCTCGGCGGAACCGCCGCCGTCTTCAAGGATATGCGCGACGGTTCCAAATGGGATCTCATGATCGCCGGGATTGCCGCCGCCAGTTTGATTTTCATCATCATGCTGATCATTACCCGAAGCGTGGTGGCGGCGTTCACCATTGTCGGCACGGTGCTGTTGTCGTTGGGTGCCTCGTTCGGGCTTTCCGTTCTGGTCTGGCAGGACATTCTCGGTTTCGAATTGCACTGGATGGTGCTGGCGATGTCGGTCATCCTGCTGTTGGCCGTCGGGTCGGACTACAACCTGCTGCTGGTATCGCGCTTCAAGGAAGAAATCGGCGCCGGAATAAAGACCGGGATCATCCGGTCGATGGCCGGCACCGGCGCGGTCGTGACCTCTGCGGGCCTGGTCTTCGCCGCCACCATGGCCTCCTTCATCTTCAGCGACTTGAAGGTGATCGGGCAGGTCGGTACGACGATCGCGCTGGGTCTGTTGTTCGACACGCTGATCGTGCGGTCGTTCATGATGCCGTCCGTTGCCGCGATGATGGGCCGCTGGTTCTGGTGGCCGCAGCGCGTGCGCACCCGGCCGGCCAGTCAGCTACTTCGGCCCTACGGCCCGCGCCCGTTGGTTCGTGCCTTGTTGCTGCCCCGCGACGGTAAGTCCGTCGACCCATCCGGAACGACCGACACCGATCGATTCCCGGTGAGCACCCCGCACTACTGACGCGGGAGGCGAACATCCAGATGCCCGATGGGCAGGTCTCGACCAATCGCCTTGAGCCGCAGCGAGATCTACGTGTGCGCGGAGAAGCGCGAGTGCGCGTGGCGCTGCCCCGACTTGGCTCACGGTGGTGCGCACGTTGTCGCGGATCGTGGGGAGGGTGTTGCGAGGTCGTCGGGTAGCGGGTGCGGTTGTCGGCCTTGATTGTTCACGATGGCCGTTGCTGCGTGTATCGCGAACGAATTCCTTGATGCGCCAACCCGTTTAAGCTCCGATCCGGTACTTGCAATGACCTGGCCGGCAGCCAACTCAGTTGGTTGGTGGTGGT
>NZ_LQOX01000096.1 GCF_002102175.1 Mycobacterium gastri | reverse complement strand
CATCCCGCCTGCCGTGGCCGCCGCTGCACCGCCGCCCCCGCCGAGGGAAAAGCCGCCGAGGCTCTACCAGGCCGCGGCGTGGGTGGTGATCGTTGCCGGCGCCATCTTCATCGCATGGTCGCTATTCCTCGCCGGCGCCCTGGTTTTCGGATCCGGCAAGTGTTATCACTACCGCCACCACCATCACGGCATGTTCATGCCGGCCGGTCCGGGTCCCGGGCCGGGATGGCAGTTCGGATTCCCGGGACCCCCGCCCCCCGGCATGGGTCCCGGCATGGGTCCCGGCATGCCCCCCGGCATGGGTCCCGGTATGGGTCCCGGGTTCCCGGGTGGTCCGGGTGCCGGCCAGATGGGTCCCGGGGCTCCGCAGACGCCCAGCAGCCCCACTCCCACCACGGCGCCGTCGCGGCCATAACTGGTTCAGCGAAGAGGCGCAAACCGGGTCAGGTTGCCAACGTGGAGCGGCAACCGGCCCGGCGTCCCGTCGCGGGATGCCGGGCCGTGCTGTAGCAAGTCGAAAGTCCTTCGCGCCCAGCATGATCCGACTGGGTGGCGTCGCCAAGACGTATTACCGCGCAGCCCAATAAGTTTCGTTGAACCTGCCCAGTCGACGAGGAGACACCGAAATGACGGAGCGCTACACCACCACCGACGCGGGCAGTCCAGCTCCCAGCGACGACCAGTCGCTGACCGTCGGCCCCGACGGTCCCATCCTGCTGCAGGACCACTATCTGATCGAGCAGATGGCCATGTTCAACCGGGAACGCATCCCGGAACGTCAGCCGCACGCCAAGGGCGGCGGCGCGTTCGGCCACTTCGAGGTGACCAGCGACGTCAGCGGGCACACCAGGGCCGCGGTGTTCCAGCCCGGCGCCAAAACCGAGACACAGGTGGCCGGCGGCCGGGAAGGCGTGCGGGCACGGCTTCATGGCGAGGCCTGAGCGGATGCGAGTCGCGGTGCTGGGCCTCATCCTCGCGGGCTGGGCAGCGGGCTGGGTAGCAGCTCCCATGGCTCCGATTGCGCTGGCTCACCCGTCAGAGCCGGGGGTGGTGAACTACGCGGTCCTGGGCAGGGGATCGGTCGGCAATGTCGTCGGCGCGCCGATGGGCTGGGAGTCGGTGTTCACCCAGCCGTTCCAGGCCTATGCGGTCGATCTCCCGGTATGCAACAACTGGGCCGACATCGGGCTGCCCGAGGTGTACGACGACCCCGACCTCGCGTCGTTCAATGGGGCGATCACCCAGACCTCTGCCACCGACCAAACCCACTACGTCAAGCAGGCAGTCGGGGTGTTCGCCACCTACGACGCCGCCGGCCGGGCGTTTCACCGGGTGGTCGACCGAACCGTGGGCTGCTCGGGGCAGACCACCGCGATGCACCTGGACAACGGCACCACGCAGGTCTGGGCGTTCGACGGCGGTCCTACGACCGCCACCGACGCGGCGTGGACCAAACAGGAAGCCGGCACCGACCGGCGGTGCTTCGATCAAACCAGGCTGCGCGAAAATGTGTTGCTGCAGGCCAAGGTCTGCCAGTCGGGCAACGGCGGGCCGGCGGTCAACGTCCTGGCCGGGGCAATGCAGAACCTGCTCGGTCAGTAACCAGCCGGGCAAACGGGTATACGTCTGACCCGTGCCTCGAAAAGCGGGCGGGAATATGTCGGGGCGCTCTGGAAGATGAGATGGTGGCGGCTATCGTTCTCGATAGCTGCGCAGGCCCCGGAGGAACCGTGATATGACGTTTGCCCCCAGCACTGCCGCGGCAGCGCAGCTGGACAGCGCCGATGACAGCGCCGGTGACAGCGCCGGTGAGATCGCCTCGTTGGAAGCCGCGGGGGAGTACGTCGCTGACAGCTGCCTGGTCGACGGCCCGCTCGGGCGGGTGGGGCTGGAGCTGGAAGCGCACTGCTATGACCCCGCGGATCCGTTTCGCCGGCCAGGCTGGGACGAGATCAGCGACGTTCTGGACTGGGTGAGCCCGCTGCCCGGCGGCAGCGCGGTCAGCGTCGAACCCGGCGGCGCGGTGGAGCTGTCGGGTCCGCCTTGTGACGGCGTGCTGGCGGCCATCGACGCGATGAATCGCGACCAGGCCGTGCTGCGCCCAGCCTTCGGCGAGGCCGGTCTGGGCCTGGTATTCCTCGGTGCCGACCCGCTGCGGCCGACGAAGCGGATCAACCCGGGCCCGCGCTATCGGGCCATGGAACAGTTCTTCGCCGTCAGCGACTCCGGGGCGGCCGGCGCGGCGATGATGACGGCGACCGCCTCCATCCAGGTCAATGTCGATGCCGGGCCGCAAGCCGACTGGGCAGCGCGGGTGCGGCTGGCCCACGCCCTGGGGCCGACGATGATCGCGATCGCCGCCAATTCCCCGATGCTGGGTGGCGAGTTCTCGGGTTGGCGGTCGACCCGGCAGCGGGTGTGGGGCCAGATGGACGCGGCGCGGTGCGGGCCGATCCTGGGCGCTAGCGGGGACGACCCCGCCACCGACTGGGCGTGTTACGCCCTGAAGGCGCCGGTGATGCTGGTGCACAACCCGGATGCCGTCGCGGTGACCCACTACGTGCCCTTCGCCGATTGGGCCGACGGCCGAGTGCTGCTGGGTGACCGCCGCCCGACCACCGCCGACCTGGACTATCACCTGACCACGCTGTTCCCGCCGGTGCGTCCCCGGCAATGGCTGGAGATCCGCTACCTGGACAGCGTGCCCGACGCGTTTTGGCCCGCCCTGGCCTTCACGGTCGTGACTCTGCTCGACGACCCGGCCGCGGCCGGGCTGGCCGCCGAAGCCGTCGAACCGGTCGCCACCGCCTGGGACACCGCTGCCCGCGTCGGCCTGGAAGACCGGCGGCTCTACGCGGCGGCCAACCGGTGCGTGGCCGTCGCCGCGGAGCGCGCGCCGACGCAGCTCACCGACGCCATGCAGGTGTTGATCGCCAACGTCGAGCGGGGCCGCTGCTGCGGTGACGACTTCGCCGACCGGGTCGTCGAATCCGGGATCGCGCCGACGGTAGCGCGGCTGGCTCGAGGGGAAGCGTGACCACGCGGGACGGGCTGGCCCGGGATCTGGAGCGGGCCCGGACGCTGACGTCGCGGCTTGTCGATTTCGACGACGCGGAGCTGTGCCGCCAATACGACCCGCTGATGAGCCCGCTGGTGTGGGACTTGGCGCACATCGGTCAGCAGGAGGAGTTGTGGCTGCTGCGCGGCGGCAACCCGGATCGCCCAGGGATGCTGCCGCCGGCGGTCGAGGGCCTCTACGACGCATTCCAGCACTCCCGCGCCAGCCGGGTCGAGCTGCCGTTGCTGTCGCCGGACCAGGCTCGAGCCTTCTGCCGCAGCGTGCGCTCCGCGGCCCTGGACGCGCTGGACGCCCTGCCCGACGCGCCAGACGGCTGGCCCGACGAAGCCGGGTTCGCCTTCGGCATGGTGGCCAGCCACGAATACCAGCACACCGAGACCATGCTGCAGGCACTGAATCTGCGCCCCGGCGCGCCGCTGCTGCGCGAGACTTCCGTGCTGCCCGCCGGCCGGCCGGGCGTGGCCGGAACCTCGGTGCTGGTGCCCGGCGGGCCGTTCGTGCTGGGCGTGGACGCCGAGACTGAGCCGTACTCGCTGGACAACGAACGTCCCGCCCACGTCGTCGACGTGCCGGCCTTCCGGATTGGGCGGGTTCCGGTCACCAACGGCGAATGGCGACAGTTTGTCGACGACGGCGGCTACAGCCAATCGCGGTGGTGGTCCGATCGCGGCTGGCAATACCGCCTGGGCGCTGGCCTGACTGTCCCGCAGTTCTGGAGCTCCGACGGGCGAGCCCGCACCCGGTTCGGCTACCACGAAGACCTTCCCGCCGACGAGCCGGTGCAGCATGTCACCTATTTCGAAGCGCAGGCCTACGCGGCCTGGGCCGGCGCCCGGCTGCCCACCGAGGTGGAGTGGGAAAAGGCGTGTGCCTGGGATCCGGTGACCGAATCGCGGCGCCGCTACCCGTGGGGCACGCAGGAGCCGTCGGCCAGCCATGCCAACCTCGGTGCCGCGGCGCTGCGCCCGGCGCCCGTCGGCGCCTACCCGGCCGGGGCCTCGGCGTACGGGGCCGAGCAGCTGCTCGGTGATGTGTGGGAGTGGACTAGCTCGCCGCTGCGACCGTGGCCCGGATTCGTCCCGATGATCTACGACCGGTACTCCCAACCGTTCTTCGACGGCGACTACCGGGTGCTGCGCGGCGGATCCTGGGCCGTCGAGCCGGCCATCCTGCGGCCCAGCTTCCGCAACTGGGATCACCCGTACCGCCGGCAGATCTTCTCCGGCGTCCGGCTGGCCTGGGATGTCGAGGACCCGGCCTGATGTGCCGTCATCTGGGGTGGCTGGGCACCGAGGTGACCCTGTCCGCACTGGTGCTGGAGCCGCCGCAGAGCCTGCTGGTGCAGTCCTATGCGCCGCGCCGGCAAAAGCATGGCCTGATGAACGCCGACGGTTGGGGCGTCGGCTTTTTCGACGGCGGGGTGCCGCGGCGGTGGCGCAGCGCTTCGCCGTTGTGGGGCGACACCTCGTTCGCGTCGGTCGCGCCGGCGTTGCGCAGTCACTGCGTGGTGGCCGCGGTCCGCTCGGCGACCGTCGGGATGCCGATCGAGATCAGCGCCACCGCGCCGTTTACCGACGGAGAGTGGCTGCTGTCGCACAACGGCGTCGTCGACCGGGCTGTGCTGCCGCCGATCTCGGCGGCCGAATCCGTCTGTGACAGCGCGATATTGGCGGACCTGATCTTCGAGCGCGGCCTGGACGCACTGGCCGGAACCATCGCTGAGATCGGTGCCGCCGACCCGCTCGCCCGGCTGAACATAGTGGCCGCCAATGGATCTCGGTTGCTGGCCACCACCTGGAACGAGACGCTGTCCATGCTGCGCCGCCCCGACGGGGTGGTGCTGGCCAGCGAACCCTACGACGACGACGCCGAGTGGGCCGACGTGCCGGACCGCCACCTGGTGGAGGTCACCGCGGACGGGGTCACGTTGACCGCCTTGGACGCCACGAAAGGACCTTGATGACGCTGTCGCTGTCCAACCACCTGTCCGAGGACTCGGCCTACCTCGCCTTGTGCCGCGACGTGTTCGACGGGCTGCAGATGACACCGAAGTCGTTGCCGCCCAAGTGGTTCTATGATTCGGTGGGCAGCGATCTGTTCGACCAGATCACCCGGTTGCCGGAGTACTATCCGACCCGCGCCGAGGCTGCGATCCTGCGAGCCCACTCCGCCGACATCGCCGCCGCCAGCGGGGCCGACACCCTGGTCGAACTCGGCAGCGGCACCTCGGAGAAAACCCGGATGTTGTTGAACGCGTTGCGTGATCGCCGTTCGCTGCGCAGATTCGTGCCGTTCGACGTCGATGCCGGCGTGCTGTCCGCGGCCGCGAACGCTATCAAGAGCGAGTACCAGGGCATCGAAATACGGGCGGTGTGTGGCGATTTCGAGGAGCACCTGGCCGAGATTCCCGACGGCGGCCGACGGTTGTTCGTGTTCCTTGGCTCGACGATCGGCAACCTGACACCAGGCCCGCGGGCGGAATTCCTGGCGACCTTGGCCGGCGTGATGCGGCCCGGCGACAGCCTGCTGCTGGGCACCGACCTGGTCAAGGACACCGAGCGGCTGGTCCGGGCCTACGACGACGCGGCCGGCCTGACCGCCCGGTTCAACCGCAACGTCCTGGCGGTGATCAACCGCGAACTGGACGCCGATTTCGACCTCGACGCCTACCGGCACGTGGCCCGCTGGAACACCGCCGAGGAGCGGATCGAGATGTGGCTTCGGACCGATCGCCGGCAACGGGTGCGGGTGGGCGCACTCGAGCTGACCGTCGACTTCGCGCCCGGTGAGGAGATGCTGACCGAGGTGTCGTGCAAGTTCCGGCCGGACGGCGTCGCGGCCGAGCTGGTCGCGGCGGGGCTGCGTGGCACCCGGTGGTGGACCGACGACGCCGGCGATTTCGGCTTGTCGCTGGCCGTGAAGTGAGCACCCTGGCCAAGCGCTGGCGGGCGGCTCGCCCGCCGGTCGCGGGCCTGCACCTGGACAGCGCCGCCTGCTCGCGGCAAAGTTTTGCGGTGTTGAACGCCACCGCCCGGCATGCGCTGCACGAGGCGGAGGTCGGCGGGTATGTCGCCGCCGATGCCGCCACGGCCGTGCTCGACGCGGGGCGGGCCGCCGTGGCGACGCTGTGCGGCGTGCCGGACGCGGAGGTGGTGTTCACCACCGGCTCGCTGCACGCGCTGGACCTGTTGCTGGGCAGCTGGCCCGCACCAGGCGGGACGCTGGCCTGCCTGCCCGGAGAATACGGCCCCAACCTGGCTCTGATGGCCGCCCACGGGTTTGACGTCCGGTTCCTGCCGACACTCGAGGACGGCCGGCTGGCGCTGGACGATGCGGCGTTCGACCTGGAGGAGGATCCGCCCGATCTGGTGCATCTGACCCCGGTGGGCAGCCATCGCGGCACCGTGCAACCGCTGGCGATGATGGTCAGGCTCTGCCGCGAATTGGGGCTGCCCGTGGTCGTCGACGCCGCTCAGGCGCTGGGTCAGATGGACTGCGCGGTGGGCGCCGACGTCACTTATTCGTCGTCACGTAAATGGTTCGCCGGGCCGCGGGGTGTCGGTGTGCTGGCGGTGCGCCCGGAATTGATGGAACGGCTGACTCCGCGGCTGCCGCTTCCGGAGTGGGCGCCGGCACTGTCGGTGGCGCAGCGCCTGCAGCTTGGTGAGGCCAATGTTGCCGCGCGCGTGGGTTTTTCGGTGGCGGTCGGCGAGCACCTGAGCTACGGGCCGGAATTGATCAGGGCGCGCCTGGCCGAACTCGGCGGCATCGCCCGGACCCTGCTGGCAGACCTGGACGGCTGGGTGGTGGTCGAACCGGTCGACGAACCCAGCGCCATCACCACGCTGGCCGCGGTCGACGGCCCCGATCCGGCGGCGGTGCGAGCCTGGCTGCTCACGGAGCGGGGAATCGTGACGACCTGCGCCGATGTGGGGCGAGCGCCGCAGGAGCTGACGGCGCCGGTGCTGCGGATCTCACCGCATGTGGACACCACCGCCGACGACCTGGAGGCCTTTGCCGAGGCGCTGATCGCCGCCACCGCGGCAACTTCGGTGTAAGGCGTGCCGGATCAGCCGGCCTTGCGCGCACTCAGCAAATAGGCCGGCAGCATCATCCGGCCCTTCTCGTCGCGCGGGTGCGGCGGCATTTCAAACGGCGCTCCGGGAACCTGCGGCACATTGACATGGATAAACGCGGGCCGGATCTCGTCGATCTCCCAGTACTTGCTCACCGCGTCCCGCAACTCGTCCTCGTCGACCTCGTTGGGTCTGGCTTCGAATTCGGCCGGAAACGCCCCCTTGGCGAACACCAGCACGTAGTAACCGGCGCCCGGCGCCGCCGCGCGATGCACCGAGCGCAGGTAGCCGTCGCGACCCTCCACCGGCAGCGAATGAAACAGCGTGGAGTCCAGCACCGTGGCAAACCGGCCCTCGGAGCCGGCCGGATAGCCGGCGAAGTCGGTGATGTCGGCCTGCACGAAGCTGGCCGTGCTCAGCCCCCGCTCTTGGGCGGCCTGGGTGGCTGCCGCGACGGCGGTCGGGGTGATGTCGATGCCCACCGCGGTGTAGCCCTCGGCGGCCAATGCCAGCGACAATTCGGCGAACCCGCATCCGGCGTCGAGCACATCGCTGCGGACTTTCCCGGCGGCGATCAACGCCGCGAATTCCGGCTGCGGTTCACCGATATTCCACGGCGGCGGGCCCTCGAATACGCCCTGCTCCCGGTATGCGCCATCCCAGTCCATTACCTCAGAAGTCATGGCTTCCAACCTACTCACCCCAGGTGTGGACCGGCTCGTTGGCGTGCATGTGCTCGCAGTAGCGGCGCAGCATCTGCGCCAATGCCGCGCGCCGGTCCAGGCCGTCCTCCTGCAGAGCGCGCACGGTGGAAACCTGCCAGGTGGCGCCGTTGCGGCCGACGCCGGCCCGGCCCTCGATGACCCCCAGGAACCGGTCACGCACCTCGGCGTCGACACCCCAGCGCCGCAGTCCCTCGTGAGCCATCGGCAGCAACGTGGTCAACACCAACTCCCGCGTCGTCACCTCGCCCAGGCCCGGCCAATGCATCCGGGCATCGATGCCGTGGCGGGCTGCCGCGAAGAAATTCGCTTGTGCGTCAGCGAAACTCATCTGGGTCCAGGGCGGCTGCTCGGCTTCGGCCAGGCTGCGCAGCGCGCCGTAATAGAACGCCGAATTGGCCAGCATGTCCAGGACGGTCGGCCCGGCCGGTAACACCCGATTCTCCAGCCGCAGATGCGGCCGTCCGTCCACCACGTCATACACCGGCCGGTTCCACCGGTACACCGTGCCGTTGTGCAAGCGCAATTCGGCGAGCTGCGGGACCCGTCCGGCCGCGAGCTCGGCGACCGGATCCTCGTCGGACACCTCCGGCAGCAGCGACGGGAAGTAGCGGACGTTCTCCTTGAACAGGTCCAGGATGGAGCCGATCCACCGCTCGCCGAACCACACCCGCGGTCGCACGCCCTGGGTCTTCAGTTCCTCCGGCCGGGTGTCGGTGGATTGGGCGAACAGTTCGATGCGGGTTTCGGCCCACAGCCGGTGGCCGAAGAAGTAGGGGGAGTTCGCGCCCAGCGCAAGCTGTGGGCCGGCCAGCACCTGGGCCGCGTTCCAGTGGGCGGCGAAATCGGCAGGAGCCAGCTGCAGATGCAATTGCACACTGGTGCAAGCTGATTCGGGGGCGATCGAGGCGGCCTGCCAGCTCAACGGCTCCGGGCCGGAGATATTGATGGGGATGTCCTCACCGCGGGCGTCGAAGATCGATTCGTTCAGCGCGACGTAGCGGGTGGATTCGCTCATCCAGCCCTCGGTCAGATGCTCGGGCATCAGCGTGGGCAGGATGCCGATCATCACGATGTGGGCGCCGTCGGAACCGGCCTTCCGCTCGGCGTCATTGAGGCTGGCCCGCACGTCCCGTTCCAGGTCCAGGCCGGTACGCCCGGACAGCAGTCGCGGCGGCACATTGAATTCGATGTTGTAGGCGCCCAATTCGGTCTGGTAGGCCGGATCGCCGATCGCGTCCAGCACCGAACGATTCGTCATGGCGGGCTGGTAGTCGCCGTCGACAAGGTTGCATTCGATTTCCATCCCGGTGAGCGGCAGGTCGGAATCGAAGCTGTACTGGGAAAGCATCGTCTCGAAGACGTCCAGACAGATTTGCACCTTGCGCCGGTATTCCCGCCGGTGTGTGCGGTCATACGTGGTGCGCTTGACCTCTTCGCCCACAACGCCGATGCAACCGGTTTAGCGCCCGCCGCGCAAGTGCGACCCGGGTAGCCGCGGATCGGTACCCATCATGGACGATTAACCCCAGTGTGCGACGTCACGTTTAGGAGTGCAGTTGGCCGAGTCCTCAGAGTTCGTAGCTGCCATCGATCAGGGCACCACCAGCACCCGCTGCATGATCTTCGATCATCGGGGCGCCGAGGTGGCCCGGCACCAGCTCGAGCACGAGCAGATCCTGCCCCGCGCCGGGTGGGTCGAGCACAATCCGGTGGAGATCTGGGAGCGCACCGCCTCGGTGCTGATGTCGGTGCTCAACGCGGCTGATCTGTCGTCCAAAGACATTGCGGCACTGGGTATTACCAATCAACGAGAGACCACTCTGGTGTGGAACAAGCACACCGGCCGGCCCTACTACAACGCGATCGTCTGGCAGGACACCCGCACCGACCGCATCGCGGCGGCACTGGAGCGCGACGGCCGCGGTGAGGTGATCCGCCGCAAGGCGGGGTTGCCGCCGGCGACCTACTTCTCCGGCGGGAAGCTGCAGTGGATCCTGGACAACGTCGACGGGGTGCGCGACGCCGCCGAACGCGGCGACGCGTTGTTCGGCACCCCGGACAGCTGGGTGTTGTGGAATCTGACCGGCGGTCCGCGCGGCGGGGTGCACGTCACCGACGTGACCAACGCCAGCCGGACCATGCTGATGAACTTGGAGACGCTGGACTGGGACGACGAACTGCTGTCGTTCTTCAACATCCCGCGCGCGATGCTGCCGGCCATCGAGCCGTCGTCACCGCTGCAGCCGTACGGCGTCACGCTGGACACCGGGCCGGTGGGCGGTGAGGTGCCGATCACCGGTGTGCTCGGCGACCAGCATGCGGCCATGGTCGGTCAGGTGTGCCTGGACGTGGGAGAGGCCAAAAACACCTACGGCACCGGCAATTTCCTGCTGCTCAACACCGGCGAGACTATCGTGCGATCGCAGAACGGCCTGCTGACCACGGTGTGCTACCAGTTCGGCGACGCCAAACCCGTTTACGCGCTTGAGGGTTCGATCGCGGTCACCGGTTCGGCGGTGCAGTGGCTGCGCGATCAGCTCGGCATCATCAGCGGTGCGGCACAAAGCGAGTCGCTGGCTCGTCAGGTTCCCGACAATGGCGGGGTGTATTTCGTGCCGGCCTTCTCCGGATTGTTCGCTCCGTATTGGCGATCCGATGCCCGCGGCGCGATCGTGGGGCTGTCGCGATTCAACACCAACGCGCATCTGGCCCGCGCGACGCTGGAGGCCATCTGCTACCAGAGCCGTGACGTGGTCGACGCCATGGAAGCCGATTCCGGTGTGCGCCTTGAGGTTTTGAAGGTCGACGGCGGCATCACCAGCAACGACTTGTGCATGCAGATCCAGGCCGACGTGCTCGGCGTGGACGTGGTGCGTCCGGTCGTCGCCGAAACCACCGCGTTGGGCGCGGCCTATGCGGCGGGTTTGGCGGTGGGGTTCTGGGCGGACCCGTCGGACCTGCGGGCCAATTGGCAGGAGGACAAGCGCTGGACGCCGCAGTGGACCGACGAGCAGCGCGCCGCCGGATATGCGGGCTGGCGCAAGGCGGTGCAGCGGACCCTGGATTGGGTCGACGTGTCGTAACTCTGTCCGGTGGTGGTGGTCGTTGTGGTGTGTCCGGCGATTCGGCGTTAGCTTTCGGCCGGACTTCGCACACTTCTCGCGCCACCCCAGCCGCACCAGCACCACGGCGTTGGTCATATGTGGTCTCCGATTGCGCTAGCGCATGTGCTATCGGATTTGGAACAGCACCATGGCGGACCGGGCGACACGGCGGCTCAACGGTTGGGGACCACGTCGGTAGGACGAAACCAGCCTCGGCGATGGCGCCGACGCCGACTCGCCAACCACCAAGACCGGTCAGTCCTCGCCGAGAATTCCGTAGATCTCGCGGCGTGCGTTGTTGAGGATGTCGACGATGCGTTGCTGCTGCTCGGCGCCGGCGGCATGCGCTGCTTGCATGACCGCGCCGAGCAGCTGGCCCATGGCCCGGCGTAATTCGAGGTGTCCGGGTGCGACGCCGTCGGCGATCTCCTCCCACGGCGGGGTGTCGATCTTCTCGGCGGCCGCCCGGCCCTCGTCGGTCAGCTCGAAGAGCTTCTTGCTGCCGTCGGACGCGCCGGCGGTGATCAGGCCCTCGTCGTCGAGTAGCTGCAGCGTCGGGTACACCGAGCCGGGGCTGGGACGCCACAGGTCATTGCTGCGCTCGGCGATCTGCTGGATCATCTCGTAGCCGTGCATCGGCCGCTCGCTCAGCAGCACCAGGATGGCCGCCCGGATGTCACCGCGGCGGCCACGGCCGCGGCCGCGTCCGCCGCTACGCCAGCCGCCGGGGCCGAAGCCGAAACCGAACCCGGGGCCGAAACCGGGGCCGAAGCCCAGCGGTCCGTCGTGTTCGCCGGCGTGGTCGCGCAGGTTTGCGAAGAATTCCCGTCGGGCCTGCCGCCTGGCGCTGTGCAGCGCGCGCCGTTGTGCGGGCGGCAGCCCCAGAGCGGGGCCGGGGCCGAAGCCGAATCCGGGCCGAGCGCCGAATGGCCCGCCGGGCGCAGTGAAGAGGTTGTCCATGTCTGTTGCCTATCTGTCTGTCGAAAGCGGCGCTGAAAGCTGCGCTGATACAATAACGATATATCGTGACAGAACGCGATGCAACGATGAACTTCGGGTTTGCGGTTGGCATTGCCTGGGTAGCCACTGAGGTCATGAACGGCAGAAATCGCCTGACGGAGACGCGTCCCAGTGGCGTAGCCGATGCGATGCAGGGCAGCGGCCAGGCCCGCTTATGGGTCACCTGGGTGCTCGCGCTGCTGACGGTGCCGGGTGCCGCGATCGTGATGTTGTTCGCTCTGGGCGCGGTGATGAGCACCGATGCCTGTAGTGAAAGCCGCTGCCCCAACCTGGGCGCCGGGATCGACTTCGGTGTCTTGTTCTACGGCGCGCCGGTGGTGGCCCTGTTGGTCATCGTCGTCTCGGTGTTCACCGCCAAGCTCCGGTTCGGCATCGCGGTTCCGCTGCTCGGCGTGGCGCTATTGGTTGCCGACGTCGCCATCCTGGCTGCGACGGTCGCGCAGTAGCTAGCTCGGCGGCGAGAAGCCGCCGGGCGGCGGGGTTTGCGGCGGCACGTCGGGCTCCGGCCACGGAATCGCCTGCGGCGGCGGGTACATCGGTGGCTGGGCGGGCCACGGCGCCGCAGCGTACGGACCACCCTGCGGTCCCATAGCCGGGCCCATAGCCGGACGCAGCCGTGCCAACTCGCGGCGGTGCCGCTCGGCAAGCACCGCGGCCAGCGCCAGCCGCGGCGGAACGCCCGGCGGGGGCGGCGGGGCGACCCGGGAGAACACCTCGGCGGCAATCCGGTACGCCATCTGCTCACGCAACCGCGGATCCAATTGCGTTGCCCGGGAAAGGAATTGGCGCGCGACTTCGGCCTGGCCGGCGGTGAGCCCGGACAGCTGCAGCGACGACGCCCACCAGGCCAGCGACGGCGGCATGGCCGGCGGCGGCCCCAGGCGCGGCGCGCGCTCGCTGACGACGATGGTGCCGGCGAACATGTCGCCCACGCGCTTGCCTTTCGGCGACACCATGCTGCAGATCACTGCCGGGCTGCCCATCAGCATCCAGATCTCTACCACCGAGGCCAGCGCCCGAAACAGCGCCTGGCGGAAGCGCTCCGGGCCACCGTCGTCGGATACCACCCGCAGGCCCATCACGATCTTGCCCACCGACCGGCCCCGCGTCGCGGTCTCGATGGCCACCGGGTAGCCGACGAACGCCAGCACCGTGAACATGATCAGGAACGCAATGGTCAGCGCCTCGTCCAACTGACTCAACGCGGCCGCCCACAGCATCAGCCCGAGTAGGTAGCCGATGAAGATCACCGTCATGTCGATGATCGCGCTCACCGCACGCACCGGCAGCTGGGCGATCTGCACATCGAGCACCACGGCGTCCCCGGTCACCACCTCCGACATACCCCGGAACGCTACAGGTTTGCGGACGGCTGCCTGCCGCACTCGGTTGGGTACGCTGCGCAGGTGGACGTCGACGCGTTCTTGCTGACCCACCGCGGCACCTGGGATCGCCTCGACCAGTTGGTCAAAAAGCGTCGCTCACTGACCGGTGCCGAGGTCGACGAGCTCGTCGAGCTCTACCAGCGCGTATCCACGCACCTGTCGATGCTGCGGTCGGTGTCGTCGGATTCGCTGCTGATCGGCCGGTTATCGAGTCTGGTCGCCCGCGCGCGGGCCGCGGTCACCGGCGCGCACGCGCCGCTGACTAGTACCTTCGTCCGGTTCTGGACGGTGTCCTTCCCGGTCGTCGCCTACCGCGCCGGGCGCTGGTGGTTGGCGACGGCGGTGGCGTTCTTCGCCGTCGCGGTGCTCATCGCGTTCTGGGTGGCCGGCAGTCCGGAAGTGCAGTCGGTCATCGGAACTCCCACCGAGATCAACGAATTGGTCAACCACGATGTCGAGTCGTATTACAGCGAGCACCCGGCAACGTCGTTCGCGCTGCAGGTCTGGGTGAACAATTCCTGGGTGGCGGCCAAGTGCATCGCGATGTCGGTCGTGCTGGGCCTGCCGATACCGCTGGTGCTTTTCCAGAACGCGGCCAACGTCGGAGTGATCGCCGGCTTGATGTTCCAGGCCGGCCGGGGTGGCCTGCTGCTGGGCCTGCTGATTCCGCACGGGCTGCTCGAGCTGACGGCGGTGTTCCTGGCCGCGGCAACCGGGATGCGGCTGGGGTGGTCGGTGATCGCGCCCGGTGACCGGCCGCGCGGACAAGTGCTGGCCGAGCAGGGCCGCGGCGTGGTGTCGGTGGCCGTGGGTCTGGTGGGGGTGCTGCTGGTGTCCGGGCTGATCGAAGCGATGGTGACGCCGTCACCGTTGCCGACCTTCGTCCGGATCGCCATCGGCCTCCTCGCCGAGGCCGCGTTCGTGTTCTACATCGTCTACTTCGGCCGTCGCGCCGCCGAGGCCGGGGAAACCGGCGACATCGAGGACGCTCCCGACGTGGTGCCCACCGGCTGAGCGCGGGCCGCCGAAAACTAAAGCCGGCCGGTCGCTTTCATCGCCAGATAACGATCCGCCAGGGCCGGCGCAATCTCGGTGGGCGGCGCGTCGACAACGTCCACTCCGCCGTGGCGCAGTCGCGACGCGATCGCCCGCCGGTCGTTGCGGGCGCGTTCGGCGGCCGCCGCGTCGTACACCGCGGCGGCGTCGGAACGCCCGATGGCCAGTTGGTCGACGCGCGGGTCGGCGACGGCGGCCACCACCACATGGTGTTTGGCCGACAGCTGCGGCAATACCGGCAGCAGGCCCTCGTCCAGGGCGGTGGCGTTGAGGTCGGTCAGCAGCACCACCAGCGACCGGCGCCGGGTCCGCCGTAGAATGGTGGAAATCATTGCCCGCCAATCTGACTCGATAAGGGCCGGTTGCAGCGGGGCCATCGCGTCGACCAGTTGGGCCAGCAGTTCGGTGCGCGACGCCCCGAACACGGCCGCCCGGCTGACCCGGTCGTGGGCCAGGAAGTCGACATGGTCGCCGGCCCGCGACGCCAGCGCCGCCAACAGCAGCGCGGCATCCATCGACCAGTCCAGCCGGGGCCATCCGGCGGGATCGGCGGCCGTCGGGTCGACCCCGACCCGCCCTGCCGCCATCCGCCCGGTGTCGAGCACCACCACCACCCGCCGGTCCCGCTCGGGCCGCCAGGTGCGCACCATAACGTCGGAGCGACGTGCCGTCGCGCGCCAGTCGATCGAGCGGACGTCGTCGCCGACGACGTATTCGCGCAGCGAATCGAATTCAGTGCCTTGCCCGCGGATCAGCGTCGGCAACAAGCCGTCGATCTCACGCAGTTTGGCCAGCCGCGACGGCAGGTGCTTACGCGACAGAAACGGCGGCAGCACCCGGACCTTGCCGGGCACCGGCTGCGAACTCTGTCTACCCGCCAAGCCCAGCGGCCCGAGCGATCTCGCGGTGACAGCGGCCGCGCGCTGGTCGCCGCGGCGAACCGGCCGCAGCTGGGTCGTTAGCTGCTGGCGCTCACTGCCGCCGACGTTGACCCGGTGGCTGCGTGGTTCGCCGCGGGCGCTGGGCGGCCAGGCGTCGCGGATCTGGCCGCGGAACCGGCGTCGGCCCTGGTTGTGGATCGACAGGCCCGCGTCCGCGGGCTGGCCCAGCCGGATCGAGCTGTCCGGGGAACGGGTGAAGCGCAACTTGCGGGTGCTGGCCGCCGCCACGATGTCGACGACCACGGCCGTCAACAGCAGTGCCAGCAGGATCACGAAAGCCCTTGCCGGCCAAGGGGCCAACGCGATCGGCAGGACGCAGATCAGCGCCAGCAGTCCGGTACGTCCGGTCAGGATCACTAGCGGGGCACCGGAACCGAGGCCAGTATCCCGTCCAGCACGCCGTCGGGCGTGGCCCCTTCCAGCTCGGCTTCCGGACGCAACATGATCCGGTGCCGCAGCGTAGGCCTGGCCATGGCCTTGACGTCGTCGGGAGTGACATAGTTGCGCCCCGACAACCACGCCCACGACCGGGCGGTGCCGAGCAGCGCCGTCGCCCCGCGCGGCGACACCCCCAATTGCAGTGCGGGGGAGGAGCGGGTGGCCCCCGCGATGTCGACGATGTAGCCCAGGACCTCGTCGGCGATCAGCACCTGACGAACCGCCTCGCGTCCGGCGGCCAGCTCAGCCGCCCCGGCCACCGGCCTGATCGCGGACAGATCGCGCGGGTCGAAACCGTGCGCGTGCCGGCCCAGGATCGCGATCTCGGAGTCGCGGGCCGGCAGCGTGACGTTGAGTTTCATCAGGAAACGGTCGAGCTGGGCCTCGGGCAGCTGATAGGTGCCCTCGTATTCGATCGGGTTCTGCGTGGCCGCGACGATGAACGGGTCCGGCAGCAGTTTGGCCCGGCCTTCCACGCTGACCTGACGCTCTTCCATGGCCTCCAGCAGCGCGGCCTGCGTTTTGGGCGGCGTGCGGTTGATCTCGTCGGCGAGCAGCAGGTTGGTGAACACCGGGCCCCGGCGGAAGGTGAACTCGGCGCTGTGCGAGTCGTAGACCAGCGAACCGGTGACATCGCCGGGCATCAGGTCGGGGGTGAACTGCACCCGCTTGAACTCCAGCTGCAGCGCGGCGGCCATGGCCCGGACCATCAGCGTCTTCGCCACTCCCGGAACGCCTTCCAGCAGCACGTGGCCGCGGCACAGCAGCGCGATCACCAGGCCGCTGATCACACCGTCCTGTCCGACGACGGCCTTGCCGATCTCGGCACGTAGCCCCAGCAACGCTTCGCGTGCCGAGTCCGCGGGCGCGGATTGGGTGGGAGCGGGTTGTGTCACGAGTGGGTGACCTGCCTTTCGATGTCGTCGAGCGCGCGGGCGAGGTGTAGTAGATCCTGGTCGGTGGCCGGTGGCGGACCGTACAGGTGGTATCGAACGAACTCCGGGTCGGCCCCGCTGCGCCGGGCCACCGTCGTCACCACCGCCGGCGGGTCGGTGCCGGGGCCGATACCCAACCGCGGCAGCAGCCGCTGCAGCGTGGCGGTGCGCAGCGCCTCGGCGGCGCGATCGCGGGCTCGCCGGGACCGGTACAGCCGGCCGCGGCCCTCGACCGTCTCCGAGGCGCGGACCACCACGGGTATCTCTTCGGCCACCAGCGGGCCCAGCCGGCGGCCCTTCCAGAGCGCCACCAGCAGTACCACCAGCCACAGCTGCCAGACGATCCACGTCACGTTCGTCGGGATCAGGTCGGACAGCGAACCGGGCTCCGACGTCTGTCCCTCGACCCGGTGCGGCGCATACCAGACCACCCGTGGCCGATCACCCGCGAGGTTCATCGCCAGCGCGGCGTTGCCCTCTTTGAGCAGGCCACCGTTGGTCATGAAGTCGCTACTGCCGACCACCGTGACGGTTCGCCCGGCATCGCGATAGCGGACCAATGCCCCGCCGTAACAGCTGACCACCTCCAGATCGTCTCTGGGCTGGTAGGCATCGCTGGGCCCAAAATGTACTTTCCCGGCCCGATTAGCTTCGCGCAGCGGGCATTTCGGTTGGGACGCGAATTGCTCGGCGGCGGTGATGCGCAGCTTCGGGGTGAGCGCTCTGCGGGCTCGCGCCGTGGGTTCGACCAAGAGCAGGTCACCGGGGGCTTGGGCCAGCCGCTGCAGCAATGAGCTGTCGGTCAGGTAGTGGGTCTGCGCCACCAGCAGCAACGAGTCGGCGCGGGCCGAGCGTTCGACGTCGGCGACGGTGTTGGCGACGACGACCTCGACGCCGCCGTCGCGCAGCAACGTCACCAGCGCATGGGCGCCGGAAGGGCTGGTGGCCGCGGGATCCATTGTGCCGCCGGGCCGCGGCGCGGTCAGGTAGGTGCCGACGGCGGCGACGAGGATGATCGCGGCCAGCGCGAGCACCATGGCGCGCCACGGGCGCCGTCGTCGGGTGATACCCGGTGCCGGCTTCACCGGACCTGCGCCCAGGAATCGGGTGCGGCGGGGCGTTCCATCGCCGGCGAGGCATGAGCACGTGAGCGCAAGTGGTCGTCGAGGTCCGCGACCAGCCGGTAGGCATCTTGAGTTCCGGGCCGCTCGCCATAGGTGACGTCGTTGAAAGCCGTTGCGGCCCTGGCCAATTCGCCTGCCAGGTGCGGCAGGGCCCCGCCCGCGTCGGTGGCCAGCTCGTTGGCGGTGCGCCCGGGAGCCGGGTTCAGCACGCCGGTCTCTTCCAGCTCGCGCGCGACCGCGCGCAGCCGATGCCGGATGGCTGCGGCCCAATTGCCTTGGGCCGCAAACGCTTCAGCCGTGGCTCTATGCTGGGCGGCGGTGAGTTGGCCGGCTTCGAACAGCTGGTGATCACCGCCGCGGTTGGTGCGCATGGTGCGGCGGGCGATGTGGACGGCGACGATCACCGCGATCACCGCCAGGATGAACAGCACCGTCAGGGTGAACCAGCCACCGGATACCGAAGCGCCCTTCTCCAGCAGCCGGTACAATTGCTCGTTGAGCCAGTCGCTGAAAGCCGTCGACAGGGACGGCTTGGGGTAGATCGGTTTGTCGAGCTCATGCTGCGCCGCCTGGTGGGCGGCGTCGCGGTCGATGTCGATGGAAGGCATCGTCAGTCAGTCCTTACCAGTCGCTTAGTAAGGCCGCGTGAGCCACAGGTTGTCGGTGGACTCCACCGCGGCGGGCCCACCGGCGGCACCGGTCTGCAGGACCAGATCGAAGGCTTCGGCGCGCATGCGGCGATCGGTGTAGAGCAGCACGACAACTCCGGCGGTGAACGGTGCGGTGATGATCTGGCTGATCGCTGAGCCGACGGCCGACAGCGTCGTGCCGACGAGCAGCATAGTGATGGATCCGCCCGACGCGGTAACGCCCAACAAGATCTGGCTCGCGATGCTGAAGGGCGCCGCGACCGCACCGCCGACCAGGCCCACCACCAGGGCCGTCAGCAACCGGATACCCAGGACTCGCCAGAAACCGCCGCGGACCAGCCGGAACGACCTGGTGACCGCGTCCACCAGCGGCAGTCGCTCCAGCACGATCAGCACCGGCGCGAACATCAGCATGGTGTACAGATAACCCAGCAGCAACCCGACCAGCAGCAGGAGCGGGATGCCGAGCAGGACCGCCACCGCGCCGTTGGCCACGGCCGCGACCCCGACCAGAATCACCACCACCAACCCGGCGAGCGCCACCATCCCGGCGGCTTCCAGCAGTGCCAGCCCGATCAGCGCCAGCACGCGCCCGCGGACCCTGGCCCAGGCTTCGCCGATGGTGATGGGAGACCCGAATACCGCGCGCCCGACGACGACGGTGAGGATTCCGCTCAGCAGCATGCCGCCCAGCCAGGTAACCAGACCACTGGCCGCCACCGAACCCATCCACGCACCGAAGACGCCCACGCTCAGCTCGGTCGACGGCTGGGTTTTCAGCTGATTGAGGGCCGTCAACGGCCCGATCGTGGCGATCAGCGTGATGACCTGCATGATGACCACGACGATGGCGGTCAGGCCCAGCGTCGCCTTCGGGTTGGTGCGGATGTAGCCGACCGCGCCGTTGTAGATGTCGCTCAAGGTCAACGGTCGCAGTGGGATGATGCCGGGCTTGACCGCCCCGGGAACCAGCGGCGAACCGTACCCGGGTGGTGGCGCACCGTAGCCCGGCGGGGCACCGTAACCAGGCGGCGCACCGTAACCCGGCGGCGGGGCACCGTACCCCGGTGGCATGCCGTAGCCAGGTGGCACACCGTAACCGGGCGGCGGGCCGTATCCGGGCGGTGGGGCGCCATAGCCCGGCGTCGGCGATGGCGGCGGGGGATAGCCGGCCCCCAATGGTGGGTACCAGGCCGGTACGTACCCGGGGGTCTCGGCCGGCGGGTCAACCGGATAACTCGGCGGCAGCGTACTCACCGGATGTGGCGGCTGTCGTCGTTGGTCATGGGCTCCATCCTGTCGGCGGTCGGCGCATTTCTCAATGTAGGTATGACTTCCGGTCTTGGTGTTCGGGTTCGGCAGCCTCCGAAAAGAACGCGCGTAGCGTCTCTGCCATGGCGGAACTCAAATCGCGGCTTCGGGCCGACCTGACCAAAGCGATGAAAACGCAGGATAAGTTGCGAACCGCGACCCTACGCATGGTGCTGGCCGCAATCCAGACCGAGGAAGTATCCGGCAAGCAGGCCAAAGAGCTCTCCGACGACGAGGTGCTCAAGGTACTGGCCAGGGAATCCCGCAAGCGTGGCGAGGCGGCGGAGATCTATACCCAGAACGGGCGTGGTGAGCTGGCCGCCAACGAGCACGCAGAAGCCCGGATCATCGACGAGTATCTGCCCACGCCGCTCACCGAGGCAGAAGTGGCCGACGTCGCTGACACTGCCATCGCCCAAGTGGCCGAACAGCTCGGGCATCGGCCCACCATGAAGCAGATGGGCCTGGTTATGAAGTTCGCCACCGAGATCGCCGAGGGCAAAGCCGACGGGGCCCGCTTGTCGGCGGCGGTCAAAGAACGGCTGTAGTCACGGAGGAAGCGGTTTATCGACGGCTTGCTGCGCCGAGCGTGACATGGCGACGAAAAAACGGCCAAATTCTCGCCCTCAGAACACGTTCGGCGAAATCCCGGTGACGGCGATCAACGCGCGCGACCGTCGATAGTGCGCTCTTGGCCTTGGCCTTGGCCTTGGCCTTGGGTTTAGTCTTAGTACCACTTTTCGACCGGCCCCGCCGCAAACGCGCAGTTCAGCGATGTGCCACCGCCCGAACTCGGGGATCGTGAGCCCAGTCGGGTCTAGCATCCGGGAACACCCCAGCCCTGAGCGCGCTCATCGCGGCCATGCTCAGGTGCCGGCATCAAGCCGCTGGCGCTGCGGCACCACCACGTATTTCGGATCCCGGGTGGATTCCACACCGGCCTCGAACACCCCGAACCGCTGCAGCGCACTGCCGGTGAGCAGCGCCAGCCCGCACAGCGCCGCCGCGAACCGGCTCCGGCCTGCCGCCGCCGTGCCCAGCGCCCCACTGACCGTCAGGTACTCCGCCCACTTGCGCAGCCGGTGAGCTTTGCCGGTGGTGTACGCCTCGGCGGCCAGCCCCAGCCGTTGCTCCAGCAGCCGCGACGCCGCGACCTCCAGCCCGGCGCCCACGACCGCCAGTCGCCGCGCCGGACCGGCCTCGGCCACGGGCGCCAGCACCATGCCCCAGCCGCCGCCGCTGGCTGCGGCCGAGCCGGTGAAGACGAAGGGCAGATACGGGTGCGCCTCGTGCCAGGCGGGGACGGCGGTCTGCGACAGCAGCACCGCGGTGTAGGAGGCGACCCCGGGTGCGACGGCCGCCGCCGACAACCCCGCCGGACGTGCCAGCCAGCCCAGCAGCCTCCCGGCCCACGACCGTCGCAGCCACCCCGGCATGAGCTCGGCGGCCCCGGCCAGCCCGGCGCCCGGCCCGTAAGCGGTCAGAATCCAGGTGCCCACGCTCATCGGCGAACTCGGCTTGGCCACCCGCAGCATGTGGTGGAACCGCTCGGGGCGGCCCAGGTCGGCGACGAGGAAGTACATGCTGGCCACGATGCTGGCCAGAGCCCCGACGCGGCTCACCCGGCGCAGCGCCGGGCGCCCGGTCAGATCGGCGCCGGCGGCCAGTAGCGCAGACCCCGCCGACAGGCCACCGGAGAACAGGTACGCCGCGATCTTCCAATCCCACACCGGTGGTTTGAGCACCGGACGCCCGTAATAGGACCGGAACTCCGCTCGGGGCACGGCAAGCTGTTCCCGGCCGCCGGCGGTCATTGCCGGCTCCCGACGAATGCCGACACCGCGGCGGCCACCAGCGCCGACGCGGCCATCCCGGCGTAGCGCCACATGGCCGGCAGGTCCCGGGTGGGCACCACCGGATCCGGCGGCAATCCGTAGACCTCGGGCTCGTCCAGGAGCAGGAAGAACGCGCCGTCACCGCCCACGCCGTCGTCGGGATCGTGACCGTACAACCGCGCCTCGGGCACGCCGCGCTCATGCAGCTGCTCGACCCGGCGGGCGGCGCGCTCCCGCAGTTCGTCGAGCGGCCCGAACTGGATGGAGTCGGTGGGGCAGGCCTTGGCGCACGCCGGTTCCAGCCCGTCATGCAGCCGGTCGTAGCACAGGGTGCACTTCCACGCCCGGCCGTCACCTTCGCGGCGGTCGATCACCCCGTACGGACAACCGGACACGCAGTACCCGCAGCCGTTGCAAATGTCTTGCTGCACAACGACAGTGCCGAACTCGGTGCGGAACAGCGCGCCCGTCGGGCACACGTCCAGACACCCGGCATGCGTGCAGTGCTTGCATACGTCGGAGCTCATCAGCCAGCGAAAGTCGGTGCGGGACTCCGGGCCGGCCGACGCGCCGGGGCGCTCGAATTTCGGGATGCCGAGGTCGGTAGCCGGCTGCTCGATGAACGCCACGTGCCGCCAGGTGTTGGCGCTGAGCATGCCGGTGTTGTCGAACGACATCCCCAGCAGGTTGAAGCCGTCGTCGGGTACCCGGTTCCATTCCTTGCAGGCCACCTCGCAGGCCTTGCAGCCGATGCACACCGAGGTGTCGGTGAAGAACCCGACTCGCGGTGGGTGCTCCACATGCCCGGCATCACCGGCCGGATCGCTCAGCGGGCCATATAAACTGTTGCGGTTCAAGGTGTTTCCTCGCTATGGGTGTCCAGGCGGGTGCCGGTCGCCGCGGTGACGCCGGCCCGGCGGCGGTATTCGGCGATGTAGGCCAGCAGCGCCGGTCCGCGGGGCCGTCGTCCCGGTTGCACGTCACAGGTGCAGACCTTGCTCTCCTGGATGAAGACGTTGGGATCCAGCACCACCCCGAGCAGGTCGTTGACCACGTCGCCGTCGACCAGGCCGGCATAGCCCCAGTGGTAGGGCATCCAAAGTTGTTGCACCACACGGTCTTCGATGCGAAGCGGCTTCATCCGCTCGGTCACCAGCACCCGCGCGTCCACCGCGGTGCGGCTGGTGATCACGTGCGCCCAGTCCATGTGTGTCAGACCCCGGATGCGCGCCAATTCCGGTGATACCTCGACGAACAACGCGGGCTGCAGCTCCGACAGGTAGGGCAGCTGCCGGCTCATCCCGCCCGCCGTGTGGTGCTCGGTCAGCCGCGCCGCGGTGAAGACGAACGGGAACACCTCACCGTGGGCCTCCGGCGGCGCCGGGTTCGACGGATTGTCGTTGCGGCCGTAGACGATTCGAGCCGGGTTGCCCTGCTGCTTGTAGAGGGCGTTGCGCACCGGGGACTCGTGCGGCTCGTAATGGGTGGGCAGCGGACCGTCGGCCAAACCGCTGGGTGCGAACAGCCAGGCCTTGCCGTCGGCCTGCATGACGAACGCGTCGTCGCCGCGCAACGCCTCGACACCCACCGCGCCTTCGGGCGGGCGGTAGTCCGGCGGTTTGTGCTTCTCGAAGTCGGGAATGTCGTGGCCGGTCCACTCGCCCCGGTCCGGATCCCACCAGATGAGCTTCTTGCGCTCGCTCCACGGCCGGCCCGCCGGGTCGGCCGACGCCCGGTTGTAGAGCACCCGCCGGTTCAGCGGCCAGGTCCAGCCCCACTGCGAGGCGTCCCGCCGGTCCGCCTGGTTCACGTCGTCGGCATACACGCCGCTGTAGATCCAGCAGCCGCAAGCGGTGCTGCCGTCGGCCTTCAACTCGGTGTAGCCGTTAACCGCCCGACCGGTGCTCAGGTCGATGCCGTTGATGCGGCGCAACACGTCCTCGCCCGAGGGCTCGTTACCCTCCATCGCGTAGTCCCAGAACAGCTCCAGCAGCGGCCGGTCGCGCTCGTCGGTCGAGCCGGCCAGCTTGTCCCGCAGCCGCCGGCCCAGGTGGTAGAAGAACCACAACTCCGAGCGGGCGTCACCGGGCGGGTCGACGGCTTTCTCCCGCCACTGCAGCATCCGCTGGGTCTGGGTGAACGTGCCGGCCTTCTCCACGTGCGAGGCCGCCGGGAAGAAGAACACCTCGGTGCGGCAGGTCTGCGGGGTGATCTCGCCGGTCTCGACCTCGGGGGCGTCTTTCCAGAAGGTGGCGCTTTCGATCATCACCAGGTCGCGGACCACCAGCCAGTCCAGGTTGGCCATGCCGAGCCGCTGCAGCCGTCCGTGGGCCGACCCGACGGCCGGGTTCTGGCCGAGCAGGAAGTAGCCGAACACCTTGCCGTCGACCATGTCCATGACGGTGCGGTACGTTCCGTGGTCGCCGTTGATCCGTGGCAGGTAGTCGAAGCAATAGTCGTTGTCGGCGGTGGCGTGCTCGCCCCAGTACTCCTTGAGCAGCGACACCATATAGGCGTCGGCGTTGTGCCAGAAACCCTTCTGGTTCTGGCTCTTGATCCGGTCCAGGTAGTCGGCCAGGGTGGCCTGGCCGGCGTGCGGCATGGCCAGGTAACCGGGCAGCAGGTTGAACAGCGTCGGCACGTCCGTGGAGCCCTGGATGCTGGCATGCCCGCGCAGTGCGAACACCCCGCCGCCGGGCCGGCCGACATTGCCCAGCAGCAGCTGGATGATCGAGCCGGCACGGATGAACTGCGCGCCCATCGTGTGCTGGGTCCAGCCCACGCTGTATACCAGCGCCGTGGTGCGCTCGCGGCCGGAATTTTCCGTCCACGCCCGCGCGACCCGCAGGAAGGTTTCGGCCGGCACGCCGCACACCCGCTCCACCATCTCCGGGGTATAGCGGGCGTAGTGCCGCTTGAGGATCTGGTAGACGCAGCGCGGGTGCCGCAGCGTCGGGTCGGCCGGGATCTGGCCGGCAGCACCCGTCGACTCGTAATGCCAGGTCGCCGGGTCATAGGAGGCGGTGTCGGGGTCGTAGCCGCTGAACAGGCCGTCGAGATCCTCGGCGTCCCGGTAATTTTCGTCGACCAGGAACGCGGCGTTGGTGTAGGCGGTGACGTACTCGCGGAAGTCCAGCTCGTTGGACAGGATGTAGTTGATCACCCCGCCGAGGAACGCGATGTCGCTGCCGGCGCGCAGCGCCACGTGCCGGTCGGCCAGCGCGCTGGTGCGGGTGAACCGCGGGTCGATGTGGACGACCTCGGTGCCGCGCGCCTTGGCCTCGATCACCCACTGGAACCCGACCGGATGGGCCTCGGCCATGTTCGAACCCATGATGACGATGAAGTCGGAGTTGACCAGGTCTTGCTGGTAGTCCGTCGCTCCGCCGCGACCGAAGGAGGCTCCCAGACCGGGAACCGTGGCGCTGTGTCAAATACGGGCTTGGTTCTCGATCTGCAACGCGCCCAGGGCGGTGAACAGCTTCTTGATCAGGTAGTTCTCTTCGTTGTCCAGGGTGGCGCCGCCGAGGCTGGCGATGCCCATGGTGCGGCGCAGCGTGTTGCGGTCGGCGTCGAAGTCCTGCCAGCCCTTGCGACGGGCGTCGAGCACCCGGTCGGCGACCATGTCCATCGCGGTGTCCAGGTCGAGTTCCTGCCACTCGGTGGCGTAGGGGGCGCGGTAGCGCACGACGGTTTCCCGCTGCGGCCCGGTGACCAGCTGGGTGCTGGCAGATCCCTTGGGGCACAAGCGTCCTCGGGAAATGGGGCTGTCCGGGTTGCCCTCGATCTGGATGACCTTCTCGTCTTTGACGTACACCTTCTGCGCGCAGCCCACCGCACAGAACGGACACACCGAGTGCGCGACGTGGTCGGCCTCGGCGGTGCGCGGCGTCAGCGTTGCCGAGCGAGCCGACTGTGCGGCTTTGCCGCGGCCCAGCGGGTCGGCCCCGGTGAGCTGGCGGTAGAGCGGCCACGATTGGATCAACTTCGCAAACTTGCTTTCCGGGTGCATTGCTTGATCAAACCCTGCGGCGTACCTGGGGAGCAACCGGCAGCCTCAAAGCGTCATCCTGGCGCCGTCCGCATCGCGGCGGGTAATCCTCAGTGCGTCAAGCCGTTCGAGCAACGGCACCGCGACCCGGCGCGTGGTGCCCAGGGCGCGCCGGGCGTCGCTCACCGTGAACGGCTGCGGCAGCGTCGCCAGGATGGCGGCCGCCCGCGTGAACGCATCGGGCCCCAGCACGACGCCGTCGGCAACGCGGGTCAGCCGTCCGGCCCGCACCGCGGCGGCCAACTCGCGGCTGCCCAGCTTCAGTTCGGCCAGTTCGTCGGCCTCCGGTGCCCGGAACGGTTCGGCGGCCAGCCACTCCGCCACCGTGCGCACCGCCTTGTCGACGCGCGCCGGCAGGACCGCCCCGGGCGGGCGCACCAGGCCGTCGGCCACCTCCAGGCCGGTGCCGTCGAGCAGTTCGGACACCAGTTCCGCGGCCGGGAGGCCCACCCGCTGCCGCAGCGCCTCCAGCGGCATGCCCGCCGCGATGTCGTGCTCGATCGCCCAGCGCTGCACCGTCGTGACCGCAAGCTCGCGTCGCCCGGCCCACCACTGCGGATCTACCACCCACTCGCCCACCCGGTGGCCGGTGGCCGGCAGACCCGTCGCGCGCAATTGCGTCGCGGGTGCGCACTCAGGCGGGCGCACCCGGCCGGTCGCCAGCTCCGCGCCCCGGGCCCGGGCCGCGCCGCGGCGGCGCAGCCCGGGAGGTCGCACGTCGAGCACCTCGATGCCGGCCGCGATCCGGTGCTCCCCGGGATCGCGCAGCAACCCGACGTCGCCGACCCGCAACGGCAACGGCCTGGCCAGCCGCAGCCGCGCCCCGGCCGTCCCCAGCGGGCGCACCCGCACCGGCACCGCCGCGGACCCGAGGTGCAGCACCAGCTGGCGGTGCAGGGCGTCCGCCGACCGCAGGGCCACGTCGATCTCCGCGGTATCCAGCCAGGCGTCCGGCGTGCGAACGGTGTCGCCGCGAGCGATGTGCCGGCGGTCCACGCCGCGCAGGTTCACCGCCACCCGCGCCACCGCACCGGCCTCGTCGACGTCACGGCCCAGCGACTGCAGGCCGCGGACGGTGACGCGCCGTCCGGCGTGTTCGAGTTCGTCGCCCACCCGGATCGTGCCGGCGCTCAGCGTCCCGGTGACGACGGTGCCCGCACCGCGCACGGTGAAGCAGCGGTCGACCCACAACCGCACATCGCCGTCGCGGTCCGGCTGCGGCAGCCGCCTCGTCAGTGCCCGCAGTTGCGCGCGCACCTGGTCCAGGTCGGTGCCCAGCGCGACCGGCGCGTGGGCCAACCGCGCCCGCACCTGCTCGATCGCCGGCGCCGGATCGGCAAGGTCTGCCTTGCTGATGACGACCAGCACATGCCTAACCCGCAGCGCGTCCAGGGCGGCGAGATGCTCGTCGGACTGCGGCATCCAGCCCTCGGTGGCGGCGACCACGAACATGACGGCCGGAACCGGGCCCACGCCGGCCAGCATGGTGGGAACGAACCGTTCATGACCCGGCACGTCGACGAACGCCAACCGGTGCCCGTCGATCTCGGTCCAGGCGAAGCCCAGGTCGATGGTCAGGCCCCGGCGCCGCTCCTCGGCCAGCCGGTCCGGCCACATGCCGGTGAGCCGATGGACCAGCGTCGATTTGCCGTGGTCGACGTGGCCCGCGGTGGCTATGACGAACACGCCAGCACCGCCGCCAGCACCAGGTCATCGTCCTCCGGTGCCACCGTGCGCAGATCCAGCAGGCACCGGCCGCTCTCCACCCGCCCGACGACCGGCGGGCTGCCGGCGCGCAGCTTGGCGGCGTAGGACTCGGGCAGGCTCAGCCCGGCACTGGGCAGCTGCACGCCCGGGGCCCCGCCGCCGCCGACGGCCGCCACACAGTCCACCGCGTGCCCGCCGGGCAGCTGCGCGGCGAGCCTTTCGGCGCGGACGCGCAGCCGCGTCACGTCGGCGGCCAGCGCCTGAGCGACCGGTGGCGGCGGCCCTACCACGGTCGCTTCCAGCGCGGCGAGGGTGAGCTTGTCCACCCGCAGCGCGCGGGCCGCGGGGTGCCGGCGCAGCCGCTCGATCAGGCCGGCGTCGCCGAAGAGCAGGCCGGCCTGCGGGCCGCCGAGCAGTTTGTCGCCGCTGGCGGTGACCAGATTGGCGCCGTCGCGCAGGGCGGTTGTCGCATCCGGCTCGTCGGGCAGCATCGGATGCGGCTCCAGTAGTCCGGAGCCGATGTCGACAACGAGCGGCGTGTCGAGCTGCGCCAATTCCGCCACGCTGACCGCCGAGGTGAACCCGGTGACGCAGAAGTTGGACGGATGCACCTTGAGCACAAACCCGGTGTCCGGCCCGATCGCGTCGGCGTAGTCGCGCAGGTGGGCGCGGTTGGTGGTGCCGACCTCGCGTAGCCGCGCACCCGTGGACGCCAGCAGCTCGGGAATGCGGAATCCGTCGCCGATCTCGACCAGCTCACCGCGGCTGAGCACGATCTCTTTACTCGGAGCGAGTGTGAGCGCGGTCAGCAGCAGCGCGGCGGCGTTGTTGTTCACCACGTGCACCCCGCCGGCGCCGGGCACCGCCGCAGCGAGCGCGGCCAGCGCTCCCCGGCCACGGCGAGCGCGGTGGCCGGTTGCCAGGTCGAATTCGACGTCGGTGGCGCCGCTGGCGGTGACCACCGCGTCCACCGCGGCCTGCGACAACGGCGCCCGGCCCAGGTTGGTGTGCACGACGACGCCGGTGGCGTTGATGACGGGCCGCAGGCTCGCCGCGCCGGCCGGCAGCGACGCGACGGCATGCTCGGCCACCTGCTCCGGCTCGATCTCGCCGGCCCGGGCCCGCTGCTGGGCCTGCGTTATCACGTATTTCACCAGGGCGCGGCCCAGCAGCTGTTGCGCCTCGGCGAGGCGGGGATCGGCGAGCAGCGCGTCGGTGCGCGGAACCCGTCGTCTGGGGTCAGTCATGTCCGGACCCAGGGAGGTGGCGGAGGCGGACGGGAATCGAACCCGCCAGCGGCAGCATCTGTCGCTCGACGGTTTTGAGGACCGCGCCGGTCACCAGACCGGAGACGCCTCCCTGGGCCATGGCGACAATTATGGACGCCATGGCCTACCGACTGACTCAGTACGCGCACGGCGGCGGCTGTGCGTGCAAGATTCCGCCGGGCGAGCTGGAGGATGTGGTGCGCGGATTGCGCGCCGGCGTCCCGGCTCATCCTGCCGGTGAGCTGCTGGTCGGGCTGGACAACGGTGACGACGGCGCCGCGGTGCTGATCGAGGGCGGCATGGCACTGATCGCGACAACCGACTTTTTCACCCCGGTGGTCGACGACCCCTACGACTGGGGCCGAATCGCCGCCGCCAACGCGCTGTCCGACGTATACGCAATGGGCGGGCGGCCGGTGGTCGCGGTCAATCTGCTGGGGTGGCCGCGCGATGTGCTGCCGTTGGAACTTGCCGCCGAGACGTTGCGCGGCGGGCTGGACGTGTGCTCGCTCGCGGGCTGTCATCTGGGCGGTGGGCACAGCGTCGACGACCCCGAACCCAAATACGGGCTCGCGGTCACCGGAATCGCCGACCCAAACCGGTTGCTGCGCAACGATTCGGGTAAGCCGGGCACCCCGCTGTCGCTGACCAAGCCGCTGGGCATCGGGGTGCTGAACAGCCGGCACAAGGCCACCGGCGAGCGGTTCGCGGACGCCGTCGAGGTGATGACCACGCTCAACGCCGAAGCGGCGGCGGCAACGCTGGCGGCCGGAATCGAATGTGCCACGGACATAACCGGTTTCGGGTTGCTGGGGCACTTGCACAAGCTGGCCAGGGCCAGCGGTGTGACGGCGGTGATCGACTCGGCCGCGGTGCCGTATCTGGACGGCGCACGCGAAGCGCTGGCCGCCGGCTATGTCAGCGGCGGCACCCGGCGCAACCTCGAGTGGGTGGCCCCGCACGTCGACCTGGCGGCGGTGAGCGAGCAGGAGGCGCTCCTGCTGGCCGACGCGCAGACCTCCGGCGGACTGCTGATCGCCGGCGAGATCCCGGGTGCACCCGTCATCGGCGAGCTGGTGCCCCGCGAAGAGCACACGATTGTGGTACGCGGGAAGGGCTAGAACGCGTTGGGAAAGCAGGTTGGAGCGTTCTGCCGACGCCGGCGGGGCTGGATGGTCGCAGGCGCGTGTGATGCGTGCGGATTGCTCGGCCGTAGGTACGAAAACTCGCTACTGGCAAAGGAGTTCAGTGATATCGCTGCGAACGGTGGCTAACGGTCTGGCTGTCGTCAATGAATATCTTCGCGCCTTCCATGGATTGCGTGCCGACGATCAGCCCGTACAGCGGGGTTGGACCTCCCCCGGTTTCCCGGAGACTTTTCTATTGCGCAAAAGTCTGCGCGGCGGGGAGCCGAGAAACCCCCAATAAACATCCTCCCCCAGTAGGGGGAGAAAACTTCATCCCCTGAATCCACCATTTGCCCGAGGGCCCAGTTGCCATAATGAGGCGACAGTGGTTGGTGAGCCGAAAATCCGCTCGGTGATGAAATCCACTCGAACAAAGGGTATCGATGGCGATGTCGTTCGTATTGGCTACCCCGGAAGCGCTGGCGGCGGCAGCGGCTGATGTGGCGGGTATCGGTTCGGCGCTGAGCGAGGCAAATACGGCGGCCGCTGCGCCGACGACGGCGCTTTTGGCTGCGGGTGCCGACGAGGTGTCGGCGGCGGTGGCATCACTGTTTTCCGCGCACGCCCGGGCCTATCAAGGCCTGAGCGCTCAGATGGCGGCGTTTCACGACCAGTTCGTGCAGACCCTCACCTCGGGTGCGAGCGCGTATACGGCCGCCGAGGCGGCCAACGCTTCACCGCTTCAGCAGGTGCTCAACGTGATCAACGCACCCACCGAAGCGTTGCTGGGTCGCCCGCTGATCGGCAACGGCGCCGACGGGACGCCGGGAACCGGCCAGAACGGCGGCGCCGGCGGGATCTTGTTAGGTAACGGCGGCAACGGCGGGTCGGGCCCGGCCGGCCAGGCGGGCGGTGCCGGCGGCGAGGCTGGGCTCATCGGCAATGGTGGCGGCGGCGGGCTCGGCGGCGCGGGCGCGAGCGGCGGGGCCGGTGGACGCGGCGGCTGGCTGTACGGTAACGGCGGGAACGGCGGGAACGGCGGGAACGCGACGGCGACGAGCATGGCCGGCGGCAGCGGGGGCACCGGCGGCAACGCCGGGCTGTGGGGCGCCGGCGGTCACGGCGGCAACGGCGGCGCCGGCATGCCCGGGGCGGACGGCGTCAACCCAACATCCAGCACCGACCCGAGCCTCAATGGTGGACCGGGCTCCAGCAATCAAGTCGGCAAATCCGGCAATGTCACCGGCGGGAACGGCTTTGACGGCCAACCCGGCCCCGCCGGCGTCGATGGCGGCACCGGCGGTAATGGCGGCAACGCCGATACCACTGTCGCGGGTAATGCCGGATCCAGCGCCACCGCCGGTAGCGGCGGCGACGGCGGCACCGGCGGTGCCGGCGGCGCCAGCGGCGGCGACGGAGGTCAGGGCGGCTACGCCCGCTCGCAGGCCAACGTGGCTACCGGGGGTTCGGGCGGTCAAGGCGGTGCCGGGGGCGCCGGCCTGAACGGTCAGGATGGCAGCGCCGGTGGTGCTGGCGGCAACGGGGGTCGCGGCGGGCTGCTGGTCGGCAACGGCGGTAATGGCGGCTACGGCGGTGACGGTGGCCTTGGCGGCACCGGTTCCAGCGGCGGCACCGGCGGTGACGGCGGTGGTCTCGGCCCCATCCCGACCACCACGAACAGCGCCTACAGCTCAAGCTCCAACGCCCAGGGCGGTTCCGGTGGATCGGGCGGTAATGGCGGCACCGGCGGGAACGGTGGTCTCGGCGCTGCGGGCGGCGCCGGCGGCAATGGCGGTGCCGGCGGATTGCTGGCCGGCAATGGTGGCATGGGAGGCCACGGCGGCGCTGGCGGTGCCGGTGGCGGCGGTGGGCACGGCGGCAACGCCGGTGACGGCGCCGCAGGCGGCAATGCCGGTGCCCCTTCTGGTCAGGCTATCGGCGGTAACGGCGGCAACGGTGGCAACGCCGGCCACGGTGGCGATGGCGGCAACGGGGGTGACGGCGGACAAGGCGGCGCCGGCGGACGCGGCGGATTGCTCGGCAAGCAGGGCGCGGTCGGCGGCGGCGGCGACGGCGGCGGCGGCGGTGAGGGCGGCGCCCGGGGCGGCGCGGGTAGCGGGGGTGACGCCGGCTTGGGTCTGGGGTCTACCGGGTCCCGTAACGGCCTCGCCGGCAGCGGCGGCGTCAGCACCCCCGACTTCGACGGGACCGACGGCACTTCCGGCAACCCTGGCTGACCACTGTGCAGCCGCGGCTGCCCGCCTCTATCGCAGATGAGTCAACAGCCGCCCGGCGAACATCTCTGGATGCTCCCGATGCATGAAGTGCCCGCCTCGGACCTCCTCGGTGCCTCGGCGCAACGGATCGGTGGGAGCTACCATCGGGCGCCACCATGGTGGTCGCGGGGCCGGCCGTGCTCCGATTCGTAAAAAGGCCACCTTCGATGTTCCGCGACCGTCCGTGCGTTGGTACCGGCCCGCACCGATCGCTTCGGTGGCTTCGGCCTCGATCAGCGCTTGTAGCCCGGCCCCGGATCAGCTCGGCGAACACCGCACCGGCATCAGCGGACTTCAGCCAGTCCAGCTGGCCGAGCAAGGCGGAATGGTTCTGGGTCCGCGCGGATGGTCCTTTCGTGAGTCACTTTTGTCGGTAACTCACTGACCACTACGCGATGCCCCACCCCACCACCGGCAAGACACGCCCGGGCGCAGAACCCGGCCGTCCGCCTCAGTCCCGAAGCCCACCACTTCAGGCGACTTAGCCCTGACGGGGTTTCGAAACCGTCGCTACGGGCTACAGATTTCTCTTATGAACACCGTGGCGCCACCGGTGCTGAGCGTTCGCTACAACGGGTCGCAACGTAGGTTCGCGGCAGGACGCGACGTGGTCGTCGGACATGACCTGCATGCTGATATACGCATCGCGAACCCGGTGGCGTCGCGTGTCCATCTGTTGCTGCGCTTCGATCAGGGCCGCTGGGTTGCGATCGACAACCACTCTCACAACGGCACATTTGTCAACGCTCGACGGGTAGAAATGGTAGACATCCACGACGGCCAGCGCATCAACCTCGGCGACCGTGACGGGCCGTGCTTGACTTTCGAGGTCGAACAGCCCGAGGTGCCGGCGGGCGGGTCACCGCGAACAACACCGATTTGCGCCGTTCAACCCCCAGGAGCCGCAGCGCCGAGGGATCCACAGCCAGCAGCCCAGACGGGCGGGGCGTGCCGGTCGCCGAGTAGCGCCGCTCGCGCGCATGCCGTGCCGGCGCCACTCCAGCCAATGCACCGGTCCCTCGGCCAGGCACCGCCCGGCTACCCGCCCAGCGCCATGCGGTCGACACCGCTGCCGAACTGGCAGCCGCACACCCAGGCACACGGGCGAAATTCGCCGCCGCCGGCCGCGTTCCGAGGATCCGCCCGGATGGACCCTGTTGCCGCCAAGCCGCCGGACACGTCGAACCTGGCGACGAGAGTGATCAAGGCTTTCCGGGCTGGCAGCGGGGTACCCGCGACGCCCGCCGGTTGCGCGACGATCGGTCGCGCCACCGACAACGACATCATCCTTCCGGATGTCTTGGCGTCGCGGCATCACGCGTTCCTGGTTCAGACGCCGCTCGGCACCGAGATCCGCGACGCTCACAGCGTCAATGGCACGTTCGTCAACGGAGTCCGGATCGGGTCCGCGGTCCTCAGTGAGGGCGACGTGGTCACCATTGGCAACGGAGACCTTGTCTTTACCGCCGGCACCCTGGTCCCGCGCACGCAAGCCGAGACGCGCAACGACGGTCTGGAGGTCAACTCGGTCCGCTTCAAGGTCGACGGGAAAGAACTGCTCGACAACATCTCCCTGACCGCGCGACCCGGCACACTCACTGCGATCATCGGGGGATCGGGCGCGGGCAAGACCACGCTGGCCAGGCTGATCGCCGGCTACACCCGTCCCAGTTCCGGCTCGGTCACCTTCGAGGGCCATGACATCCACCGCGAGTACGCGACCATGCGCAGCAGGATCGGGATAGTGCCGCAGGACGACATCGTGCACCGCCAGCTCACGGTCAACCAGGCTCTAGGTTATGCGGCCGAGCTGCGGCTACCGCCCGACACCAGCGCAGAAGACCGCGCCCAAGTGGTTGCCCGGGTGCTCACGGAGCTTGATCTGACCGAGCAGGCCGACGTCCGGGTGGACAGGCTGTCGGGTGGGCAGCGCAAACGCGCCTCGGTGGCGCTAGAACTGCTCACCGGCACGTCGCTGCTGATCCTCGATGAGCCGACCACCGGTCTGGACCCGGCGCTGGACTCTCAAGTCATGATGATGTTGCGGCAACTGGCCGACGCCGGCCGCACGGTATTGGTCGTGACGCACTCGGTGTCCTATCTCGACCTCTGCGATCAGCTGCTGTTGATAGCACCCGGCGGCAAGACGGCTTTCTGCGGCCGGCCCGACCAGATCGGCTCGGTGATGGGAACCACCAACTGGGCCCAGATCTTCATCAAGGTGGGCGCCGACCCCGACGAAGCCAAGCGACGCTTCCTGGCTCAGCAACGGCCGGAGCCAAAGCTGCCGGCGGCCGCAAAGCCGAGGGACTTGGGCGAGCCGGTGCGCATCGATATGTGGCGTCAGTTCTCCACGATCGCGCGCCGCCAAGTTCGGCTGGTGGTCTCCGACCAGTGGTACACGGTCTTCCTGGCGGCGTTGCCGTTCATTCTGGCCCTGCTCGCATTGACCGTTCCGGGTAAGACGGGATTCGGCTTTGCCGACCCGGCGGGTAAGACACCGGCCGAACCCGCGCAGATACTGGTCCTGCTCAATGTCGGCGCCGTGTTCATGGGCACCGCGTTGACAATCCGTGACCTGATCGGCGAGCGCCCCATCTTCCTGCGGGAACAGGCGTTCGGCCTGTCCACCCGGGCCTACCTGCTGGCCAAGCTCGCCGTGTTCTGCCTGTTCGCGATCGTGCAGTCGGCGATCGCCACGACCATCACGGTGGTCGGCAAGGGCGCGCCGACCCGTGGCGCCGTGCTGTTGGGCAATCCCGCCCTCGAACTGTTCGTTACTGTCGCCGCGACCTGCGTCGTCTCGGCAATCCTCGGCCTGGCGCTGTCGGGGCTGGTCCGCTCCACCGAGCAGATCCTGCCGCTGCTGGTGGTGGCTATCATGGCACAGCTGGTGTTCTCTGGCGGCCTGGTCATAGTGACGAACCGGGCGGTACTCGACCAGCTGTCCTGGACGACACCGGCGCGGTGGGGTTTCGCGGCGTCGGCGTCGACCGTCGACCTGAACGGCGTGCAACCCAGTCCATTCACTCCTAGGGACAGCCACTGGCGCCACACGACGGGCGCATGGTTACTCGATATGGCCATGCTCGGCGTGTTGTCGGCGGTCTATTCCGGGGTCGTGTGGCGCCGGATTCGGCTCAAGCGCTGAGGTCCCGGCATGACAGATCGTGAATCACGTCCAGTTGCGGCCCCTTCGCCGCGGGCTGTGCCAGGGTTCGCGCGACGTCGATGGGCCCCTGTCAGCGATGCGGTCGTCCACAAGGAGGTTTCCACTCTGGCCCCATCGGGGAGGAGAGGCGCATGTGGTTTATGGACTCACAGCCGGACATGATCGGATTCAACCCCACGGCAGACAGCGCGAAAGTCCGCCGCTCCCGCGAGCCTGGGCTGCGCGGTTTCGTGATGCACCTCGGGGACATCTTGCGCAATGGCGACGCGGCCTTTGACCGGATGTTCGATCGCTATGGCGATGTCCTGTGGTTGCGGGTGCCGAAATTCTTCGAGATCTTTCCCGGCGTCTCGGAGGTCGCCTTCGTGCGTGATCCCGCACTGATCAAACCGCTCTTTACTGCCCCCGACGAGGTGATCGACTCGGCGACGCCGAACCGGGTCCTCGGGATACTCCACGGCGACCGATCGTTGTTACTGATGGAGGGTTCCGAGCATCGCCGGCTGCGCAGGCTGCTGTTATCTCGCCTCCGCGGAGAGGCACTGCAGCAGTGGGCCGATGTGATCGTACGCAGCGCCGAACGCGAGGCGCGCAGCTGGCTTGCAGAGGAGTCCGTGCGGGTGCATCACCGGATGCTCAATGTGTCGCTGGAGGCGATTCTCGCGATCACCCTCGGGATCAGCGACGAGACGCTACCGACCTGGAAGGCGGCGTGGCACGAACTGGGTGAAACCTGGGGATCGGAGGAAATGGCGATACGGTACGCCCTGCGTCGGCTGGGCGGCGTGCGGCGCTGGCGGCGATTTCGACGCGCCCTGGCCCGATGCAACGAGTTGGTTTTCGCGGAGATCGCTCGGCGCCGCGCGACGCCGAACTGCGGGACGGCAGATTTGTTGGATCTGATGCTACGCGCCGACGGTGTTCCACTGAGCGACAACGAAATTCGTGATCAGATCTTTACGATCATGCTTGCCGGCCAAGAGACAACGGCGATCACGGTGGGCTGGGCGATCGAACGGCTGCTGCGGAGTCCGTCGGCCATGAAGAAAGCTACCGCGGAGGCTCGCAGCACAGACGCAACCACCTACATGGAGGCCGTGGTCCACGAAACTCTGCGTCTGCGACCCCCGATAACGGGGCTGGGACGGGTTACGCGCCAGCCGATAACACTGGGCGGGTACGACTTCCCCGCCAATGTGCTGATCGCACCCTTGATCCGATCCATTCACCGCAAACCCGAGCTCTACGACGATCCGGACAGGTTCATGCCGGAACGCTTCCTCGACACCCCACCGGGCGTATACAGCCTCATTCCGTTCGGCGGCGGGTCGCATCGGTGTCTGGGGGACCGGCTCGCGGTCTTTGAGTCCACCCTCATACTGAAGACCATCCTGCGGACCGTAGAGCTCAGCGCCGTCGATCCTCGCGATGAAAAAGTCAAACGCAAAGCCGCCGTATTTGTCCCCGGAAACGGCGCCCTGGTGCGCGCGCAGGCCATCCCGCACGCGAGCCAGTTGGAGGATGCCTGACGGCGATTTCCTCCTGGTTCTCGCTTCAAGAAGCGGCGCCCCGGGATGTCGTGCTCGTCGTCGGGATCGTATCGCCGGGATCGCGTGGAACGGGCCTTCATTCGGGCCCGCGCCACCCCCGCCGACGACGAAACCGCACTCTTCCAGCGTCGCGATGGTCGATTACTCACCCAACGGCCGTAGCAGCGACGTCTGGCCGGCCTGCCATGCCTGCATAAGGCAGTCCGCCAAACGGTTTTCGAGGAACGCGTGGGCTCGCATCCCGAACACGATGTCATGGTCGAGGTGCGGTTCTCGCGCGATGAGATCGCCGACCACGTCGATGCGGACCACTTGTTCGTGTACCGCGTCCGCTTCCACGTGTTCGCGGTAGAACGACGAATGCCGCCTTGGCCTGACCGGTCAGGCGCGGAATTGCCCAGACATGCGGATCACCCTCTTTGAGGTGATATAGCGATCTACCGACGTGTCGTGCGGCTCGATAGGGCCGACATCACGGCGCACACCCGTCAGGAAAGCCCGCTCGAGTTCGGCGCGTAGGTGCAGTAGCGCGGGATTCCACTCCCAAGTCGAATCCACCCCGGAAAAACCGCGGTAACGCAGTTCGTAACACATGTACAAAGCCAGCTGAAGATCGAGGCCGTAGGGATCGACGTCGCCCACCGAGCCGCCGATACGGGTGAACAGCTCGCGCGGTGCCGGTCCGGTCAAGGCGCGGCGTACCGCGATCGACAGTGGTCCGTACCCAGCCGGCCAGCCCGGCAGCGAGATGGCAGCCGGGTGTCCCAGCTCCAGGGGACAGTTGTGCGAGTCACGCCCGTGAATACCCCGAATCCCGCGGCTCAACCGCCCGGCCGATGGGAGCCGTTGGTCGACGCGTTCAGACAAACGTCACCATAGCGGACGGTATTCGTGGCGAATGGATCTTTTATTGGCCATATCCGAGGACTAAACTCCTTGCATGCGCTGCGGGGGCGGCGCGGCCGGGGTCTAACACAAGGCCCATTTCAATCCATTCCAGACACTCAGAGTGCTGGGGGGTTTGCCTATGCCTGCGAGGACGAATGTCATTGCATTGCAACCGAATCGACAACGTTTAGCGGCACGGAACCACGCCGGCCGACAAACCAATCCACAACCGGCACTGCGGCCCACGTCGGCGCCGTTCAATTCCAAGGCCACCGAGCGGCGCTCCGCCGCCGTCATCCGAGATCTCGATCAGAGGCGCGCTTTCGGCGCCAGGGTTCCGGCGGCCCAGGCGCCGGCCAACGAGCTTGCCGAACGGGTGGCCGCGGTTGCCGGATTCCTGCGGAAGCGACTGACCGGGGACTACCGCGTCGACGAGTTCGGCTTCGACCCGCATTTCACCGACGCACTGGTACGGCCGTTGCTGCGGTTCTTGTCGCGGTCCTGGTTCCGCGTCGAGGTCAGCGGGATCGAAAACCTGCCCGACAAGGGAGCCGCCCTGGTGGTTTCCAACCACGGCGGCGTGCTACCGATCGATGCGCTGATGATCTCGACAGCGGTGCACGACCACCATCCCGCGCACCGCAACCTGCGGGCCTTGGCCGCCGATTTGTGTTTCGACCTGCCGATCATCAGCGAGGTGGCCCGCAAGGCCGGTCACACCCTGGCCTGCCAGCCCGATGCCCATCGCTTGCTGGCGGCCGGCGAGCTCACGGCGGTGTTTCCCGAGGGATACAAGGGCTTGGGCAAGTGCTTCAAGGACCGCTACAAACTGCGGCGGTTCGGTCGCGGCGGCTTTGTGTCGGCCGCGGTGCTCGCCAAAGCGCCGATCATCCCGTGCGCGGTGGTGGGTTCGGAGGAGATCTATCCGATGCTCGGCGACGTCAAGCCGCTGGCGAGGCTGCTGGGCCTGCCGTATTTCCCGGTCACCCCGCTGTTCCCCTGGGCCGGCCCGGCCGGGCTGATACCGCTGCCGTCGAAGTGGCACATCGCGTTCGGCCGGCCGATCGGCACCGCCGACTACGATCGCGCCGACGCCGACGATCCCACCATCACGTTCGAATTGACCGACCACGTGCGGGAGACGATCCAGCAGATGCTGTACAGCCAATTGATCCGCCGCCGCAACGTCTTCTTCGGCTAACGGCTAACGGCTACCGGCTAACGAGACAGCCGAAAAGTCAACTCGATGGCGGTCCCGCCCGGGCTGTTGTCGATCTCCACGGCGTCGCTGATGGCCTTGATCAGCGTCAGGCCGCGCCCGCCGTTGCCCGGATCGGCCGCCGGCGTCTTCCACGACCCGGAGTCCACGACCCGCGCATGGACTGCTTCGTCGACGGCTCTCACGTCGACCAGCATGGTCCCGACGGGATGCCCGCGGTATGCGTGCTCGATGCAATTGGTACACGCCTCGCTGATCACGAGCACGATGTCGCCGGCTCGTTGGTCGGAGACGTCGGCGGCGCGCAGCCACCACGCCAGCTGGTGCCGGATGCCGGCCAATTGATCTGGGGTGGCGCTGGTTTCGATGCGAAGCGGCCCGTGTGGGTGCCGGTAGGCCACCATCGCGACATCGTCGTCGTATCCCGCCGCCGGCGCCAACCCGCCCAGTACGGCATCGGCAACGGCATCGATCGGCAACATCATCGACGCCGCCAAAACGTCGGCGACACGTCCCAGTCCTTCGTCGATCGACTCGTACTTGCGCTCGACCAGGCCGTCGGTGAACAGCATCAGCGTCGAGCCGGGCAGCAAATCCTGGGAGGCCTCCGGGCGCGGCTGCGTTCGCCGGACGGCCAGCGGCACCGACCGGGCATCGGTCAGCAACGTGGTCCCGCGGCCGGGCTCGGCAAGCACCGCGGGCATGTGCCCGGCGTTGCTGTAGTCGAGGATCCCGGATTTGGTGTCCAGGATCGCCAGAAACACCGTGGTGCAGTAGGCATCCGGAATGAGCGACGCGGCCGCGTCGAGCTGTTCGAGCAACAGCGCGGGTTGCGCGCCGGTGAGTAACAGTGCGCGTGCCGAGCTGCGCAGCTGCCCCATGATCGCGGCGGCCGGCAACCCGCGGCCCACGCAGTCGCCGACGACAATGCCGATGCGGTGGTCGTCGAGGGCCAGCACGTCGTACCAGTCGCCGCCGATCTCCAAGGGCGGCACCGCGGGTTCATAGCGGACGGCGAAGCCCGGCGGCGGCGTTATCGGTGGCAACATGGCACGCTGCAGGGTCAGCGATGTCTCACGCGCGCTCTCGAATTGCCGGACATGGCCGATGGCCAGGCTCAGGTGACCGATGAGCACCGTGACCAGCAGCCGATCCTCGGCGGTCACCCAGCGCGGCACCCGCAGCTCCAGCCACAACGCGACGTCGGCGGCGCCCGACAGCACCGCGACCAGTCCCCTTGCCTTGCCCGGAGAGTCCGGCCACTCGATCGTCCTGGCCGTCAGCGGCAGTTGGTGACGTGCCTCCTCAAACGTCTGGCGCAGCAGCGGATCCATCCTGCGCCAAGACTTTTCGGACGGTTCCCCGGCGACCTGGACGGTCGGCTCACCGTCGCCGGGCGGCCACATGACCGCAACCACGCGTTGCACGTCGACCGCTGTCCGGCATTCGTCGAGCGTGATGGACAGCACCTCGGCCATGCTCTTGGCCACACCGACCGATGTGGCCAGCCGCAGCACCGCGCTTTCCCTGGCGGCAAAAGCTCGTTCGGCGGTGATGTCGCGAACCGTGCCCACGTACACGTCCCGGTCCGCGACCGCGCCGCGAACGGCGTTGATACTCACCGTCACCCAGACCAGATGGCCGTCGCGGTGCCGGATCGGCGTCTCGTACTCGGCAAACCCGTCCCGCCGAACCCGCTGCTGTTGCTGGGCCGCGCTTTTCTTGTCGAGCAGCCACGGATGCGGCCAGCGGTACGGCAAGCCTTCCGGGGGATAGCCGGTGATCTCGGCGAACGCGCTGTTCATCTCGATCACGGCGCCGTCGTGGTCGGCGACGAAGAATCCTTCCTGCAACGAGTTCACCAGCGCGTTGCGGAAGGTGTCGCGGTGGGCGAGATCCTCGGCCCGGGCCCGCTGTTGCTCGTAACGCCTGGTGCCGTCCAGGAATCCGCGGGTGGCGATGTCGAGGGCGGCCAGGGTCTGCAGCAGGAACTCCAGCGCGATCGGCCGGCCCGACGCAGCGTCTCCGGAGAGCTCGTCGAGGAACCGGAAGTGGTTCTCGATGATGTCGAGCATGCTGACGCGTTCCAGCAGGGCCCGGCGTCCCAGCTCATGGCCGACAGCCAGGCTGTCCTCGTCGCGCTTGTCCAGGTAGGTGCGCAGCGCGGCGAAATAGCGGGCGCGGAAGTCGTCGGTGTAGGTCATGTCGAGATGCCCCGATGACGCGCGGCGAGCACCATCGCGTCGTCAGTGTCCTTGGCGTGCTTGATCAGTATCTGCTCGGCGATGGCAGTGGCGGAAGCGGCGAAGTCGATGTGGTCCAGGTGATCGTCGGCGATGCCGTCGCTGGCGATGACCAGTAGGTCACCGGCGCGGATCGGCACCACCTTGGCCGGAGTGACCTCCGGTACCCGGTAGCCGACGATGCCGGCGGTCAGCCGCACGCCGCAACTCATCCGGACACCGCTGATCGCCTTGGTGACCAGGTTGGCGGCCACGTTTCCCACTCCCGTCCAGCACAGCCCGCCGGTGGGGAAGTCGATCCTGGCCAGGGTCATCGCGACCCCCCGGGTGCCGGACAGCATGCGGTGGCAGAGCTGGATCAGCACCTCGAGACGCTCGTCGCGGGCGTCGTTGAGCACGTCGACCGCGATGTGTGCGGCACGGGCGGCCTCCGGGCCGTGTCCGAGTCCGTCCAGGACACCGAAGAGCGCGGCGTCGCCGCCGATCTGGACCGCGATCGGCAGGTCGCCGCACGTGTGCTCGCCCGGCCGCGGCCGGCCCGCGACCGCCCACTCGATCGGCCCGAACCGGCCGTTATCGCGCACGGGGCGGAACCCATTTCCACATTTCGACGGTCGTTCCGCGGCCCACCGCCGACTCCACGATCAGCCGGTCCATCATGCGCCGCGCGCCCGGCAAGCCCATGCCCAGCCCGCGGCCGGTGGAGTAGCCGTCCTCCATCGCGCGATCGACATCGGCGATGCCCGGCCCGTCGTCTTCGGCGCGCACCACCAGCGCCTTGCGGCCCTCGCGGTCGGCCACCGCGACCCGGACCTCGCCCCGGCCGGCGTAGCTGGTGATGTTGCGGGCGATTTCGGAGATCGCGGTGGCGATCATGGTGACGTCGGTCAGCGAGAAGCCCAGCTCGCTGGCGAGCTGGTGCCCGGCGTGGCGGGCAGCGACGATGTCGTCGGGGTGGTCCACCTCGACGACGATGTCATCCGTCACCGCCGTCATCCCTCACCGTCGGGCCCGATCATCGGCTTTTCCAGGCCCAGCTTGCGGTTCAGCAGCGCCAGGCCTTCCTCTAAGTCGAGGGCGGTGTGCATATCGTCGAAGGCCAGCCCCAGCTGCACCATCGCGAAGGCCACCTCCGGCCGCAGGCCCACGATCACCGTCTCGGCGCCCCGCAGCCGGATCATCCGTGCGATCGTCTGCAGGGACCGCGCGGCAAACGAATCCAGCACCTCCACGGCGGTGACGTCGACGATGATGCCCTGGGCGCGGAATTCGGTGACGCGGTCCATCAGACGCTGCCGGAAGAGATCGGTCTCGGAGTCGGTGAGCGCGGAGCGCACCGTCGCGATGAGAATCGGCCCCAGTTTGAGAATCGGTACTGGCACGGGCTGCCTGTTGATGAGTGCCTACCCGGTCTAGTCGCCAGTACGGGTGACTTCGTAGCCCAGCAACCGCTCGGCTTCCTCGATGCCGCCCTGCAGGTCGCCGACGGCGTTCATTTTCGACAGGTCCAGCCCGATTGTGACCAGGGTCAAAGCGATTTCGGAGGACAGGCCGGTGATGATCACGCTGGCGCCCATCAAGCCGGAGGCGTCCACCGTTTGCACCAGGTGGTTGGCCACCGTCGAATCGATGGTCGGCACACCGGTGATGTCGATGACCACGACCTTGGCGCGGTTGGCCCGGATGGCGCGCAGCAGCTGCTCGGTGACCTGGCGGGCGCGCTGGCTGTCGAGCACGCCGATGATCGGCAGAATCAGCAGCTGCTCGCGCACCTGCAGCACCGGCGTCGACAGCTCCCGGATGGCCTCCTGCTGCTGGCGGATGATGCGCTCGCGTTCCTGCACGAAGCTGACCGCCACGGTGTTGGCGATCCGGTTGGCCGCCGGCTCGTAGGCGTCGAGCACTTGGTTGAGCATCTCGAAGTCGGTCTGGTACTTCTCGAACAGCGACCGGGCCAGCACGTCGCGCAGCAGCAGCACGATGCCGACGACCTCGTCGGTCTCCACGCCCCGGGGAATGATGCGTTCCGACAGGTCGCGAGCATAATCCTGCAGCGCTTCCACGCTGCCGGTCTCGAGCACCTCGACGTAGTTGTCGTAGACGGCGGTGGCCTCGGAGAAGATCTCCTCGGGCGTCATCGCGGTGAGCAGCTCGGCCGCGGTGATCCGGCGCGCCCACTCCTCGCGCAACCCGGTCCGGTTCTGCCGCAGATGCTGGACCAGCTGCGGCAGCAAACCATCGCTGGAGACCGTCTGCGGGACGGCGGTGGTGTTCGAAGTATTCGAAGTATTCGCAGTATTCGAAGTAGTGGCGAACTCGATCGGCAAGTCTGACATCTGGCCTCCCCAAGTGCCCCCAAGTGCCCTTGTCGCGCCCCGAAGGGCGCAGCTCATATGGGGAGACTAGCCTGGGGCGCGCCGCGCAACGCGTCGAGGTCTTATTCTTCTCGCAAGTTCGGGAGGCGGGTTAGGCTTGCAGTACCCCCACGGCTTTGGACAAAGGACCGCCATTGTCAGCTCCTGATTCGATCACCGCCGAGGTCACCGACCACGACGGGGTCGCCGTGCTCAGTATCGGTGGCGAAATCGACCTGGTCACCGCTCCGGCCCTCGAAGAAGCCATCGGCGGCGTGGTCGCCGACAACCCCACGGCTTTGATCATCGATCTTTCCGGGGTGGAGTTCCTCGGCTCGGTGGGGCTCAAGATCCTCGCGGCGACCTACGAGAAACTCGGCGGCGCGGCCGAGTTCGGGGTGGTCGCGCGTGGCCCGGCGACCAGACGGCCGATTCACCTGACCGGTCTGGACAAGACCTTCCCGCTGTACCCGACGCTGGACGAGGCATTGACCGGTGTGCGGGACGGCAAGCTGAATCGCTGACACATCAAGTTTTCGTCATGGTCGAGATAACGATCGTCTAAGAACTCGTCGTTGGTTCTGAGAATTTTGCTGTTCCTTAACACAACGGGTCACACCAGTGTGCTCGTGTCACGGCTGCTCCGGTTGCCGTCACGGGTGGGTGTTCGTCCACGGTGGAAAATCCTCACCGGCTCTGGGCAAATGCGATGATCACCGGCATGGATGTCGACCATCCGGAACGGGACCAGCAGTGGGATCACCGCAGCCGCGGGGAGACCGAACTCCAACGGCTCGACCGCAATTGGAACAGCCTGCTGCAGGAGCTGCGGGTGGTCCAGACCGGGGTGCAGCTGCTCACCGGGTTCCTGCTGACGCTGCCGTTCCAGCAGCGCTTCGACACCTTGACCCTGCATTGGGTGTATCTAGCCACAGTGGGATGTTCGGTGGGCGCGACGGTGCTGTTGATCGCCCCGGTCGGCATGCACCGGCTGCTGTTCCGGCGGCACCGGCTGGTGGTGGTGGTGTCGGCGGCGCACCGGTGTGCTTACGCCGGTTTGGTGCTGCTCGGTCTGGCCCTGACCGGGGTGACGACCATCATCTTCGACGCGGTGGCCGGGCCGGTCGCGGGCATCGTCGCCGGGGCGTGCGCTCTGGCGCTGTTCGCGGTTTTCTGGGTGCTGGTTCCGCTGTTGCTGCGCACCCGCGACGTGCGCCTGCCGGACTACTGACCGGCCGACGCTCGGTGTGAGCCGCTGCCGCGGCGGGTAATTCCTCTTGGGACATGAGAGGAGCGCCGATGCGGCTGCGTCGCAGCGTGCCGAGCACACCCGTAAACGGCGGGGTAAGGGCTCGCCTACTACGGCCCGGACGGCAAGTTGCTGACCGACGGCCAGACCCTGCAGCGAATCAAGGACCTGGTGATCCCGCCGGCGCGGCAGCAGGTGTGGATCTCGCCGTATCCCAACGGGCACATTCAGGAGGTCGGCACCGACGCGGCCGGACGTCGTCAGTACCTTTACCGCCAGGCCTGGCAGCAGGAGCGTGCCGAGGAGAAGTTCGACCGCGTGCTGGCGCTGTCCAAACAGCTGCCGGCACTGCGGCGCCGGAGCGCGGCGGACCTCGGCGGCCGTCGTCTCACCCGCCAGCGGGTGCTGGCACTGGCCCTGCACCCACTCGATCTGGGCTACTTCCGCGCCGGCGGCGAACAGTATGCGGACGACAACGACTCCTACGGCATCGCCACCCTGCGCTGCGAGCACGTGACGGTGCGCCGCGACGCGGTGGCCTTCGGACTACCCCGCCAAGAGCGGGGTCCGGCGCACCCTGGAGATCGACGATCCCGATGTGGTCCGCGCGGTGCGCTCGCTGACTCGCCGAAACTCGTCCGCGGAGCGACTCCTGTTGTGCCGCAATGGCTCCGGATGGGCAGACATTCGTGCCGACGACCTCAATGCGCACTTCAATGAGTTGGTCGGCAACGACTGCAGCGTCAAGGACTTACGAACCTGGCATGGCACCGTGCTGGCGACCGCGGCGTTCGCCGACGCGGACCCGCCGATGTCGCAACGCGTGGCCAAGCGGGTCGAGGCCGCCGTGATGCGCGAGGTCGCCGACGAGCTGGGCAACACCGCGGCGGTGGCGCGCGGCTCCTACGTCGATCCCCGAGTGGTCACCGGCTACCGGCAAGGCATGACGATTGCCGCGGCGGTCCGCCGCGCGCGGCGCGCCCGCCGGCCCGCTGCCGCGCAGCACATCCTGGAAACCGCCACCCGAACTCTGGTGCAACGAATCGCCAAGGGCCAGAGCACGTCTCGGGCTCAGCCGTTGGCCAAAACGGCTTGAACCGGCTACCCGGCGGCGGTGCGCTTGAGCGCGGTGTGCGGACTTTCGCCGTAGGTCTGGCGATACAGCACGGCGAACCGGCCGGTGTGGGCGAAGCCCCAGCGCTGCGCGATTTCGCTGACCGTGGTGACCGAGCGGTCGCCGGAGAGCAGATCTTGATGGGCTCGATGCAGCCGGACCCGGCGGAGGTACTCGGTGGGAGTGGTGTCGAGCTGCTGCCGGAACAGGTACTGCACCGCCCGCGGCGTCAGATGGACCACGGCCGCGACGTCGGTGACCCCGATGTTCATCGCGGCGTGGCGATGAATGAACGACATGGCGGTTTGCAGGGCCTTGGGTACCGATTGGTCGTTGGGCGACGACTGCCCCGTGGTGACGTTGGACGGAAAGCACTCGAGCAGCGCAGCGGCCAGCAGCCGGGACACCGCGGCGACCACCAGTGGGCGCCGGGCGGCGTCGGCCGAGGCGAAGCTGGTGGTCACGTAGTCGAACGCGTCGCGCCACGTGTGCGCCGCCGCCGGGGTACGTGGCCGGGAACTGAGGAATTCGACCTGCTGCGGCATCGGCGTGTGGGACCCCGCGGCGACTTGTCGGAGCAGGTCGGCGTCGATGCTGGCAACGGTGAACCGAACGCTGTTCAGCCGCAACACGCGCGGAAATCCGTCGACGGCCAGCAGCGGAGTGTCCAGGCTCGGAGCGCCATCGCCGACCGCGATCAACGAGCCCGAGCGCGGCTGGATCACCACAAAGCCGTCGGCCGTGCGGACTTCGCAGTCCACTCGGCCCCGGATCGCCACGTCGTCGACGGTGAGGTGTTCGGCCGCGAACCGACGGTGGGTGACGGTCGATCCCTTGGCGAACTCCCTGATCCGCCAGCTCGGGTGATAGGCGTTGGTGAAAAATCTCTGGGCGGCGACCGGGTCGGCCGTATGGAAGTGCGCGAGCAGCACGGCGGCCGGGTCATCCTGTCGCTCCGGGCGACCCTTTCCGTCAGGGTTGACCGCGTCGCGCAGCTGCGGACGCGCACGACACCGTGTGTCCTCGGTAACACTTGTCATGGTTGACAATGATGGTAGTTGATCCGGGCGACTATCGGGTGTTTGCCACGTGTCGCGGTTCGACCGGCGAGCCCACCTGGCGATAGATGTGCAGCGCGTCGAGGGTGATGCGCTCCCAGCTGAACCGCGCTCTGCGTGCAACCGCCCCGCCGCCCCCATGCCCGCACACTGAAAGCGTTGTCCTTGAAGAGTTTTCAATGCGACCGCCAATTCCCTGAGGTTGTCGGGCGGCACCAGTAACCCGGTGACCGAGTGCACCACCGTGTCGGCCAGGGCACCGGTGGACACCGCCACCACGGCGACGCCGCTGGCCATGGCCTGCAAGGCGGCGCCTGCCGGGGCGTGCACGCGACCACGTCCGCCGATCGCAGCAGTGCCGGCAGTTCGTCGGCGGCGACCGGGCCGGGGCGACCTGTCCTCCATGCTTGCCGGTCCCGAACGCCGGCATTCCCCAGCCGAGGTGCTACGCAGTGAAATCGCAGCCAAACATTTGGTTCAGAATCCGCGCGGTACGCCGTTCCCCAGGTACGTCAGTCCGGCGGCGCGGATTCCGGCCGGATCCAGCAGGTTCCTGGTGTCCAGGACGACGGCGACGGGCGCCTCCCGGGCAATGGAATGCCAGTCCAGATCGCGAAACTGCGGCCACTCGGTGAGCACCAGGGCCGCACGACGGCGTCAACCGCTATCACCCGGCGGCAGCGTTCTACGACCGGCATGACGACTCGACTGGCCTGACTACGTTGCGGGACTTGGCTTTTCGCGCCAGTCCGGTGGCCCAGATAGTGGTCACCGGCGAGGACACCGTGGCCATGATCAACCTGCAGGCCGAGAACGCCTTCGGCCTTTCGGCCCGCGACATTGGGCGGCTGCTGCGCGACCTGGAAGTGTCGTACCGGCCCGTCGAGCTGCGGGCCTACCTGGAACAGGCCAAGGTGGAGCGGCGTTCGGCGCGGATTCAGGACGTCAAGTGGCAGCGGCCCGGCGCCGACACGGTGTGGTTCGAGATCCACGTCAACCCGCTGATCGACGCGCAGAACGGCCTGCTCGGGGTCTCGATCGTGTTCTTCGACGTCACCGCGACGCGCTCCCTGCCCAAAAATCCGGCGGCCGAACTCGTCATCGCCGACAGCGCCGCAGCCGGCTCCCGGCACCATGAGGCTCGGCGCGCCCTGGAAAGCCTTGCCGCCGAGCTGCAGGTGAGCGACCGGGTCCGTGGAATCGACTGATGACTACCGATGACAGGGTCAGGCCCATCCGCCCGGTTGCAGATAGTGAGCGCGCGGCCGCGCCGAAAGGCCGCAACAGCGCCCCGACTCCTCGCCCGCCGGGTTGGCCTTGGTTACCGGTGCCAGCGGCGGCGGCGGCGTCGGCTTCGCCTTTGCCAAACAATTCGCCCGGCGCGGATACGACCTGATCGTCTCCGACTCCTGCGACGAGATCCACACCGCGGCGGCCGCTCTGAGCGGGCTGGGTGCCAACGTTCAGCCGATCCAAGTCGACGCGCGGCTCGCCGAGCGGCCGTATGTGTTGTATCGGCGCGTGCTGGCCGCCCGGCAGCCCGTGGTGGCGGCCGCGCTGAACTCACCGGTCGACGGCTACGACCTGGACGACAGCCTGGAGAGCGTGCTCAACGAGATGGTGGCAGGCATCGGTCAGACTATGCGGCTGGCTCGGCTGCTGGCCGAGGAGATGGTCATGCATGGCCGCGGCGGCATTATCTTGACCGTGTCGCCGGCCGCAGCCGAACCGTACTCCTCGGACCGCTCCGATCACCAGGTGGCGCTGTACCGCGCCAGCGCGGCCTTTCTCAGAGACTTCGCCCAGACGCTGCAACACGAGTTGGGCCAGACCGGGGTACGAGTCACCACCTTGCTACCCGAACCCGTCGGCCCGGGCGGTTCCCGGATGCACCGCGCTGGCCCGGGTGGACGTGGCGCTCGACCACTTCAACCAGCTGGCCGGCGCCGCGTGGCATCCGCGGATGCTGGCGGAACTGGCCCGCCGGCTGATCCACGATGACGTGAAGTGGCTTGTGCGCCAGATTATCTCGTCATCCGGGAAGGCGGTGTGAGGCGGCGGGTGCGGTACGGCGATTCGGGGCACCCGCCGCCTCACCCGGGTGGACCACAACGGCGGGAGTCAGTTGCCTCAGTTGCCGAAGCCGCCGCCTGGTGACGCGACCGTCATGGGTCCGCCGGGCCCTGCGCCCAGGCGGCTGGCGGCGAAGTCGACGCCCTTGGCGATCATGCCGCCGTCATCGGCGTAGGTGTTGTGGGCGGCGAAGTTCATCCCGTCGGAGCACACCGGGTCTTCGGGGGCGCAGACCTTGATGGTCTTGCCTTGGTATGCCGCGCCGATGGTGACCGGCGGCTCACCGAGGAAGTTCATGGCCCGAATGTTGGGTGGTCCGAACAGCACGACGGCGGCGACGTGGTTGGCGACCTCGGGTGCCAGCGGTTTGGGCACGGTCGCCGGGTCGACCCCGTCCGGCACCGCCGGGGATGTGACGAAGCCCATCACGGCCGCGCCCTGGGAGTAACCGCCGAGCACCATTTTGGTGTTGGGGCAGGCATTGGCGGTGGACACGACGTGCGCGCCGGCGTCGCGGATGCCGTCGACGCCGGTGTCCCACTGATCGCTGGCGGGGTAGTTGACCGCATAGACGCCCATCGAGCGTGTGCCCAGGCGGGAGCGCAGGCCGTCGACGAATGCCTGTCCGGTAGGACCGGTACCGGGCGGTTCGCCGGTACCGCGGGCGAACACGACGTCGACGTCGGGGCATGGCTGGGCGGAGGCGGCAGGGATGGCGGTAGCCGGCAGGACAGCAGCGCTAAGGCCCCATGCGGCGGCTACCGCGGGACCGAGGAGACGAGCAACAGGAACAATGGCAGAGGCATTCATGCCGCAGGAGGTGCCCGCCGCGGCGCGTCCCCAAACCGCGAATTTTTCGGCGCCTCGGATCGGCCCGGCCGTCGTCATTTCCGGCGGTTGAAGCGGTGCGGCGCGGGGTACCCGCAACCCGGTTTGGTCGGTAGGGCGCGGCTTGTCCCGGCACCTGAGCGAGCGAACACCAATACCCTCCGATGAAAGGAGCCGGGGATGGGCACGAATAACAACCGTTGGAAGCGTCGATTAGGTGTCGTCGGAATCACCGCCGCCGCGTTGCCGTGGCTGGTCGGTGTGGTCGGTGGGGAACCGCCGGCGCGGGCGGCCGCACCCGAATTTCTGCAGGTGCCATCGGCGGGCATAGGCCACAACATCACCGTGGAGTTCCAATCCGGCGGAGCCCCGGCGGTCTATCTCCTCGACGGTCTGCGCGCCCGCGACGACCGCAGCGGGTGGGACATCGAGACCAACGCCTTCGACGAGTACGCCGGTTCAGGCATTTCGGTGGTGGCGCCGGTGGGCGGGCGGTCCAGCTTCTACTCCGACTGGTACGGATCGGCCAACGGCCAGACCTACAAGTGGGAAACCTTCTTGACCAGCGAGCTGCCCGGTTACCTGGCGAGCAGGGGCGTGCGGTCGACCCGCAATGCGGTGGTCGGCGTCTCCATGTCCGGGTCGTCGGCGATGATCTTGGCGGCCTACCACCCGCAGCAGTTCGCCTATGCCGCCTCGCTGTCGGCCTATATGACGCCGTCCAGCGGAAACGGCCCGACCCTGATCGGTATGGCCATGAACGACGAAGGCGGGTTCAATCCGCAAGATATGTGGGGACCGACGGGAGGGCCCGGCTGGCAACGCAACGACCCCACCGTGCAGGCCGGACGACTGGCAGCCAACAACACCCGGCTGTGGGTCTACAGCGGCAACGGCACACCTTCGGAAATCGGCCAGGGCAGTATCCCGGGGCAGGTCATCGAACAGGTTGTGTTACAAAGCAACGTCGCGTTCAAAGACGCCTACACCGCAGCCGGGGGCCACAACGCGGTGTTCAACATCGACACCAACGGCGTGCACAGTTGGGGCTACTGGGGAGCCCAGCTGGCGGCGATGAAGCCGGACATGCAGCGGACGCTGGGCGCTGGTGGCGGCGGGCAGACCTGACGCTCTCAGCCGCGTAAGCCGATCCGGCCGGCCAGCATCAGGAATGCGGCCGCGAAATCGTTGTCGTCGGTGGCCTTCTCGATGTGGTCCCAGTCCAGCCGTTCGCGCACCGCACGGGCGACCGGGATCAGGTCGGCGAAGTTGCAGCGATGCTCGGTCAGGGCGCGCAACTTCTGGGTGAAGACCGTCGTGGGCGGCAATACCGGCATCGAAATGGCAAGCACCACACGCTCTTCGGCGTCGTCGAGGTCGGTCGGCCGCACCGGCTCACCGTTGACCCGGTGCAGCACGTCGACAACCCACTCACCGCTGCGCGCCTTGAGTAGCCAGTCTTCCGGTGGGCGTTCGATGCAGAACCCGGCGTCGGCGAGCGTGGCAGCCGCGGCACCCGCGTCGGCCTCGGCGACCACGATGTCGACGTCGTGGCTGGGTTCGGGGGCGCCGTAGGCCCACAACGCGTAGCTGCCGGCCAACGCGAAGCGCGGCCCGTGTTCCTTGAGGGCTGACGCGGCGTGGCGTAACGATTCCCGTAGTCCCGGGTACTGCCCGCCGCATCTGCACTCAGCTGTGGTGGTCGTCCTAGTGGGCGGCCTATTGGGCTCAGTCATCGTGGGTAGTGCATACCCTGACGGTGTCATCGCCAACCCGGGCGACCGTGACTGTCGGGGACTATCGGGCAGCCGTTTAATCGGCCGCCGAAATCGGGTATCAGCAACATATGTCACCCACGGCGCCGAGTTGCTACGCACGGGCCGCGGTGGTGACTTTCGTTCGCGACGGGCGGGTGCGCGCGTGACGGCGGGGCTGGTGGAGCACTGGCTGGAGTCGGGGCGGCTGGAGTTGCCGTTGCCGGCCTCGGGGCGCACCGCCGAACGCTGGCAACGCCTGGCGCAGCTGGCCGAGGAGGACATCGCGGCGGCCCGCATCGCCGAAGCCCATGTGGACGCCGGCGCCATCCTCAACGAGTTGGGCGGCAAGCCGCCGCAAGCAGGCCAGCTGTGGGGCGTGTGGGTGGCCGAATCCGCCGACGCGGTGCTGCGGGCCAGCTGCATCGCCGGCGACGAGTATGTCCTCAACGGCATCAAGGTGTGGTGTTCGGGCGCCGGGTTCTGCACGCACGCGCTGGTTACCGCCGCCCTTGACGACGGCAAACGGGGCCTGTTCGCGGTAACCGTCACCGACCCCGTCGTCAAACCCTTGCCGAGCACCTGGTGGAACCCCGGCATGGCCGGCAGCGACACCAGATCCGTGCAGTTCAGCGACGTCCACGCGATGGCGGTGGGGGAACCCGACGCCTACCCGAACCGGCCCGGCTTCTGGCACGCCGCGATCGGGGTGGCGGCGTGCTGGCTAGGCGGCGCCCGCCGGGTCGCCGACCCGCTGTACCGCTGCGCCGGAAGCCAGTCGGCCGACGCCTACGCGCTGGCGCATCTCGGCGCGGTCGACGCCGCGCTCGCCGCTGGAGAAGCGGTGCTGGCCAGCGCCGCGGAGCGGATCGACAGCGATCCGTTCGATCGGTCCGGCACCCCGCAATTGCTGGCCCGTCGCGCCCGCGCCGTCGTGGAACATGCCGTTGACGAGGCCATCACCCGGACCGGCCGCGCCCTGGGGCCCGGACCGCTGTGTGAGGACGGTCGCCATGCACAGCGTGTAGCCGACCTGACCATCTACATCCGACAAAGCCACGCCGAGCGGGACCTGGCCGAGCTCGGGCGCCTGGCCGGGCAACACCATTGCGGGCCGCGGCGCCGGGCAGAGGCTCCCGAGCCGCGGCCATGCCGTTAGCCGACCGGTAGCCATGCGGGTGGCGACCTTCAACATCCTGCACGGCCGCACGGTGGGCGACGGGGTGGCGGTGCAGCGGTTGTGCGACTGCGTGCGCCGTCTCGACCCCGACGTGCTGGCGTTGCAGGAAGTGGACTGCGACCAGCCGCGGTCGGGCCGGGCCGACCTCACCGCGGCGGCCGCCGAAGCCATGGGCGCGGTGGCGCATCGGTTTGTGGCCGCGATCTCGGGCACGCCCGGCGCGACGTGGATGGCCGCCTCCGGCGATGAACAACCCGGGACCGCGGCCTACGGCATCGCGCTGCTGTCGCGCTTCCCGGCTGCCAGCTGGCAGGTGGTGCGGTTGCCCCGCATTCCGGCGCGCATCCCGATGTACCTGCCAGGGCCGGACAGGGTGATGATCGTCGACGAGGAGCCGCGGGCGGCCGTCATCGCGCGCCTGCATACGCCGTTGGGGCCGATCACGGTGGCCAACACCCCACTTGTCTTTCGTGCCCGGCTGGAACCGCTGGCAGCTGCGCCGCCTGGTTCACGACGTGCGCGGCTTCCCTGGACCGCGGCTGCTGACCGGGGACCTCAACCTGACTCCGGCCGCGGTGCGCCGATGGTCGCGGATGCGGCCGTTGGCAACGGCCGCGACATTTCCGGCGGCCGCACCCGACCGGCAACTCGACCACATCCTGACCGACGATGCCGGTCTTCGCGCCGGCGCGGTGGCGGCCGAGCTGATGCCGATCTCGGATCATCGGGCGCTGCTGGTGGACCTGGATCGGGCCTCGAAAACGGTGCTGATCTAGTCGCCGCGGTCAGCGGGGTCCTGGGCCCGGCAATCACATCCGTCACATGGGCCCCAGGCCTAGGTGGTGCTCAATGTGCCCACCTATTAGCGACAACCAGGTCCGACGCCGCACCGACGTCGTCGCAGGGTTGCGCACCGGTGTGGCGAGATGGAAATCGCGTGCTGGTGCGGTTGGATCGGCGACTGACGGCGTCGAGTATGCGCTGGCGACGCCGACTGTGCCGTCAGGGCGGGCCGATCGGTGGATGTTCCCGCCTTCCGTACACTCTCAAAGCCGTCATTGCACACTCGACACGGCGGCATGTCAGCTCACTCGGTGAGCACCTGAGACATTCCGCAATGCCGGTCATCACAAGGGGTTTGAGCGAAGGCGCGGTATCGGCGTGCCGAAAACAGAGCCAAGGTATGCGCAGGCAGCCAAGGCTGCGCAACAGGCCATCGTTGACCAGCAGCATTCGTGGTCACCATGAAATACCGAGTGAGCCGGGCAGGACGAGACACCACAACCGGTGATGACTGATGTGGCTGATGAGAAAGTCGACGCCGCGTCTCTAGCGCCGACGGTTCAGTGCTCTTGACTGCGCGCCTCCGCGCCGGTTTCCCCGCTGCCGAAGTCGTCGTCGGCGGAACCGCGTCCGACGTAGCTTCCTTCGTCGTCGCGACCGGCTCGCGACTTGGCGACATGCGGGTCGAACTCCACATCGGACTCGGCCTTCTCGGACTGACGTCGTGTCATCTGGCTACCTCTCGGGAATCGCTAGAGCGCCCATATTCCCCGGTTGGGCCGATCGCAAACGCACGTTCAACGCAGGCAGCGCGCCGCGGGTCGCAAGGTCGCGCTCATATTGCGTTCCATCATCTTCAGCGCGGCGGCTCCGAGCTCCTCGTCGATGTGCGCGACGGCATCGGGCGGGACGACGACGTCGTAGTGACGCAGATAGCCGTCGAGCGCGCTATAGAGGATGCACTGCTCGGTGACTTGACCGGCAAGCACGATGCGCCGGGTCTTCAGCCGGTCCAGCAGGTACTCCAGCGCGGTGGCATAGAACACGCTGTGGCGCACCTTGGTGATGATCCGGCAGCCGGCCTTCGGCACCAGCGGCTTGACCAGGTCAGGACGCTCGCCGTCCAGCGCGGCCGAAATGATGGCACGATGGTCGGCGGTGAAGTCGCCGTGGTTGTCGTTGGCATAGATCAGGTCGACGCCGCGGTTGCGTTCAGCGTCGCCGACCAGCCCGACCAGCGGATCGATGATGGCCGCGACGTTGGCCGCCAGCTGTTCGGCGTCGGGATGGCGGTAGTCGTTGAACATGTCGATGACCAGCAACGCGGTATCACTCACCGACCAGTGATACCCCGGCACGTGGCCGGCCACTCGGGTTGGGCTGGGTAGCCATTGGCAGTGACCTCACAGGTATCCGGCAGAGCGGTTACAGATTGGACGACGTGAAAATAGTTGCCATAGGCTATGGTATGGACCACACCGATAGGGCTGGGGAGTGAGCATGCTTGACGCCGGAAGTAGCGCCGTTTGTTCTCACCGCACGACGCGGCCAGCGGCCGGCGAGCGCGGCGCCAACGTCTCCGGTTTGGTGGCCGCGGGTGTCTGGGCAGTTGGCCTTGTCGCCGGCCTGGTGCTGCTGGCAACCGGGCATGAGGTGGTGGCCGCGGTGATCCTGGTGGCGGCCGTCATGTCGCCCTGGTTCGGGCTGGCGGTTTCACGCAGCCGAATTCCTGCGTCCGGATCCGGGGCGCCCGAAACCATGCCCAACGGCTGGCACGGGATGGAAATCCCGGCCCGCTGAGTCGGCCTCCTTGGAGGGGTGACATCGATCGACGCGCCTTGGAAACGTCGGCAATTTCTTTCTGTTGACAGGTGTGGCCGGTATCCGAACGGGGTATTGACTCTGCCACGGGGTGACCACAACAGGTGTAACCCGGTCACTGCGCAGGAAGGAACGCACCATGCCGACCGCTAGCGATTACGATGCACGCCGCGTGCCCGACGCCGAGACCGCGGACGGTGCGGTTCTGCGCGACCTGACACCAGCCTTGCCCAAATTGTCCACGGCCGTCGCCGACGACGATCCGAACGAGGCGCTATTCTTCGAACTGCCGGGTGCGGATCTTTCCGGCGAAGAACTGTCGGTAACGGTGATTCCCCAGCGCGCCGACGAATTCACTTGCTCGCGTTGTTTCCTGGTGCAGCACCGCAGCCGGTTGCGCAGTTCGGCCGGCGAACTTCCGGTGTGCGCCGACTGTGTGTGACCGGCGCGGCTGGCCGGTCTTGACCTAGCCGGCGGCGCGGTGTTGTGTCGTGGGCGTGGCTGCTGATTCGCCTGACTCGGAGCCAGATTTCGCCGGCTCACCGGAGGTGATACACCGGCCACCGGGCCTGCCGGCTCCACGCCGGTTTCGTACGGCTTTCGCGGCGGCGTATGCAGTTGCCTACCTGGTGGGTGGGGAACGCCGGATGCTGCGGCTGATCCGGCGCTACGGCCCGATTATGACGATGCCGATCCTCACCTTGGGCGACGTAGCGATCGTGTCCGACCCGGCGCTGGTGAAGGAGGTGTTCACCGCTCCAACCGACGTCCTGCTCGGCGGCGAGGGCGTGGGCCCCGCGGCGGCGATCTACGGATCCGGGTCGATGTTCGTGCAGGAGGAGCCGGAGCATCTGCGGCGCCGCAAACTCCTGACACCCCCCTTACACGGGGCCGCCCTCAATGGCTACGTGCCGATAATCGAAGACTCCGCCCGCGCGGCGATGCGTGGTTGGCCCGTCGACCGTGCGTTCGCGCTGCTGCCGGCGGCGCGGGCGCTGATGCTGGACGTGATCGTCAAGGTGGTTTTCGGCGTGGAGGATCCCGCCGAGGTACGGCGACTGGGCCGGCCGTTCGGGCGTCTGCTGAACCTCGGTGTCTCGGAGCAATTGACGGTTCGCTACGCACTTCGGCGCTTGGGCACGTTGCGCGTGTGGCCGTCGCGCACCCGGGCTTATCGGGAGATCGACGACGTCGTCATGCCGCTGATCGCCCGACGGCGCAACGACCCGGGCTTGACCGAGCAACGCGATGTCCTGGCCTTGCTCATCTGCGCGCGTGGCGACGACGGTGAACGGTTGTCCGACAATGAGATTCGCGACGATCTGATCACTTTGATGCTGGCCGGCCACGAGACCACCGCGACCACGCTGGCCTGGGCATTCGACCTCTTGCTGCACCATCCCGATGCGCTGCGGCGAGTGCAGGAGGAAGCCGTCAGCGGCGCGGAGGCTTTCACCACGGCGGTGATCAACGAGACGTTGCGGGTACGGCCGCCCGCACCCGTCACGGCACGCGTTGCCGCCCAACCATTTCGTATCGGCGCCTACCTTGTGGACGCCGGGACCCGCGTCGTCGTCCACATCATCGCCATCAACCGCGATCCCGATGTCTATGACCATCCCAACGAATTCCGGCCCGACCGATTCCTCGGAGTGCACCCGCAAACCTACGCCTGGGTGCCGTTCGGTGGGGGCGTGAAACGTTGTCTGGGCGCGGCCTTTTCGATGCGAGAGCTGGTCACAGTGTTGCATGTACTGTTGCGCGAAGGCGAGTTCAGTGCCGTCGACGCCCGGCCCGAGCGCATCGTGCGGCGCTCCATCATGCTGGCGCCCCGCCATGGCACCAGAGTGCGGTTCCGGACCCGGCTCCAAGAATCCGTTGAGAATCTTCCAAGCGCCGGCTCGGATGCTCGTCGCCGTTGATAGGCAGCGATGAAGGGATAGAGCCGATATGACCACCACCCGCCCACTGTCCGTTGCCGGCGCCGCGCCGGAGCATGCCACCAACGTCTATGCGTCGGCGGCGTTCGCGTTCAGCGTAGTGGGGGCGCTGGTGTTGAGCGTCGTTTGCGCCATCACCGCATTGGTTCAGATCAAGAATCCCGACGAAGGCCGGGGACTGGCGATCGCCGCGCTGGCGACGTCCGCGGGCTGGGTCGCGCTGCTGTTCGCACTGGCCCGCGCGCACGTCATCTAGACCGCGCGGCATCTTTGGGAAAGGGGGAAGCCATGCAGGCCGTGGTGATCGGTGGTACGGGCATACCGGGGTCGAAAGTGGTCGAGAAGCTGCGGGAACACGGCCACCAGGTGTTGGCGGCGTCGCCCAGCACCGGCGTCAACACGCTGACCGGGGCAGGCCTCGCCGACGCTCTGAGCGGGGTCGACGTCGTTGTCGACGTGTCGAACTCACCCTCCTTCGACGACGATCCGGTGATGGCGTTCTGCACCAAGTCGACTGCCAACCTGATGGCCGCTGCGAGGGCCGTCGGCGTCGGGCACTACGTCGCGGTGTCGATCGTCGGGTGCGATCAGCTGCCCGACGGCGGGTACCTGCGCGCGAAGGCCGCCCAGGAGAAGCTCATCGAAGAATCGCAGCTGCCGTACTCGATCGTGCGCGCTACCCAGTTCGCGGAGTTCACCGACGCCATCACGGCGTCGATGACGGTCGGCGACGAAGTGCGCGTGCCGGACGCGCTGATCCAGCCCATCGCCGCCGCCGACCTCGCGACCGAGGTGGCGCGGGTGGTGGAAGGCAAACCGTTGGGTGGCATCGACAATGTCGGCGGGCCCGAGAAGATCTCGTTCGAGCAGATGGCCCGTGATGTCCTGGCGCGGCAAGGCCAAGCCAAGACCGTCGTCGTCGATCCCGGAGTCGGTTACTTCGGAACGCCGCTCGCAAGGAACAGCCTGGTTACCGCATAGGCGCCGGAACACCTGGTCGGGGTGGCGGGATTTGAACCCACGGCCTCTTCGTCCCGAACGAAGCGCGCTACCAAGCTGCGCCACACCCCGCTTGAAGCCACGACAGCCTATCGCACCCGCCCGTCGACTCGCCAAACCGCCGGCTCAGCGTCCCATGTGCAGGAGCGTTCGAACTCGACCAAGACCCGGGCCGGACCGCTCGGATCGAGCCCCTGCGCATCGACCCAGTCGTCGTCGAAGTAGGTGTCGGCGTAGCGGTCGCCGCTGTCGGCGAGCAAGGTGACTACCGAACCGCTGCGGCCGTCGGCGACCATCTCAGCGAGCAAGCCGAACGCTCCCCACAGGTTGGTGCCCGTGGACGGTCCTACCCGGCGTCCCAGCACGGTACTGACGTGGCGGGCGGCCGCAATCGACGCAGCGTCGGGAACCGACACCATGCGGTCGACCACGGTGGGCAGAAACGACGGCTCGACCCGCGGCCGGCCGATGCCCTCGATCCGCGACGACGCGGACATCACGACGTCGGACCGACCTTCGGCGTATGCGGGGAAGAACGCCGAATTCTCCGGGTCCACGACACACAACCGGGTCGCGTGCCGCCGATAGCGGATATAGCGCCCGATCGTCGCGCAGGTTCCGCCGGTTCCGGCACCGACCACGATCCAGTCCGGGACGGGGTGCTTCTCCTCGAGCATCTGCGCGTAGATCGACTCGGCGATGTTGTTGTTGCCGCGCCAGTCGGTAGCGCGCTCGGCATTGGTGAACTGGTCCAGGTAATGACCGCCGGTCTCGGCCGCGACGCGTTCGGCCTCGGCGTAGACCTGACTGGAATTCTCCACGAAATGGCAACGGCCGCCTTGCGCTTCGATGAGCGCCACCTTGGCGGCGCTGGTCGCCGCCGGCATCACCGCGACGAACGGCAGGCCCAGCAGGGATGCGAAGTAGGCCTCCGACACCGCTGTCGAACCCGACGACGCCTCGACCACCGTCGTGTTCTCCCCGATCCAGCCGTTGCACAGCGCATACAGGAACAACGACCGCGCCAACCGGTGTTTGAGGCTGCCGGTGATGTGGGTCGTCTCGTCCTTGAGGTACAGCGCGACGTCAGCGTCGGCGCACCAGGCCGACGGCAGGGGATAGCGCAGCAGATGGGTGTCGGCGCTGCGCCGGGCGTCCGCCTCGATCAGCCGGATCGCGTTGTCTGTCCAGTCGCGGGACAAGCTGCGGACGGCGATGCGGGTCGTGTCGTTCAACGCACCGAGACGCTGGGCTGCGAACGGCCCAGATTCCTGTTCGAGTCCCGGCCGCCCATGGGGCTGGCGATCAACGTCAACAGGGTCGCTTCGGGGCGGCAGCAGAACCGCGCCGGCGCAAACGGTGAGGTCCCGATGCCGGCGGAGACATGCAGCCGCATGTTCGCGCCCCACTGTGATGCTCCTCTGGCCCGCGCCCGGTCCAGCCCGCAGTTGGTCACCAGGGCCCCGTAGAACGGCAGGCACAGCTGTCCGCCATGGGTGTGGCCGGCCATCACCAGCTGGTAGCCGTCGGCGGCGAAGCGGTCCAGCACCCGAGGCTCCGGCGAATGCGTCAGTCCCAGCCGCAGGTTCGCGACCGGGCTCGCCGGGCCCGCGATCGTGTCATAGCGGTCCCGATCGATGTGCGGGTCGTCTACGCCGGCTGCGGCGATGTGCAGCCCCGCCACCTCGAATTCGCGGCGGTTATGGGTGAGGTCGAGCCAGCCGCGCTCAGTGAACGCCGCCCGCAGATCCTGCCAGGGCAACGGCTCGCCGTGGACGCGGTGGCCCGGGTTGATCAGGTAATTGGCCGGGTTCTTCAGGCGCGGCCCGAAGTAGTCGTTGCTGCCGAAGACGAAGACGCCCGGCCGGTGCAGCAGGTCGCCGAGGGCCTGCACCACCGCCGGCACCGCCTTGGGATGGGCCAGATTGTCGCCGGTGTTGACCACCAGGTCGGGCTCCCAGCTGGACAGCTCGCGCAACCAGGCCTGTTTACGGCGCTGGCCGGGCAGCATATGCAGGTCGCTGATGTGCAGGACCCGCAGCGGTGCTGAGCCCGGGCTCAGCACGGGCATGGTGATCTCACGCAGCACGAACGCGTTGCGTTCGATGAGCGCGGCGTAACCGATCCCGGCGACGATCGAGCCTAGCGCGACGGCACCGGTGCGTAACAGGACGGGCGAAACAGCCATGCAGGCAGCCTACTGCCGGTCGGCGACTGATCGCTTGTGTCTACCGCAACACGACCCTACGGAGGCGGTGGCGGAGCCAGCAGTGGAATGGTGATCGGCGGCAGCCCGGGGATCTCGATGACCTGCGAACCGATCGGGACCGGCGGCCCGTCCTCCGGCGGCGGCGGCGGTGGCGGCGGGATGCCGTTACTGATCTGGATCGTGATGATCGAACCCGGAATGGTCTGGCCGCTGGGCGATGTTCCGACCACTTCGCCGTACTTGGCGCTGCTGTTGACGGCGTTGGGCTGGTCGGCGACCTGGAAACCGGCGTCCCGCAGACGCTGGCGCGCCTGGTCCACGTCCAGCCCGGCCACGCTCGGCACCCGGGAGGCCGCCGAGCCTTCGACGTACCGCGGATCGGTGGGCGGCAAGTGCACCTCGCCGAAGTTGTTGGCGATCGGCTTCATCGCGGTGAACCAGGTCCGGGCCGGCTCGTTCCCGCCGTACAGGTCACCATTGCTGCAGTGGCGCAGCGGGCCAGAACACAGATCGGTCGGTGACGTCGAGTCGTCGTAGATGTAGTTCGCCGCCGCATAGCGATTGGTGAAGCCGACGAATCCGGAGGACCGGTGTGCTTCGGTGGTGCCGGTCTTTCCCGACATCGGCAGGTCCCAGCCGGCGGCGCCGGCCGAGCCGGCTGCGGTGCCGCTACCCACGGCGTCCTTGCTCATCGCGTTGGCAAGGGTGTTGGCCAGCCCTTCGGGCACCACTTGTTCACAGGTCTCGGTGGTGACGGAAACCTGGTTGCCGTTGCGGTCGATCAGCTTGTCGATCGGGTTCGGCGGGCACCACACGCCGCCGGAGGCCAGCGTGGCGGCGACGTTGGACAGTTCCAGCGCGTTGACCTCGATCGGACCCAGGGTGAACGACCCGATGTTCTGGCGTTTGACGAAGTCGGCCAGGCTCTCGTTGCTGTCGGGGTTGTAGTCGCGCGCGGTGCCGGGATTGGCATAGGACCGCAGGCCGAGCTTGATGGCCATGTCGACGGTGCGGCTCACTCCGACCTGCGAGATCAGCTTGGCGAAGGCGGTGTTGGGGGAGGTGGCCAGCGCGTCGGTGACGTTCATCGATCCGCGGTAGTTGCCGGCGTTGATCACGCACCAGGTGTCTTTCGGGCAGCCTTTGGCTCCCCCGCTGCCCAGGCCCTTGGCCTGGAACCGGGGCGGCGCGTCGAGTTGGGCGTTGATACCCATACCCATGTCGAGCGCGGCGGCCGTGGTGAAGATCTTGAAGATGGATCCGGCGCCGTCGCCCACCAGCGAGAACGGCTGAGGCCGCATGGTCTCACCGGCCTCGGTGTCCAGGCCGTACTTGCGGTTGCTGGCCATCGCCAGCACCTTGTGTGAGTCCTTGCCCGGTGCGATGACGCTCATCACGCTGGAGATGCCCGCCAGGTTCGGGGGAGCGAATTTGTCGACCGCCGCCTTGACCGGGACCTGGACGTCGGGGTCCAGCGTGGTGCGAATCAGGTAGCCGCCCTTGGCCAGCTGGTCTTTGCTGATCCCCGCGCGGGACAGGTACTCCTGGACGTAGTCGCAGAAGAAGGCGCGGTCGCCCGCTGCGATGCAGCCGCGGGGCAACTCGTTGGGTTGCGGCAAGACCCCCAGCGGCTGCGCCTTGGCGGCACGCAGTGCGTCGGCCTCTTGCGGGATGTTCTCGATCATGGTGTCGAGGACCAGATTGCGCCGGGTCAGCGCGCCCTCGGGGTTGGTGTAGGGGTTCAGTGTGCTGGTCGACTGCACCATGCCCGCCAGCAGCGCCGCCTGCTGCCAATTCAGATCCGAGGCGTTGATGCCGAAGTACGTCTGCGCCGCGTCCTGCACGCCGAACGAGTTGTTGCCGAACGACACCAGGTTCAGGTACCGGGTCAGGATCTCCGGTTTGGTGAAGGTCTTGTCCAGGGTGAGCGCCATCCGGATCTCGCGCAGCTTGCGCGCCGGGGTCGTTTCGACGGCTGCCCGCTTCTCGGCGTCGGTTTGGGCGGTGACCAGCAGCTGGTAGTTCTTGACGTATTGCTGCTCGATGGTCGAACCGCCGCGAGTGTCGAGGTCGCCGGAGGCGTAACCGGCGAGGCCGGTCAGGGTGCCCTGCCAGTCGACGCCGTTGTGCTCGGCGAAGCGCTTGTCCTCGATGGAGACGATCGCCAGCTTCATGGTGTTGGCGATCTTGTCGGAGGGCACCTCGAACCGGCGCTGCGAGTAGAGCCACGCGATGGTGTTGCCCTTCGCGTCGACCATCGTCGACACGGCCGGAACCTCCCCCTGAAGGAGTTGAGCCGAGCCGTTCGCCACTACCTCGGAAGCGCGATTGGACATCAGCCCGAGCCCGCCTGCGAAGGGGAACATCAGTGCCGTGGCCACGACGCTGGCAAGCACACAACAGCCCGCGAGCTTCAGCAGGGTAAGTGCCACCGGGGGGCGATCGGACATGCGTACTACAGTAGCGGCCCCTTGTCACGCCCCCGCGCCGCGAGACTGAAAAAATTCTTAGGAAAGCGGTGACGGCGGCGCCGTCGGCGCCCCGGCGGTTATTTTGCGCGTGCGTCACAGGTCAGGGACCTAATCGGGGACCGAGGGGGTGCTTTTCCCCCGGCCGATCGGCAGAAGTCGGGACGCGCGTCCCAAAAAAAGCGTTATCAGACTGTTGCGCAATTGCCACCTGACCACCTAACTTATAAGCGCAGTGAGATTCAGGTAACACCGATGTGCACAGTGTGTCTTAGGTCGCAACATCGGCTGGTACCCGAGGAGGGCGGTCGCGATCAGCGGCCGGGAGGAAGGGATCAGCTCGTGTCAGGAACACGTCCGGCCGCTCGAAGGACAAACCTCACGTCGGCGCAAAACCTTCTCCGCAGTACCGACGCGGAGGAACGGATCAACTGGGTGTCAAAAGCGCTGTGCCGGGCGACGGACCCGGACGAACTGTTCGTCCGTGGAGCCGCGCAGCGCAAAGCCGCGGTGATCTGCCGTCACTGTCCGGTAATGCAGGAATGCGCGGCCGACGCACTCGACAACAAGGTCGAGTTCGGGGTGTGGGGCGGCATGACCGAGCGTCAGCGACGGGCACTGCTCAAGCAGCATCCTGAGGTGGTCTCGTGGTCGGACTACCTCGACAAGCGCAAGCGTCGCAGCGTCGGTTAAGGCTCTCGGATCGGGGTGCAGGCGAGCCGGTCGGCCCCTCGTTCCTCATTACGATTTTGTTACGGTGGCAGGTCGCCGACTCTAATTGCCTTGTGTCCAACAGAAACTGGCGTATGCGCAATAGCGCAGTTTTCTCACTGTATCGTTGTTCGGCGCGGTGGGGGCCGGTTTCGCGAATGTTCGACGCCGAGTGTGATTCGACGGCGTCCAGCGGGTGGCCGGGGCGTTTGCGCGTGCGCTTTCGGCGTCGAGTGTGAGTCGTGGGTGTCGAGTGTGTGGCTGGGGCGGAGAAGTCCGGGGCGGCCGCGCCCAGGGTTCACGGTCGACGCCCTCAGCACGCGCTCGATGCCGCCGGGCGGAGTCGCAGCTAGCGGGCCGCATCGTCGCCGACGGGGGCCTGGTTGGTCGGCTTCTCAGCGGCCCGCCGCGCGGGCCGCTTCGTCGCCGACGGGGGCCTGGTTGGTCGGCTTCTCAGCGGCCCGCCGCGCGGGCCGCATCGTCGCCGACCGGGGCGATCTGATCGGCGAGCGCGCGCAGCGCATCCAGGTCCGAGACGTCGAACGGCAGCGACGGGACCCCGACGACAGGCACGTGTGGATTGGCCCCGGTGAACCGGGAAAGCAGCCGGATTTCTCGCTTGGCCGTCTGCCCGCGGTCGGCATGGATCCGCAGCACCGCGGCCGCCAGCGACGTCGCCTCCGACTCGCCGTGCTCCTCTTCCAACGTTTCGGTCGCGTCGATAGCCCGTTCGACGGGTAATGCGCACAGCATCGGGTGGGTGCGGTTCAACACCAGGCCCGCCAGCGGCATGCCTTCTTCGGTCAGCCGGTCGACGAAGAACGACGCCTCGCGCAGCGCATCGGGCTCGGCTGCCGACACCACCACGAACTGGGTGCCGCGCCGCTTCAGCAACGCATAAGTTCGGTCAGCCTTCTCGCGGAAACCTCCGAATGTGGCGTCCAACGATTGCACGAATGCGGCGGCATCACTCAGCATTTTCGAACCGAGCACAGTAGACATCGCCTTCATGGCCAAACCCATAACACCGGTTACCAACCGGCCGATACCCCTGCCTGGAGCAAGCAGCAGCCGCCACAGCCGACTATCCATGAAGCTGCCCAATCGTTTTGGCGCGTCCAGAAAGTCCAGCGCGTTGCGTGACGGCGGGGTGTCCACCACGACCAGATCCCAGCGGTCCTGCGCCAGGAGCTGCCCCAGCTTCTCCATGGCCATGTATTCCTGGGTGCCGGCAAGCGATGTAGCGACGGTCTGGTAGAACTGGTTGTCCAGAATCGATTGTGCCCGTTCGGATCCGGAGTATTGGACCACCATTTCGTCGAACGTGCGCCGCATGTCGAGCATCATCCCGTGCAGCTCACCGGGCACCTCCGGGGCCAGTGGCACCCGTTGCGGGGTGTTACCCAGGTCGTCGATACCCAGCGCCTGAGCTAGCCGCTTGGCCGGGTCGATCGTCAGGACGACTACAGTGCGGCCATATTCGGCGGCGCGCATGGCAATTGCCGCGGCAGTGGTGGTCTTGCCCACACCACCGGCCCCGCAGCATACGATAACCCGGTTGGACGTGTCGGCCAGGATCGAGGCCATGTCAAGAGGTTTCGGTACGGTGCTCATCGAACCCCCTGCTGTGCAAGCGATTCCGAAAGCTCGTACAAGCTGCCCAAGTCGACACCATCGGAAATCGTGGGTAATTCCAGCCGTGGAACATGCAACGCGTCAAGCTGTTGCGCGGTCTCGGCGCGTGCGCTGATTCGGCTGGCGTGCTGGATCGTCTCGGTCAGCAGACCGGCGAAATCTGTTGCCGCCAGCTCGATTCCGGCCATTGCCAAACCGGACCGTACCGAGTCGGCATCGACATCGCCCTCGGCTGCCTTCGCTAGGTCCTCGGCGCTCAAGTAGGTCGGAATATTGCGGTTGACGATGACGCTGCCGATCGGCAACTGCATGTCGGCCAGCTCCTCGATCGCTTCCAGGGTTTCCTGCACGGGCAGCGCTTCCAGCAGCGTCACCAGATGGATAGCGGTCTGATCGGAGTGCAGCAACCTCACCACCCCTTCGGCTTGCGAATGCACCGGCCCGCCCTTGGCCAGATCGGAGACCGCCTTGGTGACGTCCAGGAAGCGCGCGATGCGGCCCGTTGGGGGCGCGTCGACGACGATCGCGTCATATACCGGGCTCTTGGTCCCCTTGTTGAGGCGGACCACCGTTTCCTTGATCTTGCCGGTGAGCAGCACATCGCGGAGACCGGGCGCGATCGTCGTCGCGAACTCGATCGCACCTACGCGTCGCATTGCCCGGCCCGCGATGCCCAAGTTGTAGAACATGTCGAGGTATTCCAGGAACGCGGCTTCGATATCGATTGCCAGCGCGTTCACCTGCCCGCCGCGTTCGGCGGTCGCGATCTTGACCTCCTGATAGGGCAGCGGCGGCACATCGAAAAGCTGCGCAATCCCTTGGCGCCCTTCGACTTCGATGATGAGGACCTTGCGGCCTCCGGCTGCCAGAGTCAGCGCCAGTGCGGCCGCGATGGTGGATTTCCCGGTGCCGCCCTTCCCGGTCACGAAGTGCAACCGGGCCTTCGATAGGCGCGACGGCCAGCCGACGGAAGGACCGTCGTTAGGTGTGTTCGCCACCATCGCATGCTAGCCCTACCGCCTCACCCGGCCGCCGGGCTGGCCGGAGGTCATCAACCGGGGCGGATAAGCTCGCGTCATGACCCAACCCTCCGCATGGGAGTACGCAACGGTTCCGCTGCTCACGCACGCCACCAAACAGATCCTCGACCAGTGGGGAGCCGACGGCTGGGAGCTGGTCGCGGTGTTGCCGGGGCCAACCGGCGAGCAGCACGTCGCCTACCTGAAGCGTCCGAAGTAATGGACGCTAAATCCCGGCTCGCGCAACTGGGCATCACGCTTCCGGAGATGGTGGCGCCGCTGGCGGCCTACGTGCCGGCGGTGCGCACCGGCAACCTCGTCTACACCTCGGGGCAGCTGCCCTTCGAGGCCGGGAAGCTGGCCTGCACGGGCAAGGTGGGCGCAGACATCACGCCGGAGGAGGCCAAGGCCGCGGCGCGCATTTGCGCGCTCAACGCGCTGGCGGCGGTGGATTCGCTGGTGGGCCTGGACTCGGTGACGCGGGTGGTCAAGGTGGTCGGGTTCGTCGCCTCCGCACCGGGCTTTCACGGTCAGCCCAGCATCATCAACGGAGCCTCGGACCTGCTTGCCGAGGTGTTCGGCGACAACGGCGCGCACGCGCGTTCGGCCGTCGGCGTATCCGAGTTGCCGCTGGGAGCACCCGTCGAAGTCGAGTTGATCGTGGAGGCCGGCCAGCGGCCGTGACCGAGCCGCTGACCCATCCCGCCTACGGCCGGCTGCGGCCGGTCACCGACACGGCATCGGTGCTGGTGGCCGACAATCCCGGCCTGATGACGCTGGAGGGCACCAACACCTGGGTGCTGTGCGGACCGGGCAGCGACGAGCTGGTCATCGTCGATCCGGGGCCGGGCGACGACGAGCACCTCGCCCGGGTCGCCGCGCTGGGCCGCATCGCGCTGGTGCTGATCAGCCATCGCCACGGCGACCATACCGACGGCATCGACAAGCTGGTCGAGCTGACCGGGGCACCGGTAGGCGCCGCGGACCCGCAATTCCTGCGCGGCGATCAAGTGGCGCTGAGCGACCGGGAAGTGATCCAGGCTGCCGGGCTGGAGATCACGGTGCTGGCCACCCCGGGTCACACCGCCGACTCGCTGTCGTTCCTCCTCGACGATGCCGTGCTGACGGCCGACAGCGTGCTGGGCCGCGGCACCACCGTTCTGGACAAGGACGACGGCAGCCTGTCCGACTACCTGGAATCGCTACATCGGCTGCGCGGTCTGGGCCGGCGTAAGGTGCTGCCCGGGCATGGGCCGGAATTGGCGGATCTCTCGGCAGTCGCGCAGGGGTACCTCACCCACCGGCACGAACGTCTGGAGCAGGTGCGCTCGGCGCTGCGGGACCTCGGCGACGATGCCACCACCCGTCAGGTCGTCGAACATGTCTATGTCGACGTCGACGAGAAGCTCTGGGATGCGGCCGAATGGTCGGTGCAGGTGCAACTGGACTATCTGCGCCGAGACTGAAAATTTGCAGCCAAAGCGCGAGTGGAGGCCTGCAGAATTACAGGCTCGGCGAAGCTAGCGAGCCCGGCGCGCCAGGCGTTCGGAGTCGGAGATGAGCACGCTCTTGCCCTCCAACCGGATCCAGCCGCGGTGAGCGAAGTCGGCCAGCGCCTTGTTCACCGTCTCCCGCGAAGCTCCGACCAGCTGGGCGATCTCCTCCTGGGTCAGGTCGTGGGTGACCCGCATCGCGCCGCCCTCCTGGGTGCCGAAACGCTGGGCGAGTTGCAGCAGCTGCTTGGCCACCCGGCCGGGCACGTCGGTGAAGATGAGGTCGGCCAGGTTGTTGTTGGTGCGCCGCAACCGGCGGGCCAGGACGCGCAGCAGCTGCTCGGCGATTTCCGGACGATCGGCGATCCACGCCCGCAGCGCGTCGCGGTCCATCGAGACCGCCCGCACCTCGGTGATGGTGGTCGCGCTGGACGTCCGGGGCCCGGGGTCGAAGATCGACAGCTCGCCGAACATGTCGGACGGTCCCATGATGGTCAGCAAGTTCTCCCGGCCATCCGGCGAGCGGCGCCCGATCTTCACTTTGCCCGAGATGATGATGTACAGCCGATCGCCCGGCTCACCTTCGGCGAAAACCGTGTGTCCGCGGGGGAAGTCAACGGGCTGTAGCTGCTTGGTCAGTGCCGCGACCGCGCCGGGCTCAACCCCTTGGAAGATTCCTGCCCTTGCCAGGATCTCGTCCACGTTGCCTCTTCAGCTTTCCAACGAAGTGATACGGGCAGGCCGTCCCTCTTGACCAGCGCCGGTGTACAGGTTAGGCCAATCGGTACGACGTGCCAACGCTACACACGATTGACGTGTCGAGTCGCCTTAACCCGGGAATGGATGTGTCGGGGGGCGGCACGGTACGGATCGGCGTGATGGTTGCCGGTGAGCGCCCTGGCGGCGGGGGCCTCGGTCAGCGCCGGCGCCTGGCGTCGGTGCAGATAAGCCAGCGCCTCCGGCATGCCCTCACGGGCCAGGCGGTGCACATCGACGGCCTGAGCCTGCTCGAGAAACTCGGCAACGTCCGAGGCGGTCACGGTATTGCAGGAAAGCGCTTGTTCCAGCCGACCAAGGCCGAGGGTCGTCAGCATCAGCAACGCCGGAACGCACGCCACCAGCAACCACGACACAAGGAGAGTAAACATGGCCTTGAATCAACACGAGGTCTCGGTCAGATCACGAAATCAGTACTCTGTCGTAGGTGACAGCGGCAAAGTCGTCCGGGCCTACCCGGCCCAAACCAGCCACGCCCGCCACCGACGCCGCCGAGCGCTGGTCCGCCGAAACCCGCACCGCGTTGGTGCGCCGCGCGCGACGGATGAATCGCCTACTGGCACAAGCCTTTCCGCGTGTGTACTGCGAATTGGACTTCACCAATCCGCTCGAGCTGGCGGTGGCCACCATCCTCTCGGCCCAAAGCACCGACAAGAGGGTGAACCTGACGACGCCGGCGTTGTTCGCTAAATATCGGACGGCGCTCGACTATGCCAAAGCGGACCGTACCGAGCTGGAAAACCTCATTCGCCCCACTGGTTTCTTCCGTAACAAGGCGAACGCATTGATAGGCCTCGGGCAAGCTCTGGTCGAGCGGTTCGACGGCGAGGTGCCCGCCACCATGGCGGAACTGGTGACGCTGCCGGGAATCGGGCGCAAGACCGCGAACGTGATCCTCGGCAATGCCTTCGGAATCCCCGGGATCACGGTCGACACCCACTTCGGGCGGTTGGTGCGGCGCTGGCGCTGGACCGCCGAAACCGATCCGGTGAAGGTCGAGCACGCGGTCGGCGAACTGATCGAGCGCAAGGAGTGGACCGTGCTCAGCCACCGGGTGATCTTTCACGGCCGCCGGGTGTGCCATGCCCGCAAGCCCGCCTGCGGTGTCTGCGTGCTCGCCAAGGACTGCCCTTCCTTCGGACTCGGCCCCACCGAACCACTGCTGGCCGCACCGCTGGTCCAGGGCCCCGAAACCGAGCACCTGCTGGCCCTTGCCGGCCTGTGACACCTCGCCTGACCCCGAAAACCCGCTGGACCATCGCGGTCCTGGCGGTGGTCGCCATCCTCATCGTGGCGCTGGTCGCCCAACTGCGCGACGACTCCCCATCCACCGCAACCCAACAGGCGCCGGCGGCGCGGGACCACCGGGATGCCGACACCGTCGCGGCGCTGGCCGGGCCGCGGCGGCGGGCAAATCTGCCGGCCTGCCCGGCCGCCGGTGACGGCCCAGGCTCACCGGCACTGAGCGGCGTGGTGGTGGAATGCGCGGCCGACGGTTCGGCCGTCGACGTGGCCCGGGCGCTGGCCGGACGGCGGGTGTTGCTCAATCTATGGGCGTACTGGTGCGCGGAGTGCATAGCCGAACTGCCCGCGATGGCCGAATATCAACAACGGGCCGGGCCCGACGTCGTGGTGGTGACGGTGCATCAGGACGAGAATGAGGCGGCCGCGTTACTGCGGTTGGCCGATCTCGGTGTTCGGTTGGCGACCCTGCAGGACGACCGCCGTAAGGTGGCGGCAGCATTGCGGGTGGCGAATGTGATGCCCGCGACGGTGCTGTTGCGGCCGGACGGTAGCGTGGCCCAGACCCTGCCGCGCGCTTTCGCCAGCGCCGAGGAGATAGCGGCTGCGGTCGGAGACAAGGCGTGGTGAGCGGTTGGAGAGAAGGCGGGCAGGTGCACCCGACCAGCCCGACAAGGAGGCGCCGGTGAACGCTGGGGTTGCCCTGACGCCCGAGGTCGGCCCGTCCTGGCTGCGCCCGCTGGTCGACAACGTGGACCGGGTGCCCGACGCGGTCCGGCGGCGGCTGCCGGGCGAGGTGCTGGCCATGGTGACGGCAGCCCGGGCGACCGCATCCCTGCGCCGCAACGACCGGGAGGCCGCTGTTCTGGTGCTGTTCTCCGGTCCCGAGTCCGGGCGGGCCGACGGCGGCGTTCCCGACGACGCCGACCTGCTGCTGACGGTGCGGGCGTCGACCTTGCGTCACCACGCCGGTCAGGCGGCCTTCCCCGGCGGCGCATCCGACCCCGGAGACCAGGGTCCGGTGGCCACCGCCTTCCGAGAAGCCCATGAGGAGACCGGGCTCGACCCGGCCAGGCTGCACCCACTGGCCACCATGGAACGCACCTTCATCGCTCCGTCGCGATTCCACGTCGTCCCGGTGCTGGCGTATTCACCCGATCCGGGGCCCGTGTACGTCGTCAACGAGGCGGAAACGGCCATGGTGACGCGGGTTCCGGTGCGCGCCTTCGTCAATCCGGAAAACCGGCTGACGGTGTACCGGCGGACCCTGAGCCGGCGCTGGGCCGGACCGGCGTTTCTGCTCGACCACATGCTGGTATGGGGATTCACCGGTCAGGTGATTTCGGCGGTGCTCGACGTTGCGGGATGGGCCAGGCCCTGGGACACCAGCGATGTCCGCGAACTGGACGATGCGATGGCGCTGGTCGGTGAGCAGGGTGGACTGCGATGAACTCGATGAATGCCATGACCCCGTCACAATGGCTCGATATCGCGGTATTGGCGGTCGCCTGCATCGCGGCGATCTCGGGCTGGCGGTCCGGTGCGCTGGGCTCGATGCTGTCGTTTGCCGGTGTGCTGCTGGGCGCGATCGCCGGCGTGCTGCTGGCGCCCCACATCGTCGCCCACATCGCCGCCCCCCGGGCCAAGCTGTTCACCGCGCTGCTCTTGATCCTGGGACTGGTCGTGGTCGGCGAAGTCGCAGGTGTGGTGCTGGGCCGGGCCGTGCGCAGCGCTATCCGCAACCGGCCGATCCGGGTGATCGACTCGATCATCGGGGTGGCGGTGCAGCTGGTCGTGGTGCTGACCGCGGCGTGGCTGCTGGCGACGCCGCTGACCCAGTCGAAGGATCAGCCGGAGTTGGCGGCGGCGGTTCGCGGTTCGCGGGTGCTCGCCGAGGTCAACGAGGTGGCACCCACCTGGCTGAAGACGGTGCCCAAGCGACTTTCGGCGCTGCTGAACACCTCGGGCCTGCCGCAGGTGCTGGAGCCCTTCAGCCACACCCCGGTCATCCCGGTCGCCTCGCCCGACCCGGCGCTGAGCGACAACCCGGTGGTGACGGCCACCGCGCCGAGCGTGCTCAAGATCCGCAGCCTGGCGCCCAGCTGCCAGAAGGTGCTGGAGGGCAGCGGCTTCGTGGTTGCGCCCGAGCGCGTGATGACCAACGCGCACGTGGTCGCCGGGTCCAACAGTGTGCAGGTGTACGCGAGCGGCAAGCCCCTGGACGCGACCGTGGTGTCCTACGACCCTTCGGTCGACATCGCGATCCTGGCCGTCCCGCATCTGTCGCCGCCGCCGCTGGTGTTCGCCCAAGAAGAAGCCAGAACGGGCACCAGCGTCGTGGTGCTGGGCTACCCGGGCGGCGGCAACTTCACCGCGACGCCGGCCCGGATCCGCGAGGCCATCAAACTCAGTGGTCCCGACATCTACCGCAACCCGCAGCCGGTCACCCGCGACGTCTACACCATCAGGGCCAACGTGGAACAGGGAGACTCGGGCGGGCCGTTGATCGACCTCAACGGTCAGGTGCTCGGCGTGGTCTTCGGCGCGGCCGTCGACGACCCGGACACCGGGTTCGTGCTCACCGCCGGTGAGGTGGCCAGTCAGCTGGAGAAGCTCGGGGCCACCCAGCGCGTCGCCACCGGGGCGTGCGTCAGCTGAGCCGGTGCACCTGATCGAGGAACCGCGCCAGCTGCCGGTTGACCTCTTCGGGCGCTTCCTCATGGCTGAAATGTCCAGCGCCGGAGACGGATACGTAGCGTCCGTGCGGTGCGTAACGCTGGGTGCGCTCGACCGGATCGGCCAGCACGTAGGGATCGGCGTCGCCGCGCAGGTGCAGCAACGGCACGCCGAGTTGCCGGCGCATCGATTTCATGAAGCGCCGGCCTTCGCCGCGCAGCTGACTGCGCACCGCCCAACGCTGATACTCCAGCGCGGAGTGCGCGGCCGCCGGAATCCGGATGGCTTGCCGCAGATAGCCGATTGTCTGTGAAAAGTCTTCGGAGGCAACCCATTTGGCGCTGCTGCGAATGCGCACCAGGCGCTCGATTTCGGCCGCGTCATGTCGGGTCAATAGGCGCTCGGGCCACAGCGGCACTTGGTAGCGCAGCAATGTCGGCAACAGCGCGCGGCCCTGGTCTCGCCTGGTCAGGGTGGACCGTCGCAGCGCGGCCGGGTGCGGTGAGCTGATCAGCGCGATGGACCGCACCAGCCGGGAGTGCAGCAGCGCGGTGGTCCAGCAGGCGAGCCCGCCGTCGGCGTGACCGACCAGCGTCGCCGAGGAGTGTCCCAGCGCGCGGATCAATCCGGCCGTGTCACCGGCCAGGGTCCAGCCGTCGTAGCCGCGGGGCGGTTTGTCGCTGCCGCCATAGCCGCGCAGGTCGACCGCGACCACCCGGGCACTCGTGAGCCCGCGCAGCTGATGACGCCACGACCACCAGAACGAACCGAACCCGTGCAACAGCATCACCAGGGGCCGTGCCATGGCCGGTATGGCCGGCTCCGTCGCGTCCGGGTCGGCCGGAATGGCCTCGACGACATGGAACCGGATGCCGTTGGCGTGCACGTCCAGATGCCGCCATGGCCCGTCGATGCGGGTCATCGACGGATCTGGTGCCGGCACTTACCAACCCGACGGATCGGTGGGCGTCTTGCTCTCGGGTGCCGCCGCGGGGTGTATCACGGCCGGGGTCTTGTCGTGGCCCGGCATGAGCGCGGTGCGGGTCTCCTTGACCGACTCGATGGTCTGCCGCGGTCCCCGGATCCGGCGGACCTTCAGGAAACCCAACAGGGCGAGCACGACGGTGGTCACCACCATGAGGGCGAACACGATCAGGAACGCCACCCAGCGCCACAGCCACGAGTCGAGCAGCTCGGCGAGGAAGAAGAACAGGAAGAAGGTCGAGTAGAACAGCACGACCAGCGCGGCGATGAAGAACACGCTGCCGGTCAGACCCTTCTTGACGTCGCGAGTGATCTCGGCGCGGGCCAGCTCGATCTCGGCGCGCACCAGCGTCGACATCTGGGTTGTCGCGTCTTTGATCAGGTCGCCTATGGACGGTTCACCGGGCCGGGCGTGCGGATCGGCCAACGGAATCGTGGTCAGCGTGCTGGGCACACCGGTCTGGCGATCAGGTTTGCTCACAGACGATCCTCTCGCGTTGACGGGCCACGGTTTCGCGGTAGCCGCGGTTTATGTTGCCATGCGCTTCGGCGCCGTACGAGGCCAGCCGAACACCGTGAGTTACCGGGCGGTTTGAACCTATTAAATTGACGATCCGCGGCCACACCTAACCGCATCGGACGTAATCTGACGATCATCTACACTGGCGCATCTGTCCTTTGATGTCCGGTGATGTCCGGTAGATCTCCAACAGAGGTCCAACCTCCAGACGGGAGTACCACTTTGCAGACGGCGCACCGCCGCTTCACCGCGGCGATCGTGGCCGTGTTCCTGGCTGTTGGGTTTCTACCCGCGGGCACCGCGGCTGCCGACGACAAGATTCCGTTGGGTGGCGGTGCGGGCATCGTCGTCAACGGGGGGACGTTGTGCACGTTGACGACCATCGGCCACGACAAGAACGGCGACCTCATCGGATTCAGCTCCGCGCACTGCGGCGGTCCGGGCGCGCCCGTCGCCGCCGAGGGCGCCGAGGCCAAAGGCATCGTGGGCACCATGGTCGCCGGCAACGACACCCTCGACTACGCGGTGATCAAGTTCGATCCGGCCAAGGTGACGCCGGTGGCCGACTTCAACGGCTTTGCGATCAACGGCATCGGTCCCGATCCGACGTTCGGTCAGATCGCCTGCAAACAAGGACGATCCACGGGCAACTCGTGCGGGGTCACCTGGGGTCCGGGCCAGGATCCGGGCACCATCGTGATGCAGGTGTGCGGCGGCCCCGGCGACTCGGGCGCGCCGGTGACGGTCGACAACCTGCTGGTCGGGATGCTGCACGGCGCCTTCAGCGAGAATCTGCCCGGCTGCGTCACCAAATACGTTCCGCTGCATACCCCGGCGGTGGTGATGTCGATCAACGCGGACTTGGCCGACATCAACGCCAAGAACCGGCCGGGCTCGGACTTCGTCCCGATCCCGGGCTGAGCTATTTCGCGGCTATTTGGCGGCTATGTGGCTGCCCGGACTTGGGTTCCGCCGCTTCCGAACGGGTTTGGTGGGTCCCGGAACAACAGTAGGGTCTTATCCGCCTGACTTCAGGCGGATAAGACCCTACTGGTTTGTCGACGAGGTCAGTCGATAACAGTGTCGGCGTGGAACGCGGGAGCCGTGTAGGCGCCCTCGGTTTCGCAGAACAGCAGCTCGTGTGCCATGTGGTTCTCTCCTTCAGCCAGAGTGAAGAACTGTCGTTGGCTCTTCTCATCCTCTGGCGCAGAGCTTGCCAGGTTCCGGGAAACGGAACATCCCCCGAACGGTTGCCGATTAGGGGGAATTTTGGGGGAATGTCTACCCAACCGTCTAGAGGACACCATGGCCCCCGATCGGGGGACATGGGGTAGCAGTCCACCCAGCGCGCCCGAGAGGTCGATGCGAATGAAGCGGTTCGGCGGCTAAACTCTATCGCGGCGATGTCGGGCGTGCTGAGCACACGTGTTGTATGTCGGTTGCGATGATCTAGGTGGAAAGCAAATGGCATGGGTCTGGATCATTGCCGGGACTCTTCGCGGGACATGCCCCGCGTTGATTTGTCGAAGCAGTCGGACGCCATTCGCTGACATGCCGGTACCTGATGCCTGAGTCCACCAGCTTGCAGAACGGCATGCCGGCTGATGAGCAGTCGCTCGCGCTAACCCGTGGGCAGCTTGATATATGGCTTTCGCAGGAGACAACTGGCTCGGGAATACCGTGGCAGGCGAGCTTTTTTGTGGTGATCGACGGCGTCGTCGAGCCAGGCCTGATCGAGCACGCGGTCCGGCAGGCGCTCGCCGAGTGCGAGCCGCTGCGAGCCGGAATTTTCGAGGTGGACGGACATGTGTATCAGAAGTTTGCGGACTATCCAGCTGCCGCGGTCCCCTTCTTCGACCTGAGCAGTTCGCCCGAGCCCGTTCAGGAAACGTACAAGCTGGCCTCGTCAATGCAGCGTGAGCCCATGCCGTGGACTGGGCCATTATTTCGATTTGCGTTATTCCGTACAAGTCCCAATCGATTTCACTTGTTTGTCTGTCTGCACCATATAATTGTTGACGGATTTAGTTCTGTGATGTTCGTCAGTCGAATTGCGACGAGCTACTCAGCCATCGTGTCCGGGGTAGCGGCTCCGGAATGCACTTTCGGTACGCTGCGCGATCTTGTCGGTACCGAATTAGCGTACGAGGCGTCCAGAAGGTATCGAGAAGACCTGCGGTTCTGGAAAGAGAACCTTCCGTCACACCGCCAGCCGGTGACCTATCGGTGCGCGGATGCCGGTGACGGGGACAATTACTTCGCGTCGGCACCGGTGGCACTGGACGCTGCCGCCGTGCAGAGAATCGACGATCTGTCGCAGACGTTGGGCGTCAGCCGACGGTCGGTCATCGCGGCGGTGTGTGGACTCCTGGTGCAGACCTGGGACCACAGCGGACCCGAGGTGGTACTCGATTTCCCGGTAAACAGACGCACCAGTGAAAAGTTGAAGACGATTCCGGGGATGGTTGCCGGGGTGGTTCCGCTGAGGTTGACGACACCGCCAACCTCGTCTGTTGGCGAGCTGTGCATCCAGGCGGATTCACAGATACGTCAAGTCGTTCGGCATCAACGGTTCCCGGTGCAAACCCTGAGCGGCCCGCTTCGTGGAGTTGCGCTGAATTTCTTCCCGTCCACGACGGTCCCGCAATTCGGCGATGCGCCGGCTTCGCTGGTGTATACCAACTTCGGCCGTGGGGATCGGTTCGGGTTGTTCTTTATGAATGAGGGCAACCGGCTGTTTCTCAGCACCGCAGGTCCCGGCGCGCCGTCGTCGGATTTTGAGGGCGCCGCTATGGCCGACAGACTGGCGCGGCTTTTCACGCTCATCGCCGCCGATCCGGGACGGCGGTTGTCATCGATCGATCTGCTCGATCAATATGCGGACCGCCATATTCATGCGTGGAGCAATCATGCTGCGCTGACGATTCCAGCTGCTCCCGGTCCCTCGATTCCGGCGCTGTTCGCCGCCCAAACGGCGCGGACAGCTGATGCCGTCGCCGTGACATCCGCGGACTGCGTGTTGACCTACCGGCAACTCGACACAGCCAGCAACCGACTTGCGTCTCTGTTAGCCGGCCGTGGGATAGGCCCCGGTGATGTGGCGGCGGTGCTGCTGCCACGCAGCGGCCGCGCCATCGTGGCAATCCTGGCAGTCCTCAAAGTGGGAGCCGCCTACCTGCCCATCGACCCGGATTACCCCCGCTCCCGCGTCGCTTTCCTGCTCGAGGACACCGCACCGCCGGCCGTTCTGACCGCTGGTGACCTGACCACGCTTGTGGACAGCCATGACGTCGCGGTCATCGACGTCGACGCCCCTGCTATCGCCGCCGGCACCGGAACCCCGCTCCCAGCGCCTGACGCTGACGAAATCGCCTATGTGCTTTACACTTCCGGCACTACGGGAACGCCCAAAGGTGTGGCGATCACCCATCGCAACATTGTTCAGCTCGTCAGCTCGGCTACGCCGCTCAGCGCCCAAGCCGAACTCACGGTGACGCAATGCCATTCCTATGCTTTCGATTTTTCGGTGTGGGAAATCTGGAGCGCACTGTTGCACGGCGGGCGCCTGCTGGTGGTAGGTGAAGACGTAACCCGCTCCCCCAACGACTTTCACGCTTTGCTGGCGGCGGAAAATGTCACCGTACTAACCCAGACGCCCTCAGCGGTTGCGGCCTTGCCGACGGACGGGCTGACCGGCACGACACTCGTGGTTGGGGGTGAACCATGCACCGCCGAAGTGGTGGACCGCTGGGCGCCCGACCGGGTGATGGTTAATGCCTACGGCCCAACCGAATCCGCCGTCTGTGTCTCCATCAGCGAACCGCTGACTGCGGGTTCAGGTGTGGCGCCCATCGGACGTCCGCTGCCGTGGACCGCGCTGTTTGTATTGGACCCGTGGCTACGGCAAGTTCCCACCGGGGTGGTGGGCGAAATATATGTTGCGGGAAGTCAAGTGGGGCTTGGATATTGGCGACGCTCCGGGTTGACGGCGTCACGTTTTGTGGCGTGCCCATTCGGCGGAACTTCAGCGGCGGGAAGCCGTATGTACCGCACCGGCGATCTGGCCTGTTGGGGCGCTGATGGCCAACTGCACTACAAGGGTCGCTCCGACGAACAGGTGAAGATCCGCGGCTACCGCATCGAGCCTGCCGAGATCGCCACTGCGCTAGCGCAGTCACCGGGAGTGGAGCATGCGGCCGTCATCGCACGCGAAGACCGTGTCGGCGAGAAACGTCTGGTGGGCTACATCACCGGCGCGGCCGACCCGAACGTAGTCCGCGCCGGGCTGAAAGACCGCCTGCCCCATTACATGGTTCCGGCAGCCATCATGACGCTCAGGCAGTTGCCGGTGACAGTCCACGGGAAACTCGACGTTGCCGCGCTGCCCATTCCGGACCACACCGCTGACCGGTACCAGGCGCCGACGACACCGGTGGCCGAAATCGTGGCCGGAATCTACGCGGGGGTCCTCGGCCTGCAACGCGTCGGCGCTGACCAATCATTCTTCGACCTGGGCGGCGATTCGTTGCTGGCGATGCGAGTGGTCGCAGCAGTCAACACCGCTCTGGGCGCAGACCTGTCCGTGCGGGTGTTGTTTGATGCCCCGACGGTCGCCGAACTGACGCCGCATATTAACGCCGGATCGGCTGCGTCGCTGCCTCTGGTGGCGGTTGAGCGGCCTGAGAAGGTGCCGTTATCCCTTGCCCAGCACCGCATGTGGACCATCATCCAGTCGCAGGGCCCGTCGGCTGTGTTCAACATCCCCTGGGTGTACGAGTTGCACGGCCCGCTCAACACGGAGGCGTTGCGACAAGCCTTAGCCGATGTGGTGAGTCGTCATGAACCCTTGCGCACCGTTTATCCCGCCGTAGACGGCGTTCCGCATCAGGTCGTATTGCCGGTTGAAGAGGCGCAGGTGTGCTGGGAAGTCGTCGATGCCACCGCGTGGACGCCCGATCGGCTCCGCGAAGTTGTCGCCGCCCAAGCCTGCCACCACTTTGACATCGCCGCTGAAATGCCGCTACGAACCCGGCTATATCGCGTGGCCGACGACCAAAACGTGTTGGTTCTCGTGCTGCACCATATCGCCGTTGACGGCTGGTCACTGGCCCCGCTGGCGGCCGATCTCAGCCTCGCCTATCGCAGTCGATGTGCCGGGCAGATCCCCTCCTGGGAACCGTTGCCCATCCAATACATCGATTTCGCCCTGTGGCAACGCGCATACCTGGGTGATCCGGAAGATCCCGACAGCATGATCGCCGCGGACCTTCGCTACTGGGAGGAAACGCTTGCGGGTATGCCCCCGCCTCTCGAGTTGTCGCCCCAACCCGGCGCCACTTCGTACGACAATCGTGGCGACACGGTCGTTGTGCAGTGGCCGGCCGCATTGCACCGCCAGATTATGCAAGTGGCCCGAGAGCACCGCGCCACCAGCTTCATGGTCGTCCAAGCGGGCTTGACTGCCCTGCTGGGCCTACTTACCGGCCGCAACGACATCGTTATGGGCATAGTGGTCGCTGGTCGCGGCCATCCGAGACTCGATGATTTGGTCGGCATCTTCGTCAACATCATGTTGCTGCGCACCGAGGTGACCGGTGACCTCGACTTCGCACACTTGCTAGCACAGGTGCGCACCCGCGGCCTGGAAGCGTTCGACCATCAGGACATGCCCTATGGATTTCTCGTCGAGCGGATCAACGCCGCTCGCTCGGCACCCCCGGGGCCGCTGACTCAAGTCGTGCTGGCCTGGCAGAACAACAAGCCCGCCGAGCTCGTATTGGGCGAGTTGGACATCACCCCTGTTTCGGTGCACACGAAAACCGCGCGAATGAATTTCTTGTTGTCGCTGACCGAACAATTCAACGATACCGGTGAGCCCGCCGGGATCAGCGGGGTGGTTGAATATCGCACCGCCCTCTTCAGCCCTACGGTTATCGAGACCGTCATCGAGCAGTTGGAAAGGCTGTTGACGCTGGTGACGGCCTGCCCGCAGCGGCGGTTGTCGTCAATCACCGAACTCGATCTGGCATCCCGTTAAAACCGCGGCGGCTTGGTGGTCCCGATCCCGGGCCGAACTACTTCGCTGCCCGGATCGCGTCGAATACACCGGGATCCAACAGCGTCGACGTGTCACCCAGTTCCCGGTTTTCGGCGACATCGCGCAGCAGCCGGCGCATGATTTTGCCGCTGCGGGTCTTGGGGAGTTCCGGCACCACATGGACCTCACGGGGCCGGGCGATCGGCGAGATCTCCCGGGCCACTTCGGAGCGCAATTCTTCGGCGGTCCCGTCGTGCGGTTCGTAGTTGGCCCGGAGCACGACGAACGCGCAGATGGCCTGGGTAGTGGTCTCGTCGGTAACCCCGACCACGGCCGCCTCGGCCACCCCGGAATGGCCGACGAGCGCCGATTCCACCTCGGCGGTGGAGATGCGGTGCCCGGACACGTTCATTACGTCGTCGATGCGGCCCAGAATCCAGATCGCGCCATCGGGATCGATGCGCGCGCCGTCCCCGGCGAAGTAATAGCCCTTGTCGGCGAATTTCGACCAGTAGGCGTAGTGGTAGCGCGCCGGATCACCCCAGATACCGCGCAGCATCGACGGCCACGGCTGGTCCAAAACGAGATAACCGGTCACGTGCTCGTCGCCATCGGTGTCCGGTTGCAGCGGATCGCCGTGGTCGTCGACGATCTTGGCCGAGATGCCGGGCAGCGGTGTCATCGCCGACCCGGGCTTGGCCGCGGCGACACCGGGAAGCGGCGAGATCATCGCCGAGCCGGTCTCGGTCTGCCACCAGGTGTCCACCACCGGGACCCGGCCCGCGCCGATGACGTCGCGGTACCAGCGCCACGCCTCGGGGTTGATCGGTTCGCCGACCGAGCCGAGCAGCCGCAGGCTGGACAGGTCGTGGACGTCGGGGATTTCACGACCCCATTTCATGAACGTCCGGATCAGTGTCGGCGCGGTGTAATAGATTGTGACACGGTATCTTTCGATGATCTGGAAATGCCGGTGCTCGTCGGGGGTATTCGGTGTGCCCTCGTAGAGGACCTCGGTGATACCGGCGGACAGCGGTCCGTAGACGCCGTAGGTGTGGCCGGTGACCCAGCCGATGTCGGCGGTGCACCAGAACACGTCAGTCTCCGGCTTGACGTCGAAAATGGTGTGCATCGTGTAGCAGCTCTGGGTCAGATAGCCGCCGGTGGTATGCAGGATGCCCTTGGGCTTGCCGGTGGTGCCCGACGTGTAGAGCAGGAACAGCGGCTGCTCGGAGTCGAACGCTTCCGGCGTGTGTTCGGCTGCGGCGGGGTCGACGACGTCGTGCCACCACAGGTCGCGATCGTCGTTCCAGGCCACGTCAATTCCGGTGCGCCGCACCACCACAACGTGTTCGACCGGGCTGTCGGGGTCGTTGACCGCCTCGTCGGCGGCGTCCTTGAGCGGCATCGGCTTGCCGCGCCGGTACTGTCCGTCGGTGGTGATCAGCACCTTGGCCTGGGCATCGGCGATCCGGGCGCGCAGTGCGTGCGCGGTGAAACCGCCGAAGACGACGGTGTGCATGATGCCCAGCCGAGCGCACGCCAGCATGGCGATCACGGCCTCGGGGACCAACGGCATGTAGATGGCCACGCGGTCGCCGGCGACCAGGCCGAGGCCGGTGAGCGCGTTGGCCGCCTTGCACACCTGGGTCAGCAGCTCCGAATACGTCAGGGTGCGGCGATGATCGGTGGGCTCGCCCTCCCAGTAGATGGCGACCCGGTCGCCCTGGCCGGCTTCGACGTGGCGGTCCAGGCAGTTGTAGGCGACGTTGAGTTTGCCGCCGACGAACCATTTGGCGAACGGGGCATCGGACCAGTCCAGGACCTCGGTGAACGGCGTCGCCCAGGACAGCAGGTCGGCCTGCTTGGCCCAAAACCCAAGGCGGTCTTCCTCGGCCGCGCGGTACAGCTCCTCGCGGGCGTTCGCCTGCTCGACGAAGTGTTGCGGCGGCGGGTAACAGGACGGGACTTCGGCGGCGGTCTCGGTCACTCTTGCGAGCCTAGAACGACCGGGTGAACCTGCAATTGGCAGGCCTCGATGCCGGTCGGCACCGTGACGGCGCTGGCGGCGCCCGGGGGAGTTACGCGTAGCTCGGTGTAGGTGGGGCAGGGATTGCCGTTGCCGTCGATGGCGGTGCCTTCCACAATGGCCTGCGCCGGTTGCGATTGCGTCAGGGTGACCGTCGGTGGGACGCCGACGTTTGCCGGTAGGCCGCCCAGGTAGCCGCGCAGCGTGTGCTCGGCATAAATGAGCGGACCGCCCGCACCCGAGTCGACGTCGGGATAGCCGGTGAGCGTGCACGGCATGGCGTCGTCGGCGAGCGCGAAGGTCAGCGTGATGGCGCGGTGGCCCACGGCGGCCTGGGGTTGACCGGCGCTGACTATCAGCTGCCCCGCCGAGCACGGGGGTGGCTGATCGGCCGGCGCGGCCGCAGCCGGCGGGCACGCTAGGGCGCTTGTCGCGGTCAAGGCGAATGCGACGAGTTCGCGGGTGCAGCGCAGGTGAGGTTCGGGCACGTCGACGATTATTCGGTAACGGCGGTGCGAGCGTGTCAGATTGCCGGAACGGGGTACCTGGCGCCTTCCCAGACGATCAGCGGGGCCGGGCCGTATCTCCCGCGGTCTGTCGGTCCACGGGTGTATCTGTCACTGGTGGCACGATGCCAAGTGCAGATACGTCTGTGCCTGGGGAGACGCAGAGGGAGATTCGGGTGGCCTTCGATTCAGAGTTGTCTTCTCTGACACCGTCCCCGCCGGCCGTGCCGGGCAGCTTGATCAAGGCCCAGACTTTTCCGCGGCTGCGGTACAGGGGATCGAAGTATCGCTTGCTGCCGCATTTGGAGCGCGTCTTTGCCCGGCTCGGTGGCACCACCGCTGTGGACGGCTTCTCTGGGTCGGGCGTCGTTTCCTATCTGCTCAAAGCCCAAGGCTATCGGGTCACATCAAACGATTTCTTGAACTTTCCGGCGATAATCGCCCGGGCAACGGTACAGAATTCCTCGGTGCGACTCGAGGAGGAGCTGATCGACCAAATCTGCGGGCCGCCGGCTGATGACCGCGACTTCATCCAGTCTCGGTTCGACGGACTGTATTTCACGCCGGCGGATCGCAGGTTCCTCGACTCGGCCTGCTCGCACATCGATATGCTCCGCGGCTACCGTCGAGACCTGGCGATAGCACGCTCGTCTTATCGGCTGCTCGTAGGCAGCCGCGTGGAGTATTCACATTTACCGACGCAACTCGTTACGCGGACGGTCGCCGCGACCTCAGGTTGTCTCTGCGAGAATACTTTCGCGAGCGAGCTGCCGAATACAACGCGACGGTGTTTAGCAATAAGCACCGAAGCCGAGCGATTTGCGGCGACGTTTTCGACATTCCGGACACGAAAGCCGACCTGGTCTACCTCGATCCGCCGTACGCTCCGCCCAGTGACGACAATGACTACATCAAGCGCTACCACTTCCTCGAAGGGCTGAGCGTGTATTGGCGCGGACTCACCATCATGGAAGAAACCACTACCAAGAAGCTGAAGAAGCAGTTCACCCCTTTCGCATACAAGCGGACGATCGAAGACGCTTTATTGCGTACTTTCGAACACTTCGAGCACGCTGGGGCGATCGTTTTGTCATACTCCTCCAACGCTATACCGGACGCGGCGCGCATTGTGGACCTGCTTGGCAAGGTCAAGCCGTCGGTAGAGATCATTGCAATCGATCACAAGTACAGCCTCGGAACACACCCGGCGGCATCCCGACGTGATGTCAGGGAATACGTTTTCGTCGGACGCAATGCATGAATGAACCGATCTCTTTTGAAGCCTATTTGGACTCGCTTGGTCGTCTGACCGCACGTGTCGATCCCACTGCTTCCACACCGGAAGCCGGAAGTATCCGTCAGGCCACTGTCAGCCTGAGTGCTATCACGCCGACATTGCGGTGGCCGCGAGCTTCGACTCCACCGGCAGCAAGCTCACCGACGCCGTTCGAGAAATCGAGGAGATGGCCGACGTGCGTCTGCCTACCCAGTGCATCATGGCCGTGATCGACGGGATCGGCTGGAAGTCGCGTCAAGCTGACCTGCGTCGCATTCATTTTCTGTGGACCAACAAGCAGATCGACGGTATGTACACCCTCAGTAACCTCGACCAGTTTCGCGACGATCTTGCGCTGGCGGCCCGTCTCCGCCACTTGATTTGAGCGGGCACGGTCAAGGCAGCGAATCGGTCAGGCCTTAGGGTCGCTGTCATGTTGCGCGCCGCGCTGGCCTGGCTAGCCTCAGCAGCCTCCGTGCTGCTGCTGGCCGCCGGTGTGACCGCGTGTGGCGGTGGCCTGCTGAGCCCCGATGTGGTGCTGGTCAACGGTGGGGAGCCGCCCAACCCGCTGATCCCCACCGGTACCAACGACAGCAACGGCGGCCGCATCCTCGATCGGCTGTTCGCCGGCCTGATGTCCTACGACGCCACCGGCAAGCCGTCTCCGGAGGTCGCCCGGTCCATCGAAACCACCGACAACGTCAACTACCGCATCGTCCTCAAACCGGGTTGGAAGTTCACCGACGGCTCACCGGTGACGGCCCACTCGTTCGTCGACGCCTGGAATTACGGCGCCTTGGCCGCCAACGCCCAACTGCAGCAGCAGTTTTTCAGCCCGATCGAGGGATACGACGAGGTGGCCGCCGGCGATGCGAAACGGACCACCATGTCCGGGTTGCGGGTGCTCAACGACCTCGAGTTCAGCGTGCGGCTCAAGGCGCCGACCGTCGACTTCGTGTTGCGACTGGGTCACAGCTCGTTCTATCCACTGCCCGACACGGCATTTCGTGACATGGCGGCGTTCGGCCGCAATCCGATCGGCAACGGCCCCTACAAGTTGGCTGACGGCGACTCGTGGGAACACAACGTCAAGATCGATCTGGTGCCCAACCCCGACTATCACGGCAACCGGCAACCTCGAAACAAGGGTCTGCGGTTCGAGTTCTACGCCAACCTCGACACCGCCTATTCGGACCTGTTGTCCGGCAATCTCGATGTGCTGGACACGATTCCGTCCAGCGCATTGACGATCTACAAGCGTGACCTGGGGGACCATGCCACCAGCGGGCCGGCTGCGGTCAACCAGTCCCTGGACACGCCGTTGCGGCTGCCGCACTTTGGCGGAGAGGAGGGCCGGCTGCGCCGGTTGGCCTTGTCGGCGGCCATCAACCGCCCGCAGATCTGCCAGAACATCTTCAACAGAACCCGCAGCCCGGCCCGCGATTTCACCGCCCGCTCGCTGCCGGGATTCGACCCGGACATCCCGGGTAACGATGCCTTGGACTTCAATCCCGGACGGGCCCGCCAGCTTTGGGCCCAAGCCGACGCGATTTCGCCGTGGACCGGCCGATACGCCATCGCCTACAACGCCGACAGCGGCCACCAGGAGTGGGTCGACGCGGTGGCCAACAGCATCAAGAACGTGCTGGGCATCGACGCCGTCGGCGCCCCGCAGCCAACCTTCGCGGGATTTCGCACCCAGATCACCAACCGCAGCATCGACACTGCTTTCCGCGCCGGCTGGCAAGGCGACTATCCCTCGATGATCGAGTTTCTCGCGCCGTTGTACACCACCGGCGCCGGCTCCAACGACGTCGGCTACTCCAGCAGCGAATTCGACGCGGCGCTGGCCAGAGCCGAAGCCGCGCCCACCCTGCGCGAGGCCGAGGTGCTGGTCAACGACGCACAGCGAATCCTGTTACACGACATGCCCGTTGTTCCGTTGTGGGACAACATCGCCGTCGTCGGGTGGTCGGCCGAGGTCAGCAATGTGCGCGTCACCTGGAATGGTCTGCCCGACTACGAGAACATCGTCAAGGCTTGACATGGGTTGGTACCTGGTGCGGCGGATCGCGGCGATGGTGCCGGTGTTTCTCGGCGCGACGCTGCTGATCTACGCCATGGTGTTCCTGCTGCCGGGTGACCCGCTGGCCGCGATGGCCGGTGACCGGCCGCTGACTCCCGCCGTGGCCGCGCAGCTGCGCGCCCGCTATCACCTCGACGACCCGTTCATCGTGCAGTACCTTCGCTACCTGGGCGGTGTGCTGCACGGCGATTTGGGCCGCGCCTATTCCGGTCTTCCGGTCAGTTCCGTTCTGGCGCACGCGTTTCCGGTCACTATCAGGCTGGCGTTGATCGCGCTGGCGGTGGAGGCGGTGCTGGGCATCGGCTTTGGCGTGATCGCCGGCCTGCGCCAGGGCGGGCTGTTCGACGCCTCGGTGCTGATCGCCGGGCTCATCATTATCGCGGTCCCGATATTCGTGCTCGGCTTTCTCGCGCAGTTCCTGTTCGGCGTGAAGCTTGGGCTGGCGCCGGTGACGGTAGGGGGGCGGGCGACGTTCGGCCGGCTGTTGTTGCCCGGGATCGTGTTGGGCGCCGTGTCTTTCGCGTATGTGGTGCGGCTGACCCGTTCGGCGGTGGCCGCCAACGCCGACGCGGATTACGTTCGCACCGCCACCGCCAAGGGGTTGTCACGGCCACGGGTGGTGGCGGTGCACATCCTGCGCAACTCGTTGATCCCGGTGGTCACGTTCCTCGGCGCGGATCTGGGTGCGCTGATGGGCGGAGCCATTGTGACCGAAGGCATCTTCAACATCCATGGCGTTGGCGGCGTGCTGTATCAGGCAGTCACCCGACAGGAAGCGCCCACGGTGGTGTCGATCGTGACGGTGCTGGTGGTCATCTATCTGATCACCAATCTGGCGGTCGACCTGCTGTATGCCGCCCTGGACCCGCGGATCCGATATGGCTGAGCCCGGCCGGTTTTGGCTCGACACCTGGCGCCGGCTGCGCCGGCGACCGAAGTTCGTCGCCGCCGCCGCCCTGATCCTGCTCATTCTCGTCGTCGCGGCGTTTCCGGGTTGGTTCACCGCGGCCGACCCCACCTACGCCGATCCCAGCCAGAGCATGCTTGGTCCGTCGGCGGCGCACTGGTTCGGCACCGATCTGCAAGGCCACGACATTTACGCGCGCACCGTCTACGGAGCGCGGGCATCGGTCCTGGTTGGACTGGGCGCCACCTTCGCGGTATTCGTCGTGGGCACCGCGCTGGGTGCGCTGGCCGGCTTCTACGGCGGCTGGCTGGACGCGGTGATCTCGCGGATCACCGACGTGTTCTTCGGATTACCGTTGCTGCTGGCCGCGATCGTGCTCATGCAGGTCATGCCTCACCGCACGGTGTGGACGGTGATCGCCATCCTGGCGCTGTTCGGTTGGCCCCAAATCGCCAGAGTGGCCCGAGGTTCGGTGCTCGAGGTGCGCGGCAGCGACTATGTGCTCGCCGCGAAAGCACTGGGGCTGAGTCGCTTTCAGACCCTGTTGCGGCACGCGCTGCCGAATGCGATCGGTCCGGTGATCGCGGTAGCCACGGTCGCGCTGGGCATCTTCATCGTCACCGAGGCCACGCTGTCCTACCTTGGGGTCGGCTTGCCGACGTCGGTGGTGTCGTGGGGCGGCGATATCAATGTCGCGCAGATGCGGCTGCGGGCCGGTTCGCCAATCCTGTTCTATCCGGCTGGTGCGCTGGCGATTACGGTGCTGGCTTTCATGCTGATGGGCGACGCGTTGCGGGACGCCCTGGATCCGGCCTCGCGGGCGTGGCGGGCATGAGCGCGGGGGGACCGCCGTTGCTGTCGGTCGAGGGTTTGGAAGTCAGGTTCGGCGCGGACGACCCGGTGCTGCGCGGCATCGACTTGACCGTCGTTGCGGGACGAACCGTTGCGGTGGTGGGCGAATCGGGATCGGGCAAGTCCACGCTGGCCGCCGCTATCCTGGGGCTGCTGGCGTCCGGTGGGCGAATCACCGCCGGCCGCATCCTTTTCGACGGGCGCGACATCACGTCGTCGGACCGGCGGGTCATGCGGACCATCCGCGGCCGGGAGATCGGCTACGTCCCCCAAGACCCGATGACCAACCTCAATCCGGTCTGGAAGGTCGGCTTTCAGATCCGGGAGGCGTTGCGGGCCAACACCGCCGGCCGCGATGCACGACGGCGGGCGATGGAGCTGCTCGGCCAGGCCGGCATGCCGGATCCGGCCAGGCAAGCCAAGCGTTATCCGCACCAGTTGTCCGGCGGCATGTGTCAGCGGGCATTGATCGCCATCGGGTTGGCGGGGCGGCCGCGGCTGCTGATCGCGGACGAGCCGACGTCGGCGCTCGACGTGACCGTGCAGCGTCAGGTCCTCGACCATCTGCAGCGCCTCACCGACGAACTGGGCACCGCGCTGCTGCTGATCACCCACGATCTGGCGCTGGCGGCCGAGCGGGCCGAGTCGGTGGTGGTCGTCAACCGCGGTGTAGTTGTGGAATCCGGTGCGGCACAGGGGATTCTGCGTGATCCCCAACACGAGTACACCCGACGGCTAGTGGCCGCCGCTCCGTCGCTGACGGCGCGACAGCCGGCACCGAACCGGCCGCAGCTGGCCAGCCATTCCGACGACCTCGTCGTCGTCTCGGAACTGACCAAAACCTACCCCCAGGTGCGGGGCGTGCCCTGGCGGCGAGCGGAGTTCCGTGCCGTCGACTCGGTGTCGTTTCGGCTGCGGCGGGGAAGCACGTTGGCCGTCGTCGGCGAATCCGGATCGGGCAAGTCCACCCTGGCGCGCATGGTGCTCGGTCTGCTGCAACCGACGTCGGGCACGGTGGTCTTCGACGGCGACCAGATCGACCGGCTGGACCGGGACCGCGCGTTCGCATTTCGCCGGCGGGTGCAGCCGGTGTTCCAGAACCCCTACAGCAGCCTGGATCCCCGGTACTCGGTGTTTCGCTGCATCGAGGAGCCATTGCGCATCCACCGGGTTGGTGACCGGGGACAGCGTCGGCGGGCGGTGCGTGAGTTGCTCGACCAGGTGGCGCTGCCGTCATCGGTGCTGGACCGGCTGCCGCGCGAGCTGTCGGGCGGTCAGCGCCAACGCGTCGCGATCGCCCGCGCGTTGGCGCTGCGGCCCGAGGTGTTGGTGTGCGACGAGGCGGTCTCGGCGCTCGACGTGGTGGTGCAGGCCCAAATTTTGGATCTGCTGGCCGAGCTGCAAGCTGACCGGGGTTTGACGTACTTGTTCATCAGTCACGATCTGGCCGTCATCCGGCAGGTCTCCGACGACGTGCTGGTGATGCGCGCCGGCCGAGCGGTCGAACACGCCACCACCGAAGAAGTCTTCGCCCGGCCACGCCACGAATACACCCGGCAGTTGCTGGAGGCCATTCCCGGGGCCGGGGCGGCGTCCCGTTAGGTTGGAAACTGTGACGGCTGACCCGCTGGCTGCGTTGATGGACTTGCCCGGCGTTGCCGACGCCAGCGATCGCGCCCGTGCGGCGCTGGGCCGCGCCCACCGGCACCGGGCCAACCTGCGGGGGTGGCCGGTGACCGCCGCCGAGGCGGCGCTGCGGGCGGCGCGGGCTTCCTCGGTGCTCGACGGGGGTCCGGCACGGCTGGACGACCTGGCCGAGGCTGGTGCGGTCGGCGATCCCGTGTTCGGGGGAGCGCTGCGGGTGGCGCAGGCGCTGGAGGGCGGCGGCGGCCCGCTGGTCGGTGTGTGGCAGAAGGCGCCGCTGCAGGCACTGGCCCGCTTGCACACGTTGGCGGCCGCCGGCCTGGTCGACGACGACATGTTGGGCCGTCCACGGGCCGACTCCGCGATCGGGCCTCGCCTGGAGTTGCTCGCAGCGGTGATGACTCGGCCCACGCGGGCGTCGGCGCCGGTGGTCGCCTCGGTCGCGCATGCAGAACTATTGACGCTCAAGCCCTTTGGCCATGCCGATGGCGTGGTGGCGCGCGCGGTGTCGCGGCTGGTGACGATCGCCACGGGACTGGACCCGCACGGCCTCGGGGTGCCGGAGGTGAGTTGGATGCGGCAACCCGCGCGCTACCGTGACACCGCGCGCAGCTTCGCCGAGGGCACGCCCGACGGTGTGGCGGCCTGGCTGGTGCTGTGTTGCCGGGCGCTGACAGCCGGGGCGCACGAGGCACTATCGATCGCCGAGGCAATGCCCCGCAGATAGCTGGCGGGACTACAAAAGCAAATTGTTCGCAGAAATGCGAAGCGGGCGGCGACCGAAGGATTCGAATCGCCGCCCGCCAACACGGTTCTCGGTTACCAAGCGTGCATTTCGGGGCTGCGTGGGTTGGCCTCGGCGCTTTTGCGACGCATCCGGCTGCAGCCCCACCCAAAGGACCGTCGCCACCGTCTGCACTTCGCAATTACGCAGGCCCGCAACACTTCTGCCATTATCGCGGCTATGACTCCGCGTGGGTGCCGGGAACCGTGCTGGGTGCCCGGGTCGGGAGAACGAACCTTCTCTTCCGGATCGACCTTGGCCTCACCGGGCTTCCGTGACTCCATTTCTACTACTAGACCCTGACCACAGCAAGGCCTAATTGCGTGAAAATTCCGTGACAACTTTTGATCGTGGCTCAACGTGTTTGCTACCGGGACGATTGGTGAAACTGGGACACCAGTGCCGCACGGTCGCCGGGGTCAAAAAGCGAAGCGGCGCAGCAGCGCGTAGCTGACTGCTCCGGCGGCCAGCGCACTGACTCCCACCGCGGCAGTGGTGGCGATCGCCGCCCCCGACGGCGCCGGGATACGGTCGCGCAGGGACACCGGCCGGGAGAATGACAACACCGGCCAACCGCGCTCGATGGCTAGTTTCCGCAATCCGCGATCGGGGTTGACCACCGAGGGGTGGCCCACGGCCTCGAGCATCGGCAGGTCGGTGATCGAGTCGGAGTAGGCGTAGCAGTGTTCCAGCGGGTAGCTCTCACGGGAGGCCAGCTCGCGGATCGCCTGCACCTTGCCCTCGCCGTAGCAGTAGAACGCGACCTCACCGGTGTACTTACCATCTTCGACGACCATCCGGGTGGCCATCGCATGAGTGGCACCCAGAGCGCGGGCGATCGGCGCCACGATCTCCTCGCCCGAGGCGGAGACCACCACGACGTCACGGCCGCACAGCTTGTGGGCGGCGATGAGGTCGGCGGCTTCGGCGAAGACCAGCGGAGTGACGATGTCGTGCAGCGTCTCGTTGACGATCGACTTCACCTGTTCCACGTCCCAGCCGGTGCACATGTTGGTCATGTGGATACGCATGCGGTCCATCTGGTCATGGTCGGCGCCGGAGAGCAGGAAGATGAACTGCGCATAGCTGGACTTGAGCACGGCGCGGCGGTTCAGCAGCCCCTGCGCGAAGAAGGGTTTGCTGAACGCCAGTGTGCTGGACTTGGCGATGATGGTCTTGTCCAGGTCGAAGAAAGCGGCGGTGCGCACCTGTGGAGGCGGCGCGTCGGGTGATTGGGGTGAAGTTTGCTGCGGGGCGGCCTGGTCGGAGACGGTCACCAATCCAGCATAGGTTGGCGCCCGGCACGCCGTGATCCTGTGCCGGAAGGGGCCGATGGTAACAAACGTTGTCGCTTTGGCCACCACGTTTACCCGGCTCAGGCGGTATTTTTTCGCGTGTGCAATTACTTGCGTGAATGCCATCTGGCATGTGTATAGTAAGCATTACTCGGCCCTGAGCCGAGGGTGCATCAGCCCGACCCCCCGGGGCTGAAGCACGACGACCTCCGCCTCCTCCCCCCTGGCGGGGGTCGTCCCCTTTTCTGGGGCAAAATCTGTGTGACGCAGCGCTGAGCCGGGCTCGCTACACGTTGCGGAGATCTTCGCGAAACGTCCCGTCCGGGTCCTCCGAGTTCGATGTGAGCGGGCAGCCGGCGTAATTGTGCACAGCCGCGTCTCTATCCACAGATTGCACTTTGGGACTGGTGTGCAACAGCGGCGGCCTCGCAGGGTAGGGGGGTGACCCAATCCCTTGGCCCCGGAGTGTTGGCGATGGTGACCGCCGGTGAACTGCGCGACGAGCTGGACCGGATCGCCGCAGCCGTGGGAGTTCGGGTCGTTCACAGCGGTTCGGTGACCAGAAAGGCCTGGTCCGCGGCGGCCGCAGTGGTGCTCGACCAAGCGGCCGCCGAGCGTTGCGGCCGGATTGCCCTGCCGCGGCGTGCCCACGTCTCGGTGCTGGCCGGCGGCGAACCTGTCACGGCCACCTGGGCGGCGGCCATCGCCGTCGGCGCCGAGCGGGTGCTGCGGATGCCCGAGCAAGAACACGAACTGATCCGCGAACTCGCCGACGCCGCCGCATCAGCGCGCGACGAGGGCATCCGCGGGAAAGTCGTCGCCGTCATCGGAGGATGTGGGGGTGCCGGGGCCTCGCTGTTCGCGGTCGCCTTGGCCCATGGTGCCGCCCAGGCATTGCTGGTGGACCTCGATTCGTGGGGAGGCGGCATCGATCTGCTGGTAGGCGGCGAATCAGCACCCGGTGTGCGCTGGCCCGACCTGGCTTTACAGGGCGGCCGGCTGCATTGGTCGGCGGTATGTGAGGCCTTGCCGCGACATCGGGGGATCAGCATGCTCTCGGGCACCCGCGGCAGTTGCGAATTGGATGCCGCACCGGTGGAAGCGGTCGTTGACGCCGGCCGGCGCGGCGGAGTCGTCGTCGTCTGCGATCTGCCCCGCCGGATGACCGACGCCAGCCACGCCGCGTTGGACACCGCCGACCTCGTCGTCCTCGTCTGCCCCAGCGATGTCAGGGCCTGCGCGGCCACCGCCGCGATCGTTCCGGTGCTGACCGCGATCAACCCCAACCTGGGGTTGGTCGTGCGCGGGCCGTCACCGGGTGGATTGCGAGCAGTGGAGGTCGCCGACATCGCCCGCGTCCCGCTGCTGGCGTCGATGCGAGCCCAGCCGCGCCTCGCCGGGCAATTGGAACACGGTGGCCTTCGATTGCGACGGCGATCGGCGCTGGCCGCGGCGGCCCGGCAGGTCCTGGCGGCGCTGGGACATCCGCAGAGCGGGCTGAACGGCAGGGCCGCGTGACCGGATCGCTGATCGAACGGGTCCGCGAGCGGCTGGCCACCGAGTCCGCTCCGCTGCGTCCCCACGTTGTCGCCGCGGCGATCCGCGCCGAATCCGGCGGGATACTCGGTGACACCGAGGTGCTCGCCAACCTTCGAGTGCTGCAGACCGAACTGACCGGTGCCGGCATTCTCGAGCCCCTGCTAGGTGCCGACGGCACCACCGACGTCCTGGTCACGGCACCCGACGCGGTGTGGGTTGACGACGGAAACGGTCTGCGGCGCAGTGAGATTCGATTCGCCGACGAGGCGGCGGTGCGGCGATTGGCGCAACGGCTGGCGCTGGCCGCGGGTCGTCGGCTCGACGACGCGCAACCATGGGTGGACGGGCAGCTCAGCGGGATCGGCGCCGCCGGGTTGACGGTACGCCTGCACGCGGTGTTGCCGCCGGTGGCGGCCGAGGGCACCTGCTTGTCACTGCGGGTACTGCGGCCCACCACGCAAGATCTGACGGCGCTGGCCGCCGCAGGCGCGATCGCGCCGCAGGCCGCCGATCTGGTCGCCGAGATCATCGCCGCACGCCTGGCGTTCCTGGTGTCTGGAGGTACCGGCGCCGGAAAGACAACCCTGCTGGCTGCCATGCTGGGCACCGTCTCCGGCGCCGAGCGGATCGTCTGTGTCGAAGACGCCGCCGAGCTGGCTCCCCGGCATCCGCACCTTGTCAAGCTCGTCGCCCGATGCGCGAACGTCGAAGGTGCCGGTGAGGTCACCATGCGCCAACTGGTTCGGCAGGCACTTCGGATGCGGCCCGACCGCATCGTCGTCGGGGAGGTCAGGGGAGCCGAGGTGGTGGACCTGCTGGCCGCGTTGAACACCGGCCATGACGGAGGCGCAGGAACCGTGCATGCCAACAAGCCCGGCGAGGTTCCCGCCCGGTTGGAGGCGTTGGGCGCGCTCGGCGGCCTGGACCGGGCGGCGTTGCACAGTCAGCTGGCCGCGGCGGTCCAGGTGCTGCTGCACGTCACGCGCGATCAGGCCGGCCGACGCCGGCTGACGGAGATCGCCATACTGCGCCGAAGCGACAGAGGCCTGGTCCAGGCGGTGCCGGCGTGGCATGCCGAATGCGGAATGGCCGATGGCGCAGCTGATTTGCGCAGCATGCTGCAAAGCCGGACGTCAGCATGAACGGCGTCGTGGTGGCAACGCTGATGTGCGCTTCGGCGCTGCTGCTGTGGCCGTCGTCGTCGCGGCGCCGGCTCGTCCTTCGTCGTGAGTGTCGACCCGGGCCGCTGCGGGCACGGTGGCTTGTGCCGGTCGGTGCCTGTGTCGTGGTGGGTGCCGTCGTGGTGTTGCCTGTGACGAGCGTCTTGGCTGCCGCGGTGATCGGCGCTACCGCGAGCCTGCGTTTCGTTCGTCGCCGCCGCGATCGGCGCGGTAGGGAGGAAGGCCAGTCCCTGGAAGCCGCGCTCGATGTGCTGGTCGGCGAATTACGGGTCGGTCTGCATCCGGTGCGCGCGTTCGGCACCGCCGCCGACGAAACCGAGGGTGCGGTTGCCGCATCCATGCGCGCCGTGGCGGCACGCGCTCGACTGGGTGCCGACGTCACCGGCGGTTTGTGCGCGGCGGCCCGGATGTCGGCTCTGCCCGCGCACTGGGAGCGACTCGCCGTGTACTGGCGGCTGGGCAGTGAGCATGGCCTAGCGATCGCTTCCTTGATGCGGGCCGCACAGCGCGACATTGTTGAGCGGCAACGCTTTTCCGCAAGCGTGGCGTCGGAGTTGGCCGGCGCGCGTGCCACCGCCAACATTCTGTCGGTCCTGCCCCTGCTCGGGGTGTTGCTCGGTCAGCTTATCGGGGCGCGACCGGTGAGCTTCATGCTGGACGGGCATGCGGGCGGATGGCTGTTGGTGGTCGGTGTTGCGCTGGTCTGCGCGGGACTGTTGTGGTCGGACCGAATTACGGATCGAGTTGCGCCATGAGTACCGCGGCGGTGTTGCTGGCTGCGGCGTTGTTGGCCGGAGTCGGCCCGACGGTCGTTCGGGCGCGCGCGGGGATGCCGTCTCGCGGAAGGCGGACGCTGTCGCGGCCGGCGCAGGCCCGGGATCCGCTGGCGTTCGCATCCAGCCTCGACGTGCTGGCGGTGTGCCTGGCCGCGGGCATGGCGGTGTCGGCCGCCGCGGCGGCGACGGCCCCCTCGGCGCCGCCGCGACTGGCGCAGCTGTTGTTCCGCGCCGCCGACTTGTTGACGTTAGGGGCCGACCCGTCGGTCGCCTGGTCGCTACCGCCGGACTCGCCGCCCGGCTCCGCTGACGCGCATCTCGATGCGCTGCTGCGGCTGGCGCGGCGTTCGGCGTCCTCGGGTGCCGCGCTGGCCGACGGTGTCGCCGAACTGGCCGCCCAGTCTCGCCACGACGCCGCGCATGCGGCCGCCGCGGCCGCTCAACGCGCCGGGGTGCTGATCGCCGGTCCGCTGGGTCTGTGCTTTCTGCCGGCCTTCGTGTGTCTGGGCCTTGTCCCAGTGGTGGCCGGGTTGGCCGGAAAAGTACTTGACTCGGGTCTGATGTGAAGTCGCAACGAAAGGAATGCATTGGTGGCCAACATATTTCAGGTGATCGCGGCACGTATGGCGCTGCTGGTGACCGACGAGTCCGGCATGTCCACCGTCGAGTACGCCATCGGGACCATCGCCGCGGCGGCTTTCGGCGCCATCCTCTACACCGTCGTCACCGGCGACTCGGTGGTGTCGGCGCTGAACCACATCATCGGTCGCGCGCTCAGCACCAAGGCTTAGCGTCGAGTGCCGGGTCGAGCACTGTCGAAGCGGCTCTGGCCCTCGCCACCCTGGTCGTGGTGCTGGTGCTGTGCCTGGCCGGTCTCACGGCGGTGTCCATGCAGTTGCGCTGTATCGACGCCGCCCGTGAGGCCGCTCGACTGGCCGCGCGAGGTGACGAACGTTCGGCTATCGACGTTGCCCGGCGTATTGCTCCGCCTGCGGCGCAGATCGAGGTGCGCCGGGACGGCGAATTCTTTGTCGCTTCGGTTGCCGCCCGGTCAAAGCTGTTGCCTACCTTGGATATTGCGGCTCAGGCGGTGGCGGCTACGGAGCCGCGATGACGGTGGCTCGGCCACCGTCATCGCGGTCGCGATGGTGGGCGTGCTGCTATGGGTGGCCGGGGCGGGTGCCTATCTGGGCTCGGTGGTGGTGGCCCGGCATCGTGCGCAGGCGGCCGCCGATCTGGCGGCGCTGGCGGCGGCCGCGCGGTTACCGGAGGGCAGCCGGGCGGCCTGCGCGCGGGCGACGGCCGTGGCGCAGGCGATGGGGGTGGGCGATGCCGCCTGTGCGGTACGGGACCTGGATGTGGTGATCACCGTCGAGGTTCGGGTCGCTTTCGCCGGTGTGGCGCGGGCCTCCGCAAGGGCCGGGCCCGTAACGCAGACCCCCTCGACCGCCCGTCCCACCGGCCGCACCATTGGTGTCCTCGGTCCTGCCGTCCCCGCCAAACCCGCCGTTTCCGCCGGCCCCACCCGCACCGCCGACAGCATCGTCAGCCTGCCCACCGTCCCCGCCGGCGCGGCCTGTGCCGAGCAACCCACCGGTACCGCCGGCTCCGCCTGCCCCTCTATTGCCACCCGGCAGCCCGAAGCCGCCGACGCCACCCGCGCCGCCGGCGCCGAACAGCCCGGCGGGCCCGCCGTCACCGCCGTTGTGGCCGGGCGTGCGGAACCACCGGAGCCGCCGTTGCCGATCAACAACCGGCCGGGCCCGCCGTCTTGACCGGTACCGGCCCCGTTGATCCCGTTGCCGAACAGCGGGCGCCCCACAAGACCTGGGCAGGCGAGTTCACGATATTCAGCAGCGTCTGACCGGCATCGGCTTCCGCGCCGGCATATGACGCCGCAGCGGCCGCCAAGGTTTGGGCAAACTGGATATGGAACTTCGCCGCTTGTGCGCTGAGGCACCTGATAGGTGTCGCCGTGCGATCCGACAATGCGGCGACGGCAACCGACACCCCATCCTCGGCTGCGGCCAGCAACCCGGTGGTCCGGACCGGTGCAGCGGCGTTCGCGGCGTGCAGCGACGAACCAAAGTGCGACATCTCGGCCGCGGCGGCCGCGAGCATCTCCGGAGCGGCAATCACCAACGACATTCCATGCTTCTGGGCACGGGTTGCGGGCGGATCGTTTTGACGTTCACAATGAAAGACGTTCTCCCGCTTGGCAATAAGGACGTGCAGTGTTCACATTACCGTCGAATGGGGTCCGATGCCTTTGCAAGCAGGATCGTTCGTGACGGTCAGGTCGAGTCGCGTGCGGCCGTCGGCAGTCCGGCGTTGGCGAGTTCGGCAGCGGTGGGCAACCGTAATGAGATCAATCCTGCGAAGGTCTCCGGCTGCAGTTCTATCCGGTTGACAGTGACGTGCACCGGCACCCAATCGGTGTCGTAGCCGGGAAGCCGCAGCACGCCGCTGGTGGCTCCGTTAGCGAATTCCTTTGTCATCGCGGCGATGAGCTCCTGGTCGTCGGGATGCACGCGGGGCTTGTCGGGCTCGTTGGCTCGCCAGTCGTAGAAGGGGCACGGTTCGTCGAGCCACTTCAACAAGGTCCAGGTGTTCAAGTCGACAAGTGCCCGGTGGACCCCGGCCTGCGCGAGTCCGTCGAGAATCTTCTGTGCCAGGTCGTCGACCGGCACCAGCGGGCCTTTGAGTTCGGCCCGCCAGTTAATCGCTCGTGCGACCAGGTGGTCGCGGCCGTCCGGCCCCGGCTCCAGCGCGCAGCGCGCGGTGAAACCCAACCTGATGGGGTTTCCCTGACAATCGGTGAGATCCCAAGTGCTGCACAGTGTTTTGCCAGGCTCAGGCTTGACCACCATGGCCAGCACCCGGGTTTCGTTCGGACTGAGTTCGCGCGACGGCAAGTCCTCGGCGAAAGCTCTGCCGTAGGTGACCTCGACGTCGGGATTCCTGCCACTGTTGAGCAGCGACTCGCGGGTGTCGGTGGCCACCCCCAGGGTTAGGTCCCACTTCAGCGGGCCCGGGATAGGCCGCTCCGGCGGTTCCGCATCGGCGGGACCGATCCACACCTGCACACCGTGCACCCGGCCGTCCGACATCACAACGGGTTCGGTGCAGATGACGCGGTCGCTCTTGGGCGTAATGCTGCTGAGGCTCTGACCGGTCTGCAGCGACTCGGCGATCGCCGTGCGGACGGCCGCGAGATAGGGACTGCGGCGCAGGAACGTGGTGATCGGAACCAGATTCTTGAGCTGACGCCCCTGGGCGACGACGGTCGGTTCGTCCCCCAGCGTTTCCACGAGCAGCCAGTCGTGGGTCATAGGCGCAGTCTACTGACTGCGCATCCAAATAACGCGGCGGGTAGCCGCTGATCGCCGGAATCTCGTTGCGGCGACGGTAGATACGCGTGCCAACGATGGGTCTTGGCCAGGCGCCCGGCGCCGTTCAGGGCAGTCCGTTCAGTCCGTCTAGGCCGATTAGTGTTCCACCGGTGCCGGCCTTGCCGCCAGTGCCGTTATTGCCAACTCCCACACTGGCGCCGCCATTGCCGCCATTGCCGCCGTTTCCGATCAGTTGGGCGTTGCCGCCGTTGCCGCCGTTGCCGCCGTCGAACTCGCTGTCGGCGCCTGCCCCGCCGTTGCCGCCGTTGCCGACCAGGCCGGCGTTGCCGCCGTTGCCGCCGTTGCCGCCGTTGTCGGTGGCGCTGACGCTGCCGTTGCCGCCGTCGCCGCCGCTGCCGAAGAACATGCCGCCGTTGCCGCCGTTGCCGCCGTTCGCGCCGACGGTGCCGCCGATGGTCCCGCCGCCGTCGCCGCCAGCCCCGCCGTTGCCGGCGAACATGCCCGCGTTACCGCCGGCACCTCCGTTCCCGCCGTTGGCGATGTCCGGGGTGGTGCCGCCGCTGCCGCCGGCTCCGCCGTTGCCGACCAACAAGGCGGTGCCGCCGGCGCCACCGGTCCCGCCGTTGGGGCCACCGCCGCCGGTGCCGCCGGCCCCGCCGGTAGCGAACAGCCCGCCGGTTCCACCCATGCCGCCGGTCCCGCCGGTGTCGCCCAACCCGCCGGTGCCGCCGACGCCGCCATTACCGAACAGGAATCCGCCCTGGCCGCCGATACCACCGGTGCCGGCGCCGAAACCGCCGGCGCCACCGGCTCCGCCGGTGCCGAAAAACAGCCCGCCGGACCCGCCGGTACCGCCGGTGCCGCCGTCAACGTTGGTTGATGAATATCCGCCGGCGCCGCCGGCGCCCCCGGTGCCGAACAGCAGCCCGCCGGCTCCACCGTTGCCGCCTGGTAACCCGGTACCGCTGCCGGTCATGCCACCGGAGCCGCCGGTTCCGCCGTTGCCGATCAGCCACCCGGCGTCACCGCCGTTTTGACCCGTGCCCGGCGCTCCGTTGGCTCCGTTGCCGATCAGTGGCCGTCCGGTGAGGTTCTGCACCGGCGCGTTGATCGCGTTGAGCAGTTGCTGCAGCGGCGACACGTTGGCGGCCTCGGCGCTCGCATAGGACGCCGCGCCCATGGTGAGGGCCTGGACGAATTGCTGATGGAAAGCCTGCGCTTGGGCGCCCAGGGTTTGATAGGCCTGGGCGTGGGCGCCGAAGAATGCTGCGATGGCCGCCGACACCTCGTCCTCCGCGGCGGCCAGCAGGTTGGTGGTCGGCGCGGCCGCGGCCGCGTTGGCCGCTCCGATCATCGAACCGATGGTCGCCAGATCCGATGCCGTCGACGCAACCGTGTCCAGCGCCGCGATCACAAATGACATCAGAAGTCCTTCCGGTCATGACCGGCCTGGCCGCCTGGGCGACGTCAGACGTGAAGGCATCGTATGCCGTTCCCCGACACCGGCACGGCGTATTGATCGGGTTGCTCGGGCTTTCCGTGGGTAGCGCGGGGCCGGTGTAGGTGCCGTGCCGCCGGCGCGATTACGGCGCGACTCGGTGGTAGCCCATGAGTTGCACACCTTGCTCACATGCGGGTAGTTTCAGCTGCGCGTCAACACTGCCAATACGGGACCGGAGTGGGCTTTCCCCAGCCGCTCACCAGGCGGTGTGGTGACAGTTTCGGCACATCTTCGGCCGCGAGGAAGTGCAGATCGGTGGAGGTCGACCGTCGAGGGGTCGGTCGCCGTCCGCCGGATTTCCCACCGCAATTTTTCATGTAGGCTCGCGCGACGCCGGTGCGCGGAAGCGTTTCCGCCGTGCTGGCATACGACCCCGCGCCCGCGGTCAACGCCTGCACAAACTGAGCGTGAAACGCCGCCGCCTGCACGCTGACGGGCTGATAGGTCTGGCTGTGCCCGGAAAACAGTGCCGCAATCGCTGCCGACACCTTCTATCAAGCCGCGGCCAGCATCCCGTCGTTTGAGCCGCCACGGCGGCATTGGCGGGGCGGCAAAGCCAGGCTGGGCAAATCCGTCGCCGTCGTGCCTACAGCTGCCGGCGGCGTGACCAACGACATCTCAGACCTCCCGACAAATACCCACACCCCGGCTGCGCGCTCCTCGCCGGCTGTCGTATCCGTCGCACACCTCGGAGCACCTGCTTGTGCAGCCGCGGACTACGGCAAGCCGTTGATCCCGTTCAAGCCCAACAGCAGACCACCGGCTCCACCGTTCCCACGCTTACCCCCGGTGGCCGGTGTTGGGCCGATCCCGCCGTTGCCGCCGTTGCCGCCGTTGCCGATCAGAGTGGTGTCGCCACCGTTTCCGCCGTTACCGCCCGTCACGTCGCCTTGACCGCCAGCGCCTCCGGCACCGCCGTTGCCGACAAGCATGCCGCCCTTGCCGCCGGCCCCGCCGGCCCCGCCGGTTCCGCCGGTGACGACGAAGTTGCCGTAACCGCCGGCACCGCCGATCCCGCCGCACCCCAGTAGGCCGGCGTTGCCGCCGGCCCCGCCGGCGCCGCCAGTGAAGCCGAATCCGCCGTCACCGCCGGACCCGCCGCTGGAGAACAGCAGGCCGGCATCGCCCCCGGCGCCGCCGGCGCCCCCGGTAGCGCTAGCGCTGGCTCCGCCAGTCCCGCCAACCCCGCCGCTGCCGAACAACAGGCCGGCTTTGCCGCCAGCGCCGCCGACACCGCCGGTGATCAAGCCGAGGCCGCCGCCTCCGCCGGCACCGCCTGGGCCGCCAAGCAAGCCGCCGCTGCCACCGGCGCCGCCGGCGCCACCGGTGCCGTCACCGATGGCGCCGTCACCGCCGCGTCCGCCGCCAGCCCCGACCAGCCCCGCCAGCGGTCCGCCTGCCCCACCGTTGCCGCCCGCGCCGCCGGTGCCTCCGCCGGCCGCAGTGAATCCGCCCGCTCCGCCGGCGCCTCCCCCGCCGAACAGGCCGCCGGCCCCACCGGCGCCC
>NZ_LQOX01000095.1 GCF_002102175.1 Mycobacterium gastri | reverse complement strand
CATCACTGGCAAACGGGTGGTCCCATGACCGTGGCTAAACCCTGCTCAAACCGGTCCCATCACGGTGGCGGTCGACACCGGCCGCCGACGGATTCGGATCGGTGCGTTTTCGCGCCGAGGTGCCCGGCTCTGACGGCATCAATCCGCATGACCATTCGTACTATTACCATCGTGGGAGCGAGGCCTTGCACAGCATGGCCGACATCGCCTCCGGTCACGGCGACGCGCTGGAATCCGACGGCATGACGGTCCAACATCGCTATCAGGTGGGCAAGGTCAACATTCCGGGCGTGGGTCCGGTCGGCGTTGGCATACCCGGCACGCCTGCTGTCATTGACCCGGAGTGGGGCCGCCCGCCAGGATCTGTTACCGATGATCACGTTTTCGACGAACAACACCATCACTGAGCGGCAACGCGTGTGGTTACGGCAAGCAATGTTTGCCGTAACCGTAGTCGCCATTGTGGTGTTAGGAGGGTGTTCGCTGGTGCTTCCCAAACCGCAATCCTCGGGCTCGTCTAATCCCTTTGATGATTCGGCTCACCCCATGACCGACGATCAGACCAAGGCCCAGGTGATCGAGCCGGCCAAGCAACTCGTCGCCGCCGCGAACTTGCAAGGTGTCAGCGGTGGATTCTCGTTTGCCTCGTGCAACGACCAAGGCGATCCGCCCTATCAGGGGACAGTCACGATCACCTTCCTGATTCACGGCGAGCCGGACACCTACTTCCAGCAAATTCGGGCCGCGATGCTCTCCCACGGCTGGAACGCCGGCCCCCTCCGGGACAGCATCTGCACGGCACAACCCTGAATAAGAACGGCGTGAGGGCGAATATCAGCTTTCTGCCGTCCGACCACAGTTACGGACAAATCATCCTTGATGGCGAGTGCCGGAACACGACCGATCACCACCGTGATCCCGGTGCCGGACTCGATATCACCAATCAAATAACTGCGCCCTGAAGGCTCGGCTGCGCTGAGGACATCGCAGAACGCGTTCGCGAAGGGCTGAATTGATGCGGCGTGAGTTGGTTTGCCATGGGCGCCGCCCGGGCGGTGGTTCGAGGCGGCAAACCATTAGGCCGATCATGGCCATTTTGCACAGCGCTTGCGCGTTCGACCACCCAGCGGCGTGGCAACACCTCAAAGGTGTTTCGGCCCTTGGGTTTGCGCGCACTCTCCAATGCGATGCGAAATGTCGCGTGGCCCAGGCGACGAGCTTGCCTGCATAACCGTCGTCAGCCCACTGGATAGTTGTGCGGGGCGCGCTCGAGAATCCCGGCGCCCGCCGTCGCGGACTTGGATGCGTGCCGCGGTCACCAGCACAACGGATCAGCAGGCCCAGCGCGCCGACGACCATGCGACGCTTGCCTCCGTTGACCTTCTTGCCGACGTCATATCCGCGAGTGGCCCTGCTGACGGTGTCGGCGGCTTTGAGCGATTGCTCACGCGAGTGCGCACGTCGTTGCGGGTCGTGGGGAGGGAGTTGTGAGGTCGGCGGCGGTGCGGGTGTGGTTGTCGGCCTGGATTGTTCACGATGGCCGTTGCTGCGTTATCCGCGGACGAGTTTCTTGATGCCCCAAGGTGTTTGGGTTTCGATCCGGTGCTGGCAGGAACCGGGTCGGGCGGCCGACGCTAGTTGGTGGTCGGTGGTGGTTGGGGTTGGAAGGGTTCGTACCACCACCAGTCGGCGCGCTCGCCGGTGGGTCCGGGATAGGCTGCGACAGCGGGCGGGGGTTGGGTTGGTG
>NZ_LQOX01000094.1 GCF_002102175.1 Mycobacterium gastri | reverse complement strand
CTACCGGCCAGGACCCAATTCCTGACGGCAACCCACGATCACATGCAGTGAGGCCCCAGCCTCCCCATACCGTCTAGCTGGTTTTGAATTCACTTGTCGTACCTCAAAGAAAGACTCGGCCGTGCCTCATGGTCTTGGCGAGTCCCCGATCCTGAGTCCACCCGGAGTTCGCCTCGATTTTTCGTCGAGGGTGATGTCGGTCGAACCTCGGCGATGGGATGCGTCGTGATCGGGGTTCTGTGGTTCAGGACGTGCTGGGGTTGCCCCGTGTCGCCGGGTTGGCGGGCTTTCCCAGGGCCAGTGGGTCTTTCGTGCTCGGTCGGTCAGTTGGGCTGTCGGTCAACCGAAGGCGGTGCGGATACGTTGCCATGCGGTAGCGATGGCTGCGGCCCATCGCCAGGTGGCGTCGATGCGTAATCGGGTTCGGCGGGCGCCGCGGGTGATGCGGGCGGCGACGTGCAGGACTCGGTAGCGGAAAGTGGCGATCTCGGCGTGGGTCAGGCTGGGGTGGCCGGTGAAGCCGATGAGCCGTGCCCAGGTGACCAGATCGGCTGCGGCCAGGACGATCTCCAGCCAAGCGGCGTTGGCGTCGAACGCGTGACACGGCAGGTTGCGCAGGCCGGCGGCTTTGAGTTCGCGGATGCGGTCCTCGATGCGGGCGTGCTGGCGGTGCCGTAGTTCCAGACCTGCCACCTGGCCAGCGACCACACCGGGCGGTGTGTCGGTGATGAACGCGGTGACCCGCATCCCGTCGGCGTCGGTGAACCGCAACTGCGCACCCGGATGAGGCCTCTCCTTGCGCAGGATCAGTCGGGTTCGGGCAGGCCACGATGACAGGTTGACCAGGTCGGTGGCCTCGGCAACCAGGCGCCGTCGCGGATGCCGCCGTCGGTGTCGATCGCCGGATACCAGCACTGCCCGATGTTGAGGGTGTCCACGGCGTCCTGCACCCGCTGATCGACGGGGTACCCGAAGGAGAAACCCACCCCGGCGCTGCGGCAGGCCGTGGCGAAGTCGTGGGTGGCTCCGGCGGTGTCGCAGCGCACCAGCACTGTCGGCTTATCGGGGTCGTCGCGATGATCGGGGTCGGGCCGCCATCGCGCCGGCAGGGACGCCAGCGCCTGCGCCAGGACGGTGACGTGGTCAGCGGCGGTGTTGGACCTGACTTGGCTCAAGATTCCGGGTTGATGGTAGTCGCAGCGGTTTGACCTGGATATTCTCTGTTTGCTCGCCTGGAATTTGCGCACTAATCGGGACCGTAGGCTGCTCTGGTGGCCTACGTGCGCACTGTGAAGACAGCCTCCGGGGCGACCGCGGTGCAGGTCGTGTGGTCCTCGCGGCGAGGGTCACGATCGATCGAGCACCTGGGCTCGGCCCATGATGAAGCCGAGCTGGCGGCGCTGAAGGCGGCCGCTGCCGAGCGGTTGGCAGCCAACCAGGCTGTGCTCGATCTTGGCGTGACCGCGCCGGCGGGATCTGAGCCGCTGCCGATCATGTCCTCGCAGATGACGCATCTGTGGGACGGACTATGTGCGGCCTACCGGATCCTGGGATTTGAGTCACCGCCAAGGGCGACAACGTGTTTCGTGATCTGGTGCTGGCGCGGATCATCGAACCCACCAGCAAGGTCGACGCCGAACGGGTGTTGAGCGAAGTCGGGGTCGAACCAGCCTCGTATGCCACCCTCAAGCGGCGCCTGCCCAGCTATGCCCAACCGTGGTGGCACCAGGCGTTGGCCAGCGCCAGTGCCCGTCGCGACGGGTTGGGGCCAGCCAGCCTGGTGCTCTTCGACGTCTCGAAGCTGTACTTCGAGACCGACGCCGGGGACGGCTTCCGCGAACCCGGCTTCTCCAAGGAACGCAGGCTTGAACCGGAGATCACCCTGGGGCTGTTGACTGACGCGTCGGGATTCCCGCTGACCGTGCAGGCGTTCGAAGGCAACAAGGCCGAGACCGCGACCATGCTTGCCGGTCATCAACGCCTTCAAGACCGCCCACCAGCTCACCGATGTCACCGTGGTCGCCGATGCCGGCATGATCTCCGAGGCCAACCAGGTAGCCCTCAACGCTGCCGCACTGTCGTTCATCCTGGGCACCCGGATTCCGTTTCTGCCCGATGTGGTGCGCGAATGGCGCGACAAGCACCCCAATGAGGCGGTCCCCGACGGCTTGGTGCTGACCCAACCCTCGCCAGCCACCAGTAGTGAGAAGGCTCGCGGCATCCCCGACCGGGTCATCTACTACCAGTTCCGTCACGACCGGGCGCGGCGCACGCTGCGCGGCATCGACGAACAAGTCCGCAAGGCCCAGCGTGCCGCCGAAGGGCACGCCCCGGTCAAACGCAACCGCTACATCCAGCTGTCCGGGGCCACCAAAAGCGTCAACCGCACGCTGGAGGCCAAGACCCGCGCCCTGGCGGGATGGAAGGGCTACACCACCAACCTCACCACCGCGTCCCAAGCGTTCGTGATCGATGCCTACCACCAGCTGTGGCACATCGAGAAGGCGTTCCGGATGTCCAAGCACGACCTGCAAGCCCGACCGATCTACCACCACCTGCGCGATTCCATCGAAGCCCACTTGAGCATCGTGGTCGCCGCGATGGCCGTCAGCCACTATATCGAGCACCAAACGGGTTGGAGCATCAAGAAATTCGTGCGAACCGCCCGCCGTTACCGAACCGTGAAAATCAGAGCCGGCAATCAGACCCTCACTGCCGCCGACCCGCTAACCGACGACCTGCGCGCCGCCCTCATCAAAATCCGCGCCGACGGTGCGCACTAAGTCCGATTTGATCGGGTCGTGTCGGTGAGCTGAAACGGGCCCCGGACGGCAGAGGATACAGGTGTCGACGCCGCATTCCTGCTACCCGGGGAGCCCTGTGTCTGACCCTACGTCGTCTCCTGCTGCTGTGGTTGCCGACACGATCGTGCGCACCGTCGAGCTCGCTGTGACGATCACTGACGCCGCGGTCGACGGCCAGGTCACGGTGGTGTCCTGCAACCCGACCGCGAATCGCGACCCACGGCACTAGCCCGGTCGGCCGGCCGCACCGTCGTCGCCGTCGATTCCGGCGGCGCCCGTCGCGCCAAGGTTGCCGTGGGTGCCGGGGTCGCCGTCGAGGTGTACGTCGCCAAAGCTCGAGCCGGCCTGTCCACCGTTGCCGTAGCCGCCTCCGGCGCCGGGCGTCCCGGCGCTCGATCCGGTCCCGCCGACGCCGGGGTGGCCAGGACCGCCGAACAACCCGCCCGCCCCGGCATTGCCTCCGCTGCCGCCGTCACCGCCGTTACCGGCTGCGCCGCCGACGCCACCATCCCCACCCTGCCCGCCGTCACCGCCGATTCCCCAGCCACCGGACCCGAGGTAGTGGAAGCCCCTGCCGCCGGAACCACCGTCACCGCCCAACCCACCGACATCGCCGTTGCCGCCGAGGCCGCCGATCCCGCCCTGGCCGCCGTCACCACCAACGCCATACAGCAAGCCAGCGCGCCCACCGGCGCCTCCGGCGCCGCCGTGGCCACCATCTCCGCCGCCGGCCCCGGTCCCGCCGGTACCGCCGCGGCCGCCAGTGCCGCCCAATCCAACTGAGCCACTACCTGTGGTGCTGGTGTCGGCAACGCCCCACCCACCGGCGCCGCCCGTGCCACCGGCACCACCAGCGATTCCCCCGGTTCCACCGACGCCGCCGGCCCCGCCGAAGCCGGGGCCCGCATCGGCATTGACCGAGGCGTAACCGAAGCCGACACCCCCCTGCCCGCCTGCTCCGCCCGTCGCGCCCACGCCGCCGGTGCCGCCGGTGCCGCCGGTCCCGCCCTGGCCTCTACCACCGACTTCACCGGCGGCGTAGGCCGGGCCGCCGAGACCATTGCCGCCAGGGCCACCGTTGCCACCACCCGTTCCCGCGCTTGCGGTGGTGCCACCGTCACCGCCGGCGCCACCGCTACCTCCTATGCCAGTGGCACTGTTGACGGTCGCGATACCAAATCCACCGACGCCGCCGTTGCCACCGGACTCCGTGGCCGACGACCCGGGGGCGCCGGCAGAACCTGCGCCTCCCTTGGGCTCGCCCAAGATTCCGGAGTCGCCGTCAACGGCACGGCTGGTCGCGATCATCGGGGTGGCGTTGGCGCCGTCGGAGCCGCGAGCGCCCGCCCCGCCGATTCCCCCGGCTCCGCCGTTGCCATACAGCAATCCGCCCGCTCCGCCGTTGCCGCCCGCCCCACCGTTGCCCCCGGGCACAGTGGCAACCCCGCCAGCTCCGCCGTTGCCGCCGCTGCCGTACAGCCATCCACCGCGGCCACCGTTTCCTCCGGCCGCTCCGGCGCCGCCGGCTCCACCGTTACCGCCGTTACCGATCAATCCCGCCGCACCGCCGGCGCCGCCAGCGCCTTCGGCCACTCCGGCTCCGCCGTTGCCGCCGTTGCCGAACAGCAGTCCACCATTCCCTCCGGCTTGGCCTGCAGACCCGTCGGTACCGTTGCCGATCAGTGGCCGGCCCAGCAGCGCTTCGGTCGGCGCATTGATCGCCGCGAGCAGGCTCAGCTCCACCGATTGCAGCGTGGGCAGGTTAGCGGCCTCGCCGGCCAGATAGGAGTTCGCCGCGTTGCCGAGCGCTTGCACGAAGCGCTGGTGAAAGTCCGCCGCTTGTGCGGCAAGGGCCTGATACTGCACGCCTTGACGGGAGAACAACGCCGCGATAGCCGCGGACACCTCGTCTCCGCCGGCAGCCATCAGCGAGGTCGTGCGGCTTGCCGCGACCGCGTTGGCGGCACTGACCGACGAGCCAATACCGACCAAATCACTTGCCGCCAGAGCTAGTACGTCCGGCATTACCGAAACAAAGGACATCCTTTTGCTCCCCACCACTTGTCTAGGATTCCGGCGCGTCGTGTGTAGGCCGGACGCTCGACCGTCGGCGTGCTCGGTTTCGCATCTTGGTGCGCGTCGTGCGCCCCGCTCATGCTGCGGACGCGTTGCCCAAAATCCGTCAGCGCTAGCTCAAGAGATTTGCGGGTAAAATCCGGGTGCAACGAGAAACCGGGCACTCGCCGATATGGCCTCAGCAGGAGAAGCATCCCCGAATTGGGGAACGCCCTGTGCCGGACGGTCATGATCAACGCCCCGTTCTCGGTGTGCCTGGCGATCGGCTTGTTCGTGAAACGCATGATGCTGAATACAGGTCTGCGTTGACCGGGAAATTAGTCGGTGCCGGGTTTGCCGGGGTGCCCAGCTTTGCCGGGTGTGCCGCCCAAGCCCGCTGCGCCCCCGGCACCGGCGGATCCGCCGTAGCGGCTGCCCGAAAACGCTGTGGCGTCAACGCCGTTGCTGCCGTCACCGCCGCTGGCGGCGGGACTCGTCGCGTCGCCACCGTCACCGCCGTCACCACCGACGGCGCAACCGAATGCCGTGCTGGCGTTGCCGCCGTTACCGCAGTCTCCGCCATTGCCGCCCGAGCCTCCATGGCCGCCGCGTCCACCGCTTTCAGGCCGGAGGCTGCGGCGCTCAGCGTCTCAGGCGACACGATCACGTACGACATAGGTTGTCCCCCAGAAGCTTTCGGCAGTGACAATCAGGTCTGCACTGACCGATCAGAGCCGGGCGCGAGGCCCGCCGGCAACCAAGCCATTGCTTCAACGGGCTGTTGTACAGCAAAGGCGGAAAAGAATGCGGGTCCGCCCGCACCGCCCGTGCCACCCTCTCCACCGGCGCCGCCGGTCGGGCCCGTATTGGGCTGCCCACCGATGGCGCGCATCAGCCGGTTCGAAGATGCAGTTGATGAGAAAACGTCGCCACGTTCTTGTCCGCGATTGGGCGGTCCATGTCCTCGATGCTTTACCAGCCGATAGTGCATTCGGTAGACGCCGCGATGTTGTATCGCCACAACGCCGCGTTGTACCTCCGAAAGATCAGTCGCATCTGGTCGCCGGTCTGGCCGCCTGATCCGCGGCTGGGGCGGGGTGACGCGGGTCTGGCGCTTCGACCCGATGGCCACGGTCTGTCGCCGCCAGTCCCAGCGGCACTGTCTACGTCACCGATGTTTACGGCGATCGAGTCGGGGTGATCGGCAGCCTGAGCAACGGCGGTGCTGGCGGAGCCGGCGGGCATGGTGGCACGGCGCTGGCGGCATCGGGCAACGGCGGCCCCGGCGGCGACGGTGGTCGGGGTGGAACCGGCGGTGCCGGTATCGATGGCGCGGCCGCGACTACGGCCGGCGGCACCGGCACCAACGGCGGCCACGGCGGAAACGGCGGGCTCGGCGGTATTGGTGGCGACGGCGGCAACGCCGGAACGTTCGGCACCAACGGCACTGGCGGAACCGGTGGTGGCGGTGGTGACGCGGGGACGCCAGGTCACGGGGGCAACGGCGGACACGGCGATGAGGGTCACCCCGACGGTGGCGCCGCAGGCAGCGGCGGTGATCCCGGCAGCCCCAGTGACGGCGGCGCCGGCGGCAGGGCCGGAACGGGAGGAAGCGGCGACAACCCCGGGCACGACGGATCACCTGGTGCCGCAGTCATTTCCGGCGGCGACGGTGGCACTGGCGGTGACGGGTTTGCCGCCGACCTGATGAATGGAACGGCCCACGGCGGTAGCGGTGGGCGTGGTGGTGACGGCGGTGCGGTCGGCAATGGCGGTGACGGCGGCAACGGGGGCGACGCCAGACCGACCTTCGGCAGCGCTGTCGGCGGTGCCAGCGGTGATGGCGGGAACGCCACGGGACCCGGGACGACCGGTGGTGACGAAGGCGACGGCGGTGATGCCGACTCCTTTTCGGGCAGCCGCTTCGGTGGAGTGGGCGGCGCTGGCGGCTCGACCGGTCCTGGTGGTAAAGCTGGGGCGCCGGGCAAACACGGCACACCCTGACATCGATCCGTTGTCAGCCAGGCCTGCCAGGGGCGCCTGCTGCCCCATGGGTTCCAACTGCCCCGGGCGTTCCGGCTATGCCGTCGGCGGCCTGCCCTCCGGCGCCGCCGCCAGCGCCGGGGACGCCACCGTTTCCGCCGGTGCCGCCGGCCCCACCGGCGCCGCCGGCGCCGCCAGACCCAGTGAATCCGACACGACCGAACAGTCCGGACCCGCCGCCGTCTCCGCCGCGGCCACCGTCTCCGCCGCGTCCGCCCTCCCCGCCCGCTCCGCCGTCTCCGCCGTCTCCGCCGTCCCCGGCACTGGCACCGTTGACGCCGGCGCCGCCTAGACCACCCACGCCGCCCGCAGCACCGGAAGCGCCGTTCCCGCCATTTCCGCCCGTTCCACCGGTTCCGCCTGCACCGCCATCGCCGAATAGCCACCCGCCGTGACCACCTACGCCACCGGCGCCGCCGCTAGAACCGGCGCTGCCTGAGACGCCGGCCCCGCCGGTGCCTCCTGTACCTCCGGTCCCGCCGGACGCTCCGATTAGGTAGCCGGACCCGCCAGCTCCACCTCGACCGCCGGGCGCGCCCGTCCCGCCGGGGCCCCCGGCCCCACCACCACCGCCCCCGCCGGCCTGGTTCGAACCGTTGCCTCCCGCTCCACCGCCGACGCCACCGCCGGATCCGCCGATGCCCTGAGAAGAGCCTCCGGCGCCGGGGTTTACTCCACTACCGGCTGCACCGGGGGCACCCCCCGCGCCGCCGTTCCCGCCGGACCCTTCGTCGCCTCCGCCTCCTCCGCCCCCTCCGCCGGAAGTGCCGGCGGTACCCGCGCCGCCGGCACCGCCGGGTCCGCCGGGTGCACCGCTTCCACCGGCGCCGCCAGCACCGCCGCCGCCCCCGGCGCCGCCGTTGAAATTAGAAGCGTCCCCGCCGTTCCCGCCTGCTGCGCCGGGCGCACCGGGGGCGCCTGACCCGCCCGCTCCACCTCCTCCGCCGCCGGTGTGCCCCGTAGAGCTACCTTCGGTTCCGGCGGCACCGGCGCCTCCAGCGCCACCGGTTTGTCCCGCAGTGGTGCCGTTTTGGCCGGGCTGGCCACCGTCACCGGGTTGCGAAGCGTCGCTGCCCGACTGGGCGCCCGGGCCAGTGACATTTTCAGTGGGGTTGAGCCCGTCAGTTCCGGGGATGCCAGCCCCGCCGTGCCCGCCAGCCCCGCCGGCGCCGAAGAGCAAGGCGTTGCCGCCTGCTCCACCGGGCTGACCGATTCCACCCGCCCCGCCGGGACCACCGTTGCCAAACAACCCAGCGTCTCCGCCGCGACCGCCGATCTGCCCGACGCGCCCGGCTGCGCCCGCCCCGCCGTTGCCGATCAGCCAGCCGCCGTCACCACCCCTGCCCCCCGGGGTCGTCGCGTCGGCGCCGTTGCCCACTAGCGGACGCCCGGTCAGGGTCGCAAACGGTGCATTGACCGCGTCAAGCGCCTGCTGTAACTGCGACAAATTCGCCGCCTCGGCGGCGGCATATGAGCGCGCATTGGCGTTGAGGGTCGCCACGAACTGGTCATGGAAGGCCGCGGCTTGTTTGCTGATGCTGAAATAATGCTGGGCGTAGCCGGAAAACAAAGCGGCGATCTGAGTTGAAATTTCATCTTGGGCCGCCGCTGCGATCATAGTAGTTTGACCAATTGCGATCGCGTGGACGGCTCCGAGCCGCGAACTGACACTCGCCAAATGCGTTGCCATGGTTGCAACTAATTCTGGTGTAGTGATCACATAATTCATGACAGCAACCTCCCAAGATGCTTCACCATTAGGTCGACCGCGGTCCGTTGGACCAATCTCGCCTGCTTTAGTCGATGTCCAAAGGTTTATTGGTGCTGTTGAGATGTTCGACTGTGGTGAACACCAGTTCGCTCGGGCCGGTGTTCTCAATGTCGTGCAGCAGATATTCCCCTGCGTTGAAGTGGAAGTGGCGTGTCTCTCCCTGCTGATACGTCACCTCTCGCACGGTGCCGTCGTGGGTGTGTTGGCGGCTAGTGTCTGCGGTGATGGCGGTCCAGAAGTAGTCCAGAACGTGCCGATGGACATGCCATCGGTCGCCGGGAGCGAGTCGGATCTCCCACACGCGGACTCGGCTATCTTGGCTGAGGAGTCGGGATCCGACGCGGCCGTCGTAAGCGTGTTCAGCGAATTCGAGTTTCAACCAATCGTGCCAGGCTTCGAAATTGATGGATACGATCTTGCCAGCCATTGGCAGGTCGGTCAGAAAGCTGTCTTTCAGCATGGCCCCTCTACCTACTCAAGTGTTCGTTATATAGCGACCGAGATCGCTAGACGCCCGGGTACCGTCCTGACCGGGGTTGCCGGCTTTGCCGCCAGAATTGCTGCCGGGGGGTGCCGGCGCCGTGTATCCCGCCGCCACCGAGATCGCTTACGCCGCCCTTACCACCGGTGCCGGCACCCGCACCGCCCGTACCGCCCGTGCCGCCGTCGCCGACATTGCCGGCGTCATCGGAGGCGATGTTTCCGTCATTCAGGTTCATCAGCCCTTCTTCGCGGGCGCTCCCGCACCACCCGCCCCTGACGTCCCGCCGGCACCACCTTGACCGCTGACCGGGGGTTGTCCGGGTCCACCAAGTTGGCCCAGTTCCCCTAAAGCGTGGGCGCTTGTTCCGCCGCGGCCGCCGTTGCCGCCGTGGCCGCCAGTGCCGCCGCTGACACCGTTTCCCCCGCTGCCGCCGGTTCCGCCGGGACCGCCGTCAGCGCCGGCTTGATTGACCACGTGGGTGGTGCCGCCCGCACCGCCGTTGCCGCCGGTTCCCCCATCTCCGCCGTTTCCACTGTCGATGCCACCATCGCCGCCGTTGCCGCCGGAACCGCCTGCGCCGCCCATGGTGGCCGCACCGGTGACAATGTTGCTAGTGCCGGCCGTGCCGAAGCCGCCGTTGCCGCCCGGGCCGCCGTTGCCGACCCGCCCGCCGTCACCGCCTCTTCCGCCAGCGCCGCCGCTGTTGCCAGCACCGGTCGCATTGGCGCCGTTGCCGCCGTTTCCGCCGTTGCCGCCGCTGGTGGACGACGCCCCTGATACGCCGGCCGCACCTTTCACCAGCCCGTTGCCGCCGTTGCCGCCGGTGCCGCCGGCCCCCGGGTCGCCCCCGTGGCCGCCCGCGCCTCCGGCGCCATTGTTCACGCCTGTTTGCCCTTCGGCGCCGTGGCCGCCATTTCCGGCGGCCCCGCCGTGGCCTCCGGCGCCGCCATCGCCGCCCGCGCCCCCTTTGCCTGCCTGACCCGTAACGGCGAGCGCGGCACCGCCGGTCCCGGCGTTGCCTCCGATTCCGCCGGCGCCACCCTTACCACCGGATCCGCCGTCCCCGCCGGCGCCGTAATTGACCGGGGCCTGACCCGACGCACCATCGACACCGTTTCCGCCGGATCCGCCGCCACCACCCGCCCCACCATCACCACCGGCTCCGCCGTTGCCACCGAGCTGTCCACCGCGACCGCCGGCCCCACCGGGGCCGCCCGCCCCGCCTGTTCCGCCATCGGTACCCGACTGCCCGGGAGCCGAGCCACTCATACCGGCGGCACCGGTTGATCCGGTTCCACCGATGCCCCCGGCCCCGCCATTGCCGAAGGCTCCGCCGTCACCACCCCGGCCACCGATTCCGCTCTTGAGTGCGGCTCCTGTGCCATCAGCGCCGGCGCCGCCCCGACCGCCGTCGCCGCCGCTGGTGAACGAACCTCCAGCGGCGCCGACCGCACCCGGAACCGATCCGCTGCCACCGTGACCGCCGGCGCCACCCGTGCCCGGATCGCCCCCATGCCCGCCGGCGCCCCCGGCGCCCTTGTTGACACCTTGCTGACCGTGCGCACCGGCGCCGCCGTCACCGGCAGCGCCCCCGTGACCGCCCGTTCCGCCTGCGCCGCCCGCGCCCTCATTGCCGTTGTGGCCCGAGGCCGCCGACGCGGTGCCACCAGCCCCTCCGCTGCCACCAGCGCCGGCGGCCCCACCGTTTCCGCCCGAGCCGCCGTTCCCGCCGGCACCGTTGTCGACGAGCGCCTGTCCGGAGGCGCCGATAGTACCGTCGCCCCCGGTGCCGCCCGCTCCGCCCGCTCCACCGGTCCCACCGTTGCCGCCGTCACCGGCGAGGCGCCCGCCGCTGCCGCCGGCCCCGCCCGCTCCGCCGTCGGCGCCTCGGCCGCCATCGGTGCCTGACTGGCCGGCCGTCGATCCGCCGACACCGGCGGCACCCGCCGCACCGGCCCCGCCGGCCCCGCCGGTGCCACCGTTGCCGACAGCTCCACCGTCGCCCCCTCGGCCGCCGAGGCCGCCGTTGAGCTGACTTCCTGCCGCGGCGTCGGCACCGGCTCCCCCCGGGCCCCCGTTACCGCCACTGGTGACCGACGCACCTGCGGCGCCGACGCTTCCGGGGACCAGACCAGCTCCGCCCTGACCGCCGATGCCGGCAGCGCCGGGGTCACCCCCGGTTCCACCCGTACCCCCGGCTCCGGCAAGCTGACCGAGAGCCCCGGTGCCGCCGGCGCCACCGTCTCCAGGTGACCCGGCGTTGCCGCCGATCCCGCCGGAACCACCGGCACCCAAGGCTCCCGCCTGGCCGAAGACGCCGCCTACTCCGCCAGCTCCGCCGTCCCCACCAGCACCGCCGGCACCCGCGTCGCCACCGGCGCCACCAGGACCGCCCGAACCCGCCGTCGGATTGCCGGTACCCCCGACCCCTCCCACGCCGCCCGCGCCGCCGGCACCTCCGGCGCCACCCGCTCCGCCGGCGCCTCCCGCACCGCCGTTTCCGTACAACCAGCCGCCTCGCCCCCCGGGGCCACCGTGACCACCGATGCCGCCCGCAGCACCGGTCCCGCCGGCGTTGCCGGTTCCGCCGTCGGCGCCGTTCACCCCTGCCGCGCCCGCGCTGCCCACCGACCCGATTAGTCCGTGGCCGCCGGCTCCTCCCACGCCACCGACCCCGCCGCTTCCAATCAGCATCGCGTGACCCCCGGCACCCCCAGCGCCC
>NZ_LQOX01000093.1 GCF_002102175.1 Mycobacterium gastri | reverse complement strand
GAACTGACCAGCGGCCGCGCCAAAACCGTTGCCGCCCGCAAATCCCGGATGGACCAGCGCACCCGCGAACGACTGCCCGTGCTGCCGACGCTGGTGGCCGCTGCCGAGAACCGGCGCAGCCGGACCGCGCGAGCACTCGCCGCAGCGCTGGCCACCGAACCTGGTCGAGAGTTCAGTCTCGACGGGCAGGTGCTGCGGCGTGCCGAGCGCTCACCGGAATCCGGCAGCCACCTCTGGGCCGAGGATCCCATAACCGGTAGTCGCCGCGACCTGAAAGCCGAAGAGCGGCGCACCTTTTGGGCATGGGCTGCGATCGAGGTGCTGCGGCTGACCGGCATCCGTGTCGAGGAACTGACCGAACTCAGCCACCACAGCCTCATCCAATACCGGCTTCCGGCCACCGGCGAGCTGATTCCGCTGCTGCAGATCGCCCCATCCAAGACCGACGCCGAACGGCTGCTGGTGATCTCACCGGAACTAGCTGACGTGCTAGCCACCATCGTCACCCGCATCCGCCAGCCCAGCGGCGGCATCCCGCTGGTCGCGGCATACGACTACAACGAGAAGACCTGGAACCCGCCGATGCCGCTGCTGTTCCAATGGCACTGGCGCCTGGAAGACCGGCCGCTGAGCCCCACCGTGATCCGCCCCCTGATCAACGACACACTGGCCAGCACCGGACTCACCGACACCACCGGCACGCCGCTGAGATTCACACCCCACGATTTTCGTCGCCTGTTCATCACCGACGCGGTCATGCACGGCATGCCACCCCACATCGCCCAACTCGTCGCGGGTCACCGCGACATCAACGTCACCATGGGATACAAGGCCGTCTACCCGGAAGAAGTCATCAACGGCCACCGGGCGTTCATCAACCGCCGCCGTGAGCTCAGACCCAGCGAAGAATACCGGGTGCCCACCGACGAGGAATGGGAAGAATTCCTCGGTCACTTCCAGCGGCGACACGTCGCCCTCGGCGAATGCGGCAGAAGTTATTCCAGCCCGTGTATCCACGAGCACAGCTGCCTGCGCTGCCCCCTCCTGCGCCCGTCGCCGAGCCAACGGAGGCGGATCGCCGAGATCCGCGACAACCTGCTCGACCGGATCGCCGAGGCCGAACGCGAAGGATGGCACGGCGAAGTCGAAGGACTCCGGGTCAGCCTCGCAGGCGCGGAAACCAAACTCGCCCAACTCGATCGGATGGCCCGCCGGGCCGCCACCATCCAGCTCGGAATACCCACCTTCGGCGAACTCGCCGGCCGCACCACCATCACAGACACCGAGATCAGGAACGCGTGAGGACCTAACCTGATGACCTCGAACCACCCCGGCGAACCCGCGACCATCGCCTATCCCATCGGCAGCCTCGTTCACCTCGCCGAACTGCTCGGCGAGATCGACGAATTCCTTCGCAGCGGAACAGACGTCACCGACCTGCTCACCGTGTTCATGACCCGCCGCGGTCGCGCCCACCCGGGCTTCAGGGCCTGCAACCTGATCGACGACCTGAGCTTCACCGCCCACCACATCCACTGCCTCGTCGACGACATCGTCCGTCAACGATCATGATCACCTCGAAAACCCCTGGGGTCGTGACAGTTTCGTAGTTCAGAGAATGCCGTGCAACGACACCGTGGCGAACGCGGTCACCCGGCGCTGTTCGCGCCACAAAAACGCGCGCCGCAGCAGTGCCGGGTCTGGCCGCGGCGCCGGGGTCCGGTCGGCGGCGTGGTAGCGCTGGGCGGGGGTGGCGCCGGTTTCTGAATGCACGGCCCGGTGGTAGTGCTGGTGCAGCCAGGCGGTGAACAACCGGTTGAGCTCATCGAGCGAACCGACCCCGCCGACGGCCTCGATCTCGACCAGGAACTGGTCGCGCACGGTGCGGTTCCACCTCTCGATTTTCCCGCGTCCCTGCCGTTTTCCTGGCCTACTGTGCACCAGTCGGATATCGAGCACCGCCGTCGACCAGGCCAGCTGATGCGAGGAATACGCGCTGCCGTTGTCGCAGTACAGTTTTCGTGGGCAGCCGTGGGTTTTGACCGCGTCGTGCAGTGCTGCCTGGATGCCCAAGGTGTCCTCGCCGTGGCCCCACCGGTGTCCGGGCACGTAACGGGAGTGGTCATCGAGCAGCGCGAACAGCACCGCCCGCCCGCCGTCAACGATCGGGCCGTGCAGGCCGTCGCTGATCCACATCTCGTCGGGTTCGGCGGCCTCGAACCGTCCGAACGCGCTTGGCGGGTTGCCCTCGGGTCGGGTGCCCAGCCCGAGGCGGGCGAAGTGGCGTTGCAGGGTCCGCGGCGAGGGCGTCCAGCCCTGCTCAGCCTCGATGATGCGGGCGATATGCGCGGCGGTGCGCGCGGGGTGTTCCCGCTTGAGCCGCGCCGCCAGCTCCAGCACCTCGGCGTCGGTGCGTGGGGTGACCTGGCGTTCGGCCGGGGTCAGCGCGTCGAACCCGCCGGCGCGCCACGCCCTAATCCAGCGGTCCAGGCTGGCCCGCGACACCGTCACCGGCTGCCCGCCCGGCCCGAGATGGACCTGAGCGGCCAGTTGGCGCACCAGCCGGCCTCGCTCGGTCGGTAACAGGTTCGGATCGGCCAGCGACCTAATCAGCGAATACCGGTACAGCGCAACATCTTGCGCCCGGTCGGTTCGCGACTTCTTCGGCTGCGACTTCGACATCGGTGGCCCACCTCAACGCTTTCGTGATCGACGACAGTGACGCCGTCGACCCTGACGCGCTGGGCCACTCGGTCACAGACGCGGTCAGATGTTGATCGGCACCGCCGCGATCTCCGGTGGCCGCGCACCCAAAAGCCCAGCCGCCCGAACACGCCGCAACCACCTCGGCCGCCGACACCTCGACCACCGCCGAACCAGCTGCCCGGCGCACCGCCGCGCACCCGGCACCGATCTGGGCGACCGCGTCGGCCACCGGCGAGCCGGCCGGGGCCAACCGATCCATGTCTGCGCCCACACCGGCCAGCCGTTCCAACCGCGCGAACCCGACCCGGATCTCCTCGGCATGCGCGCTAAACCGCGCCAGCCAACCCCGCACCGTCGAGGCCGGCCGCCCCGCCGCTGCACAGATCCGCCGCCAGCCCCAACCCGCGGCCCGCGCCAGCAGCGCCGCCCAGATCACTGCCACCGGATCGACCCGCCGGGCCAGCCAAAACCGGGGCAACAACACATGGGTGCGCCCACAGCCACCGGCTCGCGAGCAGATCGCCCGCCGCGGCCGGATCCGCCGCACCGACTCGGCGGATTGGCGCACGAACCGCTCCGCGGCATGCCCCCACGGCGCCAGCCGCGAACCGCAATCCGGGCACACCAGCCCACCCGAGATCAACCGCTGTTCGACACCGGCCGGATCAACACCTACGCTCAGCAACGGACCGCCTCCAGGCGCGTTCGAACGGCCCTTCCCGACAGCCAGTCAAAGCGAGCGGGAAGGGCCGTTGACTTTCAAGATCACGCCGAGCCTAAACAGCCCGTCCTCACGGTGACGCCACCACCATCAGCTCACGGCGGCCCAACCCGACATCCTCACCGACAGTGACCCACAACCACCCTTGTGTCGTCAGCACGAGAGACGCTCAACACCCGGTGAGCACGTGAGATATCCCCGGAACACCTGCCATCACAAGAGGTTCGAGCGAAGGTGCGGTATCAGCGTGCCGTTGACCAGCAGCATTCGTGGTCACCATGAATTTCCGGCCAGTGAGGCGGGCACAACCAGTAGCGCCCCCCCGGAGATTCCTGTGACAGATGTGACTTCCACCCCGGCGCGGAACTCTCGGCCCCGGCCAGCTTCCCTCGGCCGAGGGGAGGCCACGCCCAACTACTCGCGGCGTTGCTTAGCCGGCCTAAAGCCGGCCTAAAGCTCCGTTAGCCCTGGGGACCGGCCGTGCCGTCGGCGCCAGCGGCGCCGCCGACACCCGGAGTGCCAGGAACTAAGGTGCCGTTGATCGCCTGCCCGGCCGCACCGCCGCTACCTCCGCTACCACCGCTACCGGCGCCGCCGCCGTTGCCGCCGGTGCCGGCACCACCGCCGATGCCGGTCTCGCCAAAGAAGCCGCCCGCACCGCCGGCGCCGCCGCTGCCGACTCCGCCGCCCGCGCCGCCGTCACTACCGGCGCCGCCGCCACCGCCGATACCGCCACTGCCAGCGATGCTCGTCACAAAGCCGTCACCGTTTCCGCCCCCACCACCGTCGCCGCCCACACCGCCGTTGCCACCACCGCCACCGACACCGCCGATGCCGCCGATACCACCGGCGCCGCCGCTGCCGAACATTGACGAGGCGGCACCACCGTTACCACCCGGGCCGCCGGTGCCGCCGGTGCCGCCGGATCCGGCGGCACCCCCGCTGCCGCCATCAGCACCCGCGCCCCCCTGACCGGTGACGGTTGCTTTGCCCATGGTTCCGCCACCGCCACCACCGCCGGCACCACCATTGCCGCCTGCACCTCCGTTGCCACCGACGCCGCCATTGCCGCCGGCGCCGCCGTTGCCCGCCAGGATCCCGCCGTGGCCGCCGTCGCCGCCAGCACCACCGAGTCCACCCGCACCACCGGCCGCGCCGGCGGCGCCGTTACCGCCCAGGCCGCCGGCGCCGCCGAGGGCACTGCCGCCGGCAGCGGTTGCGGATCCGCCCAAGCCGCCGGCCCCGCCGGCACCCCCGGGGGTTCCGCCGCCGGTGCCGTTACCTCCGGCGCCGCCGGCGGCGGTACCGCCACTAGTAGCGTTACCGCCGGCGCCGCCGTTGCCGCCGGCGCCGCCGCTGCCCCCGTTGCCGCCGGCGCCGCCGGTGGCGTCGCTGGGGTTGTTGACGAACGCGGAACCACCGGCCCCGCCGGTGCCGCCGATCGTGTCCGGGCCGCCGTTACCGCCGGGAGCGCCCGCACCTGCGGTAGCGGGGCCCGTACTCACGCTTAGATCGGCGCCGTTGCTGCCGGCGGCGGCTGTGCCATTGAAGGTGGGGTTGACACCATTTGCCCCGGCCAGGCCGGCGCCACCTGGTCCGCCGGCCCCGCCGTCGCCGAACAGGCCTATGGCGGCGCCGCCGTTCCCACCGTGCCCCGCGATCCCGCCATTGATGCCGGCCATGGCGGCCCCACCGGCCCCACCCGCGCCGCCATTGCCCTGCAGGATCCCGCCGGCTCCGCCGGCCCCACCGGCGGCACCGGCACCGCCCTGTCCGCCGGCGCCACCATTGCCGAGCAACCCCGCCGCGCCGCCACCGCCACCGGGTTGGCCGGCGTTGCCCGCCGCGCCGTTACCGCCATTGCCGAACAACAACCCACCCGCCCCGCCGGACTGCCCCGGTAGCGTCCCGTCGGCGCCGTTGCCAATCAGCGGGCGCCCCAGCAGCGTTTGGGTGGGCGCGTTGACCACGTTGAGCACATCTTGCACCGCCGTCTGTAGGGGCGACATGCTGGCGGCCTCGGCGCTCGCGTACGAGCCCGCGCCGGCGCTCAAGGCCTGAACAAATTGGCTGTGAAAGGCCGCGGCTTGCGTACTGACCGCCTGAAATTCCTGGGCGTGCACACCGAACACCGCAGCGATAGCCGCCGACACATCATCGGCGCCCGCCGCCACCAGGCGCGTCGTTTTGAGCACCGCCGCGGTATTCGCCGCGCTGATAGCCGTACCGATACTGCTCAAATCCGTGGTTGCCGCTACGAGCATCTCTGGAGCCGCGATCACAAACGACATGGTGTTCTCCGACCACCCGCTGGCAAATCGGACTGGCGCCGATCTGCATTGAAACGCTGGACAAGCGGCATCGTATCGCGATCGGGGCGACATGTCCGGAGCTTAGTAGGCTGCCGGGCATGGGACATAGTCCTCCGCCACAAGGTCCGTCTCGTCCACACCTAGATGCAATACCGTTCAGTTAAGACTACATGGGTGTAGTTTGTATTCTGTGCCTCGTGCGGGTTGGCGTAAGCCTGAGTCGGATCGCCGGTTGTCGGATTTGGTGTCGGTGGGGGTACTGACACGGGTGTTTCCCGCGGCGCTGGTCGACGAGGTGATCGAGGCGGAGGGTCGCACGCAGCAGCGTCATCGGTCGTTGCCGGCGCGGGTGATGGCGTATTTCGCGATCGCGATGGGTTTGTATGCCGAGGGCTCCTACGAGGATGTGTTGGCACAGCTCACTGATGGTTTGGCCTGGGCGTCGGGGTGGCGTGAGCAGTATCGGCTGCCGGGGAAGTCGGCGATCTTTCAGGCCCGTGAGCGGTTGGGATCGGCCCCGCTGGCCAGCTTGTTTTCCCGGGTGGCGCGCCCGTTGGCCAGCCCGGACACGCCAGGGGCGTGGCTGGCCGGGCGGCGGCTGGTCGCCATCGACGGGATGTGTTTGGATGTGGCCGACACGCCGGCCAATGACGGGTATTTCAGTCGGCCGGGGGCCGGCGGCAGGGGTGAGAAGGCTGCCTTCCCGCAGGCGCGGGTCCTTGGACTGGCCGAGTGCGCCACCCACGCGGTCTTTGCCGTCAAGATCGGAGGCTACCGCGACTCGGAGTCCAAACTCGCCGAGGAACTGCTGTCGGCTTTCGAGCCCGGGATGTTGGTCCTGGCTGATCGCGGATTCTTCTCCTATGCGCTGTGGCGCAAGGCATCTGCGACCGGAGCCGATCTGTTGTGGCGGGTACGCACCGACAAGGGCGGACCGGCCCCGGCCCATGTGCAGGACCTTCCCGACGGTTCCTGGCTGGCCTATCTGCAGCCCAGCACCGACCGTCGCAGCACCCCGATGTTGGCCCGCGTCATCGACTACACACTCGATGACGGCCGCGACAACCCCACCGTTTACCGACTGCTGACCACGCTGACCGACCCCGAGCAGGCCCCGGCCGTCGAATTGGCCGCTGCCTATGCCCAGCGCTGGGAGATTGAGAACACCTTCGACGAACTCAAGACCCATCAGCGCGGACCCCAGGTGGTGCTGCGCTCGAAGTCCCCTGACCTTGTCCTGCAAGAGATTTGGGGACATCTGTGCTGTCACTACGCCATTCGTGCCCTGATGGCCCAGGCTGCCGAGCACGCCGGCGAAGACCCCGACCGGGTCAGTTTCACCGCCGCGCTGCGCATCACCCGCCAATCCGTCGCCCAGCAGGGCGCATTTCCCCCCTGAGGACCCCCAAGCCGCCGATCAGCACTGGTGGGCCTTCCTGCACCGACTGCTCGACCGACTCAACCCCGCCAGGCGCCGACGATCCGCACCGCGGGTGATCAAACGCAAAATGTCCAAATGGCACGTCAAACGCGCAGCTCACGCTCACTGGCCCCAACCCCAACGCCCACCAGACTTCGCGATCCACCCGCATTAACAACGGTATTGGGCCTAAAGCCGGCCTAAAGCCGAAGTTCCTAGCTGGCCATCGAAATCGCCTCCGGCGGAACCGTTTGAACATGACGCGGGTGGGTAGCTCACTGGGTGTCGCAACTGATACCGACGGAGGGAGGACCACCGGTGAGCATCGAAACAGGTCATGTGACCGGCACCCGCGACAAGACTTACAACCTGATCTGGTACACCGAGCAGTGCCTGGACAATGCACTGCGGCTCGAGACCTACATCGAGGATGCCGAGCGCGACGGCGACCGGGAGACGGCCGACCTGTTCCGCACGGCGCGGGCCGACAGCCGCAAGGGTGCAGAGCTAGCTAAACAGCTGCTTGCACAAAGACTCTGATTGTGGTGATTGTCGTGCGGTCCGGGTCGTGACGCGGAAACCGCGGTCGCGATGCGGGGCCGCGGATGTTGCGGCCTCGCCAGACCCTCACCGCCCCTTACCATGGGGTAGCTCCATCAACGATGCCGGTGCGACGCTGCGCCGGGGAACGGTTGGCGACGGTGTGGGATTTCGAAACAGAGCCGGAATACCAGGCGAAACTCGACTGGGTCGAGAAATTCATGGCCGACGAGGTCGAACCGCTCGATCTGATCGCACTCGACCCGTATGACAAAGCGAATCCCGAGACGATGGCGGTGCTGCGGCCGTTGCAGCAGCAGGTGAAGGACCAGGGGCTGTGGGCCGCACACCTGCGCCCCGAACTCGGCGGCCAAGGCTTCGGCCAGGTCAAGCTTGCGCTGCTCAACGAGATCCTCGGGCGCTCGCGGTGGGCGCCGTCGGTGTTCGGCTGCCAGGCGCCGGACTCTGGCAACGCCGAGATCCTCGCACTCTTCGGCACCGAGGAACAGAAGGCGCGCTACCTGCGGCCGCTGCTGGACGGCGAGATCACGTCGTGCTACTCGATGACCGAGCCGCAGGGCGGCTCGGATCCCGGCCTGTTCGTCACTGCCGCGACCCGCGACGGCTCAGGCGACTGGATCATCAACGGCGAGAAGTGGTTTTCCACCAACGCCAGGCACGCGTCGTTCTTCATCGTCATGGCCGTCACCAACCCCGAGGCCCATACCCACGAGAAGATGTCGCTGTTCATCGTTCCTGGCGAGACACCCGGCATCGAGATCGTGCGCAATGTCGGTGTGGGCTCGGAGTCTTCCCGGCATGCCAGTCACGGCTATGTCCGCTACCACGACGTGCGGGTGCCGGCAGATCATGTGCTGGGCGGCGAAGGCCAGGCGTTCATGATCGCGCAAACCCGACTCGGCGGCGGCCGGATCCACCACGCGATGCGCACAATTGCATTGGCGCGCAGGGCCTTCGACATGATGTGCGAGCGCGCGGTATCACGTAAGACCAGGCATGGGCGATTGGCCGACTTCCAGATGACCCAAGAGAAGATCGCCGACAGCTGGATCCAGATCGAGCAGTTCCGGCTGCTGGTGCTGCGAACGGCGTGGCTGATCGACAAGCACCACGACTACCAGAAGGTGCGCCGCGACATCGCGGCGGTGAAAGTCGCGATGCCCCAGGTGCTGCATGATGTGGCGCAGCGCGCCATGCACCTGCATGGCGCGCTGGGGGTCTCCGACGAGATGCCGTTCGTCAAGATGATGGTCGGCGCCGAATCACTGGGTATCGCCGATGGGGCCACCGAGCTGCACAAGATGACGGTGGCGCGGCGTACCCTGCGGGAATACGAGCCGGTGACAACGCCCTTCCCGTCGCAGCACATCCCGACCCGCCGAGCGGCCGCCGAGGCCCGGCTGGCCGAGCGCCTCGAGCACGCGGTCGCCGAGTACTGACCTGCGAGCGCTCAGGAGATGTAGCGAACGACGCTTTCGGCCACGCATGCGGGCTTGGGCGAACCCTCTATCTCGACTGTCGTCGACACCGTGGCCTGTACAGCGCCGTTACCGAGGTCTTCGACGCCGACCAACGAACTCTGCGCCCGGACCCTGGAGCCGACGGGCACCGGCGCTGGAAAGCGGACCTTGTTGAGGCCGTAATTGATTGCCAGTTTGATGCCTTTGACCGTGTACATCTCATGCTGCAGCCGCGGCAACAGTGACAGCGTCATGAAGCCGTGGGCGATCGTCTTGCCGAACGGGCCCTTGGCCGCTCGTTCCGGGTCCACGTGGATCCATTGGTGATCACCCGTGGCATCGGCAAACAGATTGACGTCTTCTTGAGTGATGGTCACCCAGTCGCTCTGCCCGATGGTCTCACCCGCGGCGGCGGCGAGGTCGGCAACTGACTCGAAGGTACGCATGAATGTCTCCTCTTGTCGGGGGTAAGCATAAATCGGGTGCGGCGGCTGCTGATTGCCGGACGCACCAAGTACCCCAGATCACCCACGGTGGCCGTGAAAACACCGCCTGCTCACACCACAAACAGCATCATTTCGCATGACCTAAAAAGATAGCCCGCGGTCGAGCGGCCGGTGCGCGGTCCCGCCGGACAAGACAAGACGCTCAATCGAGTTGGCAGCCGATCGTTAACTGGACGAACCGATTCCGGGCCGACGCCCAATTGTTAGCCAACCGCGATGTCCCGCGTCGGCGGCGACAGGCCCGTCGCGGCGGTCTGCTGTGTTTCACTCGCCCAAGACAGGTTCGACCGCGACATGCGGCAGACGAGAGTTGGGATGGGTTACAAGCCATGAGGTTCGTTGAAAAGCTGCGTGGCGCAGCGAAAACCATGCCCCGCCGGCTGGGTATCGCGGCCGTGGGGGCCGCCCTGTTATCCGGTGTGGCCGGCGCCGTCGGCGGCTCGGTGCCCGCCGCCGCGTTCTCCAGGCCGGGCCTGCCCGTCGAGTATCTGCAGATCCCGTCGCCGTCGATGGGCCGCAACATCAAGGTCCAATTCCAAGGCGGCGGAGCGCATTCCGTCTACCTGCTGGACGGGCTGCGCGCGCAGGACGACTACAGCGGTTGGGACATCAACACGCCCGCGTTCGAGGAGTTCTACCAGTCCGGCCTGTCGGTGGTCATGCCCGTCGGCGGCCAGTCCAGTTTCTACAGCGACTGGTACCAGCCTTCGCAGGGCAACGGTCAGAGTTACACCTATAAGTGGGAGACCTTCCTCACCAGGGAAATGCCCGCCTGGTTGCAGGCCAACAAGGGCATTTCGCCGCTCGGCAATGCGGCGGTGGGCCTTTCGATGTCGGGCGGTTCGGCGCTGATCATGGCCGCGTACTACCCGCAGCAATTTCCCTACGCGGCGTCGTTGTCGGGATTCCTCAACCCGTCCGAGGGCTGGTGGCCGACGCTGATCGGGCTGGCCATGAACGACTCCGGCGGTTACAACGCCAACAGCATGTGGGGCCCGTCCACTGACCCGGCGTGGAAGCGCAATGACCCGATGATTCAAATTCCGCGACTGGTCGCCAACAACACTCGTGTCTGGGTGTACTGCGGTAACGGCACCCCCAGCGACCTCGGCGGCGACAACATGCCGGCCAAGTTCCTCGAAGGCCTGACGCTGCGCACCAACCAAACCTTCCGGGACACCTACCTGGCCTCGGGCGGCCGCAACGGGGTGTTCAACTTCCCGACGAACGGAACGCATTCATGGCCTTACTGGAATCAGCAACTGGTCGCCATGAAGCCGGACATGCTGCAGGTGCTCAACGGCCCCACCGCCCCTGCCGCATGAGACCCGGCTAAGACACAAGCCAGCATCGGCAGCAGCGCACACGGCCAGCGCTGCTGCCGATGTTCTTGTACTCACCGGGTGCTCACTGGCTGCTCCGGGTCAGGATTCCTTCAACAACGCCCGCCGGTCGGAGTGGAAATACGTATAGCCGGTGGTGACCGCGCAGACGATCGTCGCCACCGCCAGCATCTGGGATCCGCTGACCACCAAGCTGATAACGCCTCCGGCCGCGGCGCCCAGGCTGAAGCTGGCGTACAGCAAAAAGTAGCCGAGCCAGTCGTCCACCTTCCCGCCGGCCAGGTGACGTTCGATGCCCTGACCCATCTTCACCAGGGTGCCCGTCACGTAACTCAACGGCACCGACACCTCCCCGTCCTTGACGAACGATGTGTTCAACGCGCCGATCCCAAACACCACGAACAGAATCGGGACGAAATCAAGCAGGGACTGTTCCCATCCACCGAGGAGAATGTCGAGCGCGGTGGCCGCCACCAGGCTGAAGGTGGCCAGCACGGTGGGGCCGTGCGGATGAGCGACCCAGAAATGGCGCCGACATATCGAGGCAACCACCACACCGGCCACAAAGCACACCATTAACAACGACGCAGTTATCGACAGCCACACATCGTCGCGGAAGACGCCCAGCACAGCGCGCTGCGCATTGCCGGTCATGAACGTCACGAAGTAGCCGGCGGAGTGGGTGAACGCCGTAGCCCCGAGCACCCCGGCCAGCCCCGCCAGCACCCAGGACAACCTCGCTTCGCTGTCGTAAGTCTCTTTTTGCACACGAGCATGCTTCCAGAGACTCCCGAGCTTCGCAGAAGCCAGCCGACGGCCCGGGATCGGAGACCCCGCCACGCAACCGCGGAAAAGCCGGCTCAGGCGGTCAGGCGGGCGATCGACCGCAGCGGAATCGGCAACCAACCGGGCCGATGCCGCGCCTCGTAGCCCACCTCGTAGACCGCCTTGTCCAGTTCGTAGGCGGCCAACAGTTGCGCCGAATCCCGTGGGTCGGTTCCCGATGCGGCCGCATAGCCCTCGCAGAACGCGGTGCGATTGCGCTCGACCCATTCCCGGGCACGGGCGGCCAGCTGTTTGTCGGTGGCCTGGTCCACCAGCGGCCCGTAGGCGGCGTACTCGAAGGAGCGCAAAACACCGGCCACGTCGCGCAGCGGCGAATCGGGTGCCCGGCGCTCATCGAGCGGCTGACCGGGCTCGCCTTCGAAATCGATCAACAGCCAGCTCTCCGGGGTCCGCAACACCTGCCCCAGGTGCAGGTCGCCGTGGATCCGCTGAACGGTGATGGTCTCGCCCGCGAGCTTCTGGATTCGCTCTTCGATCGTCGCCGCGTACCCCTCCAGCTCCCGAACCGCCGCCACGGTCGACGACAGCCGCGCCAGCACGGTGTCCACCGGGAACGGCGCCTGGGCCGTTCCCAGGCACTCGGCCAGGGTGGCGTGCACCGACGCGACTGCCTCGCCGAGCCGGTAGGACTCGCCGGCGAAGTCTCCGCCAACCTCGTGGGCATACAAGTCGCCCTCGGCGAACAGATCACGGACGCTGGCGGTGGCCATCGCCCACCCCTCGGCGGCGTTGGAGGCGAATGCCGTCACCATGCCCAGCGGACACGCCTGCGCACCGGCGGCCGAACTGCCGGCGTCCGGCCCGGCCATCTCGTAGGTTCCCAGCAACCGGGCTACGTGCGGGTTACCGGCACGGCCGAGCACCCGGTTCAATTCGATGTCGGGGTTGATGCCGCCGGAGACCCGGCGAAACACCTTGAAGATCGCGCGCCGATCGAAAATGACGCTGGTATTGCTTTGCTCGGCGTCGGAGACGTGCGGCGACGCATTCAACGGCAATTCGACGTCCGGTTCTTTGGCGAATGTCACTTCCACGCCGGAAGCAACGCGGACGGCGGACGAGTCGATCAACGACAGCAGAAACGGCGGCGAATCAGCGTCGTACAGGGCGTCGAAGCCGGTGCGGTCTTCTGCGGCGCCGATCGTTGCCACGGTGCTGTACTCGGACACCGGCGCGGCGTCCCAACCGACGATCACCTGGTAGCGCTCCGCCGAACCATCGGCGTAGTCGACGTCGACGAGCACCAGGTCGAGATCGTCCTTCAGCGCGACGACCACGCTGACCTCTGCGCGGCACAGCTCGCGGTTGCGTCCGGCGTACCACCGTTGCTGCGGCAGCCACGCAGACCAGGGCAGCTTGGCTGGCAGGCTCATGTACGCCGCTCCTGTTCGCGTCGCTTCGCATCGTCGCCGGCGTGGATCATGTGCGCCGCTCCTCCTCATCGCTACGTCCCCCGCAAGCGGGCGGTGCCCCCACTGCATCGTCGCCGGCGCGGATCATGCGTTCTCCTCGGTTCTGGACAACTGGAACCAGTAGAAGCCGTGACCCGGCAGGGTCAGCAGGTAGGGCAGGTGGCCGATACGGGGAAATTCCACATGCCCGGTGAGCTCGATCGGTATGTAGTTGTTCCATTGCTGCAGATTCAATTCGATGGGCTGCGGGAACCGCGAGAGGTTGTTCACACAGAGCACCACATCACCGTCTCTGCCGTCTCTGCCGTCTCTGCCATCTCTGCCGTCTCTGCCGTCACTACCCGGCGTTTCCCTGACGAAAGCCAGGACCGACGGGTTAGACCCGCCCAGTTCCTGGAAGGACCCGACGGCGAACGCCTGGTGGCGCCGCCGCACCGCAAGCATGGTCCGGGTCCAGTTCAGCAGTGACGGCGAGGTGTCGCGCTGCGCCTCGACGTTGACCGCCTGGTAGCCGTAAACCGGATCCTGGCTCGGTGGCAGGTAGAGCCGGCCGGGGTTGGCTGAGGAGAATCCGGCGTTACGGTCCGGTGTCCACTGCATCGGGGTCCGCACGCCGTCGCGGTCCCCCAGCCAGATCACGTCGCCCATGCCGATTTCGTCGCCGTAGTACAGCACCGGCGAGCCCGGCAACGAGAGCAGCAGCGCGTTGAACAACTGGATCTGGTTGCGGTCGTTATCCAGCAGCGGCGCCAGCCGGCGGCGGATGCCGACATTCGCCTTCATCCGCGGGTCTTTGGCGTACTCGGCATACATGTAGTCGCGCTCGTCGTCGGTGACCATCTCCAACGTCAACTCGTCATGGTTGCGCAGGAAGATCCCCCATTGCGCCATATCGGGTATCGGCGGCGTCTGCGCCAGGATCTCTGAAATCGGGAACCGCGACTCGCGGCGGACGGCCATGAAGATGCGCGGCATCAGCGGGAAGTGAAAGGCCATGTGGCATTCGTCGCCGCCGGTGGTGACGTCGCCGAAGTACTCGACGACGTCGGCCGGCCACTGGTTGGCCTCGGCCAGCAACACCCGGCCGGGAAATTCGTCGTCCACCACCTTGCGGACCCGCTTGAGGAAGGCGTGCGTCTCGGGCAGGTTTTCGCAGTTGGTGCCCTCGCGTTCGAAAAGGTAGGGGACCGCGTCCAGCCGGAACCCGTCGATGCCCAGGCCCAGCCAGAAGCGCATGACATCGATCATCGCCTCTTGAACGGCCGGGTTGTCGTAATTGAGGTCCGGCTGGTGGGAGAAGAAGCGGTGCCAATAAAACTGGCGCCGGACCGGGTCGAACGTCCAGTTCGACTCTTCGGTGTCGACGAAGATGATCCGCGCGTCGGTGTACTTCTGGCTGGTGTCACTCCACACGTAGTAGTCGCCGTACGGGCCGTCGGGGTCGCGGCGGGATTCCTGGAACCACGGGTGGGATTCCGAGGTGTGGTTCATCACCAGGTCGGTGATGACCCGGATTCCGCGGCGGTGGGCGGCATCGACCAGGGCGACAAAGTCGTCGACGGTGCCGAAGTCGGGCAGCACCTTGTAGAAGTCGCGGATGTCGTACCCGCCGTCACGCAGCGGTGAGTCATAGACCGGGGGCAGCCAGATGCAGTCGATGCCGAGCCACTGCAGGTAGTCCAGCCGGTCCACGAGTCCGCGCAGATCACCCGAGCCGTCAGCGCTGGAATCGTAGAAAGCCCGGACCAGTACCTCGTAGAAGACGGCGTGCTTGAACCAGGTCGGGTCGGCAGGAAGCGCGGCGGCACTGCCGAAATCCTTGGCATCGGGGTGCTCGACCACACCTCCTTCGACATGGCTGCCCTCGGTGGGATGGTGCGCAGGATCGTGCCGGGAGGCTTCTCTAGCGTCGTTCATCAACTCCACGATGCCACGGATACCCGAGGTGGAACTTCGGGAACCATGCGGGCAATCACTGCCGGCGCCAATCGAATTCACCGGCCGGCAGTGATCATCCCCGCGTAGCTCAAGCCGGCGGCCCCTCGGCCAGCGTCACGTTCTCGGTGCGCGCGACCCCTGATTTGGACAGCCAGCTGATCGAGACGACGTCGCCGGGATGATGCCCGTTGAGCACATCCGACAAGGCGGTAGCCGAACTGATCGCGACGCCGTCGACCGCGGTGACCACGTCGCCGTTGGAGATCCCGATCGACGCGGCGGGCGCGGTCCCCACCACTCGCTGCACCCTCGCGCCGTTGCCGTTGTTGTCGACGACACCCAGGCCGAGGAAGGCGGTCGGTCCGATGTGCACCGTGGGCGCCCCGCCTCCGGAGCGGATCTGGTTGGCGATCGCCATCGCCTGGCCGATCGGAATGGCAAAGCCCTGCCCGCCCTGGGACAGTTGGAAGTTGTCGGAAGCGGCCGTGTTGATGCCGACAACCTGCCCCTGGTTGTTGACGATCGGCCCGCCCGAGTCGCCGGGCCGGATCGCGGCGTCGACCTGGATCAGCCCGTTGAGCGTTTCTTCGGCACCGGTGAGCGCGTCCGAGGCCTGGACGGTCTGGTTGAGGGCGACCACCCGCCCGGGCACCGCACGCGGCGTACCGCCCTGCCCGCCGGTGTTGCCCAGCGCGACGACGGGCTCGCCGATCGACACCCCGCCACCGATCGTGGCGGTGGGCAAACCGCCCGCACCCCGCAGCTGCAGCACCGCGATGTCCTGGGTGCGGTCGTAGCCGACCACGTCGACGCCGTAGGTTTGGCCGTTACCGACGTCGAACGCGCTGATGTCGGTGGCGCCCGAAATCACGTGGTTGTTGGTCAGCACGACACCGTTGGGATCGATGACGATGCCGGTGCCGGCTCCCACCGCGTTGTTGTAGCCCAGCCTGGTGTTGATGTTGACGATCTGCGGCCCTACCTGGGCGACCAACGCCGACGGGTCCAGCGGCAGCGCCGGGTAATCGGCGAACCGGTCCAGCGCGAATGTGGACGGCGCCGCCAATGCGGGCGCCGGCGGTGTGGCCAGACCCAATCCGAGCACGGCCAATATGGCGACCAGCCATGACCACCCCACCGGGCGGTGGCGAACGTTGCTCATCCCGTAACCTCCTGCGTCGGGGGAAGAAGCTGAATTGTCCCAGCCTTAAGGTCCGGGCAGCACAACTTTGTCTACATCTACCGTAGTCCAAATACCCACCTGAGTAGTTCTCAAGACTTCGGACGGCCAAAATTGCGGAAATTCTCCGGAGTTTCGCCAAGGGTCCCTAGGCAGGCGCAATGCCATAACTCAGATGGTGACTGGTATCACCGACCATGTCGATCAGGGTCAGGTCGCGATAGGCAAAACGCCAGGTGCCCTCGACGCATTCGAAGCGGTCATGATAGCGGCCCGCAACAATGGCCTGCAGCGGAAAGTCCTCGGTCTGCTGCAGCACCGTGTAGTAACTGCGGCATTGCGCGGTTTTGGCGTGCCCGTCGATCTCGATGATCGGATTGGTGACCAGATGCTTGGTTCGGGGTGTCCCGTCGGGATACAAAACGATCAGCGACTTCCAGATCCTCAGCAGCCCTGCCGCATCGATGGTGTCGTGGCCGGCAGCGTCGATCCGGATGCGAGCGTGCGCGAACAGCGCGGCCGCCTCGTCCAGGTCGCCGGCGTCGATGCACTCCGCATAGCGATAGAGGAGATTGGCGATCTGCGTCTCCGCCGGCATGGGGTAACGGTAGCCCGGCGAGAGAGTTTCCGCGGCCATCGGCCCGAGCCGCGCGGCAGCCCGGCCTTAGGCTGAGCCAGTGGGCGAATTCGACCCGAAGGCCGCCTTCACGCAATCCCCGGTGGCGCGGCTGGCCACGATCACGCCCGCGGGCACGCCCCACCTGGTGCCGGTGGTTTTCGCGGTGGATCGGGACCTCATCTTCACCGCCGTCGACGCGAAGCCGAAAACCACCCAGCGGCTGCGGCGCCTCACCAATATCGAAAGCAATCCGCACGTCAGCCTGCTCGTCGATGATTACGACGACGACTGGACGCAGTTGTGGTGGGTCAGGGCCGACGGAGTCGCCGCAATCCATCACGACGGCGCGGCCATGCAGACCGGATACCGGCTGCTGCGCACGAAATACCCTCAGTACCAGTCGATTCCGTTGAACGGGCCGGTGGTCACCGTGTCGGTGCGGCATTGGTCCAGCTGGCACGGCTGACCCGGCCCGCCGATCACAAGACCCCCTGACGGATCCCCGCATCGGCCGGCCCCGGAGGTCGACGACGGCGCCGCGCCCCCGTCGCACCGCATGGGCCGGCCCTTGTGCTGGGCGGCGGTTGGGGGAAAAGTTGCTACTGCGTCCTGTGAGTGCGTCCTGTGGGTGCGTCCTGTGGGCTGGAACACACCGCTTACGGGAGTGGGCGGGCCCGGATTCCTAATACCCGGAAGAACTGGAGGAAAGTCATGGCCGACAGAGCGAGTGCCTCCCAGGGGGCGGGAGCCGCACCCACCGCGGATGGCCCGGACGCCGTTCGCAACGTGGTTCTGGTGGGGCCATCAGGCAGCGGCAAAACCACCCTGGTCGAGGCCCTGCTCGTCGCATCCGGAGTGCTGTCCCGGCCGGGATCGGTCACCGACGGCACCACGGTCTGCGACTACGACGACGCGGAGATCCGCCAGCAGCGCTCGGTCGGGCTCGGGGTGGCCTCGCTGTCGCACGACGGCATCAAGGTGAACCTCGTCGACACCCCTGGATACGCCGATTTCGTGGGTGAGCTGCGCGCCGGGTTGCGAGCCGCGGACTGCGCGCTGTTCGTGATCGCGGCGAACGAGGGCGTCGACCAACCCACCAAGTCGCTCTGGCAGGAATGCAGCCAGGTCGGCATGCCGCGCGCAGTGGTGATCACCAAGCTGGACCACGCCCGGGCGAACTATCAGGAGGCACTGGCCGCCGCCCAGGACGCGTTCGGCGACAAAGTCTTACCGCTGTACCTTCCCGCCGGACCCGCCGGTGAGGGCCTGATCGGATTGCTGTCACAAATCCACTACGAGTACTCCGGCGGCAAGCGCACCACGCGACCCCCGGACCCGTCGGACGCCGATCGTATCGAGGAAGCCCGCGGCAGCCTGATCGAAGGGATCATCGAGGAGTCCGAGGACGAGTCGTTGATGGAGCGCTACCTCGGCGGCGAGGACATCGACGAATCCATCCTGATCCAGGATCTGGAGAAGGCCGTCGCCCGGGGCTCGTTCTTCCCGGTGATCCCGGTGTGCAGCGGCACCGGCGTCGGCACCCTGGAACTGCTGGAGGTCGCCACCCGCGGCTTCCCGTCTCCGATGGAACACCCGCTACCGGAGGTGTTCACCCCGCAGGGCGCCGCACACGCCGGGTTGGCCTGCGACGTGAACGCGCCATTGCTCGCCGAGGTGGTGAAGACCACGTCCGACCCCTACGTCGGCCGGGTCAGCCTGGTGCGGGTGTTCTCCGGAACCATCAAGCCCGACGCCACGGTGCATGTGTCGGGCCATTTCTCGTCGTTTTTCGGCGATCAGAACGGTTCGGCGAACACCCATCCCGACCACGACGAAGACGAACGCATCGGACCGCTGTCGTTCCCGCTCGGCAAGCAGCAGCGCCCCGCGACGGCGGTGGTGGCCGGCGACATCTGTGCCATCGGCAGGCTGAGCCGCGCGGAAACCGGCGACACCCTGTCGGACAAGTCCGAGCCCTTGGTGCTCAAACCCTGGACGATGCCGGAACCCTTGTTGCCCATTGCCATTCAGGCGCACGCCAAGACCGACGAGGACAAATTGTCGGTCGGCTTGGGCCGTCTTGCCGCCGAAGACCCGACATTGCGGATCGAGCAGAACCAGGAAACCCACCAGATCGTGCTGTGGTGCATGGGCGAGGCCCATGCCGGCGTGGTGCTCGACGGGCTGGCCAATCGGTACGGCGTCACCGTGGACACCGTGGAGCTGCGGGTACCGCTGCGGGAAACGTTCGCCGGCAAGGCAAAAGCCCACGGCCGTCACGTCAAGCAATCCGGCGGGCACGGCCAGTACGGAGTGTGCGACATCGAGGTGGAGCCGCTGCCGGAGGGCTCCGGTTTCGAGTTCGTCGACAAGGTGGTCGGTGGCGCGGTGCCACGCCAATTCATCCCGAGTGTGGAGAAGGGCGTCCGGGCGCAGATGGAAAAGGGGGTACTCGCCGGTTACCCGGTGGTGGACTTGCGGGTCACCCTGCTCGACGGTAAAGCCCACAGCGTCGACTCTTCCGACTTCGCCTTCCAGATGGCCGGTGGACTGGCGTTGCGGGATGCGGCCGCTGCGACCAAGGTGATCCTGCTGGAGCCGATCGACGAGATCTCGGTGTTAGTGCCCGACGATTTCGTAGGCGCGGTGATGGGTGATCTGTCCGGGCGCCGCGGCCGCGTGTTGGGTACCGAGACCGCTGCCAACGAACGTACGGTGGTCAAAGCCGAAGTGCCTCAGGTCGAGTTGACCCGCTATGCCATCGACTTGCGCTCGCTCGCCCACGGCGCCGCATCGTTCACCCGCACGTTCGCCCGATACGAACCGATGCCGGAATCCGCTGCGGCCCGGGTGAAGTCAACCGCGTAGCGCCAGCCTCATGTCGACGGTTGGCGGACTACCGGCCCACATATTGCTCAACCATCTGGTCGTCGTGCTGGGTCCGTTGACGGCGATCCTGGCGATCATCTGCGCGCTGTCGCCGGCCGCCCGCCAACGACTGGTCTGGCTGACTCTAGTCCTGGCCGTCATCACGCTCATCGTGACCCCGTTGACCGCGGACTCGGGCGAGTGGTTGGCCGGCAAGCTCGGCCAGTCGCCGGCGATCGACAGCCACGCGAACCTCGGCCAAACCCTGTCCTACTTCGCGGCCGCGCTGGCGGCGGCGGTGGTCGCGCTGGCGGTCGTTCACCTTCACCGGGCGCGGGGACGCGCGGTCAAACCCGTCGTGCACCTGCTGGTCACGCTGCTGGTGGTGACTGCCGCCGCGGCCACCCTGGTCCAGACATACCGGGTGGGCGACTCCGGCGCGCGAGCGGCGTGGGGTTCGGTCGCGTAACCGTCTTACCCGGACCCGCCGAACCGGGTGGCCACCGCGCGACGGTCGAGCGAACCTTTCGCGGTGTGCGGCAGCTCGCTCGCCAGCTCGAAGCTGGCAGGAATCTCGAAGGCCGCCAAGCGTTCCCGGCAGAACTCGGTGAGTTCTTCGGGAGTCGGCGCGGGTTGCCGAGGCACGATGACGGCCGCGACGGCTTCGCCGTAGAGCGGGTGGGCAACGCCGAAGACGGCTGGTTCCAACACGTTGGGATGGGTGGCCAGCACTTGCTCGACACGTTCCGGCGAAATCTTCTCGCCGCCCCGGTTGATCAGCTCTTTGATCCGGCCACGGATGCTCAGGTCACCGTCGTCCGACAATGTCCCCAGATCGCCGGTGCGCAGCCAACCGTCGGTGAAGTTGGCTTCGGTGATCTTCGGGTCGCCGAGGTAGCCACGCACCACGGTGGGGCCGCGCAGCCAGACCTCGCCGACCTCGCCGGGGCCGACGGGCACTGCGCCGGACCCGACGATCCGGATCTCGGGCCCGGTCGACTTGCCCACCAGACCGGTTGACACCGCCGGGTTTTCATCGTCGTCGGGGCTTGTGGTGGCCACCTGGTGGGTGGCCTCGGTCATCCCGAAAGCACACACCGCCGGCGCGCTGAACTCTGCGTGCAGCGCCTGCGCCGTCTCCGGGGTGAGTGGGGCGCTGCAGCTGCGGATGAAACGCAGGGCGGCTTTGGTGCCGGACGGTTCAGTCTTGGCACGCTCCAACAGGATCTGGTGAATGGTCGGCACCGCCGTGTACCAGGTGGCCCGCACGGCGTCGATGTCGTCCCAGAAGGTGTGGGCCGAGAACTTGCCGCGGGCCGGCAGCAACACCGCGCCCCCGGATGCCAGGGTCGACAGCAACGCGGCGATCAAGCCGTGACCGTGGTATAGCGGCATCACCGCGACCGTCGCATCCTGCGGACCCAGCCGATACGCGGCGATGATCGCCCGGATCGAACTGGCGATGTTTCCGTGTGTCCAGGGGACCATTTTCGGCAGTCCCGTCGTCCCGCCGGTGAACATGATCATGGCGTCGTCAGGCCGCAGCCCCTGGGGCGCCGACGTGACCGGCTTCGGTTCCCCGGCAGCCTCCAAACGGACCGACAGCGCGCCGTCATCGCGGCCCACGCTCACCGCCACCGGCCACCACCTGATCGCCGGATCGTCCGCGTTGTCCGGGCCGCTGCCGTCCACCAGCACCACGCGCGCTCCGGAAGCCTCGGCACGGGCGCGCTGGTCGCTGACGGGCAACGCCGGATCCAACGGGACCACAACAAGATCGGCTCGCGACGCGGCCAACAGCGCGACGACGAATTCGGCGTTGCTGCCTGAGCGCAGCGCCACCCGGTCGCCCGGCAAGAGACCGGCCCTGGTCAGCTGCCCGGCCAGGTCGTCGGCCAACCGGAGCACGTCACGGTAGCTGATTGCGACGCGGTCGGCGGTCACGACGAGCGCGACGGCCTCCGGCCGGCGGGTTGCCGCCACCATCACCAGATCGACAATTCGCGGATTCGACGATTCGGTGGAACCTTCGGCCGCGAACTGTTGCGCCACCGCCTTGGTGATCGATGACATCGCACGCTCCTCTCGGGTGTTGCCGGTGCCGGATCGGCTCCTGATGGCCACCCTGCCGGTGACAACGCTGCTTGTCCAATACCGATCCGCTACCGCTCGATAGCCGGAACCTATTGAATGCACTCCGGAAGCCGCTGGCGGCCAGGGTCGATAGACAACGTAAATCACTGAATAGCGACCCGGTCTTGGACACCGCCCCGGCCCTGGAACAAAGTGATGACCGAGACATCCGCGGCCCGGAGCACTCCGGTCCCCCCTCCACACACACAGAGACACGGACACGAGGAGTCGCCACCATGAGCACGCAATCGGCATCTCCCGGCGCAGCGGCGGCTGGACCGGCCAGGGATCGCCTGACCGACGGCTTTCACCTCATGGTGGATGCCCTCAAGGCCAATGACGTCGACACCATCTACGGGATCGTCGGCATCCCGATCACCGACCTCGCCCGCACCGCCCAGGCCGCTGGTATCCGTTACATCGGCTTCCGTCATGAGGGTTCGGCCGGCAACGCGGCCGCGGCCGCCGGTTTCCTCACGGCGCGTCCCGGCATCTGCCTGACGACGTCTGGCCCCGGCTTTCTCAACGGCCTGCCCGCGCTGGCCAACGCAACCGCAAACTGCTTCCCGATGATCCAGATCTCGGGTTCGGGCCGGCGGTCCATCGTGGACCTGCAGCGCGGCGACTACCAGGAGATCGACCAGCTCGATGCCGCCCGGCCATTTGCCAAGGCGGCCTACCGGATCAACCGGGTCCAGGACATCGGGCTCGGGGTCGCGCGCGCCATTCGCACCGCAATTTCGGGCCGGCCGGGCGGTGTCTACCTCGACATCCCCGGCGAGGTGCTCGGTCAGGCCCTGGAGGTCTCCGTTGCCGTCGACAGCATCTGGCGGCTGGTCGACCCGGCACCGCGACAACTTCCCGCGGCCGAGGCGGTCGACCGCGCCCTGCAGATACTCGCCGCGGCCCGGCGGCCGCTGATCGTGCTCGGCAAAGGCGCGGCATACGCCCGGGCCGACAACGTGATTCGCGAGTTCGTCGAGACCACCGGAATTCCGTTCCTGCCCATGTCGATGGCCAAGGGGCTACTGCCGGACTCGCATCCGCAGTCCGCCGGCGCGGCCCGCTCGCTGGCCATCGCGCGTGCCGACACCGTCGTGCTGGTCGGTGCCCGGCTGAATTGGCTTCTGGGCCATGGCGAGTCGCCGCAGTGGGCAGCCGACGCCAAGTTCATCCAGGTCGATATCGCGGCCTCGGAGTTCGACAGCAACCGGCCGGTGGTGGCACCGCTGACCGGTGACATCGGCTCGGTGATGTCGGCGCTGCTGGACGGCCTGGCCGGATGTCCCGTCGCGGCGCCGGCGGCATGGACCGGCGAGCTGTCGGATCGCAAGGCGCGCAACGAGGCCAAGATGCGCGAACGGTTGGCCGAGGACCCGCACCCAATGCGGTTCTACAACGCGCTCGGCGCTATTCGCGCGGTGCTGCAACGCAATCCCGATGTGTATGTGGTCAACGAAGGCGCCAACGCGCTGGACCTGGCTCGCAACGTCATCGACATGCAGTTGCCGCGACACCGGCTCGACACCGGTACCTGGGGGGTGATGGGAATCGGCCTGGGCTATTCAATCGCGGCCGCGGTGGAGACCGGGCGACCGGTGATCGCGATCGAAGGTGACAGCGCATTCGGCTTTTCCGGCATGGAAATCGAGACCATCTGCCGGTATCGACTTCCGGTGACCGTGGTCATCCTCAACAACGGCGGCGTCTACCGCGGTGACGAGGCGTCGGCGTCCGGCACCGATCCGGCGCCTACCGTGCTGAACGCTCGCGCGCGTCACGAGCTGATCGCAGAGGCGTTCAGCGGCAAGGGATATCACGTCACCACCCCGTCGGAGCTGACCGCGGCACTGACCGAGGCGCTGGCGTCGGGGGGACCGTCGGTCATCGACTGCGAGCTCAGCCCGGCCGCGGGTGTGGAGAGCGGACACCTGGCGAGCCTGAACCCCACCAGCGCGGCCACCGCCCCGCCGGCACCGGTCAGCGCCGGCGGCTGATTCCCGACATTCGCGCTTCGAAGAACTCGCCCAGATCCAACTCCTGCGCACATGCCACGAGCGCGCGGGCGACGGGCGATCCCGGGCCGGCGGAGTTGGTGGCCAAACCGATCTGAGCCTTGCGAATGGGATCGACCAACGGGACGGGACGAATCTCGCCGCCGGTCGGCGTTGTCCATAGCCAGGTGTGCGGAACGATGGACGCCCAGTTGCCGGTGGCCACCTGAGCGATGAGCGAAGCGACGGAGTCGGTCTCGACCTGGGGGGTAACCGTGATGGAGTGTTCGGCGAAGGCGGCGTCGATGATCTGGCGGTCCCGCATGTCCGGCGAGAGCAGCGCCAGCGGCAGTTGCGCGGCGTCGGGCCAGCGCAGCGTCGACGCTCCCGGGGGCACCATGTCGGGCGGCACGAGCAGCACATAGCGCTCCTCGTAGAGCGGCACCACATCGACGTCGCGGCTGTCCTCCGTTGTCGGATGCACGATGATCGCGTCGAGTTCGAAGTCACGCAGCCGGCGGTACAGCTCGGTTGAGGCCAGCCGGGAGCAGATCTGAGCCTTGACCAACGGGTGCGCCGAACAGAAACCCGACAGCACCAGCGACGCCGTCGTCGACGCGGACGGGACGGTGCCCAGCCGCAGCGTCCCGGTGACACCGGAGCGCACCGCGTCCACCTCGGCCTTGAACGCGTCGTGCTCGGCCAGAATCCGCTTGGCCCACACCACCAACCGCTCCCCCTCGGGAGTAAGGCCCTCGAAGCTATGGCCGCGGTTGATCAGGGTGACGTTGAGTTCGCGTTCGAGCTTGGCGATCGCCGACGACAGCGCGGGTTGTGAGACGTAGCACTTCTCGGCCGCCCGGGCGAAGTGCCGCTCCTGGGCGACCGCCACGAAATACTCCAGCTGACGAAAGAGCACTTACACCTCCTCGGCCGTGGAGCACGATTTCGCTGAGGCTAACGTGTCGTCGGCCGGTCAGCCAGTCTGATCAGGCCGTGGGCCGGCCGCCGCAGCGGGTGCCAGCCGCGCCTCGGCTCAGGGAAGACTGACTACGAACCGCTACCATGACGACCGGAGCAAAGCCGGACCGCCAGTCTGAGATGTTTGCTGCAGCACGTAGCGGGTACACAGCCACTAGAATGCGGTTGTGTTGATTGCACCGTCCCGAAGGGTAACCGTAATGCGCCACGCAGTTCGTTATCTGTCCGTTATGGTTGCAATCACGACGATGGCGCTGACCGGGTCGGGCGCTGTGGCGAGCGCCGCGGTGCCCCTGCCGCAGCCCGTGCCCGGAGTCGCCGCGGTGTTGCCCGCCAATGGCGCAGTGGTGGGCGTGGCACACCCGGTCGTGGTGACGTTCACCGCTCCGGTCATCGATCGACGCGCCGCCGAACGGACCATTCGAGTCACCTCCCCCAGCAACATGACCGGACATTTCGAGTGGGTCGACAGCTTTGTCGTGCAGTGGATTCCAGACCACTACTGGCCGGCCCATAGCCACATTTCGGTGGGTGTGCAGGAGCTGACGGACGGCTTCGAAACCGGCGACGAGCTGCTCGGGGTGGCCAGCATCTCCGCGCACACGTTCACCGTCAGCCGAAACGGAGAGGTCCTGCGCACCATGCCGGCGTCGATGGGCAAGCCCAGCCGTCCGACACCGACCGGCAACTTCAGCGCGCTGTCGAAAGAGCGCACTGTGGTAATGGATTCACGCACCATCGGCATTCCGCTGAACTCTTCCGACGGCTATCTGATCACCGCCTCCTACGCGGTTCGGGTCACCTGGAGCGGCGTGTACGTGCACTCGGCGCCGTGGTCGGTCAACTCACAGGGCTACGCCAACGTCAGCCATGGCTGCATCAACCTCAGTCCGGACAACGCCGCCTGGTACTTCAACACCGTCAACGTCGGCGATCCGATCGAAGTGGTCGCCTAAGACGGTGCTGATCTAGTCACCGCGCTGAGCGGAGTCCCGGGTAAGGCAATCACATCTTTCACATGGGCCCCAGGCTGAGCCCGGTGCGCGTCGACTCGTGAAAATGCCCGCCTCACTTGGAAATTCATGGTGAGCACGAATGCTGCTGGTGAACAATGTTCTCTTGCGCAGCCTTGGATGCCTGGCTCTGTTTTCAGCGTTTTCGGCGCGCCGATACCGCACCTTCGCTCAAACCTCTCGTGATGGCAGGCGTTTGGGGGATGTCTCACGTGCTCACCGAATCGGCTGTCATGCCGCCGTATCGAGTGTGCGGTGACGGCTTTGACTGTGCATGTAGGGCGGGAACATTCACGATCGGCCCGCCCTGAGCGCACACTCGGCGCCATCCGCGCACACTCGGCACCGTCAGCCGCCGACCCAACCGCACCAGCCCACGGTCGGGGTCGACAGTGCCGCGTGTCGTGATCCCGATCAGCCCAGGCCGGCCTCGACGACCTTGACGACGACCAGCACGACCGCCACCACCAGATAGCCGCGCAGGGTGAACAGGCCCGCACGACGGGCCGGTGACATGGTCGGGCGGGTGATGGTGGCCAGATCGGGGGTACGCCAGTTCGCCCGGTCCTGCCGGCGAACAGCACGCCGCTCGGCGCGGGTCAGCAGCGAGGTGTCGTCGAGTTCGTCGACGTCTTGCGGATCCAGGCCGCCACCGAATGCCCGCGAAATCGTCTCCGCTTTGCGGCGATCGCCCTTGCGCCGGCCGGCGATCAGCACGGCGATGCCGCCGATGATGCCGGTCACCGCTCCGGCCGCGAGCCCGGTCACCAGGGTGGTGGTGGACAGGTGCGGGAAGAACGTCGCCGTCGTCAACGCGAGCGACAGCAACACCAGGCACCACACCGTCGACCAGGCAACGATGTTCTGCCGCAACGTGTTTGTCCATGGCCCTAGAACCGCGCGGTCATTGCACAACAGGACCAGGAAGACGGTCGCCGAGGGCAACAGGATGCCGGCGAGCGCCTGCACGCCCTGGGTCACCAGGCCCAGGACCTGATCAGGACTGAACGCAATCGCGGCCGACACCGCAAGGAGGACGGCGTAGCCGCCGTAGAACAGCGGCGCTTCACTGACTTTCCAGTGCAGCGAGTGCCGCTTGCCCATCGCGTCACCGACGGCATAGGTGGTGGCCAGGCCGATCGCGTTCGCCCCGATCAATGACGCGTCGAGCAGGATGATCGCGAACAGCATGCCCACCGTGCCGCTGAAGTGGTTGGCCAGCCCCGTTGCCACTGCACCCGCGTCGGTGAAGTGCCCGGCGTCGGCGGTGCCGGACAATCCGAACGCGGTCACCGCCATCAGCGCTGTCGCACCGGCCATCACGACGACGATGCCGAGTACCAAATCGGCTCGCGCATAAGGAATCCACTGTGTGGTGATGCGCTTGTCCACCACGTTGGACTGCTGGAAGAACAACTGCCATGGCGCGACGGTGGTGCCTACGATCGCGACGATCAGCAACAGCACGGTGGCGTCGAGTCCGCCCGGGAACTGTGGGCGCAGTCCGTCGACGGTCCCGGTAAGGGTCGGGTGCACCAGCAGAGCCATTGGAATGATCACCACGTTCACCGCGATCAGAAGGAACATCATCGCTTCCCAGCGGCGGAACGACCCGCCGGCCACCACGGCGAACAACAGCACCGCAGCGGCCGGAACGGCAATGACCTTGGGACAACCCAGGAACCCGAGTGCCATTGATACGCCGATGAATTCGGTGACGATCGTCAGCGCGTTGAGAATCAGCAGGTCGCCGACGCTGAATGCGCCCCAGAATTTGCCGAAGCGTTCGAATATCAACCGCGCGTGCCCAACCCGCGCGACGGCACCGAGTCGCAGCACCATCTCCTGGTTTACATACAGCACCGGGATCAGCAACGTCAGCGTCCACAACAGCTTCATCCCGTAGTCCTGACCGGCCTGCGCGTACGTCGCGACACCGCCGGCGTCGTTGTCGCCAACCATCACGATCAGGCCGGGGCCACTGATGATCATCAAGGTCCGCAGACGCGCCCAGCGTCCGCGGCTTGCGCCGTCGCCATCGCCATCGCGGGAAATCCGTCCGAAAGCACCGACGATGTCACCGCAATGTGCCATATCCGCCACCACAGGGTCGGGCACGACGGGAGTGGGCGGGGTTTGGCCGGGCGCGCGTCCGGGTGGCCCACCGTGGCGCCGGGTGGTGATCGAAGTCATCGGATTACTCGCTATCTGAGTGAGGTTGGCCGGGCGGGCGGGCCGATTCAGCGGGCGGGTGCCCGATCGACGCCTGCCCGCTGAATCGGTTAGTGACATGTTGTCGCTTAGTGCGGGTCGGTGATCACCGCGATAGGCATCCGCGCCAGATACGCGTCGGCCCGCTGCTGTGGGGTCATGGTGAAGGACGCGCTCAGCTTGCCCGACAGCCTGCGGCCGGTGCGCAGCACCGACCGGCCCCGTACCTTGGCAGCCTGGTTAAACCGTCGCGGCACCGCAAAATTCGTGGCCATCGTGGTCATTGCTTTCTCCTGCCGGCAGCCCGATCGACTTGCGTCACTTCGCCGGCGATCCGAGCACCCGGCCAAGTGCCGCATGAAAACGCCTACGCGGCAACGGAAGTCCGGGAAGACTCAGAAGGCAGAAATGCCGGAGCCGGATCGGGACAAGACGGATTTCGGATACGGACTATCGCCCGGACTACTCATCTCGCCCTCACCTCCTCACGGCCAGGACACACGGGGGTGTCACCACAGTCACCTGTACGAGGAGGGCTCGCCCGGCGCCAACCGCTGGGCGCACCCCTCTCGTCGGAGCTTTGGCACTGCACGGCGTATCCGGACCTCGCCCGGAAGCCACTTGGGCTCAACCCTTAGGCCGGGAAGAGCTGTCCTGACCCGGGGCGTCTCTCGACGTTCGGGGTCAGTGGCCTGTATCCACGCAGACGCCTCACCTACCGAGGTGCTTGCGGATTTAATGCTTACACCGGTACCGCCGGCGCGTCAAACGGGATATCACCGAGGCGGTTACCGCTGACTACCTCAGCGACTCCTCGAGCCAGGGCAACAGCCACTTCACGCCTTCGGGAGTGAGGTGAACACCGTCGCTGCGCACCTGGATACCGTCGACCTTGGCGGTGTAAACACCGTCGGGACACAGCTTCTTGTTGAGGTCGATGATCCCGACGTTCGGGTGGTCGCGGACGGTGTTGCGCAGCATGGTGTTCCATTGGTTCACCCGGACGGGTTGGTCCTCCGGGTACAGGCGGCCGTCGGGTTTCTCACCGCCGCGGCTGTAGGGGACGGTGGCCACCGTCACCCGGACACCGCTGGAGCCGACGATATTGAGGGCCCGCTGCAGCTCGAAATTGAGGTATGCATCGAAGGTCGGGTCACCGATGTGGGTCCATTTTCCTTCGTTGACCCGATCCACGGTCTCCCACCGGCCGATGATCAGCAGCGCGACATCGGGTTGATCCTGGCTGATCTGCGTCGACCACCTGCTGGGCCAGCCGTCGCATTCCGGTCTTTGCTCCAGGGTCTGGCCGATGTACCGATACGGCGTGCCGCGCACCAGGCTGCACCCGATGACCGTGTGGTCGACGAATCTGAATCCGGGGGTGGGCGGCAGGTAATGCATCATGGTCCAGCCGATCGAATCACCGAACACCGAAACGGTGAACGGCCGGTTGGGATCCCGCGGGCCCGGATTCGGACCCGAATGGCCCGCGCCCGGTGGCGACGGGGATACCGCCGCGACCGCCGAAACGCCCGGCGGCAGACCAACTTCGCGCAGACCGGGTCCGGTTGCGACGGGGACGACCAGCATCGTCGCCGCGGCCGCGGTCGCCACGGTTGCCGCGGCCAGCGGCAGCAGCGGAACACCTGAGGGTCGCCAGCGCCGGATGGGTTGTTCGATCAACCACCATGACGCGGCGGCCAAGGCCACGGTGGCGGCGCAGCGAACGCCGAACAATTGGAATCCGGTCCAGCCGGTGCGTTCACCGTTGAGCGTCAGGAAGATCGGCCAGTGCCATAGATAGACGCCGTACGAAATGGTGCCCAGCCAGACCAACGGCCGCCACGCCAGCACCCGCGCCACCGCTCCGCGTTGCTCGAGCGCCACCGGGGCGACCACCAAGACGGCGGCCACGGCCACGGCCAGCAGCAGACCGTGCCGGAATTCGGCGACGCCGCCGGTCGCGAAGTGAATCATCGCCGCCAGCGCGGCCACACCGATGACCGGGAGCAGGCGGGCCATTCGCCGCCCCCACCGGCTGCGGACCAGACACCAGCCGCGGTTCAGTGCGGCCCAATCCCGAACCAGCAGAGCCGATGCCGCGGCGCCGATCAACAGGGCCTGGGCACGCGTGTCGGTGCCGAAATAGATCCGGTCACGCGTCGCCGCGGAGACGAAGACGATGGCCGCCGCGGCCGAGGCGAGCGCACCCAGGGTCGCTATCACGAAGGCGGCGAACCGAACGTGGCCCACCGTGGTCTTGGCGAAGTAGCGTTTGGCCCGCGCCGCCAACAGCAACGTCACGGCGATCAGCAGTAGCGGCCAGGCAATGTAGTACTGCTCCTCCACCCCCAGTGACCAGGTGTGCTGCAGCGGTGACGGCGGGGCGCCTTGAGTGAAGTAATCGGTCTTCTGCGCCACGAACCGCCAGTTCGCCATCCACAGGAAAGCGGCGATCGCGTCGCTGCGCAGACCGGTAAGCGCTTGGTAGGGAAGGAATTCGCGGGCCGCGGTGACGGTGAGCACCATCAACACCAGCGCCGGCAGCAGCCGCCGGGCACGGCGAATCCAGAACGCGGTCAAGCTGATGCGGCCGGTGTGCCGCAGCTCGTCGAGCAGCAGCGACGTGATCAGGAACCCGCTGAGGACGAAAAAGATGTCGACACCGATGAACCCGCCACCCATGCCGGGAATGCCGCCATGCCCGGCGAGGACCAGGGCAACCGCGATCGCGCGCAGCCCATCCAGCGCCGGGATACCGCCGTGTCGCTCGGGCCGATCCGGGACGGCCCGCCGTCCGCCGCGGCGCACCGGCGCCACCCAACGGCGTCGTGCTGCCGAACGTGCCGGTACGGAATGTTTCCCGTCCGGCTCAGTGCTCGCTGTTAGCGCGCCCTGACCGCATTGCCGCCCGGCGCCGTCGTTGCTGCCGATACGTCGCTGCCCCTCCTCTTGATCCCAGCCAGCTTAGCTACGGCGACGTAGAAATCCTTCGAAGACACGCGAGGGCGGGCTCATTCAGCGATGTCGGCCTCGACGCCCAGTCCCAGCTCATCAAGCACTTCTGCGGTATGTGCGCCCAGTTCGGGGGCCGGGCCGGCGACCCGGCCGGGCGTTCGGGAAAACCAGGTCGGCACACCGGGAAAGCGCACCGGGCCTGCGGGCGTGGCCACCGTCTCGAAGAATCCCACGGCGTTGAGGTGCGGGTCGTCGAACAATGCTGCGGGACTGGACAGCGGCGACGCCGGTATCTCCAGCTCCCGGAACAGTTCGAGCCATTCCTTTGTGGTGCGCTGGGCAATCGTTTCGGCCAATCGCGCATACACCGTGTCGATCTCGCGCGCTCGTCCCTCCAGCGTGGCGTAACAACCGTTGGCCCAGGGCGGTCGCACCGCGTTGACGAACGCCGCCCAGTGCTTGTCGTTGTAAATCAGCGCGGCGATGTAGCCGTCGCTGGTTCGGTACGGCCGCCGGTTGGGAGCCACCGTGCGCGGATAGACCGCCGGACCCAGCGGCGGATCGAACATGGCGCCGTTGGCATGCTCCACCAGCATGAAGGAGGCCATGGTTTCGAACATGCCGACTTCCACTTCTTGCCCTTCGCCGGTGCGCTCTCGGTGGAACAGCGCCATCATCGTGGCGTAGAGGGCGGTCAGACCGGCGACCTTGTCGGCCAAAATCGTTCCCACATAATTGGCCTCACCGGTCAGCTGCTCCTGGACGAACGGTAAACCGCAAGCGGCCTGGATGGTGTCGTCGTAGGCCGGCAGATCTCGGTTGGGTCCGTGTCGGCCGTATCCATAGCAGTTGGTGTAGACGATGCCCGGATTGATGGCGGCCACCTCGGAGTAGCCGAATCCGAGCCGGGTGATCGCCTTGGACCGCATCGAGTGGATGAAGACGTCGGCCTGCTCGACGAGCGCCCGCAGCGCGGCCTTTCCGGAGTCGGACCGCAAGTCCGCAGTGATGGCACGTTTGCCCCGATTGACGTTGACGAACACACCGCTCATACCGCGGGCCGGACCGACCGAAATGTAGCGGGTGTCGTCACCGTCCGGCGGTTCCACCTTGATGACGTCGGCGCCCATGTCGGCCATGATCTGGGTGCAGTAGGGCCCCATCACCATCGCGGTCAGATCGACGACACGCACCCCGACCAGCGGGCCCGCGCTGTTGCTAGGCATCTGGCAGACCTGTATTGCGCGTCGCCATTTCGAAGCTGTACCGGAGATGTTCGCCATGACCGTCGGGCACCACCGCAAACACCAGCGGCTCGGTGAGGTCGCGGATGTCGTCTAGGCATTCGGCCACGTCCTCGATCGACCACGACGGACGGTACACGCCAGGGGATTCGGCGACCACCGCTCTGGCGACCCGGCCGGCGACGGCGACCAGCATCTCACCGGTGCCCGGGCACGATTCGTGAGCCAGCAGCCCGACGACGGGTGCCACCAGGTCGGCGTCCATCGGCGGGTACGCCGACATATCCAGTCCGTCAGCCATTCTGGTCACCGCCGCGGGAACGATCACGTTGCAGAGCACTCCTTCCGGGGCGCCTTCGAGTGCCACGGCATTGGACAGGCCGACTAGGCCCGCCTTGGCGGCAGCATAACTGGCCACGCCGCAATTGCCGTACAGGCCGCCGATCGACGACGTCAACACGATGCGGCCGTAGTGCGCTTCGCACATCAGCGGAAACGCCGGCCGCACCACATGAAAGGCCCCGCGCAAGTGCACGTCGATCACCGAATCGAAGTCCTGGTAGCTCATCTCCTTCAACGAGGCTCGTCGCACCGTGCCGGCGTTGTGGATGAGGATGTCGATCCGGCCGTAGCGGTCCAGGGCCGTCCGGATGATCGCCTGGCCGCCCGCAGCGGTGGCCACCGAGTCGACGCACGCGACAGCGTCGCCGCCGGCCGCCCGGATCTCGGCCACCACCTCATGTGCCGGGCCGGGGTCCAAACCCTCGCCGGTCAGGCTGGATCCGGTGTCGTTGACGACGACGTTGGCGCCCCGGGCAGCCAGCAGCAGGGCATAGGAGCGGCCCAGTCCGCGGCCGGCCCCGGTGACCACGGCCACCCGGTCGTCGAATCTGAGTTCGCTCATCAGGATTCCAGGGCGAGGCCGTCCAGGTCGCCTTGGTCGCGCCAGGCGGTCAGCAGGTCGCTGAACGCGTAGAAGCCCGGCCCATACGGCTCGCCCAGATGCGATCGGATCCCTTCGCCGCCGCCGCCTTCGTTGTTGTAATAGCCGGGTGTGCATTCCAGGTCGAACGCGCTGTTGTCGATCGCCGTCTCCCGGATGGTCCGGCACCAATCGTCTTGTGCCTCTCGGGTCGGCTCCACTGTCGTGGCGCCACGGGCCAGGGCTTGCGAGATGATGTAGGCGATGTGCTCGCCCTGCAGTTCGTAGTTGGCGGCGATATTGGCCGAGATACCGACCTGGGTGAAGCCGGTGAAGAACTGGTTGGGAAAGCCACGGCTGGTGAACCCGTGAAAAGTCCGGTAGCCGTTGCGCCAGTAGTCGAACAGCGAACGCCCGTCCCGGCCTTCGATCGTGTCGATCGAATAGCGGCGGCTGATCTCGGTGGTGATCTCGAAGCCGCTGGCGTAGATGATGCAGTCGAGTTCGTACTCAATATCGTTGGCTACCAGGCCTTTTTCGGTGGCCCGCGGCACACCTTTGGTCGCCGATACGTCCACCAGCGTCACATTGGGACGGTTGAAGGTCTGCAGGTATTCGTCGTTGGTGCAGGGTCGCTTGCACAGGAACCGGTAGTACGGTTTGAGCGCCTCGGCGGTTTCCGGGTCCTCGACGATGCTCGAGACCCGGCGCCGCAGCCGCTCCATGACCTTGTAGTCCTCCTCCTCCCGGATCGCCATGAACTGTTCCGGCGTCATCGACGCCGGATCCGGTAGCGCGAGCACCCGTGCGGCGGTGTTGCGTCCGAGTTCGGTCCAGAAGTCGCAGACGTAGTCGGGTTGGCCGAGCGCCATACCCTCGAACGTCCAGGCGTGAAAGTTGCGTTGGCGTTCCTTCTGCCAGCCCGGCCGCAGCGATTTCACCCACTCTGGATCGGTGGGTGCGTTGTTGCGCGGCCCGACTGACGATGGCGTGCGCTGAAAGACATAGAGCTGCTTGGCATACCGGCCCAGGTACGGCACGATCTGGACGGCGGTTGCCCCGGTCCCGACGACGGCGACGCGTTTGTCGCTGAGCTTGACCAGGCCACCATTGCTGTCTCCGCCGGTGTAGTCGTAGTCCCAGCGGGAACTGTGGAAGCTGTGGCCCTTGAAGTCTTTGATGCCCGGAATGCCAGGCAGTTTGGGCCGGTGGAACGGCCCGGACGCCATGACCACGAACCGGGCCCGCAGGTCGTCGTCGCGGTTGGTGCTCACCCGCCAGCGCTTCATCGACTCGTCCCAGTGCAAGGCGCGCACCTGGGTGGAGAAGATCGCCGAATCGTAGAGCCCGTAGTGCTTTCCAATGCGCCGGCAATGCTCGTAGATCTCGGTGCCGTCGGCGAACTTCTTGCTGGGCATGTAGTTGAGTTCTTCCAGCAGCGGTATGTAGCAATAGGATTCGTTGTCGCACTGCAGTCCGGGATAGCGGTTCCAGTACCAGACACCGCCGAAATCGCCGCCCAGCTCGATGATCCGGACGTCGTCGACCCCTGCCTTCTTCAGATACGCGCCGCACAGCAGCCCGCCGAAGCCGCCGCCCAGCACCAGGACGTCGATGTCCGCCGAGATCGGATCGCGAACCAGCAGCGGCGAATGCGGGTCGGTTTCGTAATACCCCGCAAACTCGTCGACGAGCTCGATGTACTGCTGGGAGCCTTCCGGCCGCAGCCGCTTTTCCCGCTCACGGCGGTACCTTTCCCGCAGCGCAGGCAGGTCGATATCCTGCGGCGTCTGCGTCGGCGGGCAGTCGGGTGCCGTCATGCCAGCGCGTTTTCCGGCAGCGCCGCCGGATGCAGCGGCGCCTTCATTTCGTGCGCGGCGGGCAGCACCTCCGCGGCGAACAGTCGCGTGCTGGCCATCGCCTCTTCGTAGGGCATGGTGCCGAATTGCGGGACGATGGTCAGCTCGCAGAATGAACATGCCTGCTGAGCGGCGCTCAGCCGCTGGAGGATTTCTTCCGGCGTGCCGATCAACAAGTTGGAGGCGTGATAGCCGGGCGTCTTTTGAGCGCTCTTGGTGTCACTCGGCGAGGGGCCGGTCACCGACGAGGCCAGCACGGCGGTGGCGCTGGCCTCGCGGGCCGCATAGGCCTCGTAGCCTTTGACGCCCTTGAAGTTCGATGCATCGGCGAATCCGTAGTGCACCGTGACATCCCGGTTCGCCGTCCAGATCCACTCCTCGGACTTGGCGGCGTCTTCGGGGTTGGCAGTGCAATACATGAACATGACGTTTTTGGGCTGACACGGCGGCAGGCCTTCTTCTTTGCGGAAGATGTTGACCTGCTGGACTTCCCGGCCGGCGTCCTCGATCGGCTTGTTGCCCACGAACAGCGGCACCATACCCCGGCGCGCCAGGATCTCCAGCGACTCGGCCGTCGACGAGGAACTGTAGATCCGGGAGAACAGGTCGCGGCTTTGGGGCTCCGGACGCAGCGACATCTCCGGGACCGTGAAGATCTCGCCTTCGTAGCCGAACCGCTCCCCCGACAATGCCAACTGCAGGATGTCGAGCGTTTCGTTGAAACGCTGGCGGCTTTCGTCACGCGGGACGCCGACGGCGGCGAACTCTCCCTTCGACACCCCGCGCCCGACCCCGATCGTGGTGTAGCGGCCGTTGGAAAGTATGTCCAGATAGGCGATCTGGTGCGCCAGCCGGACCGGATGCCACCAGGGCGCCACGACAACAAAGGTCCCCAGTCCGATCCGCTGCGTGCGTCCGGCGAAGTAGCTGAGTGCCTGAATCGGGTTGGGTGTCATGCCGTACGGGGTGCCGCAGTGTTCCGGCAGCCAGATGCCGTCGAACCCGAGCGGTTCGGCCAGATCACCGAGCGCGAGCGTGGCCTGGACGCACTGCCAGTCCGGGGTTGTCGGTGGGTGGCCGAAATCTCCGGCCAGCACGCGTTCCCAGTCGTGGGAGTTGTGTGCTCCCAGCCCGATATTGACTTTCATCGCTTGGTCTCCGTTGTCAATTGGCGTGGCGCACCGGTGTCCATATACCTAGCGAGATTGCGGTGCAGGTTGGCGGTGCTGCGTTCCATGTAGGGATTGGGTTTGGGACCGGGGAAGCCCAGCGACTTCATGCCCTGCTGAACCGCGGCCATATTGGAGAAGTCCTGCGGCAGCACAGTGCGCCAGCTCGGGTCATCGGGTGACGCATACACCCATTCGGTGTGGGGCTCTTCGCCTTTCGGAAACAGCTCGTAGCAGGCGGCCTCGAAGATGCACTGGTCGGGTTGGTAGCCGTGCGGCCGGGCGCTGTAGCACAGCGCCGTCGTAAGGCCCTGCCCGATCTGGAAGTTCGGAAAGATTTGCCAGGCGGTACCGCTGCCGGCCAGGTGCTCGGGATTGATGGCCGGCCAGATCACTCCCCGGGCGGCGTCGTCCCGGCGAGCCGAGGTCAGCCAGTGGTCCAGCACCTGGCCGGCGGGCGTGTCCTCGGGCAGCTCGTCGACCAGCCGAAGTGCCGCGTCCACCAACGTCTTGGTGGTGGTGGCGTTGGTCTCTTCCAGGGTGTAGCGCTGCATTTCGGCCGTGGACACCCGCGGGTCGGCGCCGGTGCCGAGCCGGATCTTGGATTTGGTTTCTTCCAGGCCCTTCGGTGCGTCGTAGCCGATGTTGCTGTGCTTTCCGTGCGCCTTGGCCCAGCCGCGGAAGTTGCCGAACTTGTTGAATTGCGGATGGGTGGTCGCGACGTGGTAGGTCTCGTTGAAGGCCTCCATCGCCACCTTCCAATTGCACTGGAAATGCAGCCACTTTCGCCATTTGCAGCGCATGTCCTGCAGGTTGAACGGGTCGAGCGTGGTGGCGGCGGGCTCCAGATAGTCGCGTAACGGCTCGGCGGCGGGATCCATGTTGATCCAGATCCAGCCGCCCCAGGTGTCGACGTGCACGGGCGCCAGATGGGTGTTCTCCGGGGTCAGAGCACCCTGCCAATCCTGGTGTTCGGGAATGTGGATGCAGTTGCCGTCCCGGTCGTAGGTCCAGCCGTGAAACCCGCAGACGAACGACTTCTTCTGGCCGCACGCGCTTTTGGCGCCCGCGGGGACGTCCACCAGCCGGCGGCCGCGGTGCATGCAGACGTTGTGGTGTGCTCTGAAGGTGTCGGGTGCGGTGCGCACCACCACGATCGAGTCGTCGAGAATGTCGTAGGTCAGGTAGCTGCCCACCTTCGGCAGGTCTTCGACGCGCCCGACTTGCTGCCATACCTTGCGCCACAGCTTGTCCCGTTCGGCGCGGGCGTAGTCTTCGGAAACGTAGGCTTCGACGCCGATCGTGACCGGTGCGCTCAGCTCAGCGTCGTTATCGGCCGGGTTCATCGAAATCTCCATCCAGCTCAGGCCTCCCAGCGCTTGATTGCCGCGCGAAACGAGTCGTCCTTGAGAAACAACGAGGTGTTGTCGGCGCCCAGATGTCCCCACTTGAGGTTCAACCCGCCGTCGACCAGCAGCGTTTGTCCGGTGATGTAGCTCGACAGGTCGGACAGCAGGAAGAGGATGGCGCCCGCGACCTCCTCCGGGCGTCCCCGCCGCCCCATCGCAATGGCACGCCGGTCGCGGTCGGGGTCCTCGCCGGTGTAGGTGCGCGACGCCGGCGTCTCGGTGATCCCGGGTGCCACCGCGTTGACTCGAATGGCGGTTCCGCTGACGTCGCAAGCGAGTTCGAGGGCCATCGTGCGGGTAGCCGCCACGATCGCCGCTTTGGCGCTGCCGTAGGCGATATGGAACGGCGCGGTATTCATTCCGCTGATCGAGGAGAGGGAAACGATTGACCCCGAATGCTTTTGGCGCTTCAACTCCGTGGCCACCGCCTGGCTCATGAAGAACATCGTCTCCAGATTGCGGGTGAACAGCTCGCGCCAGTCACTGCGGGTTACCCGGGTCGAGGGCATCCAGGTCGGCGGGTCGGCGCCGCCGGCGACATTGACCAGACCGTGCAGTTGGCCGTCGGTGCGCCGGACCGCGTCCATGGTGGTATCGATGCCGTCGTCGGTGGAGATATCGGCCGCCACCTTCACCACCGGCAGCCCCTCGGCGATCAACGGGTCCAGGTGCCGGTCGAGATTGTCTTGCCCGCGGCTCACCGCGACCACCGTCGCCCCCGCCTGGGCAACCAGGCGCGTCACGGTGGTGCCGATACCGCCGCCCGCCGCACCGGCGATCACCACAACCCGGCCGGCCAAACTCAACAGATCGCCACTCATCTAATTGTCTGGACAAGATAACGGCGTGCATTCATCGAAGAACATGATTCTCGCCAGGGGCAAGGCGCGTCAAGGCTGTCTCGGATTGCAGTAGTCATATTGTCTGGACCAGCGAGCGATTGCTATGGTCCGAGCAGTGACTGCCGGAACCGGATCGAGACAACACAGTGGCTCTCCCCAGGGCCGCTACCCGGCCGCGCGGCCGCCGAGCGTCGCCGAAGGCTGGAGCCTGACCCGGCTCACCGCCCCCAGCCCGCTGTTCGGCGCCAACGGTCTACGCACCGGTCCGGATGGCCGGGTGTATATAGCGCAGGTGAGCGGCAGCCAGATCAGTGCGCTCGACTTGGCGACCGGGCACCTCGACATCATCAGTCCCAAGGGAGGCGACATCGTCGCACCCGACGACATCGCCTTCGACTCGGACGGCAACCTTTACGCGACCGAGGTGATGGACGGGCGGGTCAGCCTGCGGGACAAGGCCGGCTGCACCCGGGTGCTTCGGGATGACGTGCCGTCCGCGAACGGGATCACCTTTCATCGGGGCCGGTTGTTCGTCGGCGAATGCCGCGAAGCCGGACGCCTGCTGGAACTCGACCTCAACGGTGGTGAGCCGCGGGTCCTGCTGGAAAACGTGCCGTTACCCAACGCCATGGAGGTCGGACCGGACGGGTTGTTGTACTTCCCGGTCATGGGCGCCAACGAGATTTGGCGCATCGATCCCGACGGCGGCGTCCCGGAATGCGTGGCCGGCGAGCTCGGCGTACCCGACGCGGTGAAATTCGATCCCGACGGCAACCTCGTCTCCACCCAAGTGCAGACCGGTCAGGTGCTGCGAATCGATCCCCGCAGCGGGGACCGCACGGTGCTGGCGACGCTGAAACCCGGCCTGGACAACCTGGCTTTCGCCGGTGGGCGGCTGTTCGTCTCGAATTTCACCGGCGCGATCACCGAAATCCTTCCCGACGGAACTACCAGCGCCGTGCTGGACGGTGGGTTGAACTGGCCGCTGGATCTGGCGGACGGCGCCGACGGCAACCTCTACATCGCCGACGGGACATACTTCTACCTATTGTCAGGGGACGGCACGCCGCGGACCGTTGGAATGCTGTTCGCCCCAGGATATCCCGGCTTCCTGCGCGGTGTGACGGCCGTCAGCCCAGGGGAATTTGTGGTCACCACGTCCAACGGCGAAGTGGCCCGCTACCGTCCCGGTGACCGTGAAAGCGATGTCGTGGCAAGCGGTTTCGACCAACTCTACGGTGTGACGGTAGCGCCGTCCGGCGCCGTGGTGGTGGCCGAGCTGGGAACCGGACGGGTGCTGTCGATCGGTAACGACCGGGTCGACGTGGTGGCATCGGGCCTGAGCGAGCCGGTTGGGGTGGCGATCACAGCCGACGGAACCTGCCTGGTCTCCGAAGCCGGCGCCGGCCGGGTACTCGGTATCGGCGGCACCGGAACACTGCTGGACGGGCTGCAACGTCCCCAGGGCATCCTGGTGCTCGACCGGCACGTCTACGTCGTCGACGCCGGCGCACAGGAACTCGTCCGTTTCGACCTGGACGGCGGCGCCCGGCACACCATCGCGTCCGATCTGCCGGTCGGCGCTCCACCGGGGGTCATACCCAAACCGCTGCGCGGGATGCCGCCGTTCTCCGGACCACAGGGTCCGTTCGCCGGCATCGCCGCCGGGCCCGACGGCACCCTGTATGTGTCCGCGGACGCCGACGGCAGCATACTGGCCTTGCGCCCAATGCGCCCGGAATCCTGAAGGGCGCCAACATTGTCCGAACCAAAAGTGATCGACCACCGTTACCTGCAGGTCGCACGCACGTTACGCAAAGAGATTGTCGACGGCGTGTATCCCGTGGGGTCGCAGTTGCCGACCGAGCACGAGCTGTGTGAGCGGTTCGCGGTGAGCCGCTACACCGTTCGCGAGGCTTTGCGCCGCCTGCGCGACGACAACCTGGTGTCGTCGCGGCCACGCACCGGGACGCTCGTCATGCCGCGGCCGTCGGCGGATTCCTATGTCCAGCATGTCATGTCGATCAACGATCTACTCGCGTTCGCCACCGGCACCAGATTCGCGATCGACTCCATCGCCATGGTCACCGTCGACGACGAGTTGGCGGCCGCCACCGGTCTGGCCGCCGGCGAGCAATGGCTGGCCGTCCGCGGATTCCGGCTGAACGAGCCCGCCGAGGCAGCGCTGTGCCGCACGGAGTACTACATCAACCGCGCGTTCGCCGCGGTCGGCAGGCTGCTGCAGCGCCACCACGGTCCCATTTTCCCGCTGATCGAAGACCTGTTCGGGCTAAGCATCGTCGAGGTTCATCAAGAGATTGCCGCCGTACTCATTTCACCGGCGTTGGCAGACGGTCTCGACGTCGAACCGGGTTCGCCTGCGCTGAGGGTGCGCCGTACCTACACCGCGTCCGACGGGCGGGTCGCCCAAGTCACTCTCAACACCCATCCTGCGTCGCGGTTTCGGCATTCGATGACGATGCGGCGAATGCGCGGCTGACCATGGCCGCAGAACGGAAGCTGCTCGGCGGGCGATGGATTCGCTGGGATGATGAACGCGCCGCCGAGGCGTACGCCCGCGGCTGGTGGGTAAGCGAAACGCTGGCCGATGCACTGCGCCGGTCCGCGCGGAACACTCCGCAGCGGGTGGCGCTGGTGGACGGCGATCACCGCCTGGATTGCGAAACCCTGCACCACCGGGCGACCACGCTGGCACGCGAGCTAGACGCGCGGCTGCCGCCGAACAGTGTGGTGTCGTTCATGCTGCCCAACTGGCACGAGGCGGCGGTAATCTATCTGGCCGCAACGCTGGCGGGGATGGTGGTTAACCCCATCCTGCCGTCCCTGCGGGATCACGAGCTTCGGTTCATCCTCGACGACTCTGGCAGCCGAATTATCTTTGTCCCTTCATATTTCGGCCATCAGGATTATCCTTCGATGTTGGGTGCGGTGACCGCCGAGCTGGCGTCCCCACCCGATGTCGTCGTGCTGCGCGGCGGTTGCGATCACACCCAGATTCCCTTCCTGTCGCTGTTCGCCGAACCGGCGCCGGAAACCCTTCTGCCCGAGCCGGATCCCGACGCCGTCAGGATGATTCTGTACACCTCGGGGACCACTGGCCGCGCGAAAGGTGTACTGCACACTCATAACTCGATCCATGCGCTGATCCGTCAAATCGGTGAGCACTGGCTGATCGAGCAGGGCGACGCGTTCCTGGTCCCGTCACCGATCGCCCACATCGGCGGCTCCATCTATGCGTTCGAATGCCCGCTGCTGCTGGGTACAACCGCGGTGCTGATGGACGCCTGGAGCGCCGAGCATGCGTTGCGGCTCCTGCACGCCGAACACTGCACCCATTTGGCCGGCGCCACCCCATTCTTGGAGCAACTGCTCACCGCCGCGCGACGAGCCGACACCAGGCTGCCCGACCTGAAGCTGTTGGTGTGCGGCGGCGCGTCGGTCTCCCCGTCGCTGATCCGCAGCGCCGCAGCGTATTTCGACCATACCGTCGTCACCCGGGTGTACGGCTCGACAGAGGTGCCGGTCACCACCGTAGGCTCACCGGATGACTCTGACCATGCCGCCGACACCGACGGCCGGGTCGGGTTCGCCGACGTCAAGCTGGTGGCCGGGGAGATCCTGGTGCGCGGCCCGCAGATGCTGGCCGGCTACCAGCACCCCGACGACGAGGCCGGATCCTTCGACGCCGAGGGCTATTTCCGCACCGGAGACCTCGGACGCTGGGTCGACGACGACTACCTGGTGGTCACCGGGCGGGCCAAGGACGTCATCATCCGCAACGGCGAGAACATCTCCCCCAAGGAAATCGAGGACATCCTGGTCAACCATCCCGGTATCGCCGAGATCGCGATCGTCGGCCTGCCCGACGAGCGCACCGGGGAACGGGCCTGTGCCGTAGTCGTACCCACCAGCCCGCCGGGGCCGGACGTCACCGGATTGCGCCGCTTCCTCGAGGCCGCCGGGGTAGCCCGGTTCAAAATTCCTGAACAGGTGGTGATCTGGTCTGTCCTGCCGAAGAACGATGCGGGGAAGGTCCTCAAGCACCAGATCAAGGCGGCACTGATGAAAAGCGAGCAGTGAGATGCAGGTGGCCATCGTCACGGGCGCAACAGGCGGAATCGGGTTCGGTTGCGCGACAAGGCTTGCCGAGATGGGCATGGCGGTGGTGGCGACGGGACGCAATGCGGACAAGCTCGCCGCGCTGGCACACACCATCGGCGATCCGGAACGGGTGACCACCTGGGCCGTCGACTTGACCGATGACGACGCCCCCCGGCGGATCACCGACGCCGCGGTAACCCGTTGGGGCCATGTCGATTTCCTGGTCAACGCCGCCGGAGTGGGCAGCCCGAAGCCGCTGCACGAGACGGACGACGAGGCGCTGGACTACTTCCTGAACTTGATGTTGCGGTCGCCGTTCCGGCTGATTCGGGAGGTGCTGCCGCACCTGCCCGCCGGCTCCGGGATCGTCAACATCACCTCGACGTTCGCCGTCGTCGGCGGCATGCGCGGCGGGGCCTATTCGGCAGCCAAGGGTGGGCTCACCGCGCTGACCACCCACATCGCCTGCCAATACGGGGCGCAGGGAATACGGTGTAACGCCGTGGCTCCCGGGGTCATTCAGACACCCATGACCGAGCACCGGCTGCAGGACGAGCGTTTCCGGCGGATCAATGTCGAGATGACGCCGCATACCCGGCTGGGGACCGTCGACGACGTCGCCAGCACCGTGGCGTTCCTGTGCTCCCCCGGCGGGTCCTTCATCAACGGCCAGACGATCGTCGTCGACGGCGGCTGGAGTTCCACGAAATATCTTTCCGAATCTGCGCTGACCGCGCAGTGGAAAACCGAATAGACCATGCGGGACGTCGGCGATGGCAACCCCCGGATGGGTCAGCACCGGCCCCGGTCATGACCACGGCAGCGCTTCTTGGTCGGCGCCATCGCCGCCGATAAGCCCTCGGTCCACCAGTCATAGCAACCAGACTCGGAAGTGCCCTTCTGTCTTTGGACCTGTTGCGTGTGGTAACCACAGTTTCCCTTGCAACAGAAGGGCTTTCCGTTATTCACAACCTCGCGTCGGGGCGAACTACTCCGAAATGCGTGCTAGCAGTTAGCTCGTGGCTGACCGAGTTACTCCGTTTCGTCGTCGTCGTCATCGTCGTGGAGCAGGTTTTCGGGGTGATGGAACGTGTTGGTGCGGGGTTGGCCGCGATCTTGGTGGGCCGGGCCAATCCCAATAATCTTCGGCTATTGAGGCAGTCGCGCAAAGCCGGTGAACCAAGAGATGAATGCCGGGGCCTACTTCTAACCTCGGGCGTTGATGAGCGCGCGAGCATCTTTGATCAATAGCAGCAGGTGTAACGGATCGGTCGGGGACGGCTCAAAGTCAAAGTGCATATAGAACGCGCGCGCATCCTCATGCAGCGCGTGCACGAGCAGCGCGCGCACCCCGATCACTTCTGCCGCCCCGACACTTCGCGTGATGGCATCACGCAGCAAGTGCTTGCCCAGCCCCTTGCCCTGCTCCTTGCGGTCAATCGCTAGGCGTGACAACAGGATTACCGGCACCGGGTCAGGCATGTTGCGCCGAACCTTACCTGGAGCAGCGTGCCGTTCCACCGACGCCGACGCGACCGCGTAGAAACCCACCACCCTCCCGTCACGGCATGTCACGAAGCAGCGCAATGCGCCTTCTAGGTGGTTCGCAAACGCTCGCGTACACAGGTACTCATCCAGGCTCGGTTCGCCGCTGTCAAAGGTCGCGACATCGTCGCCCTCACAGATCGGTCGCGGGGCGCTGTAACCGCTCACGTCTCAGCGGCGAAAATAGCCCGCTCCGCGAATAGCTCTTCCAAATGCGGCTTATGCGACACCGGCCGGTCCAGTACCGCCAGAAACTCGCTCCACGCTGCGTCATCGAGCAGGAACAGTCGGCGGTCGGCCAATACGTCGCGCGCATGCGCCAATGTCGCCGTCACCGTGAAATTGGTGAGGTCAGTCCCCTCTACCTCAGCGGCACGACGAATTAGTGCATCCTGCTCAGGTGTCAGACGCACCGCGAAACGCTCAGTCTTCCTGGACATAGACCCCATTGTGTGCCTAATAGGCACACAAGTCAATGCGTCGGCCGAGGCTTCTACTTGGTTGATTGGCACATGTGGTATGAAGGGCCCCTTCGCGGCCCGGGGGCGAACCCCGAGATATGCCGGGCAGAACCGGGCAGGCCAGTGCGCCGTGTACATGGGTCCCAGGGATAAGGGTCGCCCAGCCAGACATCGTCCGCGCCATACTGAATGATCCGAACTAGCGCACGCACGTGCGCCGATCTCGATTGGCGCCACTGCGTCGACGCAGGCCCTGCGCTGCGTGGGTGATGACCGTTTCTGCTACAACGTGCACGCCTGTCATTCCAGCGTCAAGCGAATTGACCTGCCGCAGTTCAACTCTCGTGCGGCATCCGCTGAGATCAGCCGGTCGTGACGCGCCGTGCTCTGACATCGGAGAGGTGTCGCTGTGCCAGTTCGTAGTCGGCGTCGTCATGAAGGACCACCAGTCCGCTCGCTGCGGCGGTACCGCAGATGAGCAAATCGACCACTGACAGGGCCCGTACCGCACCTGCGGCCGCGAGCCGGGATTGCGCTGAATCTATCCATCGCCAAACGGATTTCGGTACCGGCACGTCAGGGAAAATGGCACCAAACGTCCGGTTCATCTGATCGAGCTCGTCGGTGTTACGCGCTGATCGACGGAACTCGGCTCGTTGTGGTTCGCACGAACCAACGGCCCCGCTCAGGAGCGATGAGGTCCACGCCGTGGTGAGGTCGGGCTGTCGCAGCAGCCGCCAGACCGCGGAGGAATCCGCGAGGAAGCAGATCAAGCCCCCGCAGCCTTCTCACCAGCTCGAGCGTCCAGCCAACCCTCATAATCCCAGCTCTGTGCCTGCTCGCGGGACTTGGCCAGCGCGTCGATCCGCCGGAAGCGAGCGACATAGTCGCGCATGGCGAGGTTTACTGCCTCTTTCTTGGTGTGTACGCCCGCAATCCGCATCACCTCGGCCAGCGCGTCGTCGTCGAGGTCGATCTGAGTCACCGACATGACAAGCCTCCTATGTTTGACATATACATGGTATAGATACGTTGCCAACATCGACGGAACTAACGCGCGCACGTGCACCGATCTCGATTGCCGCCCCCAGCCAAATCGGCGGCAAACGCGGTGCGGTGCGTAAGTCATGACCGTTTCTGACGTGGCGCGCAAGCCTCTCAATTCAGCGGGAGGTAAACGCACACAGTGCAATCGCCGTGGCAAACTAACCTGCCACCGGGTGCTCGCCTATCCCGCCGTGCCGCATTCGAAGTGGCGGCGGATGCCGGCCAGCATTGCCCGATGCGCCTTGACCGCCTCGCGGATGGTGAACGGGGCCAGGGGCCGAGGCGCGGTGATCCGGATCCGCTCGGTGAGCCGGGTGCCCGCGTCAATCGCCTCGAAACTCACGGTTGCGCGTACGTGGACCCCGGGCGACTGGTCGGCCTCGGTGCTGACATCGCCGTCGTCGGGGACCTGTACCCGCGACCGATAGCGGATCTGGATAGCAAACGGCCCCAATGGGATCCGATCTACCACTCGATAGCTCTGCAGATAGCCATCCGCGGTGTCGGCGCGGGCCGTCGGCTGCACGGAAATGATCAGCGGGTGCACGAGCTTGATGTTGTCCAGGTTCACGTAGAAATCGCGGACCCGATCCGGTGGCGCCGGTACTGATTCGGACAACGTCCGCTCGGCGCACGCCACCCACCAGCTCATGCCGAAAACTCCGCGAGCAGACTGGCGGTGCGCCACCAGGTCAGCGCGGCCAACGCGACCAGCACAACGACCGTCGCAGTGACTTGGACCGCGTTCCGGTGTTCCCGCGGCGGGTAGACGTAGGCCGCCGCGACCAGCCCACCGGTGACCAACCCGCCCACGTGTCCCTGCCAGCTGATCAGTTGTGAGCTGACCGCCGGAACGACGAAAGTGAAGACCAAGTTGATCACAATCACCGCGACGACCCAGCGAACGTCGAGGGCCAGCCGTTTTCCCACCACGAAGGTGGCACCGAACAGGCCGAAGATTGCTCCCGATGCGCCCGCGGTCGCCGTGTTCAGCGGCGACAGCAAGTAGACCAGCACCGACCCGCCAAGCCCGCTCAGCGCGTATAGCGCGCCGAAACGCAATCGCCCCAGCCACATTTCGAGTGGTGGGCCTACGACATACAGCGCCCACATGTTCAGCAGCAGATGCGTCGCGCCGTAATGCAGGAACGCCGAGGTCACCAGGCGGTACAGCTGGCCGTCGGCCACCGCGGGCGACCACAGGGTCAGCTGCTTTTCCAAGTCCCCCGACGACATCTGCGCGACGAAGGCCGCCACGTTGATCATCATCAGCGCGTAGGTGACCACCGGCGTGGCCGACCGCTGCCGGCCGCCGAAGCGGGTCTGCGGCTGTCGAACGGTCCGAGCACCCGCCTGAACGCACTGCACACATTGGTGTCCGACGGCGGCGTCGCGCATGCAGTCCGCGCAGATATACCGTTCGCACCGGTTGCAGCGCACGTACGCCCGACGGCCCGGATGCCGGTAACAGGTCGGCGATTCCGGTGCGCTGGGGCTACTCATCGCACCATTCTTGCCCGGGTCGCCGCCGCGGGTGCGGTGGGTTGGGCGAACGCATATTTCTTGGCCCAGCGCGTTGCCTTACCGTTTTTTCGTGGAGTCAAGGGCATGACCGATACCGGCGCCGGAGTTGTCGAGCGCTATCTGACCTGTCTGGCCGCTCATGATTGGGACGGCCTGGCCGCCACCATCGCCGACGACGGCCTGACCCGGGAGGGCCCGTTCTGCGACGTCATCGAGGGCAAACAGCACTACGTCGCCTACCTGCGCAAGGTGCTCACCAGCCTCAAAGACCACCAGCTGCGGGTGCAGCGGGTCTCGAGGGTGGATGCGCGGCTGTCCTACGTCGAATTGACCGAGGCCTTCGAGATCGACGGTGCTCAGGCCGAATGGCCCGAATGCATCCTCTTCGAGCAGAACGACGACGGTCTGATCTCCCGCGTCAGCGTGTTCTTCAAGCAACGCCGAACTGACGCCGGCTAGCTTGCCCCAGCAGCACCGTCGGAGCCATAGACGGTGCCGCCCTTGCCGCCGGCACCTCCCGGCCCGCCGAAAATGCCGTCCCCCCCGTCGCCACCGTCGCCGATCCACCGGGCGTTACCGCCATTGCCGCCGGCGGCGGGCTGTCCGATGCTCGTGCCGGCATTACCACCGGCCCCGCCCCAGCCGATGAATCCCGCGGTGCCGCCGTCACCACCGCCGCCACCGCTGATGCCGCCGAGGCCGGGCCCGCCGGCGCCGCCGGCACCGCCCTGGCCGAACAAACCGATCGCGTTGCCACCGTTACCGCCTTTGCCGCCCGGAGCGCCCATTCCGCCCGCGCCGCCGTTGCCGCCGTTGCCGACGGCGATGCCGCCGCTACCGCCGACACCACCGGCCGACGACGTGCCCGCGGTGCCGAACTGCCCGTCGCCGCCGGCGCCGCCGTTACCGAAGAATCCGGCGTCGCCACCGTTGCCGGCAAGCCCTGCATTGGAGCCGATCCCGCCGTCCCCGCCGGCGCCGCCGTCGCCGAGCAACCCACCGCCCCTTCCGCCGGTGCCGCCGGCGCCGCCGTCGCCGTTGACGCTGCCCGCAAAGCCGCCGACCCCGCCGGCGCCGCCGGTACCTATCAAGCCGCCGTTGCCGCCGTTGCCGCCGCCGCCGCCGTTGTCGTTGCTGCCGAAGCCGCCAGCCCCGCCGTCGCCGCCGTCACCCACCAGCCCGCCGATACCACCGGCACCGCCACGCCCACCGTTGTCAGCGCCGATGCCGCCGTCACCGCCGAGCCCGCCGTCCCCTAATAGCGCCGCCTGGCCGCCGTCACCGCCATTGCCCCCGTTGCCGCCGTTAGCTCCCGGCCCGCTGACCCCGCCCGCCCCACCGGGGCCACCGTTGCCGAACAGACCGACAGCGTTGCCGCCGTCACCACCAGCCCCACCATTGGCGCCTACCGCGATCGCACCCACGCCGCCCGGCCCCCCGGCGCCTCCGTTGCCGAATAGCCACCCGCCGCTGCCGCCTGCCCCGCCCGCTTTGCCGACCACCGAGGCGACCGTGCCAGGACCGCCGGCTCCTCCCGCCCCGCCATTGCCGATCAGTCCGGCCGACCCTCCGTTGCCGCCAAGCTGACCCGGTCCGCCGGAGCCGCCGTTGCCGCCGTTGCCGTAGAGCAGGCCGCCCGGCCCGCCGTCCTGACCGGTGTTGGGTAAACCGTTGGTGCCGTTGCCGATCAGCGGTCGGCCCAGCAGGGCCTGAGCGGGCGCATTGACCGCGTTGAGCAGGCTCTGTTCCAGGGTCTGCAACGCCTGAAGCGGCGACGCGTTGGCCGCCTCGGCGGTCGCGTAGGAGGCCGCACCCGCGCCGAGCGCCTGGACGAATTGGTCGTGGAAAGCGACCGCCTGGGCACTCAACGCCTGATACGTCTGCGCGTGCGCATCGAACAGCGCGGCGATGACTGCCGACACCTCGTCGGCCCCGGCGGCCAACATACCCGTGGTCGGGATGGCGGCGGCGGCGTTGGCCGAGCTGATCGCCGCGCGGATGCCCGCGAGATCCGTCGCGGCCGCGGCAACCATTTCGGGCGACGCGATCACAGAAGCCATCGCTACCTCTCCCGTCGGAGCGCCACCGAGAAAGTCGGCGAGAATTCAGCGTAACGGGGATTCGACAGCCCCCGGGCAGGAATGTTCCGCTCCCATCGATCTGAATCCGCACTGGGCTACCAAACTGGATGCCTGGTCCCGCCACGAGCCGGAACGCCGGAGCTCAGGGTCGACTGCCCACCGGCACCCGGCCAGGTCCGGACGTCGCGCCAACATTGCGGGTGCGTGATGCATCAAGTCAAGATGCCCGCGAGATCTGATCCATGCATCAGGTAAGGAATGCCCGCGAAAATGGGTCTC
>NZ_LQOX01000092.1 GCF_002102175.1 Mycobacterium gastri | reverse complement strand
AGACCCATTTTCGCGGGCATTCCTTACCTGATGCATGGATCAGATCTCGCGGGCATCTTGACTTGATGCATCACGCCCAACCCGCCGATAAGGGCAACACCCGGCTGGTAGATATGCGGTAACTGTTCGTCTCAACAGCGGGTGGATACGGCCAATCGCACATGTTGTGGTGTCCGGTGGGGCCGGCCGTGTTGACAACTGGCAGCAAACCGCCTGTGCGACACGGCATCCCGGAACACCCAGGGATGCTCCGGCGATGTCCTGGCGGCAAGACCAGCGATGACGAGCCGGACGAACGGTCCGGACGTTGCTCCGGATCTCGTTGCGGGACACTGGCACCGGCGCCGCGTGGACCGGCCGGCACCTGCGGGTATGCGCCCGCGAACTTCACCACGAACATCCGCCTCGTCGTCAGCCCGCGGCGGGAGGCCGGGACATGATCGTCGGCCTGAACCCGTACCGGGGACCACTGCCAAAGCTGTGCCCGTAAGCACCCGCGGCGGGCATCCCCGGCACACCAGGCGTACCGGCTGCGGCGTCGGGCACACTGGCGACGCTGGTCCACCCACCGCCCGGGGCGGCGGCACCGGCGTGGTTCACCACCTGCGTGGCCGCCGTCCAACTCTCCGGCACGGACAATCGGCCGACCAGCGCCGCGCGATTGAGCCCGGTCACAACGCTGCTCACACCTGTCGGTGCGGGCGCCGAGGCCAATGCGGGGAAGTTGAAATGGCCGCCGTCGGGTGGCGAGATTGCCGGCAGCCCGCCGGCCTGCAATGAGTTGAGGTCTGCCATGGCACCCGTGATTGCCGGCGTGATCAGGTCCGGGCTTATATAACCGGCTGACGTGAAGCCGTTGACCAGCGAGGAGTTGAAGAAGGTCCCATAGGGGTTGCCGTCCTTGCCATCCAGGAAATTCAGGATATCGGCGAGTATGTTTCCCAGCACCGGAAGGTCAGCCGCAGAATTCACAGCTTCAGCTCCGGACAGGGCCGATGCCGGCGACGCGAGTCCTTGGAGTGCGGACGGCACTGCCGACATCAATTGCGGCAGCTCCGACTGCGTCACAGTGCCCGCCGCGCTGCCGGCGGCTTGAGCGACGGCCGCCGCCTGGCCGGCCTGCCCTGCTGGGTTGGTGGTCTGCGCCGGCTCGCTAAACGGTGTCAGCGTCGAGGCCGCCGCAGCGCTGGCCGCGTAGCCATACATCGCCGCCGCATCCTGAGCCCACATTTCGCCGTACTCGGCCTCGGTGGCCGCGATCGCGGGAGTGTTCTGGCCGAATATGTTGGTGGCTACCAGCATCATCAACCGAGCACGATTAGCCGCGACCACAGCCGGCGGCACCGTCATCGCAAAGGCGGCCTCGAATGCACCCGCCGCCGCTGCTGCCTGAGCGGCAGTCTGCTCGGCCTGGACGCCCGTGATGCTCATCCACCCCATATACGGGGCGACTGCGGCCGCCATCGATGCCGATGCGGGGCCCAGCCAGCCTTCGCCGGTCAGCTCCGAGATCACCGCGTCGTACGAGGCTGCCGTCGAACGCAGTTCCGCTGCCAGCCCATCCCAGGCCGTCACAGCAGCCAGCATCGGCGCCGAGCCCGGTCCGGAATACATGCGCAGCGAATTGACTTCCGGTGGAAGCGCTCCGAAATCCATCATCTTCACCTCCTTTTATCCGACTAGGGCTTCGGTGGCTGCGTCGGCCACTTCGGTCGTGGTGTGGCAACCAACGATCTTCGGCGCGACGGCCGTTGGCGATTTCTGATCAATCACAACTGGTCGTTGGCCGTGGGTGGCGAATCGCGTTGTGGTCACCGCAGTTACGTCGCTGACTGCTTCGTGCAGCGATTCCTGTTGTGTCCTAAGGAAATACATCGGACTTCTCCTCTTGGGGGTTAGTCCAACCGGGCTACGGAGCCTCGCCGCTTTGGGTGGTGTCGGGGAGTTACCGAGAGCACGTACGTTTGCTACGTAGCGCGCCGGGGGTACTCGGCGCCAGCCGATTCAGACGGTGGACAAAGCGCCGTTGACCAGATCGGGATGAATCGGTCATGACTTTCATAGAGCCGCTATTGATCGGGTCCGTTCGGCCCACCTCCTGTCATGATCGGGGCACACGAGCGTGCCGCCGCGGTTGCGATATCCCGGATGAAGTCACCCTCGCGGAATTTGCCAGGAGCGCCACCCCGGTCGTCCGAGCTTCAGCACCACACAGCGTATCCGGCCGCAGCCGCCGCGGAAGCCAGTTAGGCCTAACCCATAGGGACCGGCACCGGGGAAATCTCGAACCCCTTATCGGCGGTGTGGGCCAATGGCCATTCTCCGTGCGGAAACCCAAGCTCACGTGGGCACACCGGCACTTCTGTGGCACCGCGAGCACTAGGTCAACGTCGCCGTTGCACGGTGGGGTGACTCAGCGGAAAAGGCGAGGTTCTCCAAATGGGAACCGGTCACGACGGCCGCGCGGGTGAGCTAAACGCTTGGGTTGGAAGGTTAGCTGTCGACGTAACGCGAGACAGCCGCTACGTCGTTGTCTTCTTCTCCGCCACTGCGGCGCTGAGGCCTTCGGCGAGGTCCTCACGGGTGAGCTCCTTGAATCGGAGCAGCTGGTCCTCGCTGAAATCAGTCAGATCGCTGTTCAGAACTGCGTCCAGATCTGCGTCGTCCAGGCGGAAACTACGGTGGTCGCGGGCCTTCTCGACGACGTTGCGCACGAAACCGGCGTTGCCGAGCATGTCGATGCCCCGGATCAGATCGCCGTCCTCGGAGTAGGTTTGGTCGTTGTAGAACTTGGTGTACGACGGCAGCAACACCTGGGCGGCTGCGTCGGTGATGACGTCTTCATTCTCCCGGCCCATCAACCGGGTCAGCGCGATCAACTCTTGCGGGGTGTAGCTGAAGAACTCGATCACGGTCGAAAACCGCCGTCGTAGACCTTGATTCACTTCGAGCATCTTTTCCATTGCCTTGGCATAGCCGGCGCCGAAGACCACGAGCTCGTCGCGGTGGTTCTCCATGTAAATCAGCAGGGTGTTGATGATCGCGTTGCCGTAGGGGTCGCCCTGGGAATAACCACGCTCGTGCAGTGTGTGCATTTCATCGAAGAAGACCGCGCCACCCAGCGCACCCTCGAGCATTTCTTCGGTGTTCTTCTCGGCATCGGCCATGTACCGGCCCAACAACTTGGTGCGACTGGTCTCCACCACCAGCGGCTTGCGCAATACCGTCAACCCACAGAGCTGCTTGGTGAATGCCCTTGCCACCGAAGTCTTTCCAGTACCCGGCGGCCCCAGCAGCAAGGTGTGACGCGATGTCACCGGAACGGGAAGCCCCATCTTGGCCCGCGCCAAGTTCACCTTGGTCGTCGCCTTGATGAGTTTGATTTCCTTCTTGGCCTTTTCCATGCCGAGCATCGCGTTCAGCTCGGCATCCCCTTCCGCCAAATACTTTGCGGCCATCTCGGCATGGCGAGCAGCCTCGGTTTGGGCGCGGGTCGGCGCACTATCCGGATCCCACGGATCTTTGCGCGCTTCAATAGTTTCCGGATCGGTTAGTACCAGCCGGAAGTTGGGATTGTCCAGAGCTTCGCGGGCCGGGGTGAACTTCGGGTCGCGCGAATAGACCCGGCGCAACAGTTCAACGGCTTCCTCCTCGCGGCCCACATGCCGCAAGCACATGCCCTGCGTGTAGAGCGCGATGTTGGCTGCACCGGGCACCCGGTCCCCTTCGATGGCTTCTTGCGCTCGCCGGAACGCCTCCTCGAAGACGCCCAGTGATGCCAGCGCGGTGGTCGCCATCGCCGCGCCGGCGGCCTTCAGTTCCGGGTGACGCCAAGGCGTTGCCTCGGGAAACTGGTTGAGCACGTCGGGCCAGCGTTTGGTGCGGAAGTAGAGCACGCCCCGCACATAGCTGACCAGTTCGGTGTCGAAAGGATGGCGGGGGTCGGTGGCGTCGAGCAGTTCGGCCGCCTCCTGGTAACGCCTGTTCTCGGCAAGGACCGCAGCGTATGCGCATGCCAGCGAATCAACGCTGGTGACTGCCAGCCGCAGAAACAACCCGTCGGAGACCTCGGGACGGAACTGCAGGTCCGTCACGCCGAGACGGCGAGTCTCCCAACCGAATGTCCTGACCGCCGCCCAGGCGCCGGCGAGCACTTCGATGCTCTGGTCGCCAGCGAGGATTCGGGCCAGCCAGGCATCGCACATGCCGGGATCCAGCTTGGTGGCGGTGGTGAACATTTGCGCCGCCACTTGTGGGTTGTGGCTGGGCTGAAGGCTATTGACCGAGATTCCAGAGGCGAGCAGACCGGCGACCAGGGCGTTGCGGGCATCTTCAGCGGTTGACTGCGGGCGAGTCATTGCCCTGCGGACGAGTTTGCTGCATGCTCCTGTACTTGGTCCACAGGCAGCTCAAGCTCGTCGTAGTCACGCAATTCGCGACTGGGCACGACCAGTCTGGAACGTTTCCCCGGCACCGGCAGGCTCGCGCGTACGGCGGCCAGCTGACGGCCGGTGAGGCGGTTGAGCCCCGCCGTGAGGTCCTTGGGCAGACGTGAATCGCTGTGATAGCGAACCCACGCCGACATGCGCGGCCGACCGGCTCGCGTCGTCAGCCGTACCGTGATCACCGTGGCGTCCACTTCCGGGGTGTCCGGCAACCACAGGCGGTCCAGCGTCTCGGAACTGATGTCCGACGGCGTAACCCAGAAACTGGTGACGTACCCGTTGAAATGCTTGAGACGACGCCAACCGGGACGGCTCCAGGTCGGCTCCAAGTCTGCCAATAGCGCGCTGTCGACGGCGGCCAACTCATCAGCGGTCAACGGCCGCGCCGCACAGGTTTGACCGTCCAGATCCTGAACCAACCGCTCGGTGGCCGCCACCAACGTCGAGGCCAACGAATCACGGGAGGCGACCGCGGCCACGTTGCGCTGCGGATCCATCCGCAACACCAACCAGGTGCGGCGCCGGTTGGCGGTGGATTGGTCCCCCACCACTCCCCACTCCTCGGGACCCCACTCGTCCAATGAAGCCGACGCCTTGGCGGCCTCGGCGCTGCCGCGCACTTCCACTGACACGATGTCGATGCCATCGAGTTGGATGTCGAACTGCCGCAAGCTTTCAGCAACCGCAACCACTGGCAACACCGCCGACTGCGAGGTCCGATGACGATGTCGGCCCGGCTGGTCGCCTTCACCACCGTCAACCTCGATCACCGTGACCAACTGGCCCTGATATTCACGCACCCCGACGGTGTCACGTCCGAAGTGACGCTGGTGATCGATCGCAGGCGTACACCCTGCGCCCAGCGCGGTACCCGGGTCGGCAGACCAATCCCACACCCAGGTGGCGATGCCTGAGGTCACAGTGATCCCGTGATAAGTGACGACCGACAACAGTGTCAGCACCACCGCAAGACCCACACCGACCCACCACGCCACGCGGTACTGGCCCTGCCACGAGTCCGGGAAGTGGCTCGCGACCACGAGAATGACCACGCCCACCAAGAACACCGTTGTCAACCGCGGCCACGACAAAGCCAGCCCAAACCGATGCTGAGCCTTCATCGCTGCTTCCGTGATCGTCGCATCAATGTCGCCGTACCGAACACCGCACCGCCTATCAGTAGTGCCCCGGTCAATCCCCCGGCAGCCACCCAAATCGGGACCATATTGCGTTCCATGGGTGGTTTCGGCAGCGCCAGTGGCGCCGACAGTTGCTTCGGGGGCTGGACTGGCCCTTCCGGCACATCCCAAGTCAGAGCTGCCACCGGGTCCACCACACCGTAGCCGACCTGGTTATCCACACCGCGAGCGGGCGGCCTGGCCGTGTGAATCAATCGGTTCTTGACTTGGTAGGCCGACAATTCGGGGTACTTCGCCCGGACCAGGGCCACTACCCCGGACACGATCGCTGCGGAGAAACTGGTGCCGGCCGGAACCAGCAACGTGTTGTCCGGGCCGTCAATCGCGTTGATCAAGCCGTCGTCTCGAGGCGAAAGGCCGACGACGTCGGTCCCCGGTGCGGCAATCGAGACCCAGGGCCCGGCGATGCTCATTTGACTCATCGGCTGACCATTGGCGTCGACTGCGCCGACCGTCAGGACGTAGTCGCTGAACCACGACGGGGTCACCACCGTGGTGACCGCGTTCCAGTCACGGGGATCGCTGGGCTGCAACGGATCGAAAACCGGGTTCTGTTTGCAATCCTTCTTGCTGCTGTCGCCGGCCGCGGCCACGATGACCGCGTTCTTGTCGACCGCCGCGTAGCGGACCGCCGCACCCAACACCCGTTGATCGATCACATTGCGGGCGCTCATGCATGTCACGTCGGAGATGTTGATCACCGAAGCACCCATGTTGGCAGCATGCACGATCGCTCGCGCCATGGTCTGGACATTGTCGATCTTTTGTGCCGTCTGCGGATCTTCATCGCCGGTGTACGGGTCTTTGAGACCGAAGGCCTGACTCGATTGGCGGATGGAAATCAGTTCGACATCCGGGGCGATTCCGCTGAACGCGTCGGGCGGTGGCGCTGGTGAGGGCGGCGGGTCGAGCGGATGCGGACCGCTCGGATTGTCGATCCCGAGTACCCGCCGGCCACCGGAGTAGCTGGGTATCGTCACGGTTCCACCACCGCGGGCGCCGGCCGGAGCCTGACCCGGGGCCACCGGAGGCACCGGGCCCGGCGCCGGGGCGGCACCCGGGGCCCCCTCCTCAGACGGCGGAGCCGGAACCACGGTGATTGTCTGGGTCTGCGGTGGCACCGGTGACAACGTCACAGTCTGCGGTGGTGGCGGCTTCTCCGTGGTGGGGATGGTGACGGGCCGGCGCGGAACCGCCGGAGGGGGCGCCGCCCCATTGGCCGGAGCCGCGCCGATCATCGACGCCACGATGGTTCCGTGAGCATCGCAGTCCGATAAGCCGTCACCGCCGGCCATCACGTAGTCGCCGCCGGGAATCAGATGCGGAAACCTGGGGTGCGGCGTCACGCCGGTGTCGATGACGGCGACTTTCACCCCCTCGCCCCGGCCGAACTGCCATGCCTCGGTGAGGTTCAGCATCTCCATGTACTTAGGCGGCAATCGAAAGTCCGTGCCGGGTAACGTTCCGACTTCGGTGCAGTAGGAGTTCTGCTTCATCGGGGCGACGGGTCCGGGCGGACCATCAGGTGGCAACGCTGCCGGGTCGATCGTCGGGGGTGAAATCGCGTGCGCCGGCGGCAAACCGGCTAGCGCACCCGAGGCAAGCAGGATCGCGGCGACGGCCGCGGCTGGGCCGCGACCACGCCGCAATCTGTCGTTACCGGTACCGAATCGCTGCATAGACATTCATCAACCACAATGCCAACGGGAAGATCGGCATCAAGCAGAGGTATTCGATCCATTCCACGAACTTGCGGAACAGCGGGCTGTAGATGGTGTTTGGCACCACGGCCGCAGCTGTCAGACCCGCTGCCGGCAGCAGCACCAGGATCGCCGCCGCGATCGATACCGACAACGGTGATGCCAGCACCACCGCATACCGGATAACTACCGCGGCGACGACGATCACGCCGGTGGCGGCCAGGGTGGTCGCCTGCCATCGGTCGACGTACGACCGTCCGCGCAACAGCAGGAACCCGGCGGTGAATCCAGCAAGTAGTAGCGGTAGCCAGCGTTCCCTGGTGTGCGGATTGCACAGCGAAGTCAGGGAAATCACCATCAGGACACCGAGCCCCACCAGCAAGCCACTCAGGAATGACCGAGCGCGTTCGGCTTGCAACACCACATCGCGTACGGACGCCGGCCCTTCGAGGGTCGCCGGACCACCACCGGACCTCACCACCGTGGTGGGCAGGTCGGGACGGGCCTCGAAAACCCACCTGCTGGTGGCGGACGGGAACACCGGCAGCCGGATCCCGGCCAGCCGCCGCGACAGCGCGGGGGCCGCGTGATAGAGCAGGACGCAGGCCAGCACCGTGCTACTGAACAACGTCACCGCACTGGCTGCGGCGACCATCCGGGCCAGACCCGCAAGCGTCGCCACCAGGCTGATGGTGACGATCGCGGTGTAGATCCCTAGCCGGCGACCGGTGAATCGCAGCGCCAACGTGGCGGCTACTGACAGCACCCCGAAACCCAGCACCGCTTGCGGCGACCCGACCGGACCGGGAGGCGCCGCGGCGGCGGCCACTGCCAATGGAGCGAGACCGCTCATCAGCATGATGTCGGCAACGCGCCGATCGGGGTCGGTCTTGGCGCGCATCAACAGCAGCATCGACACCGCCAACACCAGTACGGCGACCACTGACGCGAAAATGGTCGTCAACCACGTGTTGTGGTGCCACCTCCACCAGCCGAGCACTCCTGATGCCAGGACGACGCCGATGGCCACCATCGAAGCCCCGACCTGTACGGCGACAACCGGATCGATCGAGGCGAATCGCTTGCTGAGATTGGACGCAACCGCTGTGGAGATGTGCTCGATGACTTGCGACCGCTTCTCGGTGTCCGGGATGAATCGGATCCACAGCCGGTCGCCGTCATAGACCTCTTGTTCGGTCAACGACTGCGTGGCCCGCAACGGCGAGCCATCGACCAGGCACAACGCCCACCTGCCGCGGCCGGTGGCCTCCAGGGGAGGCTCGCCGAGCTCTCGGAGCCTACTGTTCACCACTTTCAACAGTGGTTCGGTCATCACCGAAACCGGGGCGTTGGCATCCAGCAGCACGCCGATCTGGACACCGACACCGGCCATGATGCCGACGACGACGGATCGGGGCGACGAGACGCCCTCGATTTCGGTCTGTGGCGCATCAGCTACTGCGGTCATCGTCCTGTACCCCCTGCCGTGCCGAACGTGGTAGCCCATGACTTCAGCCGCGCCCGGGGCACCGTCGGTGTGCTCACCGAGGCGTCGCCCCGGGTGAGCTGCGGATCGACCAACTCCGAATTCATTTGCCTCGCCTCGCGACTAAATGGTTGTGGTTGACGTTTTGATTTTCAATTGTGCAGCCGCTACCAGAGCAGTATGCCCGGTCCGCATCTGGCTCGCATTCTATGTTTGAAAGCGTTGTAGCACTTTGTTTTTCGTAACAGCGTTGTTAAACCCTACTGTGTGTTTTCCACTCGCCGTACGGCAGCGTGTCCAACACGGTCTTCACCCCGACTTGCACCAATTGCGGGGTTGCCGGACAGATAGCCAGCCACGCTTCCCCGGAGCCCGCGGTTCGCGCCTGCTGGTAGAGCGCGATGCGCCCACCCGATCCGTCCTTAAGGGACAGCACCGAGGCGCTCGGACCCTTGGCGTCGTCTCGGTACTGCCGCGCATAGACCGCGACCTCGGCCGCAGGATCTGATAACGCCTGGCCCAGCGCGGCCACCGTGGAGGCGCTGATACCCATTCGCCGCAGATCGCCGCCGGAAAAGACGTTGAAGCCGGATTCCTGCCATGACTTGGTGGCCTCCAGCATCTCCTCCAAAGGCACATTGACCGCATTGATCGCAGCAGGGTCGGCGTGGTGAATCGACTCCAGCCCGTCTATCACCAGTGCGGCGATCGATGCGCTGTCGGTTACCGAGACGTCGTCGACGGTGATGTCGTTGCCCACCCGCACCGCGGACACCCAGTGCTGGCCACGGCGGGCCAGCACCACCCGGAACTCGTTGTCCGGAATGTCGCGCGAACCGGGCGGCTGGTTCTCGTCGTCGACTACCCCGTACAGCAACTTGCCCCGGGAGAGCAGGGCGACGACCTCGAGGTCGGGCGCGGCGAGCACCCTCATTCGGGCGGCCACCTGTTCGTTGACCGTGTCTCCGACGACAATGCCCTGCTCGCGCATGACCGCCATACCGGGATGCTCATTCAGCCAGTCGTTGTTGTCGGTGGATACGTACGGCCGGCACCGCAGCTCGGGCGCAACGTGCCGGATATCCAGCAGCGCCTGGAGCATCCAGAAGCCGTCCACGTTGACGGTGATATCGGTGCGCGTGCTCTGTTGATCCATGCCTAACCTCAGAGGTCTTCAGTTGTTCGACTGCCGGTCAACTGCAGGACACGGCAGCACACCCGGTAGTTGGTGTGCTGCCGCGCCTGAAGTTCGGTTTTAGGCCCAGCTGGAGCCGACGGCGCTGTCGGTTTGCGCCATGTTGCTGCCGGCGGCCTGGACCTTCTGGCCGTGGGCGTTGGCCTGCTCGTAGATCACCTGGAAGTTGCGGCCCAACTGGGTGATGAACTCCTGGCAGGCCACCGAACCGGCACCGCCCCAGAAGTCGCCGGCAGCCAGCACATCGCGAACGATGGCCTGGTGCTCGGCCTCGAGCGACGCCGCCTGGGCACGAATCGTGGCGCCGTGGGCGTCGACATCGCCGAACTGGTAATTAATGGTCATAGTGGTGTTCTCCTAACCAGTGAAAGCGTACGCAGCTGTGGCTGGCGCTAGCTGCTGAGGATCTGCTGGGAGGCCTGCTCTTGCTGCTCGTAGTTGTTGGCGTCCCGGATCAGGCCGTCACGCACCCCGTGCAGCATGTTCACAATGTTGCGGAACGCCTGGTTCATCTGGCCCATGGTGTCCAGCGAGGTCGCCTCGGCCAAACCGCTCCAGCCCGCGCCGGAGATGTTCTGCGAGGACGCCCACATCCGGCGGGCCTCATCCTCAACCGTCTGGGCGTGCATCTCGAAGCGGCCCGCCATCGCCCGCATCTCGTGCGGGTCGGTCATAAAGCGTGAAGTCACCTGAATTTCTCCTTATTGATTGCCTAGATCTTGGATCTTGCCTACATCATTTGTCGTCTGTTGTTTGCCGGGGGTGCGATGGCCGGCCAGCTACGCGTTCACGAAACCGCCGACCGGAGGACTATGAATGATCCCCCCTTTCCAGCCGACGGGCACCAGGCGTCGCGGGACGGCGACACCGACATCGGGCACCGACCGCAACATCGGAATCGATGAATGCGACCCCTCCGTGCACAGACTTGGCCGCGTGGCGCGCTCGCGCAATGACCCGCCGGCGAGAGGTGACCGTAGAACTCACGTCCGTCGCCGCATCCCTCCCCCGGTCCACAAATGCCAGCGTGGTCAGCCGGCAGCGGCGGCGTTGGCGGCCTCGGTGGCCGCATACGAACCGGAACTGGTCGCCAGTGTGTTAACGAACATCTCGTGAATCGCGGCGGCCTGGGCGCTGACCGCTTGGTACATCTGCGCGTGCGCGGCGAATTGAGCCGCGGTCAAGGCCGATACCTCGTCGGCGGCCGCCGGCACAACCCCCGTCGTAGGGGCCGCCGCAGCGGCGTTCTGGGCGCTCATTGTGGTGCCAATACCCTGCAGGCTTGACGCCGCAGCCGCCAGAGCTTCCGGCTGTGTGGTCACAAATGTCATGCTGTTTTCCTCCCTCGATTGTCCTCGATTGTCCCCGGCACCGCTCTACTGCAAGAGAGTAGATGACCGCGCGGCGCCAGTTTGCTTTCAACGCCACCATTTAGCAAGTGTTCACGTGTTGGCACGGCAAATTCACCTGTGGTAACGACACAGTAACAGCGGGAAGGGCTGTTTGTCGTCCGCTCAGCAAACTCCCAACCAAACCCTTGGGAAGTTAGGTGTCCATACCGGTCAATATCTGCTGACCACTGCGTTCCGGCTGCCGCGCAGGGTGGCCGGATCAATGCCGCCCAGAAGATGACGCGGTGCCGTGCAAGCCCAGCACGCGCTGCGCGCACGCTGGGCGCGCTTCGATAGGCGAAGCGGCGTCGGCGAAACACGGCACAACTTGGCGGTCAGCCGGCGAACGGTGGGCGGGCCATGACAGTGGGCCGGAAGCCATAGCGGGGCCCGGCGCCCGCCGCAGCGCCGGCGCCGGCGCCGGCTAGCGGCAGACCGCCCAGCAGATTTCCGGCCGCCGTATCTGGTGCCGCGCTGATGGTACTCACCGGCAACGGAGCCGCATGGCCAACCGTCGGGCCGATCCCCGAAATCGCGGCCGGCACCGATAGCTTCCCGACGGACGCCGCCTGGCCCATGCTCGCGGCCACCCCACTGCCACCGCCGCCCAGCAGTCCGCCCAAGCCGGCTAAGCCGTTCGCAGCGGCGCTGCCGGCGGCCGACGAAGCAGCCGGCGCGAGACCCTTGCTGAGGGACAGCAACGTATTCGCCATACCGGTAGAGAAGTATGGCAAGCCCTCGACGTTGTAGGCGGGACCGGCGAAATTCCTGAACGCGGTAATCAACCACTGCGGGTTTAACGTGCTATTTCCGCCTATCCCGGTCAACACCGAGCCAACGATCGAGTTCGGGTTGAAGGCTACCGATCCCAACGTTTCGCTGGTTGGGGTCAGCCCGACAAGAGCCATGTTCGACGGCGACGCCAACCCCGCCAGCTGGGTCTGCAAGCTGTTAACCAGGTCCAACAGTGTTTGTTGTGCCGAGCCCGCCGTAGTGCCGACTGCTTGAGTGACCGCGCTGGCCTGCACGGCCTCGGCAGCTGGGCTGGTCGTCTGCGGAGGCGACGTGAACGGGGTGATCTTCGTAGCGGTAGCTGACGAGCCCGCATACTGGTACATCGTGGCGGCGTCCTGAGCCCACATTTCGCCATATTGGGCCTCGAGCGCCGCTATAGCGTTGGTGTATTGACCGAACACGTTGGAAGCCAGCAGCTGCGCGAGCTCAGCACGATTGAGCGCGACCAACTGCGGGGGCACCGTCGCCGCATGCGCGGCCTCATATGCCGCCGCGGCGGCCGTGGCCTTGCTTGCCGCCAGTTCGGCTTGCGTGGCGGCGTTGCTCATCCAGGCCACGTAGGGCGCGACCGCCTCGGCCATCGATGCCGACGCCGGACCGAGCCACTCTTCGCTGGCCAGGCCGGTGATCACGGCTTCGTAGGCTGTGGCGGCCGCATTCAGCTCAGCCGCCAACCCGTTCCACGCCGAAGCAGCGGCCGTCATCGGCCCCGACCCCGGACCGATGTACATCAGCACGGAGTTGATTTCCGGCGGTAGCGCCCCAAAATCCATTGCTTGACCCTTATCTGCTCGCGACTGCGTTCGCCGCCTTGGTGGCCGCATACGAAACGGCACTGACGCCCAAGGTCTTGACGAACATCTCGTGGATGGCCGCCGCCTGCGCGGATGCGACCTGGTAGATCTCGGCATACGCGGCGATCCGCGCCGAGACCTTGTCAGCGGCCGCTGGAACCACCCCGGCCGTAGGTGCTGCAGTGGCAGCGTTCTGGACGTTCAGTGCCGAGCCGATGCCTGGTGACGTAGCGGCAGCAGCCGACAATGCTTCTGGCTGTGTCGTCACAAACGACATCAGTTTCCTCCCTCGAATAACCCTGTGCCTCACCGGCTTCAGGGCATCCCTTCCCGTGATCAGGTTACTTGGCTGCTATGGCTCGGCATGCTTCCGATGCCAACTATTCATTCCTGGACCGCTACTGTTCATTTATTGCTATCGAGCATTAATCTGCAGTTGGGTTTTGGATCAGCTGCTATGCCGTTTTCGCCTCCAATTCGTTGAACGAACTGGATGATTCGCCGAACCCTCAGTCGCACCGTGAGCGAGCCTCCGTCCTTGGTCACCCGGCAGACAGTGGGCGGTTGAGTACGTTGTAGCGGAATCCGTACTTGTTGACGTAGCCGGCGGCGCGCCGGCCGGCGCCAGTCAGCGGTATTCCGCGCAGTAGTCCCGATGTTCCGGCGTTGGTCGCGGTGGCGTTGAGGGCGCTGACCGCTCCGGTGTCGCCGGACAATGGGCTTACTTCTGAGGCCGTGATGGCCGCCCAGGTCGGTGGCACCGACAACCGGCCAATGGTTGCTGCCTTGCTCAGACCGGCCGGCGGGGCGCCCCAGGAACCGCCCACGGCCCCCGGCGGCGCCAGCGCCCCACCGAGCGCGGGATTGGGCGCCGGAGCACCAGGTACCATTCCCGCCGCCCACGCCAAGAGCGAATTGGCCGACCCGAGAGCGAAGTACGGGTAATTGGTGACCGAATTCCAAATATTTGTCGACGCTCCGAATATTGTGGCGAGTAGTCCGGTGGGTCCGACGACCCAGGGCGGAACCGCCAATGACGACGGGGTCAGCGAGAACCCCAGTTGCGTCAGAATCGAGTCGATACCCGTTATGGGTGTGGTGGTCGATATCGGCGACGTCAGACTGCCCAGTAACGCAGTCATCGACATCGCCGGCACAACGGTCGGCGCCGAGTTGGCTGCCGATGCGGCGACGGCCTCACCCACCGCGGCGGCCTGCCCGGCCACTGCGCCGGGTTGGGTGGTGGCAGGCGGCGGCTGGAACGGCGTCAACTGTGACGCGGTCGCCGAGGAGGCGGCATAGCCATACATCGCGGCGGCGTCTTGGGCCCACATCTCGGCATATTGGGCCTCGGTGGCCGCGATCGCCGGCGTGTTCTGCCCGAAAAAGTTGGTCGCGATCAAGGCGAGCAACAACGCCCGGTTGGCCGCGACCACCGCCGGCGGCACCGTCATCGCGAAGGCGGTCTCATAGGCTGTGGCGGCCACGCGGGCTTGCATGCCCGCTTGCTCGGCCTGCTCGGCGGTGGCGTTCAACCAGGCCACATACGGCGCGGCCGCGGCCAGCATCGACGCCGACGCCGGCCCCACCCACGGTGAGCTGGTCAGTTCGGTGATCACCGAGCCGTAGCCCGCGGCCGCCGTGCTCAATTCCGCGGCCAGCCCATCCCAGCCCGCCGCGGCGACCATCATCGGGCCCGATCCCGGGCCGGCATACATTCGTCCCGAGTTGATCTCCGGCGGTAACGCCCCGAAGTCCAACACCACCCCTCCTCAGCCTCTCCCTGGCCGATCCGATCGATGACAGCCCAGCCGGTCGCGGCCACGCCATCACCCTGATCGTGAATACATTGCGGGACAGCAGTTCTGATCGCTATGAGCTGATGCCGGGGCGCATCTGTGGCCGTCGATGACGGCCGCTTATGGGTGTACGGTCACCAAGGAAATGCGCCCTCAGCGTCGAGAAGCCGGGGACTTTAACATCGGCAATCAACAGTTCGTTCGTTGCGAACCCGTTGCATATCAAACACTTTAAGTTGCGGACGCCGCTTACGGCGCCCACGACCACTCGGGGATGACGCGAAGAGTCTGCTCCCGACGCGGCCACGTCGGCCCTTGCCCGCCGGCTTTCACTCTCCGACCTGCGAGAGCGCACCGCTTCTCGGCTCTCCATCGAGTGGCGACGCCAGTCACCGCATCACCACCGCGGATAAAAATCTGGCCGCGGCCAAATGATGTACATCGCCGATGGCGGGCCAGCTTCCGACCGAACGGCCATCAATGCTTCGATCAACGGGCGCTCACCAGCATGATGGCGGCGACATTTCGCCGTGGCAGCGCAGCCGGTGCGGTAGTTTCCACTATCCGGCCGACGGCGGGCGGTTGAGTACGTTGTAGCGGAATCCGTACTTGTTGACGTAGCCGGCGGTGCGCCGGCCGGCGCCGGTCAGCGGTATTCCGCGCAGTAGTCCCGATGTTCCGGCGTTGGTCGCGGTGGCGTTGAGGGCGCTGACCGCTCCGGTGTCGCCGGACAATGGGCTTACTTCTGAGGCCGTGATGGCCGCCCAGGTCGGTGGCACCGACAACCGGCCAATGGTTGCTGCCTTGCCCAGACCGGCCGCCGGGGCGCCCCAGGAACCGCCCACGGCCCCCGGCGGCGCCAGCGCCCCACCGAGCGCGGGATTGGGCGCCGGAGCACCCGGTAGCAGACCGCCACCCCACGCGATAAGTGAATTGACCGAACCCAGCGCGAAGTACGGGTAATTGGTGACCGAATTCCAAATATTTGTCGAATCACCGAATATTGTGGCGAGTAGTCCGGTGGGTCCGACGACCCAGGGCGGAACCGCCAATGACGACGGGGTCAGCGAGAACCCCAGTTGCGTCAGAATCGAGTCGATACCCGTTATGGGTGTGGTGGTCGATATCGGCGACGTCAGACTGCCCAGTAACGCAGTCATCGAGATCGCCGGCACAACGGTCGGCGCCGAGTTGGCTGCCGATGCGGCGACGGCCTCACCCACCGCGGCGGCCTGCCCGGCCACTGCGCCGGGTTGGGTGGTGGCAGGCGGCGGCTGGAACGGCGTCAACTGTGACGCGGTCGCCGAGGAGGCGGCATAGCCATACATCGCGGCGGCGTCTTGGGCCCACATCTCGGCATATTGGGCCTCGGTGGCCGCGATCGCCGGCGTGTTCTGCCCGAAAAAGTTGGTCGCGATCAAGGCGAGCAACAACGCCCGGTTGGCCGCGACCACCGCCGGCGGCACCGTCATCGCGAAGGCGGTCTCATAGGCTGTGGCGGCCACGCGGGCTTGCATGCCCGCTTGCTCGGCCTGCTCGCCCGTCGCGTTCAACCAGGCCACATACGGCGCGGCCGCGGCCAGCATCGACGCCGACGCCGGCCCCACCCACGGTGAGCTGGTCAGTTCGGTGATCACCGAACCGTAGCCGCCCGCCGCCGTGCTCAATTCCGCGGCCAGCCCATCCCAGCCCGCCGCGGCGGCCATCATCGGGCCCGATCCCGGGCCGGCATACATTCGCCCCGAGTTGATCTCCGGCGGTAACGCCCCGAAGTCCAACACCACCCCTCCTCAGCCTCTCCCTGGCCGATCCGATCGATGACAGCCCAGCCGGTCGCGGCTAAGCCATCACCGCCATCACCCTGATCGCGAACTCGTCACGGGCCAGCAGTGCTGATACCACCCCAGCCCATACCGCGCGTCGCATTGGCTGTCGATGCTCATCAGTGGCTCGCCCTTGCCGTCCTGTGAGTCAACGCGTCACCGGCAGTCATCGCCTAGCCGACACCGGATTCATCCGCGGCCGTTGCGGCCACCACTTCCACATGCGCGGGCAGCAACGGAATGCACCCGCGTTCCCGAAAAGCCCGGGATTTTAACATCACCAATCAGCAGTTCGTTCGTTGTGAACCCGTTGCACATCAAACACTTTAGGTTGCCGGACCGGGTCCCCCGGGCGCGGACGCCAACAATTCATTCCCCGCAAACGATTGTTAAGCTGCCGTTAAACCGCGAGTTCAGTCGCGTCCACGCAACCTGCGCCAAGAGCCGGCCCGGACGGGTCGCAAACCGAGAATCATCCGGTCTTGTCACCAGACGTTGCGGGCCGCCAGGTATGAGTTTCCTATGCACAACGGCGTCGCGGACGCCTGCAGATCTATGAATCTATGAACCGTCTATGGCGTAACGCAGTGTGATCAGTCCTCGTCGAGGATGAGCGCCATCTCGGGGCACGAGGTGACCCCGTCGCGGGTCAACTGCTCGTCCTCGGGCCGCACGACGCGTTCTTCAAGGACCGAGTAGCCCGAATCGTCAATCGGGAACAGTTCCGGAGCCACCGCGTAACACTGGGCGTGCCCCACGCACCTCGACTGCTCCAGACGAACCTTCAACTGTTTCCTCCCTGGACCCGCGCCAGGCATGCGCACATTAGAGCCGCGCATGTCCATCGAACACACTTCCAAGAGGCTAGCCGAGCGCGCTGCCAATCGGCCACGGCCGGGCTCATGTCGTCGGATTGGTGCACGTTTGCCACGCGTGCGATATTGGGCTGTGTCACCACGGCCCGGCTGGCTTGAAGGCCGTGAAACGGGAAAGCGGACTGCAGAAGAGTCGAATGCATGAGTGTTACCGAGGGCGGCCAGGCCGGCGCGTTTTACCTACCGCGGCTTGAATATTCGACGTTGCCGATGGCCAGCGACCGGGGCCTCGGATGGAAAACGTTGCGCGACGCGGGGCCCGTGGTCTTCATGAACGGCTGGTACTACCTGACCCGCCGCGAAGACGTGCTCGCGGCGCTGCGCAACACCACGGCGTTCTCGTCGCGGCAAGCGTTTCAGTCTCCGGGCAACCCGCTGCCGCTGGTACCGCTCGGGTTCGATCCACCGGAGCACACCCGGTACCGCAGGATCCTGCAGCCGTATTTCAGCCCGGCCGCCTTGGCTAAGGTGCGGCCGGCACTGCTGACCCACACCAGCGCCATGATCGATGCCCTCGCCCCCCGGGGTGAGTGTGAAGCGATGGCCGACTTCGCGAATCTGTTTCCGTTTCAGCTGTTTCTGGCGCTCTACGGTCTGCCGGTCGCCGACCGTGACCGCTTGATTGCCTGGAAGGACGCCGTCATTGCCATGTCGGACCGGCCTTACCCGACCGAGGCCGATGCCGCTGCATCGCGTGAGCTGTTCGAATACCTCGCACAAGCGATCACCGAACGCAAACAGAATCCAGGCCCGGACGTCTTGTCACAGGTGCTCATCGGCGATGACCCATTAAGCGAGATCGAGGTGCTGGGGCTGAGTCACCTGTTGATCCTCGCTGGGTTGGACACCGTGACCGCAGCGGTGGGGTTTTGTCTGCTGGAACTCGCGCGCCGGGCCGAACTGCGCGCCATGCTCCGTGACAATCCCAAGCAGATCCGGGTGTTCATCGAGGAGATCGTCCGGCTCGAGCCATCGGCCCCGGTGGCGCCGCGAATCACCACCCAGGTCGTCGAGGTCGGGGGTATGACGTTACCCGCAGGCTCCCCGGTGCGACTGTGCATGGCCGCGGTGAATCGCGACGGCACGGACGCGATGTCCACCGACGAGTTGGTCATGGACGGAAAAGTACACCGCCACTGGGGATTTGGCGGCGGGCCGCACCGCTGCCTGGGTTCTCATCTGGCGCGGTTGGAGCTGACCCTGGTGGTCGGCGAGTGGCTGAAGAGAATTCCCGACTTCGACCTGGCCCCGGGGTACGCGCCCGAGATCCGGTTTCCGTCAAAGTCCTTCGCGCTCAAGACGTTACCGCTGCGTTGGGGCTGACCTCAGCTAACCTCGGCCGACCCCAACGCGGCGCGGACGGCCTTACCTTCGCCACTCGGTGGCGGCTACCTGCACGAACACCCCGGTATCCTCGGCCATCAGCAGGCCTCGGCCACGCGGCAGCGGACCGCCCTTCATCTTGCCGCGGATGAAGCCCTCGTCCGGATCGGCGTCCATCACCAGCAGTGGCGCATTGGCCTGATGCAGCGCGCGCAGCATCGGGTCGCTGCCCGCCGAAGACCAGCCACCGAAGGTACGGGTGACGATCACGTGCAAGCCGACGTCGGCAGCTCGGTTGACGAACGGAACAACCTTGTGCAACGGCGAATCGAACCCCGGCGGCAGCTGCTGGATGTCGTCGACGATGAGGAAGATCTCCGGCCCGCTCCACCACGAGCGCGACAACAGCTCCTCGGCGGACAAACCGGGCGGCGGCTCACGGCCCGCCAGGCTCGCCGACAGCTCACCCATCATCGCGACAACGCCGTCGAGGTTGTAGGCGAACTTCTCCACATAGTCCGAACCCAGCGCGGTCAGCAGCTGACGGCGCGGGTCGACCAGCCATATCTGCGCGGAGGGCCGTCCGGGAGGCGGCGGCGGCGCGCTGCTGGCGCCGGGCGCGTACAGCCGCCCGATTTCAGACATGATCGTCGCCAGCGTCGTCGTGCGCCCGCATTCGCGTCGACCGGTCACCATCAGGTGCGAGTTCTCGGCGAAGTTGAGGTAGACCGGCTGCAGATCCAGTTCCGATATCGCCCAAGCGATTCCGCCGGCACCCACGCCTTGACGGGTGTCGCGGGCGGCCAGCTCGCGCACCTGTTCCACGCCGAACCGCGCCGGTAGGCGGCGCACTGGCGGGGCTTGGGCGGTTGTCAACCTGCTCACCGCCGCGACCACAGTGTCGCACTCGAAGACGTTGTGGGGCGTGCTGCCCAGCGCCGGGCGAGCCACCAGGGTGTGTAGACCCGCCTGGGGGTCGCTGTCCAATCGGACGTAGTTGACCGCAACCATGCCGCGGCCGGGCTTGACGGGAACGTCCTTGGCGAACCGGGAACGCACCAGCTTGGCGTCCTCCACCGCGGCCAATCGCAGTTCGACCCGGGACCCGAAGCCACTGCGCACCGGGGGCCGCAGCTCCGATTCGCGGTCCGCGGTGACCACCACGTGCACCCCGAACGAGGGGCCCTGGTTGATGATCAGGTTGACCTGCTCGATCAGCACTTCGTTTTCTTCGGCCAGTGCCCGGTAGTTGTCAATCACCAGGTACACATCGCCGAACCCGTCGTTGGGTACCGGCCCGGCTTCGCCGCCGAACTTGCGCCGCCGGAACATCTCCATCGACGCGATGCCGTGTTCGAGGAAGCTTCGTTTGCGCTCGCGCACCAACGCCAGCAATTCGGCCACTGTCCGGCGCACGCCATAGGGGTCGGTGGGACCGGCGACCTCGCCCACATGCGGGAACCGCGCCACTGTTGTCAGCGCGGTGCTGCTGTACGCCAGGCAGTAGAACTGAACTTGCTCGGGAGTATGGGTCAGCGCCGCCGAGCAGATCAGCGTCTGCAGAGCGGTGGTCTTGCCCGAACCGCCCGCACCCAGGATCAAGACGTTGGCACCGGGGCCTGAGGTGTCGACCGTCCACGGTGGCTGATCGTGCTTGAAGGGCCGGTCGATGATCCCGATCGGGAACACCAGATTCCGGGCCGAACCGTAGTCCTTCTGCCACGGGTGGCCGAGGAACCGGTTGACCAGCTCATCGATGGCCACCGGAACGGTCAGCGGCGGCTGCCACAACCGGTAGGGCTCGAACTTGATCTTGCGCAGCTGATCGATGATCACCGTGCCGACCTTGGGGGTCCGCACGCCCTCCTCTTCCTCCTCGGCGTCGGCACCCTCGCCCTCGATCACCTCACCGTTGCCGTGCGCGGCGACCGCCTCGATCTGCGGTCCCCCCACGCTCACCTCCAGCGGCGTGAACGAGTTGGTGAATAGCTGCGGCCGGATGTAGTCGATGTTGTGCACCAGAACCGGGGCTTCGTCACCGTCGATGGTGCCGCCGGGGGCGTAGTAGTCGCGCCACAGGAACTCGGCCTGGAATCGGGTGATGTCCTCGAGGCTCCGGCGGAAATAACCCAGACCGGCCTGTGCCGGCAGGTTCACCGCATTCGGCACACCGGCGGCCTGGGCGGCGCCGGCGGTACGCGCCTTCAGCACCAGGCGATAACCCATGTTCTCCATGAGCTTTTCGGCCCGGCTCTCGATGGTCTGCGAGGCCATCATCAAATGGATCCAATACGCACGACCCTGCCGGCCGATCGAGTCGAGCACGTCGACCGCGGTCGGCATGATCCGGAACCATTCGTAGAACTCGTCGATGACCACCACGAGCATCGGCAACGGCGGCATGTCCTGGCCGCGGGCCCGCATCCGGAGGCGTACCGAGTTGTACTCCTTGGCGTCGTCGACACCAGCGCTGTCGCAAACCGCCTTACGGCGGGCGATCTCGCCCCACAACGCATCCAGGAAGCGTTCCATCAACGCCTGGTCTTCTTCGAGGTCGGTGATGATGCGCGACACATGCGGCACCCCGGCGAACGGCTTGACCGCCGAACCACCCTTGAGGTCGGCCAACACGAACTGCAGTTCCTCGGGCGGATGGCTCAGCATCAGCGACTCGATCACCGTTCGCACCAGCGTGGACTTACCGGAACCCGTCGTTCCGGACATGACGCCGTGCGGGCCGTCACCACCTTCGTCCAGCGACTTCATGTCCAAGAACAGCAGTTCGCCGTTGTCGGAGCGGTTACCGAACGGCGCCCGCAATCGCGACCGGCCCATCGTGTCGGTGCGGTTGCCCCACAGCGAGTCGAAGTCGATGCTGCCCGGGTCGTCGATTCCGTAGTAGGACAAGATGTCTCGGGCACCGATGTGGGCGACCCGCTGACCGATCTCCTCGTAGGCCTCGGCGAGCCGCCACTGCGCCAATTTCTGGGAGAACTCTTCGGCCTCGGCGATGCTCATCTGGTCGCTCAGCGCGAAGAACCAGGCCTTGTCGTCGATGACCATCCAGGTGTCGCGGTCGCGGGGCAGCGCCTCGATCACGCCCTTCTCGTCGAATTCCAGCTTGCGCTCCGGGACGTCGGTCCACATCGAAGAGCCGGTCAGATCGAAGAACGTCACCCCGTCCACGCCTTCGGCGCTGATCACGTACTCCCACTGCGGGTCGTCGACGTCGGCGATGATCACGGTGTGCGGTGTCGGCGTCTGCGCCGACGAGCTGGCGTGCCGGGGCGTGAACGACCCACGTCCGGCGAACAATTCGGCTTGCTCGGCGGCGAACTCGCGGACCGAGCTGTAGACCATCCGCGCATTACCGGCCGCATCGTGACGGCGTGCGTCACCGAAATGCGGAAGCCACTTCACCCAGTCCCACTCGTCCAGATCGGAGCTGACCACGATTAACTGCACATGGTCCGGCCCGTGGGAGAACGTCAGCTGGCAGATGATCGACCGCATCAACCCCAGCACCTGCTCACGGGTCCCGACGAGCGCATACCAGGGCTCAACCAGTAACGAAACCATCTTCGGCAGGTTGTAGACGACGCTTTGATAGCGCCCAAACTCCTGAAGCGCCTTACCGGTCACCGGCTCGAGTTCGATGTCGGTCGGCATGTTCTGCGGCTCGCCCCAGGTCACCTCCGGCCGCGTCATTCCCACGCCGACGCGCACGACGCCGAAGTTGAGGTCCTTACCGTCGGGCTTGCGCTCCCACATCCGGGGTGATCCCACTGCTGCGGCGAGCGTAGTGGGCGCCGGGTGAAACCACCGGTAGTTGGAGTCCATGCTGTCGGCCGATTCCTGGGCCGTCTCGCGCAGCATGTCCAGCATCAACATGAACTGAGCGCGCATCGCGTCCAGCTTGGGACGGCTCATCTGCTGCTGGCCGCCGAACCGGCCGCCGAACATCATCATCATCATCCCGCCGACCATGAAGATCGGGAAGATGGCGCCGGCGCCGCCGAACACGCGTGATCCGCTGGCGAACGTCATCGCGACCATGCCGCCCAGCAGGCCGATCACGACGACGCCCACCACGATCAGCCACCAGGGCTTGCCCTCCGGCGGCGGAATGCTCAGCGGTGTCGGCAGGACGATGTTCTCCGGCTTGATCACCGGCGGCTTTTCCGCGGTCGGCCGGGCAAAACCACGTTTCACTTGGGTACCACCAATTCTGCGGGGGTCATGTCCATGGGTAGGGTGTCGTGTTCGACCAGCGCATCGGCTCGCGAGAGCGTGGGACCCTGCGGCAGCAGTCGCAGCGCCACCCACGGGGCCATGCTCGGGGCCAGGCTCAGACCCAACGCCTCGCGGGCTTCCTTCGTGTCCTCCACCCCGAACCGCGCGCCCGCGTCGGTGAGCCACCACAGCGATTCGGTGGTCTGAGCGGCGGGGTTGTTGCCGGTGACAGCGACGAAGTTGGCGTAGTCGGGTCCGAAATAGACGTGGTCGGCTTCACGGCCGCTCATGTCGGCCTTCACCAGGTCAACCACCTTGTGCATTTCGTGGGTCGCGACCGGGATGGTAGGCCCGGAGATCACCTTGACGCGGGCCCGGTTCTCACCCCTGGTCCGTTCCCACCACCAGCACGTCGACGGATTTTCCCGGATGTCCAGCACATTGAGCGGTTCATCCGGGTAGGCGGACAGATCGATCCTGTTGACGACGGGCATCTTGGCCAACGCCGAGGGTTCCACCGTCACCGGCTTGGTGTTCCCCGGGCGCCCGGCGTTCTGCATGATCTGGGCCACCAAGGGTGGCAGGGTCTGCACCCCGTCGGCTAAGACCAGCGAATACTGTTGCGGCCCACTGATTTGCGGCGTGACGAGCACCGTGCCCACCGGACCGGGAGCACCGGGGAAAGTCGCCGGAGCACCCGCGTTGGGTACTTCGGGCACCAGCAGCTCGGGCCCCACCGGCAGGGCGTCGTAGAGCGCATGGCTCATCGGTCGGGCCTGACTGACCTGTTCCGGCGTCAACCCCAGCGGCAGCAGCACCGAGCGGTTCGTGGCGTCGATGCGCGACCGGCGCCCCTCGCGGATGACCCACGCGTCTCCGCCATAACTGAGCACCACGGCATCGGAACCCTTCAATACCCGCCGGTGGCTGCTGAGATCGGGAGTGCCGTCAATGACGGTGACGGAGACCCCTTGCGACGACCCAAGGCTCGACGAGGTGGACACGGTGTCACACACCAGCCACGACGACGACGGCGGACTCTTCGGGTAGAACTGATTCGGCGCGCCCGGGATGCCCACCAGCGGCCCGTGCGGTTGGCCAGCGATCTGGCTTCCCTTAACCAGATGCGGGTTGTCCGGCCGCCCGGTGATCAGCCGCGCCGATGCCAAGTTCAGCGCGGGATACAGCCGGTCCCCCACCCGGACGAAGAGCGCACCGGAATCCCGGTCGGCGATGATCGGCGACTCGTTCAACTGGCCTGACGGGCTGATGAACGACCACAGCAACGCGCCCAGGCAGATCACCAGGGCCGCGGACACCGATGCCACCACCGCCAGCGTCTGCCGCCGGCCGGGTTCGATCTCCATGCGCACCCGCCAACGGGTCAATGCCATCGCGGTTCGGCGCGCCAGGAACTGATAACCCGTTACCTGGGTCCGCGTGGACAATCCGAGGCCGTACCCCGACCCCCGCTGCCCGCGGCTCTCTTCAGCCACGCTAGATCACCTTCCGGTCTGTTCAGAACGCCTGGATTGGCCAAATATGTGGAGAAATGCTGACGACATCGATAACCGTAGGGCACCCGAAAGGACGGCACCATACGGCCCTTACCGCACTAGATCCCCCAAGGATTCGTCGTGTCTTCATTGCATCGTAGCGACCAATCGCCGTCTCGGCGCGCGGAAATGTTGCGCCCGGTTTAACGTCTCTGAGCTGGGAAGTAAACGCGCGGTGGGGTGAGGTCGCGGCGAACCGGACAAGCTCGACCGCCCCGCCGTCCGCGCGCCGCGGTGTTGGACGCAAGATGGGCGCCATGACTGAGCTCGCGCCGTCGCTGGTCGAACTTGCCCGCCGACTCGGCATCGCCACCGAATACCAGGACTGGACCGGCCACGACGTGCGCGTCTCCGCGGAAACGCTGGTGGCCGTGCTGGCCGCGTTCGGCGTTGCCGCACGCACCGAGGAAGAGCGCAACACCGCACTGGCCGAGCAACTCCGGTCGTACTGGGCCCGTCCGCTGCCGGCGACCATCGTCGCTCGCGCCGGCGTGCCGACGCGATTCTGGGTGCACGTCACTCACGGCGCGCCCGCCGACGTGTGGTTGCGCCTCGAGGACGGCACGGTACGTGGCGGGGTGCAGCAGATCGACAACTTCACCCCGCCATTCGACCTGGACGGACGCTGGATCGGCGAAGCGAGCTTCGTGCTGCCCGCCGACCTGCCGCTCGGGTATCACCGCGTGCAGCTGCGCTCCGGCGACGACGAGACCGACACCGCGCTCATCGTCACGCCGGACTGGATCGGGCTGCCGGAAAAGCTCGGCAACCGCCGAGCCTGGGGCCTGGCCACCCAGCTCTACAGCGTGCGGTCCCGGCGGTCCTGGGGTATCGGCGATCTCACCGACCTGGCTGACCTGGCGCTGTGGTCGGCTTACCGGCACGGCGCCGACTATGTCCTGGTCAATCCGCTGCACGCGGCGACACCGACAATGCCGATGGAGCCGTCGCCGTACCTGCCGACCTCGCGGCGCTACTTCAACCCTCTCTACCTGCGCGTGGAGGCCATTCCCGAGTTCGGCGAGCTGGCCAAGCGAAGCCGCGTCCGGCAACTGCGCATCGACGTGCAGCAGCGGGCGGACCGGCGCGACACCATCGACCGCGACGCCGCGTGGCGGGCCAAGCGCAAGGCTCTCGAGCTGATCCACCGAGTGCCGCGATCGGCCGGGCGCGAGTTGGCCTATGCCGCGTTCCGGTCCCGAGAGGGTCGCGCCCTGGACGACTTCGCCACCTGGTGCGCTCTTGCGGAAAAGTACGGCGGCGACTGGCATCGATGGCCGAAGTCAATGCGGCACCCCGACGCCGCCGGCGTCGCCGGTTTCGTGGACAAACACGCCGACGCGGTCGATTTCCACCGGTGGCTGCAATGGCAGCTCGACGAACAGCTTGCCGCGGCGCAGTGCGGGGCCATCCGGGCCGGAATGTCGCTGGGCATCATGCATGACCTCGCCGTGGGCGTCCACCCCAACGGGGCCGACGCGTGGGCCCTGCAGGACGTGCTGGCGTTGGGCGTGACCGCCGGCGCGCCACCGGATGAGTTCAATCAGCTCGGCCAGGACTGGTCTCAGCCGCCGTGGCGACCCGACCGGCTCGATGAGCAGGAGTATCGACCGTTTCGCGCTCTCATCCGGGCTGTGCTGCGGCACGCGGGCGGAGTCCGGATCGACCACATCATCGGGCTGTTCCGGCTGTGGTGGATCCCAGCGGGAGCGGCGCCGACTCATGGCACGTATGTGCGATACGACCACGAGGCGATGATCGGCATCGTCGCTCTGGAAGCGCATCGGGCCGGAGCGGTCGTCGTCGGGGAGGATCTCGGCACCGTCGAACCGTGGGTGCGCGACTACCTATTCTTGCGCGGCCTGCTGGGCACCTCAATTCTCTGGTTCGAGCGGGATCGGGACGGAAATGGCGGTCCGCTGCCGGCCGAGCGCTGGCGCGAGTACTGCTTGTCGTCGGTCACCACTCACGACCTACCGCCGACGGCCGGGTATCTGGCCGGCGACCACGTGCAGCTGCGCGACTCTCTCGGGTTGTTGACCCGGCCGGTGGAAGCCGAACTCGAGGCGCATCGGGACGATCAGGACGCCTGGGTAGCGGAATTGCGTCGGGTCGGCCTGTTGGCGGACGGGGCCGAAGCCGACCCGGAGCAGACGCTGTTGGCCCTCTATCGATACCTTGGCCGAACGCCGTCACGCCTGTTGGGAGTGGCGTTGACCGACGCGGTCGGCGACCGGCGGACGCAGAATCAGCCGGGCACAACCGACGAGCACCCCAACTGGCGGGTTCCACTGACCGGTCCCGACGGCAAGCAGGTGCTGCTCGAGGACATCTTCACGGACAAGAGGGCAGCGACCTTGGCCGACGTGATGCGAGCCGTGATCGCTCCCGCGATCACCTGAGGATCGTCCTGTTAGCGTCGGATGTCGTGACATCTCTGCGGTGCGTCTCGCGCCGTCGCACGGCGAAAGTCCCGGTGCACCCTGCGGCTGATGCCGCTGATCCCCACGGGGCGCACTGATGACGGCAACGCCCCCGGTGGCGGTGGTCGCCCCGGTTGCCGCCGGAGTCACCGCCGACCCGGACTGGATGACCGCCTTCGCGCTGCACCTCGAGGCCTGCAACTTCGAATCGATCATCGTCGCTGAACACACCGTGCTGGTCACCACGTACGACAGCGTGTACCCGTACGACAGTTCCGGGCGGGTCGGGTTGGCCGCGGACTGCCCGATTCCCGACCCGCTCGATCTGCTCGGGTTTCTGGCCGGCCGGACGACCCGACTCGGTTTGGCCACCGGAGTTTTGGTGCTGCCCAACCATCACCCCGTGATGCTGGCCAAACGCGCTGCGACGATAGATGTCCTCTCCGGCGGCAGGCTGCGGCTGTGCGTGGGTGTGGGATGGCTCAAAGAAGAGCTCGAGGCCTGCGGGGCGGAGTTCGACAGCCGGGGCCGCAGGGCCGACGAACAGTTGGCGGTGCTGCGGACACTGTGGGCCGACCAACCGCACGGCGCTTCTCACCACGGCGAGTTCTTCAGCTTCGACAACGCCATGTGCTACCCCAAACCGGTTGGGCGGCTTCCGATTCACATCGGCGGGCATAGCCGGGCGGCGGCGCGCCGGGCCGGGCGCTTCGGCGATGGCTTCCAGCCCCTCGGCGTGGCCGGGCCGCAGCTCGCTTCGCTGATCGCGCTGATGCGTGAGGAGGCGTCCTCGGCCGGCCGCGATCCGGCGTCCCTGGAGGTCTCCCTGGGCCACCTGGTGACCAAGATCGACAGCGAACGCGCAGCCCGCCTGGTCGATGCGGGCGCCGACCGGATCGTGCTGGGCATGCCGCCGACCACCGATATCGAGCAGGCCAAAGACATCGTGTCGGCTTGCGCCCAGCGTCTGGGATTGACCCCTTGAGGTCTCTTGAGGTCTGATGCCCCTTCCTGAGTCTCCCGCGCCGGCCGATCGGCTGGCGCTCAGCGATCTGGTGCACCGGTATGCGGCCCGCGTCGATGACCGCGAATTCGAGGCTGCGGCCGCGCTTTTCACTGCATCGGCCGAGCTGACGGTGCCCGAGCCGCCCGCCACGTTGACACCGGTCCATTCGCACCGAGGCCAACAAGCCATCGCCACCGCCATAGCGGCCGTCGCCCAAACCATGCGTACCGAACATGCGATCGTCGGGGAGGTCTATGACCAGGCTCCGCGGCCCGGTGTCGCGCGAGGGCGCATCACCTGCATCGCGCACCACTGGAGCCGGCGCGGCGACGACCTGGTCGACGTGGTCTGGCATCTGCGGTACGACGACGAGTACCAGCTGACCGATCGGGGCTGGCGGATCAGCAGCCGCACCTTGACGATCAACGCCATTGAAACCCGGCCGGTACGCCGGTTGCTGCCGCGCCAGCAACCGTCGGTGTGAGCGGCTGCCGACTCTGCCTTCCTGCGCTTCCATGCCACGGCAAGCGAAGTCGTTTGGCCATGCGGCATTTCGGTAGTTCCGAAGGTGCTGGCCAGTCCCGTCGGTTGCCCTCGGAGACCTCACAGTGGAGGAGGCGTTCATGGGGAGCATTTCGCGCAACTTGGCCTCGCGGCCGCCATCGGCGGACTGCTCTCGTTCGGCGCCGGTCTGACCGTCCAGTGAATGACGTTGCGGAAGCCCTTCACCTTGATCAGTGACGAGACGCGGACGCCTTCGTCGATCGTCGACGGCACCGCCTCGCGCCACCCTGCGAATATCGTCATCCATTCGTCGAATCGGTGCAGGTCGGAGGCGATTTTCCAGGCCGACTCCGGATCGACGTTAGATGGACCCAATGCCGTTGCCGCAGAACCGGTGCCACCGGCCGTTGGCCCGACGCCCTGCGGCTAAATTCCTTTCCAGGCGGTATCCAACTGAGTGGCTACGTCAATGACCTGAGCGGCCTGCGACTGCGGTGAATCGATCTCCTCAGCGACGTACTGGGCGATGAAACGCCGGATCTCGCCGTCGACACCGGCCAGAATGCGCAGCACCTCCCCGCGAATCGATTTGGACGACACGTTGACCGTGATATCGGAGGGCCGCGGTTTGGCGACGTCGACGATCAGCAGCAGGGGCTCGGCAGCACGTGCGGTGGCGCGCAGCGCGATATCGCCGGCCACCTTGAACCGTTGCTTGTCGAGCCGGAGGTCCAGCAGCAAGTCGATCGATAGCGGAATGTGGATCACAAATGTGATGAGGTCACCGAGCTTTCGGGTCACACGCGGCTCGTTGATCTTGACATGCGCGCTGACCTTGGCGATCCCTCCGGGGCCCTGGGCGATCGGTTCCATGTCGAATTCGCTGCCGGCGATTTCGGCGAATGATGCCGCCACCCGCTCCGGTGTGACGGCAACCTCGAAGAATCTGCGGCCGAAGTCTTCATAAGTGAGGTAGTCGTGATGTTGCATAGGCTTATACCGTCTCACGTCAACTCCCGTAACGGTCGCTGATCGGTTCGCGTCGCGCGAAATTTGACGTCAGATGTGCCAGCGGACGGGGTCCCCACCGTCGCGGTGTGATCTGCGACATCTGCCGCGCGTTGTGAACAACGCCACAAGCGGCCGCTTCGATTCGATAAGTCGGGCGGCGGCCTGCCACGCTGGAAGTACCTGGAGGTGTTTGGAGTCTCATGTGCGCCCACGAAAATCCTGATCAGCGCTCGGTCGTAACCCGGATCGAGGGCCTGCTGACCTGGCTCGGCGGCGGACACTGGGGTGAACTCGGTGAGCGTCACGAGCGGTCCGCCCACGCCGTTGCCGGGGCCGTGGTGGCCTTCGGATCCGGGCTGGCCTGGCTGGTGGCGAGCTTGGCGGTGCGCGAATCGACGGGCTGGCCCGCGTTGGCCGTCGTTGCCGTGACGCTGGTGTTCGCGCTACTGGTCGGCGCGGTGGTCCGCGGTACCGCCGGCGGACCCGGCCGGGGCCGGTCCAGCATCGCGGGCCGCGCCGGGGTCGCTCTCGCCGTCGGTGTCGTGGTCGGCGAGCTCGCCGCGCTGGTTGCGTTTTCCGGTTCCATCGACCAGCGCCTCGACGAACGGGCCCTGCGCAATGCCGACTCCGTGCCGGTCGTCGCGCAGGCGTCGGCAACGCTGCAACAGTCCCGTGCTGCGCGGGCCGCGCTCGACAACGGGGTCGAACAGGCTCGAGGGCATCTGGACACGGCTCTGGTGGTCGCGCGCTGCGAATACCACCCCACGCCGGGTTGCCCGCAGACCAGGATCACCGGCGTTCCCGGTCAAGGACCCGAAACGCGAACGGCTAACGAGCTTCTCGCCGATGCGCAGCGTGAATTGGACAATGCGTTGGCGGCTCGCGACCGTCAGGCACCCGACCTCGACGCGCGGGTGCGGCAGGACCAAGAGGCCCTCAACACGGCTCGCCACGCGGTGGTGGCCGACGCGGGTCGCGGGCTGGGCACTCGCTGGGTGGCGATGAACGACGTAACCCTCGCCAGCGCAGGCGCGTTGGTGCTGCGGGCGCTGCTGGTTGCGTTCTTCGCACTGGTGTATCTGCTGCCGCTGATCCTGCGGCTATGGCGTGGTGAGACGACACATGACCGCCACGCGGCCGCGCGCGCCGAGCGGGACCGCGCCGAACTCGAGGCCGAGACCGCGATCGCGATCAAACGCGCCGAAGTTCGCCGCGCTGCCGAAATCATGTGGGCCGAGCATCAGCTGACCCAGACCCGCCTGGCGATCGAGGCACAGGCCGAAATCGACCGGGAACAGCAACGCCGTCGTGTCATCGAAGCGCTGGAGCTTCCGGTGCGCGCGTCGTCGCAGCGTCATTTCGAGGCAGTCGAGCCAGTCGAGGAAGTAGAGGAAGACATGTATCTGCCTATCGCGGCCGAAGCAGAGGCCGCCAGCCGCGCCGTCGCCCAATTGCCGGCTGGAACAGCGGATCGCCTCGCTCAAACCCCGGAACAGCTTCCGGCGCAGGTCGACTCGGGCGGCACCGTGGCAGCGGATGAGACCGAGCGCGGGGGCCCGCTGATTCCGTCGATTCCGGACGCCACCAAGGCTGCGGCGCGCTGGATTCGGCCGTTGATGCCCCCGTTCGTGGCACGGGTGATCGACAACACCACTCAGCCGTTGCGCACCGCACGTCAGGTGTTCGAAGAGGTCGAAGAAATCGCGTTTTCGTTCAAGCGCACCCGCAAGGTCACCGTCAACTCCGAAAGTTCCGACAGCTCCGACAGCTCCAACAGCAGACGTGACCAGCCGACGCCTCAATCCCCTGTCGCGGAGGCCCCGGCCGGCGTGAACCGTATCGAATCGTCACGTGGCGAGGCCGATACCGGCAGCTACGACGGTAACTACGAGGGGCTGAGCCCCAACGAGCGATACCGGTCGTTGGAGCAATCTCCGGAAGATCTGGCCGGGTTGTCGATGGGACCGACCGGACGTGCGAACCGGCGTGAGCTGGTCGGGCGGGAGGGGCCGGCCTGTCATTTGCCACCGGGAAGGGACCACTGGTTTGCCACCAGCTAGGGACCACCTGTTTGGCTCAGCGAGCATGATGT
>NZ_LQOX01000091.1 GCF_002102175.1 Mycobacterium gastri | reverse complement strand
TGTTCTCGTCGTACCTGATCGCCATCGCGCCATCCTTCCCTCAAAGGAAGGTGCGCATAAAACCCGGGACGGTTCAGATGGCCCAACACCTACGCGACAGCCGCGACCGCTATGGATTCACGCACTACACCATCCAGCAGCCACATGTCGACAGCTTCGCTCCAGTCATCCAGCAGATCCAGAATCCGCCACAAATCCGTTAGGGATGGCACCGAACCACCGCACCTCTGGGGCGAATGTTGCTGCTGGGGCCGACAAGCGCTAGCGCGCTCAGCGCGAGAACACCAGCGCGCGCTTGACCTCCTGGATCGCCTTGGTCACCTCGATACCGCGCGGGCAGGCGTCGGTGCAGTTGAACGTGGTCCGGCAGCGCCACACCCCGTCGACCTCGTTGAGGATGTCGAGGCGTTCGGCGGCGGCCTCGTCGCGGCTGTCGAAGATGAAGCGGTGGGCGTTGACAATCGCCGCCGGGCCGAAGTAGCTGCCCTCGTTCCAGAACACCGGGCAGCTGGTGGTGCAGGCCGCGCACAGGATGCACTTGGTGGTGTCGTCGTAGCGGGCGCGGTCGGCCTGGCTCTGAATGCGTTCGCGGGTGGGCGGATTACCGCTGGTGATCAGATACGGCTTGACCGCGCGGTAGGCGTCGAAGAACGGCTCCATGTCGACAACCAGGTCCTTTTCCACCGGCAGTCCGCGGATCGGCTCGACGGTGACGGTGAGCCGCTTAGTCGTTTTTTTAGGCAGCAGGTCGCGCATCAGCACCTTGCACGCTAAGCGGTTGACCCCGTTGATGCGCATCGCATCGGAGCCGCACACGCCGTGGGCGCAGGAGCGACGAAAGGTCAACGTCCCGTCGAGGTAGCTCTTGATGTAGATCAGCAGGTTGAGCAGCCGATCGCTAGGCAGGCAGGGCACCCGGAAGCTCTGCCAGCCACCGGTTTCTGCGAATCGGTCCGGGTCATCGGGGTTGAACCGGGCGATCTTGACGGTCACCATCACCGCGCCTTCGGGGACGGGCGGCAGGGAACGCTCGAGGCTCGGCTCCACCACCTCGCTTGCGGCCATCAGTACTTCCGTTCCTTGGGTTCGTAGCGGGTTTGTACGACGGGTTTGAAGTCCAGCGCGATGTCGGAAAGCAGCTCGCTGCCCTGCTTGTAGGCCATGGTGTGGCGCATGTAGTTGACGTCGTCGCGGTTGGGATAGTCCTCGCGGGCATGCCCGCCGCGGGACTCCTTGCGATTCAATGCGCCGACCACGGTAACTTCGGCCAGCTCCAGCAAGAAGCCCAGCTCGATCGCTTCCAGCAGGTCGCTGTTGAAGCGCTTTCCCTTGTCGTGCACCGTGATTCGGGAGTACCGCTCCTTGAGTGCGTGGATGTCGGTGAGCGCCTGCTTCAGGGTTTCCTCGGTGCGGAACACCGCGGCGTTGTTGTCCATCGTGCGCTGCAGCGCGCCGCGGATGTCGGCGACCCGCTCGTTGCCGCGCTCGGACAGGATGTCGTTCACCCAGCCCACGACCATGGCCGCCGGGTTGGGCGGCATCTCGATGAAGTCGTGGCCGCGCGCGTAGTTGGCCGCGGCGATGCCGGCCCGGCGTCCGAAGACGTTGATGTCCAGCAATGAGTTGGTGCCCAGCCGGTTGGCGCCGTGCACCGACACGCACGCGCACTCGCCGGCCGCGTACAGGCCCGGGACGGGGTGGGTGTTGTCCCGCAGCACCTGCCCGGTGACCGTGGTGGGGATGCCGCCCATTACGTAGTGGCAGGTCGGGTAGACCGGGACCAGCTCGTGCACCGGGTCCACGCCCAGGTAGGTGCGGGCGAACTCGGTGATGTCGGGCAGCTTCGCTTCCAGCACCTCCTCGCCCAGGTGGCGCACGTCGATGTAGACGTAGTCCTTGTTGGGCCCCGCACCGCGTCCTTCCAGGACTTCCAGCACCATCGAACGGGCGACGATGTCGCGGGGCGCCAGGTCCACGATGGTGGGGGCGTAGCGCTCCATGAAGCGCTCGCCGTCGGCGTTGAGCAACCGGCCGCCCTCCCCGCGCACCGCCTCGGAGATCAGGATGCCCAGGCCGGCCAGTCCGGTCGGGTGAAACTGGTGAAACTCCATGTCCTCCAACGGAAGTCCCTTACGGAAGACGATGCCGATGCCGTCGCCGGTGAGGGTGAGCGCGTTGGAGGTGGTCTTGTACATTCGGCCGGAGCCGCCGGTCGCGATCACGACGGCCTTGGCGTGGAAGACGTGGATGTCGCCCGTCGCCAGCTCGTAGGCCACCACCCCGGTGGCCACCGGACCGCTGGGAGTGTGGGTCAGTGCCAGGTCCAGTGCGTAGAACTCGTTGAAGAACTGCACGTCGTGCTTGACGCAGTTCTGGTAGAGGGTCTGCAGGATCATGTGGCCGGTGCGATCGGCGGCGTAGCAGGCCCGGCGCACCGGAGCCTTGCCGTGGTCGCGGGTGTGTCCGCCGAAGCGGCGCTGGTCGATGCGGCCCTCGGGGGTGCGGTTGAACGGCATCCCCATTTTCTCCAGGTCCAGCACCGCGTCGATGGCTTCCTTGCACATGATCTCCACGGCGTCCTGGTCGGCCAGGTAGTCGCCGCCCTTGACGGTGTCGAAGGTGTGCCATTCCCAGTTGTCGTCTTCGACGTTGGCCAGCGCGGCGCACATGCCGCCCTGGGCGGCGCCGGTGTGGCTGCGGGTGGGGTAGAGCTTGGTCAACACGGCGGTACGCACCCGTGGACCGGCCTCTACCGCGGCCCGCATGCCGGCACCGCCGGCGCCGACGATCACCACGTCGTATCGGTGTTGGTGAATCACCGCCGCCGCCGACGATGCAGTGGGGGCACCCCCAGCCGCGCTGGGGGCACCTCCCGCGTGCGGGGGACGGCGAGGGGGACGAAGCGATGCGGTGGGGGTACCGCCCGCTTGCGGGGGAGAGGTGGCGTAACCATGTGCGCCTTTCAGGAGATGTTCGCGTCGAAGGTCAGCAACACGTAGCTGCCCAGCACCAATGTGAATGTCATCGACACCGCCAGTAGCGAATTGAGCCAGAACCGGGTGGAATCCTTGCGGCTGTAGTCGTCGATGATGACGCGCAGGCCGTTGCCGCCGTGCAACTGCGCCAGCCACAACAGCAGCAGGTCCCAGGTTTGCCAGAACGGTGAGTTCCAGCGCTGCGCCACGTAGTTGAAGTCGATGCGATAGACCCCGTTGTCCCAGATCAGACCGATGAACAGGTGACCCAGGGCCAGGAACACCAGCACCACCCCGGAGAACCGCATGAACAGCCAGGCGAATTTCTCGAAGTTGGGCATACCGGCGCGGCGGCGCGGCGACCGCGGATTGTCCAGGCTGGCGGGCCGGTCATGGGAGCGTTGCAGCACGGGCGCGCGCCGGCTGTTGCCGGTTTGAGGGTTGAGTTGAACGCCGGGGGTGCTCATCGGAAGTGCTCCCACATGTGGATGCCCAGCACCACCGCCGCGGGCACCAGGATCAGCAACCATACGATCCCGACGACGCCCAACATCAGCCGCTGATAACGCGGCCCCTGCGACCAGAAGTCGATCAAGATGATCCGGATTCCGTTGAGTGCGTGGTAGGAGACCGCAACCACCAGCCCGAATTCCATCAGGCCGACGACCGGCGTCTTATAGGTGTCGATCACCGAGTTGTACGCCTGGGGGCTGACCCGCACCAGCGCGGTGTCCAAAACGTGGACGAATAGGAAGAAGAAGATCGTCGCGCCGGTGATGCGATGCAGCACCCACGACCACATGCCGGGGTCACCGCGATACAGGGTGCGCGGTGGCCGCCGTTTGCGTGATGATCCGGCGGCAGGGTTGGGTTCCTTCTTGGGCACCGCCGGGTCCGCGGTTGTCGTCTTTGTACTCAGACCGTCCTCACCGCCTTCAAAACCGTCATCAAACAGCTCTAGCCGGGCAATCGAGCTTAACTTGACCAGCTCCGCGGGCGGTACCGACAGTCCGATCGCAATCATGTGTCGCGTGGCCCATTCGTCGCCGACCCGGCTCGTCTCGTCCGGGTTAAGGTGGCTTACCGAGGTCGGCCCATCGTCGAGCGGGGTTGCGGATGCCTGATATCGATTGGGATATGCTGCGCGACAAGGCAATTCAGGTTTCTGCCGGTGCGTATGCGCCGTATTCACGGTTCCCGGTCGGTGCGGCCGCACTGGTTGACGACGGCCGCGTCGTCACCGGCTGCAACGTGGAGAATGTCTCCTACGGCCTGGGCCTGTGCGCCGAATGCGGAGTGGTGTGTGCTTTGCATGCGACCGGAGGCGGTCGGCTGGTCGCATTGGCATGTGTGGACGGCGCTGGGTCGGCATTGATGCCGTGCGGGCGGTGTCGTCAGTTGTTGCTCGAACATGGCGGCCCGGAGCTGTTGGTCGACCATCCGGGCGGGCCGCGTCGGCTCGGTGCGCTCCTGCCGGAGCCTTTCCGTGCCGATCTTGCGGCCGGTCCCGCGACCGATCTAGCGGAGTAGTTCCCAGCCTTGGTTAGTGGTGGTAGGCGATCAGTGGCCTCTTGACTGGGTTGTTGATCTTCCCGTTGTGTCAGATCGCAGCGGCAAGTGCGAGCAGGTGTTGGGCGACGCGGACGTGGCCGCCGTGCAGTGTGGGCCCGCCATGTCGTTCGAGATTGTGCTGATGCTTGTAGGTGTCGTAGACGGCTTGGGTCTGTGGGCGCATGCCGGCGAGTTTGCCGTAGCGGGGTGGTTTTTCGTCGTTGCGGTCGGGGCGCACCAGCGGCACGTTCAGCGGGTCGGCGCGGTGGCGTTGCAACTCGGTGCTGGGTAGGCCCTTGTCGGTCAGCGCAATCATCTTCTTGCGCAGCGCGCCGAGGTCCCGGGTGTGCGCGAAAGGCTTTGCGGCGACTTCTCGTTCGCCGTTTTGGGGTCGGCCAGACACCACGCGACGGGCCTGCCGTCGGCGGTGGTGATCAGATACAGCTTCACCCCTAGAACCAGCGGGAGTGCGCGGCGCAGTTCCCGTAGTGGGCGACATCGGCCAGTTCGAAGCGTTTCGCGGTTTCCCGCGACGCATCGCACGGCACTGGGGTGGCGTCGATTAGGCGTAGGTCGTCGGCCCAGGACAGACCACTGGGTGGTCAGGTACAGCGTGGCCTTGCAGATCAGCGGTGGCGCCGCCTTGACCCGCTTGTGGTAGCTGGGCTGTTTCGGCAGGTAGGGAAACAGGTGCCCGAGTCGGCCGTAACACATTTGCGGCCAGGGGTGTTCGCTGCGGGCGCCGAGCAGCGCCTGAGTCACGGCCAGGCGCACCAGCTCGGCGTCGGTCGATTGCTTCGGCCGTCGCGCGCGCCGCCGGTCGGGGTGCACCACGTGGTCATCGATCGTCACAGACAGTTCGGTCAGCAGGGCATCGAGGTCTGTTTTCACAACTGTCCATCGGTGTCCTTCAGCCACATCCTTCACAAGCCGGCACGCCGAGAGTGCAACCACGGCGGCACCGCCCGGCGTGTCGCCGCCGCCAGTACACACTCGGCGCAACCCGTGCACACTCGATGAGCAGTTGACCCCGCTCGAATTTGACGCGCCGGCAGTTTAAAGATCTCATGGCAAATTAATGAAGCAGTGATAAGACCGTGATCAAATCGTGATCAACCTTATTAGGGTCGCCCGTGATAGGGCAGTGATTGGTTCGTAATAAGGGCGTGATCGAATGAATATGTCATATGTGACTGCCGTACCTGAGACGCTGACGGCGGCGGCGAGGGATATCACCGGCATTGGCTCGACCCTGAGCGCCGCGAATTCCGCGGCAGCGGCGCCGACAACAGGGCTGCTGGCGGCGGGCGCCGACGAGGTGTCGGCGGCCATCGCGGGGCTGTTCAGCTCGCACGCCCGGGAATATCAAGCGCTGAGCGCCCAGGCGGCGGCGTTTCATGAGCAGTTCGTCAATGCTTTGACTTCCAGTGCGCAGTGGTATCTGGGCACCGAGGCGGCCAACATCGCGCCGTTACGCAACGTGGTGCAAGGGCTGCTCGGAATGCTGGGCGCACCCACCCCCGGCAATGGTGGTCAGTCGGTGGCCAACGGCGCCGGCGGGCACGGCGGGTCAGCCGTGGCAAGCAACAACAGCGGCAGCCCCGCACCGGGGACTGGTGGCGGTACGGCCGGTGGCTACGGTCCCGACGGCAGCGCCACGACGATCGCCGCCGGTGGCACTGGCTCCGCGGCGGTCAGCCCGAGCTCCGCCAACACGACGACCACGGGTGGGGGCACCACTTCCACGGCGGCCGCGGCCGCTGCTGCGGCGACGGCGGCGCCCGCCGGCACCGACACCGGTACCAGCGGCACCGCGGCGGTCAACCCGACTACCGGCGCCCCGACGAGCACGGTCAGTGCAACCACCGCCCTGGCGACTGCGGCCGCGACGACGACGTCCGCTGCGACAACCACCGCCAGCACCGGAGGCACCGGGGTGACGGCGACGTACACTCCGACGGCTCAGTGGAATAGCGGCTTCACCGCGAATTACACGATCACCAATACGGGTACGACTCCGCTGACCAACTGGCAGCTTCAATTCGACTTGCCAACAAACGAATCCGTCACCAACCTGTGGAATGGGCAGGTGTCCCAGTCCGGCACGCACTACACCGTCACCCCGGCCAGCTACAACGGGACGATCGAACCCGGCAGTTCGGTCACCGTCGGATTCCAAGCCTCGCAGGACGGCTCCTACTCGCCGCCGACGCACTTGCTGGTCAACGGACAACCCGTCGGCGGTGACACCGGTGGCACCGGCACCGGTACGAGCACCGGCGGCACGGGTACCGGTGGCACTACGACCGGGGGCACCGGCACCGGAAGCACGGGCGGCACCGGTACCAGCACCGGCGGCACCGGCACCGGTGGTACCACGACCGGCGGCACGGGTACCGGGACGGGCACCGGCGGCACCGGTACCGGGACGGGCACCGGCGGCACGGGCACCGGCGGCACGGGCACCGGTACCGGCGGCACGGGCACCGGTGGCAGCGGGATCACAGCGACTTACGCGCCTACGTCGCAATGGAACAACGGCTTCGTCGCCGACTACACGATCACCAATACCGGCACCACCCCGGTGACCGACTGGCAACTCCAATTCGACTTGCCCGCAAACGAATCCATCACAAATCTGTGGAACGGACAGGTCGCCCAGTCCGGCACCCACTACACCGTGACCCCGCTGAGCTATGACGCCACGATCGCGCCCGGCAACTCGGTCAGTGTCGGGTTCCAGGCGGCGCAGACCGGCTCATACTCGCCCCCCACGAATTTGCTGGTGAACGGACAACCCATAACGGGCGGCACGGGCACCGGCGGCACCGGGACAGGTGGCACGGGGACCGGCAGCACGGGCACCGGCGGCACCGGCGGCACCGGCACCGGCACAGGTGGCACGGGGACCGGCGGCACCGGCACCGGGGGCAGCACCGGCGGCACGCTGATCACGTCCCAATACGGAACGACGACGATCCAGAACGCCTATGTGGTGCAAAACAATGCATGGAACAACCCGGGCGGACAGTCGATCAACGTCACCCCCACCGGGTTTTCCATCGCCACCGAAAACGGCTCGGCTCCCACCAACGGCGCACCGCTCGGATACCCCTCGATATACGACGGCTGGCACTACGGCACCGGTTCTCCCGGCACCAACCTGCCGATCCAGTTGGGCCAGATCCAGACTGCCACCAGCAGCATCAACTACACCTACCCCAGCAGCGGCATCTATGACGCTTCCTATGACATCTGGCTGAATCCCACGCCCATCACAACCGGTGTCAACCAGCAGGAAGTGATGATCTGGTTCAACCACCAGGGCCCCATCCAGCCGGTCGGCTCCGTGGTGGGCAACACCACCATTGACGGGCAGAACTTCCAGGTGTGGAAGGGCAGTAACGGCCAGAACAACGTGGTGTCCTACGTCGCGACCACACCGATCACCTCCTGGAACAACTTCGATGTGATGGGGTTCATCGACAACACTCAAACCCTGGAGCCGGTCACCGACTCGTGGTACCTGACCAGCATCCAAGCCGGCTTCGAGCCCTGGAGCGGCAGCGTCGGCGCGGGGGTGGATTCGTTCTCCGCCCTCGTCAACGGCGTTTAACCCGACTAATGGGAAGTGCCAGGCCAGCCGGCCGGCGTTTCGGCAGACTTGGCTCGAATTAGTATTAGTTAGTACGCGCTGTGACCGCCGGTGTTGATGGCCGGGCGGTGTGAACGAGTTTCTTGATGCCCCAAGGTGTTTGGGTTTCGATAGCGTGCTGGTCGTGACCGGCCACCACCGCTAGTTGGGTGTTGGTGGTGGTTGGGGTTGGAAGGGTTCATACCACCACCAGTCGGCGCGTTCGCCGGTGGGTCCGGGATAGGCTGCGACAGCGGGCGGGGGTTGGGTTGGTGGGCGCGCCAGCGATCCTGCGCTCAGTTGCCGGTCAGCGCTGTCGGTGACGGTGAGAGCCTCAGCGGGTCCGGTGATGGTGATGATGCCGCGGTGGTGGGCGCGGTGGTGATACGGGCAGAGCAGCACCAGGTTGGCCAACTCGGTGGCGCCACCGTCTTCCCAATGGCGAATGTGGTGGGCGTGCAGACCACGGGTGGCGCCACAGCCGGGCACCACGCACGTGCGGTCACGGTGCTCAAGGGCGCGGCGCAGCCGGCGGTTGAGCACGCGAGTCGCCCGGCCGGCGCCGAGGACCTGGCCGTCGCGTTCGAACCATGCTTGACAGGTGGCATCACAGCTGAGGTAGCGGCGGTCGGCGTCGGATAGCAGCGGACCCAAATGCAGCGCCGCGACGCGGTCCTTGACGTCGACGTGCACCACGACCGTGGTGTGCTGCCCGTGGGGCCGGCGGGCCGCCTCGGCGTCCCAGCCGGTCTCGACCAGGCGCATGAACGCCTCGACGGTGGTCGGCAACGGCGGCCGCTGGTCTGACGTGCCCGCGGCGTTGTCGTGATCGTGTTTCCACTCGGCGATCAGCGCGTCACGATGAGACGCCAAGGCGGCGTCGAACTTCGCCGCGTCGGGGTGGGCAAGTGTGATCCGATAGCAGCTGCCCTGTTCTTCGGTGGTCTTGGTGATCGAGGGCTGCGGCTGCCGCCGAGGATCGGGTTCGGGTCGCGGTTCGAGCTTGACCGCGGTGCGCAGCTGGTTGACCGTGGCGACCCGGGCCAGCTGCGCGTAATGCTCATCAGATCCCGCACCGGCCCGGGCGGCGATGACGCCGACCTGATCCAGCGACAGCCAGCCCTCCCGCATGCCCGCGACACACTGGGGGAACTCCTCGAGCCGGCGCGCCACGGTAGTGATCGTGTGGGCGTTGCCCGAGGACGCCCCGAGCTTCCAGGCCAGCAACGCCGCCACCGACCGCGCCCCCGTGGCCCCGCACAGCTCGTCGCGATCCATTTCGGCGGCGATCTCCACAATGCGCCCGTCAATCGCATTGCGCTGACCGGCCAACTCCGCCAACTCCGCAAACAACACCTCAAGACGCTCACCAGGACCGGCCACCACAGCACCAGCGGCTGCACTCGACGACATGACCTCATCATCGCAGCCACCCCCGACAACACCGGGCCAACGCCGGCCCGCCCGATCCCCGCACGCAACGCAACAGCTCAACCCACCGCGACCACTGCCAATCCCGATTCGGAAGCGAAGACAAGAACCCCGGAGCCGGTCACCTACTCGTGGTACCTGACCAGCATCCAAGCCGGCTTCGAGCCTTGGAGCGGCAGCGTCGCCGCGGGGTTCGATTCGTTCTCCGCTCTCGTCAACGGCGTACAACGACTGTGCCCAACGGCATACGCCGATCGGGCCATCGCGGTTACTCGCCGCGAAGGTAGCCATCCGCTGTGCCGATCTGCGAATCGGGCGTATGAGACGAGAACGGGTGCACGTCGGGCGAGGTACCCTCTATCGCGTGCTCGACGATCAGCTGTTGGAAGCTGCTGCGGGACAAGGCAAACGACGAAGCGACCGGAGCGTATCCGCCGTCCCCGCGGTTGCGGGTGCGGGCCCGGCACTGGTTGACGACCGCCCCGCGCTGCGCACCGACCACCCGGCTGGGCGACCCCGCGCGGGTCGGCCCGGTCTGACCGAGGAATCCTCTTGACGGACTTCGAATTCGACGCGCCGACGGTAATCCGGACCAAGCGTGACGGTGGTCGGTTATCCGATGCCGCCATCGACTGGGTCATCAAGGCCTTCACCGACGGCCGGGTCGCCCCGGAACAGATGTCGGCCTTGTTGATGGCGATTTTCTGGCGCGGCATGGACTCCGGCGAGACCGCCAGATGGACATCGGCGATGCTGGTCTCGGGTGCCCGGATGGATTTCGCCGAACTGCGGCTGCCGACCGTGGACAAGCACTCCACCGGCGGGGTAGGCGACAAAATCACCCTGCCGTTGGTGCCCGTCGTCGTCGCCTGTGGCGCGGCGGTGCCGCAGGCGGCGGGCCGGGGACTCGGCCATACCGGCGGCACTCTGGACAAACTGGAATCCATCTCCGGGTTCACCGCGACGCTGTCCAATCAACGGGTGCGCCAACAACTTTGCGACGTCGGTGCGGCCATCTTCGCGGCCGGCGAGTTGGCCCCCGCCGACGCCAAGCTCTATGCGCTGCGCGACATCACCGGCACCGTCGAATCCCTGCCGCTGATCGCCAGTTCGATCATGAGCAAGAAGCTGGCCGAGGGAGCGGGCGCACTGGTACTCGACGTGAAGGTCGGCGCCGGGGCCTTTCTGAAATCCGAGGCGCAGTCCCGCGAACTGGCGCACACCATGGTGGACCTGGGCACCGCGCATGGCGTGCCCACCCGCGCCCTGCTGACGGACATGAACTCGCCGCTGGGTCGCACCGTCGGCAACTCGCTCGAGGTGGCCGAGGCCCTGGAAGTGCTGGCCGGCGGCGGACCGCCCGACGTCGTGGAGCTGACCGTGCGGCTCGCCGGCGAGATGCTGCAACTCGCCGGGATCGAGGGCCGCGACCCGGCACAGACGCTGCGCGACGGCAGCGCGATGGACCGGTTCCGCCGGCTGGTCGCCGCTCAGGGCGGCGATTTGTCGAAACCGTTGCCGATTGGTCGGTGTTCGGAAACCGTAACGGCCGGCCGGAGCGGCACAATGGGCGACATCGACGCGATGGCAGTGGGTTTGACGGCCTGGCGGCTCGGCGCGGGCAGATCCCGGCCGGGGGCCCGGGTGCAGCACGGGGCGGGGGTGAGGATTCATCGTCGTCCCGGGGAGCCGGTGGTGGCCGGCGAGCCGCTGTTCACGCTTTACACCGACACTCCCGAACGCTTGGGCCCCGCGTTGGCCGTACTCGACGGTGGCTGGAGCGTCGGGGAGGCCGGGCCGGCTCCGCGGCCCCTGATTATCGATCGGATCACCCGATGACCACTGCGCTCACGTGGGAGATGATTCGGCAGGCACCGAAGGCGCTGCTGCACGACCACCTCGACGGCGGGCTACGCCCGGCAACCGTGCTGGACATCGCCGGCCAGATCGGATACGACGACCTGCCCGCCACCGACGTCGACACGCTGGCAACGTGGTTTCGGACCCGGTCGCACAGCGGCTCGCTGGAGCGCTACCTGGAGCCGTTCTCGCACACCGTGGCCGTGATGCAGACTTCCGAGGCGTTGTATCGGGTCGCTTTCGAATGTGTGGAAGACCTGGCCGCCGATTCGGTGGTCTATGCCGAGGTGCGCTTTGCTCCGGAACTGCACATCGATCGCGGGTTGTCGTTCGACGAGGTTGTCGACGCTGTCCTTGCCGGGTTCGCCGAAGGTGAGAAGGAGTGCGCCGGAGCGGGCCGGTCCATCAAGGTGCGGTGTCTGGTCACCGCAATGCGGCACGCCGCAGTGTCCCGGGAGATCGCCGAGCTGGCAATCCGGTTCCGGGACAAGGGAGTTGTGGGTTTCGACATCGCCGGCGCGGAGGCCGGCCACCCGCCGACTCGGCACCTGGACGCTTTCGAGTACATGCGAGACAACAACGCGCGCTTCACGATTCATGCCGGTGAGGCCTTCGGGTTGCCGTCCATCCATGAGGCGATCGCGTTCTGCGGCGCTGACCGGCTGGGCCACGGGGTGCGGATCGTCGACGACATCGACGTCGGCCCCGACGGCGGTGTCAGGCTGGGCAGGTTGGCATCGATCTTGCGGGACAAGCGGATTCCGCTGGAGCTGTGCCCGAGCTCCAACGTGCAGACCGGCGCGGTGGCCAGCATCGCCGAACACCCGTTCGACCTGTTGGCGCGCACCCGATTTCGGGTGACCGTCAACACCGACAACCGGCTGATGAGCGACACGTCGATGAGCCAGGAGATGCACCGCCTGGTGGAGACTTTCGGCTACGGCTGGAGTGACCTGGAACGGTTCACCATCAATGCGATGAAGTCGGCGTTCATTCCGTTCGACGAGCGACTGGAGATCATCGACGAGGTGATCAAGCCGCGGTTCGCCGTACTGATCGGGTAGCTGGCCCGGTGCTGGTCGGGTACCCCGAGTTGTCGCAAGCATGAGTGCCGACGGGTTTGCCGTGTTCGTTATGGCTTTGTCGCTCGGAGCGGTCGCGGGGCTGCGCTCCGGTGTGGGGAGATGGATATCGCGTGTTGGTGCGGTTGGGTCGGTGGCTGGCGGCGTCGGGTGTGCGTTGACGGCGCCGAGTGTGCCGTCCGGGCGGGGCAAATCGTGGCGTTCCCGCCCTACATGCACACTGAAAGCCGTCATTGCACACTCGATACCACGGCATGACAGTCGACCCGGTGAGCACGTGAGCCTTTCCGTCCTCCCCGAACACCTGACATAACAAGAGGTTTTGGCGAAGCTGCGGGTATCGAAGCGGAAAAAAGACCCCAAGGGTGCATGCGCAGCCCAACTGCGCCCGCCGCCGTCGATGACCGGCAGCACTGTCGCCGCGGGAAGGCATGAGCATCCTGGAAGCCGTTGTCCGCCGGCCGAATCACATCGGCCCGGCAACCGCCGCTGCACAACTACCCTCGAAGCACTACCCGGTCAGCATCGCCTCGCCCCTACGCCGGTAGGCAGTGACTCATGTGAAAGATGTGACCGTCGGGTGCGGGGACTCCGACGCCGTCGGTGTTGTAGGCCGCAGCGCTACGAATGCCGCGCTGCCTCTTGGGCGAGTTGCACCCGGGAGTTCAGGTCGAGCTTGGTGTACACATGCGTGAGGTGGGTTTGCACGGTGCGCGGTGAGACGAAGAGCCGTGCGGCGATGTCTTTGTTGGACAGGCCCTCGCCCACCAGGCTTACCACCTCGCGCTCAGCCGGCGTCAGCGATTCCCAACCGCTCGCTGCCCGTCTGCGTTCGCCGCGTCCGCGCTGCGCGTAGGCAATCGCCTCGTCGCTGGACAGCGCGGTGCCTTCTGCCCATGCGCTGTCGAACTCCTTGCTGCCCAATGCAGTACGCAGCAATGCCACCGAGTCCGCATGGCTTGAGTCGTAGCTCTTGAACCGTTTGGTGCCCAGGCGTTGCCGCATGGACTCCGCCGCGCCGTACAGGCGGGCGGCCTCACGGTGGCTGTCGTGCCCGACCGCCATGGCGGCCAGGCAGTCGAGGATGTCGGCAACGCAATTGTGTGCGCAGGCTTCAACCGCAGCCGTCAGCGCGTCGTGGCCATCACGCTCGGCTTGTTCCGGCTCACCTTGTGCCATCGCCACCCGGGCGCGGCTGGTCAGCGCCAGCGCCAGATGCCAGCCCGACAGCACCGAGGCGGCCTCGTCGGCGAAGTGTCGCGCTGCGGCGACATCCCCGCTCGCCAACGAGATCCGGGCTTTGGTGGGACGCAGATAGTTCGCCACATGGGGTTGCAGTTTCAGGTTCTGCCACGCCTTTGTGCTCGCATCGCGCGCGGAGTCGATGTCGCCGCCGGCGAAGGCCGCGATCGCCAACGTCGCATAGCCGAGTCCAAGGAAGTATTCGCTGCCGTCTCCGGCACCTTCGACCGCCGCTTCGCCCGCTGCCCGCGCGGCGCTCACGTCACCCCGGTACGCGTGCGCATCACCCAACCCCTTCAGGATGAGCGGTGTGAGGACGTCAGCATCGGCCTCCAACGACTGTTCCACCAGCTCGCTGAACTGCGCGACGGCTCCGGCCACTTCGCCCTGCCACAGTTGGGCGAACGCCAGGCTCAACCGGCACCGTAGCGCGCCGAACCGGTCGCCGATCTCGTCGGCCACATCGCGTCCGGCGCTGCCCGCAGCGCGCGCGGTGATCGTGTCGCCGGATACCACGGCAGCATTGCTCTGCCAGCTCAGGATCTGGCTGAGTGTCCACCGGTCGTCCAAGGCCCGGACAATGTCCGTCGCCTCCGCGAAGTACTGGCGGGCGGCATCGGGCTGGTAGTTGAATCCGGCCGTCAAACCGCAAGCGGTCAGTGCGCGGGCCAGTAAGGCCGGGTCATCGACTTCGCGAGCGATGGCCAACGCTTGTTGAGCCTCGTCCACGCTGCCGCCACTCGTGTCGATGAACATATCGAGCACGGCCTTGTCTGCCAGCGCTCGCGCCCGCACCCCGGCGCTCACCTTCCCATGGTGTGCGTCTGGCTCGACGAGGATGGTTTCGAACCAGGTTCGCCCCTCCCGGATACGGCCCCGGCTGAGCCACAGCGGCTGCAGCCACGACGTCAACGCCAGCGCGGACTCCAAGTCGCAGTATTCGCGGCAGCACAGGAACGCCACCCGCAGGTTGTCCAGCTCGATTTCGGCCTGGTCGAGAAGCTGCTGATAGTCCGTGCGCCCAGGGCTGTCGAGCAGCGCCGCCAGCACCATGTAGTGGTCGCAGTATCGCTTTCGGGTGACGTCGGTTTCGCCGGCCTCGGTGAGCTTTTCCATCGCGTACTGGCCCACACCCTCGAGCCGCCGGTAGCGGGTGCGACCCTGCGAGCTATCTGCCCAGATCAGCGACTTGTCAACCAGCAGTGCCAGCTCATCGAGCACCTGGTGACGCGGCAGCTCACCGAAGCCGGCCACCGCCAGCGCGGCGTCGAGGTCGAATCCACCGACGAACACCCCGAGTCGTCGCAGCAGGATCCGCTCCGGTTCGCTGAGCAACCCGTAGGACCAGTCCAGCGATGCACGCAGGGTCTGGTGGCGGCGCAGCGCGGTGCGCGCCCCGCCAGTCAGCAGCCGGATGCTGTCGTCAAGACCGGCGATGATGTCGGACAGCGACAGTGAGCGCACCCGCGCGGCGGCGAGTTCGAGCGCCAGCGGCATGCCATCCAACCTGCGGCAGATTTGCCGCACCATGGCGGCGCTGTCGTCGTCGATGACGAAGTCGGGCCGGGCCAGCAGGGCACGGTCGGTGAAGAATGCGGTCGCGTCGGCCACGGACAGCGACGGAACCCTCCAGGTCAGCTCGCCCGCCACTTTGATCGGTTCGCGGCTGGTCGCCAATATCGTCACCCGGGGGCAGGTCTGCAGCAGCGCATTGACCTGGCCGGCGCCCACGTCGAGCAGGTGTTCGCAATTGTCGAAGACAATGAGCATCTGCCGCTCGGCCAGGTAGCGCAGCACCGCATCGGCCGTTGACCGGCCCAACTGGTCGGACAGACCCAACGCGCGAGCGAGCAAGATCGGCGTCATATCGGGATCGGTTATCGGCTCGAGATCGACGTAGCACACACCGTCGGGAAACTCAGACGTCAGTTGTGACGCCACTTGGATGGCCAGGCGGCTCTTGCCGAAGCCGCCGGCACCGATCAGCGTCACCAGCCGGTTTTCCGTCACCAGCCGGGTCACCTCGGCCATTTCCCGCTCGCGGCCCACAAAGCTGGTGAGCTGCACGGGAAGCCGTTGGCTCACAATGCTTTTCGGAGTGCGTAGCGCAGGGAACTCGTTACGCAGCTGGGGGTGACACAACTGCGCCACCCGTTCCGGGCGCGGCAGGTCGCGCAGCGGTTGACTTCCCAAGTCGACCAACCAGGCATCGGGCGGGAGCTCGTCGATGACGATGTCGCTGGTGGTGGCGGACAGCAGTGTCTGGCCGCCGTGGGCCAGGTCACGCAGCCGCGCCGCGCGGTTGATCGTCGGGCCGACATAGTTGCTGTCGTCGCGCAGCTGGACATCGCCCGTGTGGATGCCGACGCGCAGCTGAATCGGCGGCAGTTGCGCCCGCTGCAATTGCAGCGCGCATGCCACCGCATCGGCCGCCCGCCCGAACGCCGCCACGAAGCTATCGCCTTCGCCCTGCTCGACCGGCCGTACTCCGCCGTGGACAGAGACGGCCTCGGCAACGGCTTGATCCAGCAGCTTGATCGCATCGGCCATCTGTGCGGGCTGCGTGTGCCACAGCCGGGTCGATCCCTCGATGTCCGCCAACAGCAACGTCACGGTCCCGGTAAGCAGCAACTCGCCCACGCTCCAGTCCCATGCCACGCACGTCCGCACATTGGGTCGATCTCGCTCATGCTAACCAGCGCAACCAGCAGCGAGCCGCAAATCTCAGCGAAAAGGCGTACGTGGCGTCGCTACGGTTCGCCGACGTACGACCCCCCGCGGGGCAAATTTGCGCATTCCGGCCGATGGCCGCGGCCGCGCTACCGAGGACAGTCGAATTGTCCAGATTTCACGAAAGAAGTCGAAAGGAACACCGACGATGAAGCACCACACCAAGTCGAATCGTGGCCCCAGCGACGAGGCTGGCGCCCTCTCGCCCGACCAGCGCAACCGGTCGCAATCGCGTCGGTACGCGCCCAAGCACTATTCGTTCCTCGAGGACGCCTGCATGGCGCGCGCGATGTATCGGCTCTGATCAGTGCCGCACGTCCTCACGACCCTATTCGCGCTCCAGCTTTGCGGAGCGACAGCGTTGCTCTCGTAATCGGCGAGCCCCGCCAGATCCGGGTAAGCCCCGTCAACCGACGTTCAACTGCACACGTACTTTCCTACGCCACCGACCACACGCTTGGGCTCGAGGGCCCTCGATTTACGGTACGTTCGAATATGCGATATCTATTTAATGTTTAATCCCACGACATCGCAGAAAACATGAACAACCCCAACTGAATCCCGCACCGTAACTCTCCCCTTTCCATGAGAATTCGTACTCTTCATATGCGGGGAGCAGCTTGTCGAATAGGGACCACTGGCGACCACCGTTCATAGGGCCAAATTGCTCTGTGAACTCGGCGACGTCCATGCTCCAGATAGGCAGTCCGATCGGCGAACCTGCGGTAGCTGAATTGCGCTTTTTATGCCGGTACCGCGCCGATCTAAGGAAGCCGTCTTCGCTAGCGATCGCAGTGAAGTCAAATCCCGGCCACAGTATGCTGCTGTACTCTACTGATGTAGCGTCCTGATCGGCAATGCCCAGCAGCTTCTTCATATTTCCAAAATAAGAGGCTTCGTCGCCGAGAGCTTCGGCGACTCGCTCATGTATACGTTCCGCATCGTCGACCGACAGACCATGGTCAGCCACTTTGGCCGCTAGTTGGTCTTCCTTATGCGACATCTTTATTCTCAGCTTCATCGTCATGAGCAGGTGCACTTCGAAGTCGATTATCGCGGCAACCGAGGGTCTATCCACTAGTTATTCATTCCCTTAGTGGGGTTATTTGATGATTCACATACTGCTGACTAGCTCGGGCACAGGCGGCGTTTCCTGGTGAAATAGCGTATCGAGATGCCGCACTCTTCCGAATGGTTTGTCAAATTGAGTAAAGTCAGGTCACAATCGGATCAGATGAACCTTGCGTGAGCCGCTGATATTGTTGGCGAGAGCATAGAAAACTGTCGCGACTCTTATGGAACCCTTGAATACCTCAATCTATAGGCCACAACTTCGTTACCCACAGAAACAGCCCCCAGCTGAATGCGGCACCGTAACGCTCCCCGCCCCATTGGAATTCCTACTCCTCGTGGCCAGGGAGAATTTTGTCAAACAGCGACCATTTCTGACCACCGGTCATCGGACCAAAATGCTCTGAAAACTCGGTGATATCCACGCTCCAAGCCGGCAGCCCGATCGGGGAATCGACATTACCCGAATCGCGCCTCGTATGCCAATACCGCGCCGACTCGAGCACTCCATCTTCACCTGCGATGGCTTTGAAGTCAAATCCAGGCCACAATACGCTGTTGTATCTCAATGCTGCAGAGTCCTGTTCAGCGACGCCTAACAGCATTTTCATGTTCTCATAGCGGGAAGCTTCGTCGCCAAGCGCTCTTGCTATTCGCTCATGGATAAGTTCCGCATCTTCCAAGGAGAGCCCGTGTTCGGCCAGTTTTGCTTCTAGACGGTATGGGGAGGCTGGGGCCTCACTGCATGTGATCGTGGGTTGCCGTCAGGAATTGGGTCCTGGCCGGTAG
>NZ_LQOX01000090.1 GCF_002102175.1 Mycobacterium gastri | reverse complement strand
CCAGCCCACCAAGACCGCGGCCAACCCCGCACCAACACGTTCCATCACCCCGAAAAACTGCTCCGCGACGGAGACGAAGACGACGAAACGGAGTAGCCGCATCAACTCGGCAGTGTTGCGAGCACACCAATTGTGTTTGCCGCCACCATGATTACGCGCCGCCAGCAGGTTACAACGGAGTCTGCGGCGGGTGCCAGGCGCCCGTGAGAACCAAGAATTCATAGCCCTGCCAGCAGCGTCACCAGTCCCGCGCCGCTTGCAGGGCCATGATGAATTCGTCGATCGGCGAGGCCGACGATATCGCGGTGGGTAGGGAACTGAGCGCCGACAGCGGATTCGACGAATGCGCTCCGGAGACGTCCGACAGTGACAACCCGGATAGCGACGCCCATGCCTGGGTTGCCAGGATGCTCAGATCGTCGCCGGCGGCACTGATTCCCTGCTGTGTTCCGGTGGCCCGAGCGGCCAGGACGGTCTGCGGGTCGATCGGTGGAAAGAGCCCGAACGGGGTGGGCACATCGGCCGGTCCGGTCGAGTAGCCATGGGCCGGATCGCCATAACCGAGGTTGACCAGGATCCGCAGATTCGGTTCTACCAAATCCGCAATCATATTGCCCAGCAACGGGATCTGCCGCACCGGCTGCAGGCTGCAGCATCGGCAGGTGCGGGACAGTCATCATCGAGTAGGTGGTGTTGCCGGTAAAGCCCGCAGACCACGGCAACTGAACCAGGTTATAGCCCGGGGGGGAGCGCCGACGGGTCGAGGAATGGATACAGGCCATGCACATAGTACAGACCCGCAAAGGCGTTGAGGTCGCAGATGATATTGATCGGGTACTGCGGCCAGTCGGCGATGCCGTCGTATTCCAGGGTGTAAATGTGTGTCGGCCAGACCGTGTTCGGCGGCGTCGCGCCGTAGAACGTCTGGCCCAGGCTCGGCAGGCTCAGACCCGCGAAGCGCGCAAGGAGGCCGCCGTTGGGATTCATCGGTTCACCCAGCCGCAGTCGGGGCACCACTCGCAACGGGCGCCACGTTATCGTGGCGGCCGAGTTCTGGCCGCGCACAACGCTAACCCCGGTTGGCCAACCATTCGGCTTGCATGGTCAGCAGCCGCGGCAACTCCTGGCGCGGGGAGGCCGAGTCGAGCTCGCGGTAGCGCTGATAGATATTGACGACGACCCGTTCGGAGTCCAGCCAGGCCGCGTAGTCGCCGAGGTCGATGGTCTCAACGGCCTCGACGAACGACAACCCGTTGCGGTAGGCGGCTTCGGCTTGTTCGGCGACGTGCGCCAGATAGCCACGGACGGCACGGATCCCGTCGCAGTCGGTAACCGGGCCATGACCCGGCACCACGACGGCCGGCTCCAGCGCGATCATGGCGTCACAAGCCGCGATCCAGTTAGCGATCGGGCCGGCCCAGACAATCGGCGTGCAGCCGATGAACAGCAGATCCCCGGCGAAGAGCACCCTGGCGTCGGGCACGTGCACCACCGAGTCGGCGGCGGTGTGGGCGGGTCCGAGGTTCAGCAGTTCCACCCGCCTGCCGCCGACATCGATGGTCCACTGACGGTCGAAGGTCTGGTCGGCGTTGCGTACCGTGATGCCGCTGAAGTCGAAGTGCCCGAAGCGGTCTCGCGCATACCCGGTGGCGACCGGGCCCAGGTCGGCGGTTTGCAGCCGGGCCAGCATGTCCGGGTGCATGCCATGCGCGATCTCCTCGGCCGTGCCTTTGGCGGCGATGATCCGGACCGAGCGATCCAACAGTTGGTTGCCGTGGGTGTGGTCGCCGTTGGAGTGGGTGATCAGCGCGTCGGTGATGGGTGCACGATCGGTGATCGGCTTCATCGCGTCCAGCATCTCGCGGGTCAGGGCCAGATCAAACAGCGTGTCCACCAACAACGATGCGCCGTCGCCGGCGACCAGCCCGGCGTTGCTCCAGCCGTACCCACCGTCCGGCAGCGTCCAGGCCCACACCCGGTCGGCGACCTCGTGCAGCCCGCGTGTGTAGGGCACTCGCGCCGGCGCCGGGTTGACCCGGGTCCGCGGCGGCGGCGCGTCGGGGTTGGGCCGGGGCGTCAATCGATGCGGCGCCGAGCTGACCCGCACGGTCTGGCGCGTCTCACCGAGTCCCTCGACGCGCAGGGTCACCACGTCGCCGTCGTGCAGCCAGCCCGGGAACAACTCGAGGTTGCCCAGGTGCTCCACCAGCGTGCAGGTGGGCACCGTGCCGGAGCCGAACACGTCACCGGGTCGCAGCATCACCCCGCGGGAGGCGTAGGAGATCACCTCGCCGAAGGTCCAGTCCATCGCCGCGGTCGAGCCCGAGCCGATCACGGTGTCATTGACCAACGCGATGGCCTGCAGGCTCAGCCTGCCGTCGCGGCGGTAGAACTCGAGCTCGTCCGGGGTAACCAGACACGGGCCTAGGGTGACTCCGCTGTCTTTGCCCTTGGCCTGTCCGATCCGCAGCTGGCTCTCCAGCATCTGCAGGTCGCGTGCCGACCAGTCGTTGAAAATCGTGTAGCCGACGATCGACTGTTCGGCCTGCTCAACCGTCAGGTCCTTGCCGCCGGTTCCGATCACCGCGGCGATTTCCAATTCGAAGTCCTGCCAGGCACTTCCGGGTGCCGTCGGCGCATCGTCGTAGGGCCCCAGAACCGTTGCCGGACAAGCGAAGTAGAACGCAGGGATGCGATACCAGGTGTCGACGAGCACTCGGCCCCCGCCCATGGTCTCCTGGCAGTTGCGCATATGGTCCAGGAAGCACAGCGAGTCTCGGATCGACGGCGGGCGCGGGATGGGCGCCGCCAGCGACACGTCGTCGAGACCGACGACGGCAGCCGGTGCCCGCAACGCGGCCTCGCCGGCGTCGCGCAGCCCCTCGGCGCCACCGCCGAGCAGGTCGATCAGCGCTACTCCCGGTGGCAGCGCGTAGATCTTGTCACCGGACAGCACGCCGGCCCGTTCACCGTCCTCGCTCCGGTACGTCACCCACTTCATTCCCGCACCACCTCACTCGGGTCCTTGTCCGGACGCAGCCCGCGCCAACTCGTTTGCCGCAGCCGACCGTCCGGGGTCCATTCGCTGTAGCGCACCTCGCCGACCAGCGTCGGCCTGACGAACGTGACACCCTTGGCCTCACGCGCCGGAAGCGAAGGGCCGAAAGGGCTTTCGTCGGTGTGCAACGGCGCCAGCGTCCTTTTCAAGTTGTCCAGGTCGCGTTCGGTGAAACCCGTTCCCACTCGCCCGGCGAAATGCAGCGCGGAAGGACCGGGAATGCCCATCAGCAGCGAGCCGATGCCGCTGCTGCGGCCGCCCTCCCCGGCCCGCCAGCCGCCGATGACGACCTCCTGGGTGTTCCAGTGCTTGTCCTTGATCCATGCCGCCGAACGCCGGCCCGGCTGATAACCGGAATCGCGCCGCTTGGCGATCACCCCCTCCCAGCCGCGCTTGCGGGAGTATTCCATGGCCTCGGCTCCATCGCCGGGCAGCAGCTCGGGAACGATGAGTTCACTTGCGGCACCCAGCGTTTCCAGTAGTTTGCGACGGTCCTGATATTTCGCCCGCAGCAGCGAGCGGCCGTCGAGGTAGAGCAGATCGAACGCCCAGAACTCGATGCGGGTGGCGCGGACCCGGTTCTGCATTTCGTTGAAGCTGGGCACGCCGGCGGAGTCGAGCGCGACCACCTCCCCGTCGAGCACCACGTGGTGATCAGCGAGATCAGCTGCCAGCGAGCGCAATTGCGGGAATTCCCCGGTGACGTCGCGGCCGCTGCGGGAGCGCAGCCGAACGGCCCCGTGGTCGGCTTCCACCAGTAACCGGTAGCCGTCCCACTTGCCCTCGAAGGCCCACTGACCCCTCTTCAGACGCGCCACCGAACCATGGGTGGTGAGCATCGGAGCGAGACTGTCGAAGTCGAACACCTGCTGGTCTTTCATGCGGTGCGCCAGCCACTGGTCACCGTCGGTTTGAATCAGCGCGTATCGCCCGGAGATCCGATTACCGTGCAGGTTGACGATCACTTCACCTTTTTCGGCCCCTTTTTCGGGCCCGTCGCGGAACTTTTCGGTTTCGTAGGTGCCGGAGTCCCAGATGATCACCGTGCCGGCGCCGTACTCCCCCTTAGGGATGGTGCCCTGAAATGTCGCATATTCCAGCGGATGATCTTCGGTGCGCACCGCGAGATGATTCACCGAGGTGGTATCCGGCAGGTTCTTCGGCACCGCCCACGACACCAGCACGCCGTCGCGTTCCAGCCGGAAGTCGTAGTGCAGCCGGCGAGCGTGGTGCTCCTGGATGACAAATGTATTACCTTGACCGACAACCGGTTTTGACCGAGGAACCGGCTCCGGGGTCTTCGACGCGTCGCGCATGCTGCGGTACTTGGTCAGCCGGTCCGCGCCGGGCAGGTCGGCATCCAACGGCGCGAGCAGATCACCGTCGCGGGCCACCCGGGGCAGTACCTCGTCATAGCGCAGCTGGCGCAGCCCGGGATCGTCGAGTTCGTCCCAGGAGCGGGGTGCCGCGACCGTCGGCTGGTCGCGGCCGCGCAGCGAGTACGGCGCGATGGTGGTCTTGGACCCGTTGTTCTGGCTCCAGTCCAGAAACACCTTGCCCGCCCGCAGGCTCTTGGTCATGGTCGCGGTGACCAACATGGGCATCGTCTTCTCCAGCTGTTGCGCAACGCGTTTGGCCAGCATCGTGGCGCCTCTGCTGCTCACCGGCTGATCCAGCGGTGCGTACAGATGCAGGCCCTTGCTGCCGCTGGTCAGCGGGAAGGTGGTCAGCCCGATATCGGCGATCAGGTCCCGGACCGCATGCGCGACCTCGGCCAGCTGGGCCATCGTCACGCCCTCGCCCGGGTCCAAGTCGAACACCAATCGGGTAGCCGGGCCGGGTTTTAACTCCTGCGCCCCGCGTCGCGTCCATTCGGCGACGAACCGCCACTGCGGCACGTGCACCTCGAGCGCCGCCTGCTGGGCTATCCAGGCCAGCCCCGTCGCGCTGTCGATGATCGGATAGGTCGTGGTTCCGGACCGGTGCACAACGCTTGCCCGCGGCAGCCAGTCCGGCGCCGAGGATGCCAGCTGCTTTTCGAAGAACGAAGGCTGGTCGACGCCGTTGGGCCAGCGTTTGCGGGTCGCCGGACGCCCGGCGATATGCGGCACCATCACCTCGGCGATGCGGGTGTAGTAGTCGAAGACGTCACGCTTGGTGGTCCCGGTCGCCGGATAGAGCACCTTGTCCGCGTTGGTCAGCGTCACCCGCTGCTCCGTCGCCGAACCCATACCCTCAACGTAACCTGTCGACATGACGCGCGGTCTGGTGATCGGCGAAGCCCTGGCCGGCAGCGTCGAGGTCCGGTTGCCGCCGAGCACCGCGGCGAACGTCGCGGCCGGATTGGCAAAGCCGGGCCGCGTGGACCGGGGCTTGCTGGGCGCCGACCGGCGTGCCCGGCTGCGACGTATCAGCGTCGACGAACTAGACTCGCCGGCTTAGCTTTTCAGCAGATCGGCGCGAATGCGCGAGTGGGCGTCTGCGAAATTGCCGGTGCGAGGCCTGGCGGCGGGGATCGCACCGCGCGCTAAGCCGCCGCGGCGTCGCTGTTAACCGCCCCGCGTTGTGGGCATACTGACTCCATGCGCTCCATCTGGAAGGGTTCGATCGCTTTCGGCCTGGTGAACGTGCCGGTCAAGGTATACAGCGCCACCGAAGACCATGACATCAAGTTTCACCAGGTCCACGCCAAGGACAACGGGCGCATCCGCTACAAGCGGGTGTGCGAGGTGTGCGGCGAGGTGGTCGAATACGGCGACCTGGCGCGGGCCTACGAATCCGACGACGGCCAGATGGTGATCATCACCGACGACGACATCGCCACGTTGCCCGAGGAACGCAGCCGCGAGATCGAGGTCCTCGAATTCGTCCCGGCCAGCGAAGTGGATCCGATGCTGTATGACCGTAGCTACTTCCTGGAACCCGACACCAAATCATCTAAATCCTATGTGCTGCTGGCTAAGACGCTTGCAGAGACGGACCGGATGGCGATCGTGCATTTCACCCTGCGCAACAAGACCCGGCTGGCGGCGTTGCGGGTCAAGGATTTCGGCAAGCGCGACGTGATGGTCGTACATACATTGTTGTGGCCGGACGAGATTCGCGACCCTGACTTCCCGATACTGGACAAGAAGGTCGAAATCAAACCGGCGGAGCTCAAGATGGCCGGCCAAGTGGTGGAGTCGATGGCCGAAGACTTCAACCCGGACCGCTATCGCGATACCTACCAGGAGCAGCTACGGGAACTCATAGACGCCAAACTTGAAGGCGAGGAAGCGTTTACCGCCGAGGAGCAACCGACTGAACTGGACAAGACCGAAGACGTCTCCGATCTGCTCGCCAAGCTGGAAGCCAGCGTCAAGGCGCGCTCGGGCGACAAGAAACCACCGGCAGCGAAGGCGGCCAAGAAGGCACCGGCACGCAAGAAGGCCCCCGCGAAACAACCGTCGAAGTCCTGACCCGTGCAGCCGCAATTCACATATGCTCGTCGTGCTGCCGAGAGGAGTATGCCGTGAGGTTCACCGGATCTGGACGAACTCGAGCCGCGCTGAGCCTGCTACTGGTCAGCACTCTGGTCTTGGCAGCGTGCGGCGGCCGTTCCGGAACAACGTCGTCGTCGACCGGATCCAGCACCCCCAGCGTCCCGGTGAACTGCGGCGGCAAGAAGAAGCTCCTGGCGGCGGGTTCGACGGCGCAAAAGAACGCGATCGAACAGTTCGTGTATGCCTACATTCATGCCTGCCCGGGCCACACGCTGGACTACAACGCGAATGGCTCGGGCGCCGGCATGAAGCTCTTCCTGGGCAACCAGACCGATCTGGCCGGCTCCGATTCCCCGATGGATCCGGCGAAAGGCGAGCCCGACAAGGCCGCGGCACGCTGCGGGTCGGAAGCGTGGGACCTGCCGGTGGTGTTCGGCCCGATCGCGGTCACTTACAACATCAACGGCGTCAGCACGCTCAAATTGGACGGCCCCACCTTGGCGAGGATCTTCAACGGTGCCATCAGCAAGTGGGACGACCCGGCGATCACCGCCCTCAACTCGGGTACCAGCCTGCCATCGACACCCATCCACGTCGTCTTCCGCAGCGACCAGTCCGGCACCACGGACAACTTCCAGAAATACCTCGATGCCGCTTCCAACGGCGCGTGGGGCAAAGGCGTCGGCCAAACATTCAACGGAGGTGTCGGCGAAGGCGCCGCGGGCAATGACGGCACGTCGCAAGCGCTGAAGCGAACCGACGGGTCGATCACCTACAACGAGTGGTCCTACGCGGTCGGTCACCAACTGAACATGGCTCAGATCATCACCTCGGCCGGCCCGGAGCCGGTGACGATCACCGCCGAGACCGTCGGCAAGACCATCGCCGGGGCCACGTTCAAGGGCCAGGGCAACGACTTGGTGGTGGACACATCCTCGTTCTATCGGCCGACCAAGGCCGGCGCCTACCCGATAGTGCTGGTGACGTACGAGATCGTCTGCTCGAAATATCCCGACGCGCCCACCGGTGCCGCCGTAAAAGCGTTTATGCAGGCCACAATTGGCGACGGCCAGATCGGTTTGGACGAGTATGGGTATATTCCGCTGCCGAGTTCGTTCCAATCGAAATTGATCCCGGTGGTCAACGCCATCGCATAATCGGCCGTCATCCCGCGGGGGCTCTTGCGCAGCCGGTCCGGCCTGGCGGATTTCTGCCGATCACCGGACGAATCGCCAAGTGTCGCAACGGTCTCGGTAGCCAGCGCTGGCCGCGGTGCTAATGCGACCCGTAATTTATCCTGAGCCGCAGGTCAGAAATCACTGAGAGTAAACCCGATTCTGTTGTGTGCCCGGTCTTTGAGGATTTACCGTGTGTTAACTAACCATGTCCGGTGGATCGGCGGGCCGGACGAAGGGAGCGTCGACGGTGAGCGAGACCGAGCCGGGTTCGCGGGTTGGGTCGCGCTTCGGGCCTTACCAGTTGGTGCGGTTGATCGGTCGCGGCGGCATGGGCGAGGTTTACGAAGCAGAGGACACCCGCAAGCACCGGATCGTGGCGCTGAAGCTGATTTCGACGCAGTACTCCGAGAACCCGGTGTTTCGCGCGCGGATGCAACGCGAGGCCGACACCGCGGGACGGCTGACGGAACCGCACATCGTGCCGATCCACGACTACGGCGAGATCGACGGCCAGTTCTATGTGGAGATGCGGCTCATCGACGGAGTATCGCTGCGTACGTTGCTCACCCAGTACGGTCCGCTCGCCCCGGCACGGGCAGTGGCCATCGTGCGGCAGGTCGCCGCCGCCCTCGACGCGGCGCACACCAGCGGGGTTACCCACCGCGACGTCAAGCCCGAGAACATCCTCGTCGCTGCCAACGATTTCGCCTATCTGGTTGATTTCGGCATCGCACGTGCCGCCCACGACCCAGGGCTGACTCAGAGCGGCATGGCCGTAGGGACTTACAACTACATGGCCCCGGAACGATTCACCGCCGACGACATCACCTACCGCGCCGACATCTATGCGCTGGCCTGCGTTTTGGGTGAATGCCTGACGGGAGCGCCGCCCTATCGGACCGACAGCGTCGAACGATTGATCGCCGCACATCTCATGGAGCCGCCGCCACGGCCCAGCGTGCTCCGACCCGGCAGAGTTCCGCCGGCCCTGGACGAGGTGATCGCCAAGGGCATGGCGAAGAATCCCCAGGAGCGCTACATGAGCGCGGGGGACCTGGCGATCGCCGCGCACGATGCGCTCACCATGCCCGAGCAGCGCCAGGAAGCCACCATCCTGGAGCGGGGCGACAACGCGACGCTGATCGCCAATACCGGTTTCGGCGGCGCCTGGACCAACTACACCGGCGCGGGGCCTCAACCCCAGCCCCAACCCCAGCCCCAGCCGCCGGCTCCTCGCCCGCCGTACCCGGCCCAAGACGAGACCGCCGCCCGGCCGGTGCCCAGCCTTCAGGGATGGCGGTCTAAACCACACGGCTCCGACCAACGGACCCAGGCGGCCCCCGTCGTCACCGGCCCCGGTTGGACCAGCCAGCCGGGGCTCTCCCCCATCGGCCAGGTTCCCGGTCCCACTCCCGCTCCGGCGGGCATACCGTCGTTCAGCCAGCCGTCGCAATCTCAGCCCACGAGCCAGCCGCGCAACAAGCGCACGACGTGGATCGTCGCGGCCGTCGTCGCAGCCGTCATCCTGGTGGTGGCCGGCATCAGCGCGTTCGTGGCCACCAGACCGAAAGGCTCGACACCGCCGCAGAGTCAGGTGGTGCTGCCCTTCAACGGGCTCAACTTCCGCTTCTCCCCGGGCGGGGTCGCGGTCGACGACCAGGGCACCGTTTACGTCACCAACCAGACCATGTACGGCCGGGTGGTGACGTTGCCGGCGGACTCCAGCACGCCGACCGTGAAACCCTTCAACGGGCTTTACGAGCCGCAGGGCCTGGCCGTCGACGGCTCCGGCACCATTTACGTCAGTGATTTCAACAACCGGGTGGTGTCCTTGGCGGCCGGGTCGAATCGCCAAGTCGAATTGCCCTTCAGCGGACTCAACTATCCCGAGGGCATCGCAGTGGATGCCCAGGGCGGCGTGTACGTCGCCGACCGGGGCAACAACAGGGTGGTGAAATTGGCGGCCGGCTCGACCAGCCAGACGGTGCTGCCGTTCAACGGCCTGAAGAACCCCGACGGGGTGGCCGTCGACAGCGAGGGGAATGTGTACGTCACCGACACCGACAACAATCGGGTGGTAAAGCTGGAAGCCGGCACCAGCAATCAATCCGTACTGCCGTTCACCGGCCTGACCGCGCCGTGGGGTATCACCGTGGACGGTGCCGGCAACGTCTACGTCACCGAACACGACAACAACGCGGTGCTGAAGCTGCCGGCCGGGGCAACCGCTTCCACCGAGCTGCCATTCACCGGCCTGAACACCCCCTTGTCGGTTGCGGTCGACAAAAAGGGCAACGTCTACGTCGCCGACCGCGGCAACGGCAGGGTGCTGAAACTCGCCCAGGGTTCATAGGCAGGCTGGCGCGCGGGTTGCCGCTATCGAGTTACCGTGAAGCGAATCCCCGCCCGGATCAAGGCAATCGTCGACGCCCGGCTGGACACGAAGCGAATCCCCGCCGCGACCACGTTGATCACGGCCACCAGGATGATCAGCGTCAGCGCCGCACCCCACACGCGCAGGAAGCCGGCGTGTTCGGGGTTGGTGAGTTCGGTATAGATCAGCAACGGCAGCGAAGCCATGTTGCCGTTGAAGATGTCGAGGTTGATCGAGCGGCTGTAGCCGACCAGCACCAGCACCGGGGCGGTTTCGCCGATGATGCGCGCCAGCGCCAGCAGCACACCCGACACAATGCCCGGCATCGCGATCGGAACGACGATGCGCACAATCGTCTTCCATTTCGGAACGCCCAACGCATAACTGGCTTCGCGCAGCTCGTCGGGCACCAACCTGAGCATCTCCTCGGTGGAGCGCACCACCACCGGCAGCATCAACAGGACCAGCGCCAACGACACCGCGAACGCGCTCTGCTGGAATCCCAGGGTGGCGATCCACAGGCTGAAGATGAATAGCGCCGCCACGATCGAGGGGACCCCGGCAAGGACGTCGACCATGAACGTGGTCACCCGCGCCATCCGGCCGTTGCCGTATTCGACCAGGTAGATCGCGGTCATCAGGCCCAACGGCACGGCCAGCACGGCCGCCACCCCGGCCTGCACCAGGGTCCCGTACAGCGCGTGGTACACGCCCCCGGCGAACTCCTCCGGCAGCACGCCGCGCAACGAATGAGTCCACCAGTCCAGCCGGACGATGGCATACCAGCCGCGCTCGATCACCACCCACAACAACCACACCAGTGGCACCAGCGCGATGGCGAACGAGCTGAAGAACACCACGGTCGCCAGGCTGTTCTTGATCCGCCGCGCCAGGCTCAGCGGCCGGAACACCACCGCTTTGACCGGCCGGTCGAGGGCGTCGATGCTCATCCGTTGACCTTTCCGCCGGCCACGGCCCGCGCGGCGGCGTTGACCACGAAGGTCAGGACGAACAGCGCAAACCCGGCCGAGATGTAGGCGCCGGTCGGCAGCGGTTCGCTGAACTCGGACGCCGCGGAAGCGATCTTGGAGGCAAACGTGTAACCGCCGTCGAACAGCGACCAGTTTCCGGGCCGGGCCGCCGACCGCAAGATGATCAGCACCGCCACCGTTTCGCCCAGCGCACGCCCCAACCCCAGCATCGACGCGGCGATCACGCCGCTGCGGCCGAACGGCAGCACGGTCATCCGCACCACCTCCCATTTCGTCGCGCCCAATGCCTGGGCCGCTTCGATCTGGATCAGCGGCGTCTGCCGGAACACTTCCCGGGATACCGAGGTGACGATCGGCAGGATCATCACCGCCAACACGATCCCCGCGGTGAAGATGGTGCCCCCACCGGCCAGCGACACGTTTCCGTTCTTGAACAAGAACAGCCACCCCAAATTGCGGTTGAGAACATCTGCGACCGGCTCCAGCTTCGGCGCCAGCACGAAGATTCCCCACAATCCGAAAACAATCGACGGCACCGCGGCCAGCAAGTCCACTATCGCGCCGAACGGGCGCGACAACCTTCGAGGGGCATATTGGGTGAGGAAGACCGCGATCCCGACCGCAACCGGTACGGCCAGCACCAGGGCGGTCATCGAACTGAGCACCGTGACCATGAACAGGTCACGGATGCCGAACGCCAACTTCTCGTCGTCGGCCGTGTTGAATTCGGCGCTGGTGAAGAAATTCACGTGGTTGGCGCGCAACGACGGGACGGCACGAAGCAACAGGAATACCGCGATCAGCAGGATTGCGGCCACGATCGTCAAACCGGCGGCCGATGCCGCCAACTTGAACAGCCGATCCGCCCGCCGTGACGCGCGCGCGTCGACCTCAACCAGCGCAGGCTTGGCCAGCGGGTCTCGGACCACGTCGACCCCAGCTCAGGCGATGGCGTTCACCGCGGTCGACAACCTCGACTTGAACCCGTCCGGAATGGGGATATAGCCGTTGTCGGCCAGCCCATTCTGACCGGCGCCGATGGTCGACTGCAGGAACGCTTTCACCGCCGTACCAACTTGGGAATCAGGGTATTTGGAGCAGACGATTTCGTAGGTCGCCAGCACGATCGGGTAGGAACCGGGCTGCGCCGGCCGGTAGAACGACACCGTGTCCAGCACCAGGTCGTTGCCCTGTCCTTTGATCGTGGCTCCCGCGATCGTCTTTCCGACCGACTCGGCGCTGATCGCCACGGCCTCGGGACCGGCCGTGGTCACGATTTTGGCCATGTTCAGGCGCTGCGCCTGAGCGAACGACCACTCGTTGTAGGTGATCGACCCTTCGGTGCCCTTCACCGCGGCCGACGTGCCGTCGTTGCCCTTGGCGCCCTCGCCGACACCGCCGGCGAACGCCTTTCCGGCGCCCTTGCCCCACGCGCCGTTGGAGGCGGCGTCAAGGTAGCGCTGGAAGTTGTCCGTGGTGCCGGACTCGTCGCTACGGAACACCACGTGAATGGGGGTGGCGGGCAGGTTGGTGCCCGAGTTGAGGGCCTGGATCGCCGGATCGTTCCAGGTGGTGATGGTGCCGTTGAAGATCTTTGCCAGGGTGGGACCGTCCAGGTTCAGCGAACTGATGCCGGTGATGTTGTAGGTCACCGCGATCGGACCGAACACCACCGGCAGATTCCACGCCGGCGAGCCGCCGCAGCGCTGTTGCGCCGCCGCGGCTTCGTCTTTGCTCAGCGGTGAATCCGAACCACCGAAATCGGTTTGATTCCCGTTGAATTCGCTGATTCCTGCGCCCGAGCCATTGCCCGTGTAGTTGAGCGTCTGACCCGGGCAGGCCTGCTCGAATGCCTTGACAAAGCGCGTCATCGCGTTGGCCTGGGCCGTGGACCCGCTGGCCTTGAGTGTCTTCTTCCCGCCGCAGTTCACGTTGCCCGACGATTGGCCTGCCGTCGAGCCGCCGCCGCTCGCGTTGTTGTCGCTGCCGCATGCCGACAAGAGCAGAGCGCCCGAAGCCAGGATGCTCAGCGTGGCGCCAAATCCGTTGAGTTTCAATTCAATTCCTAACGGTAGACATTCGCCGGACCGTACTTAGGCGCGGCCCGCCAACCAGCCGCTTTCCTCGCAGCCACGAGGCTACCGTAACAATCGGCCGACTTGAACCAGTTCATCTGTCAGCCGCCGTCCAGACACATGGCGTTGGTGAAGCACGGGCCGACCGAGCCGATCGGGGTATCCGGATCCGTTACATCTTTGCGCCGCTGTGAGAAAGTAGAACCCGTTCCAGAAATTCCCACAGCCGAGACGGGCGAGGGTCCCCGCCGTCTCGGCCGACAACTGAAACGAGGCCGGCAGTGATCCTCGACAAGTTCCGCCTCGACGGCAAAGTCGCCGTCATCACCGGAGGTGGTCGCGGCCTGGGCGCGGCTATCGCGTTGGCGTTCGCCGAGGCCGGCGCCGACGTGGTCATCGCCTCGCGCACCCGATCCCAGCTGGACGAGGTCGCCGAAGGGGTCCGTGCCGTCGGACGGCGTGCCCACGTCGTCGCCGCCGACCTGGCCCATCCCGAGGTCACCGCACAGCTGGCCGGTCAGACGGTCGAGGCGTTCGGCAAACTGGACATCGTCGTCAACAACGTTGGCGGCACCATGCCGAACACGTTGTTGACCACCTCGACCAAGGACCTCAAGGACGCTTTCACCTTCAATGTCGCCACCGCCCACGCGTTGACCGTCGCGGCAGCGCCGTTGATGCTGGAGCACTCCGGGGGCGGCAGCATCATCAACATCACGTCGACCATGGGCCGGCTCGCCGGGCGTGGTTTCGCCGCCTACGGAACCGCGAAGGCGGCCCTGGCCCACTACACCCGGCTGGCGGCGTTGGACCTGTGTCCGCGCATCCGGGTCAATGCGATCGCACCGGGGTCGATCCTCACCTCCGCGTTGGACGTAGTGGCCGCCAACAACGAGCTGCGCGCGCCGATGGAGCGGGCCACACCGTTGCGCCGGCTCGGCGATCCCGTCGACATCGCCGCTGCCGCAGTGTATTTGGCTTCACCCGCGGGCAGCTTCCTGACCGGCAAGGTGTTGGAGGTCGACGGCGGCCTCACCGTCCCCAACCTCGACCTTCCCATCCCGGACCTCTAAAGGAGCCCGTCATGCCCATACCTGTCGTCCAGCTCGGCACCGGCAATGTCGGCATCCATTCGCTGCGAGCGCTCATCACCAACCCGGCCTACCAGCTCACCGGGGTGTGGGTGTCGTCGGATGCCAAGGCGGGTAGGGACGCGGCCGAGCTCGCCGGATTCCCGCAAGCCACCGGCGTCAAAGCCAGCACCGATCTGGATGCGGTATTGGCGACCGGACCGCAGTGCGCCGTCTACAACGCGATGGCCGACAACCGGCTGTCGGAGGCGCTGGACGACTATCGACGGGTCCTGGCGGCCGGGGTGAACGTCGTCGGCAGTGGACCGGTCTTCCTGCAGTATCCGTGGCAGGTAATCCCCGACGAGCTCGTCAAGCCACTGGAAGATGCTGCGCGCGAAGGCAATTCGAGCCTCTACGTCAGTGGCATCGACCCGGGCTTCGCCAACGACCTGCTGCCGCTGGCACTGGCCGGCACCTGCCAGAGCATCGAGCAAATCCGGTGTATGGAGATCGTCGACTACGCCACCTATGACAGTGCCGTCGTCATGTTCGACGTAATGGGATTCGGCAAGCCGATCGACGAGATTCCGATGCTGCTGCAGCCCGGTGTGCTGAGTTTGGCGTGGGGTTCGGTGGTGCGCCAACTTGCTGCCGGCCTTGGCCTTTCCGTTGACGTCGTCGAGGAGATGTACGTCCGGGAACCGGCGCCGGAGGCCTTCGACATCGCCTCGGGTCATATTCCCAAAGACAGTGCCGCCGCGCTGCGATTCGAGGTGCTGGGCCTGGTCGACGGCGCGCCCGCCGTGGTACTCGAACACGTCACCCGGTTGCGCGAAGACCTGTGCCCGGATTGGCCGCAGCCCGCACAGCCGGGCGGCTCGTATCGCATCGAGATCACCGGCGAACCCTCGTACGCCGTGGACATCTGTCTGAGCAGCCGCCACGGCGACCACAACCATGCCGGACTGGTCGCCACGGCGATGCGGCTGGTCAACGCGATCCCGGCGGTGGTGGCCGCCGAACCGGGTATCCGCACGACGCTCGACCTGCCCTTGGTCACCGGTAAGGGCCTCTACGTCGCCGGCGAGTAGTGCCCGGTGGCCCGCCGACCGGGCTTGAGCTAACGTCACTTTCCTATTCGGCGTCTATGCAAGGTTCTATTCGCGGAGCGGGATCAAAGGTCGGTGAGTTGGCGCAGGACACCCAGGCTTCGCTGAAGACCAGCTGGTATCTGCTCGGTCCGGCCTTCGTCGCGGCGATCGCCTACGTCGACCCCGGAAACGTTGCCGCCAACGTCAGCTCCGGGACCCAGTTCGGCTACCTACTGCTGTGGGTGATCGTCGCCGCCAACGTGATGGCCGGCCTGGTCCAGTATCTGTCGGCGAAGCTGGGGCTGGTGACGGGCGACTCCCTGCCCGAAGCGATCGGCAAGCGGATGGGGCGTCCGGCCCGGCTGGCCTTCTGGGCGCAGGCGGAGATCGTTGCTATGGCAACCGACGTGGCCGAGGTCATCGGTGGGGCGGTCGCGCTGCGCATCCTGTTCGACGTGCCGCTGCCCATCGGCGGGGTCATCACCGGGGCCGTCTCGATGCTGCTGTTGACGGTGCAGGACCGCCGCGGCCAGCGCTTGTTCGAACGCGTCATCACCGGTTTGCTGATGATCATCGCCGTGGGCTTCACGGCCAGTTTCTTCGTTGCCACACCACCATCCGATGCCGTCCTGGCCGGCCTGATCCCTCGGTTCCACGGAACCGAGAGCGTGCTGCTGGCCGCCGCCATCCTGGGTGCCACCGTTATGCCGCACGCGGTGTATCTGCATTCGGGTCTGGCCCGCGACCGGCACGGACATCCCGAACCGGGCCCATTCCGGCGCCGGCTGCTGCGGGTCACCCGCTGGGACGTTGGCCTGGCGATGGTGATGGCCGGCGGGGTGAACGCCGCCATGCTGCTGGTCGCCGCGCTCAACATGCGCGGTCGCGGCGATACCGCGTCGATCGAAGGCGCCTACACTGCCGTGCACGACACGTTGGGTGCGACGGTCGCGGTGCTCTTCGCGATCGGATTGCTGGCGTCGGGTCTGGCGTCGGCGTCGGTGGGCGCCTACGCCGGGGCGACGATCATGCAGGGGTTGCTGCACTGGTCTGTTCCGATGGTGGTACGCCGGCTGGTCACGTTGTGCCCCGCGGTGGCGATCCTGGCCATCGGGTTCGACCCCACCCGCACCTTGGTGCTCTCGCAGGTGGTGCTGTCGTTCGGCATACCGTTCGCGGTGCTGCCGCTGGTCCGGCTCACCAGCGACCCGGAGGTGATGGGTAGCGATACCAACCACCGCGCCACCACCGTCGTCGGCTGGGTCGTGGCCGTCATGATCAGCCTGCTGAACGCGGTGTTGATCTGCCTGACGGTGGCGGGATAACGGCGCGCCGGTTGCCTGGTACGGCAGGATGGGTGGTGTCGTCATTCCTGGGGCTCGCCGGAGGTCAGCTGTGCTAAACGGCGTCCGTGTCACGATCTCATGCTGACCATTCCGACGGTGGCCGGCTGAATGGCGACCGGTCGGCAGCCCTACTTCGCATACGGCTCCAACCTGTGCGTGCGGCAGATGGCGGCGCGCTGCCCCGACGCGAGTGATCCGCGGCCCGCGGTGCTGTTGGACCACGACTGGTTGATCAACCAGCGCGGGGTAGCCACCGTCGAGCCGTTTACCGGAGGTCAGGTGCACGGGGTGCTCTGGCAGGTCTCCGACCACGACCTGGCCGCCCTGGACGGCGCCGAGGGAGTGCCGGTCCGCTATCGGCGCTACCGGCGCAGCGTGCATACCGGGGCCGGACCAACGCCGGCCTGGGTGTACATCGACCACCGGGTAACCCCGGGCCCGCCCCGGCCCGGCTATCTACCCCGCATCATCGACGGCGCCGTCCACCATGGGCTACCGCAACGCTGGATCGACTTTCTGCACCGCTGGGACCCCGCGCGCTGGCCCGGGGCCAACCCGCAGGCCACGTCGCAGCCTGCGCCGCAATCACTTTCGGCGCTGTTACGTGAACCCGGAATACGCGAGGTCAGCAGGCTGCGGTCGCGGTTCGGGTTTCTTGCCATCCACGGCGGCGACCTGGAGAAGATCACCGACGTCATCGCCGAACGGGCCGCCGAGGCCGCCGACGCATCGGTGTACCTCGTTCGGCATCCCGGCCGGTATCCGCATCACCTGCCCTCGGCCCGGTTCGACCCCGCGGAGTCGGCGCGGCTCGCGGAGTTCCTGGACCACGTCGACGTCGCGGTCTCCCTGCACGGTTACGGCCGCATCGGTCGGGGAACACAGCTGCTGGCCGGGGGCGGCAACCGCGCGCTGGCCACCCACCTTGCCCGACACCTCGACCTGCCCGGCTACCAGGTCGTCACCGATCTGGAGGCCATTCCGCTGGAGCTGCGCGGCCTGCATCCCGGCAATCCGGTCAACCGGGTACGCGGCGGCGGAACCCAACTGGAGCTGTCGGCGCGCGTCCGAGGGCTCAGCCCGCGCAGTCCCCTGCCGGGAACCGACGGTCTGTCCCCGGTCACTGCCGCTCTGGTGGCAGGACTGGTGGCCGCGGCGCGTTCCTGGTAAGTGTCGTCGCGGCGAGTGAACGGAGGTTGTTGGTGGCCAAGCACTTTCGCTTCGGACTCAGCGTTCGCTTCATCAAATCGCGGATGGCGCTGCAAGAGAAGGTGAGGCGGGCCGAAGATCTGGGGTTCGACGTCCTTTGCGTGCCCGATCACCTCGGTGCGGCGGCACCGTTTCCGACGCTGACCGCGGCGGCCATGGTCACCACGAGGATCCGGCTGAGCATGTACGTGCTCAACGCCGCGTTCTACAAGCCGGCCCTGCTCAGCCGCGAGGTCGAGGCGCTCGACCTGCTCAGTGACCACCGCCTCGAGGTAGGCCTGGGCACCGGTTACGTCCGCGAGGAGTTCGACGCCGCCGAGCTGCCCTACCCCAGCGCCGGAGCCCGGGTGGGCCACCTCGAACACACGACGACCTATCTGAAAGAACATCACCCTGAGGTGCCGATTCTGATCGCCGGAAACGGCGACCGGGTGATGACGCTGGCCGCGCGGTACGCCGACATCATCGGACTGACCGGCGCCCGGGTTCACCACGCCGAAGACCCGCTGGCCGAACGGGTCGAGTTCGTCCGCAAGGCCGCCGGCGAGCGGTTCGACGCGCTCGAGCTGAACCTGGCGATCACGGCGGTGCCGGCCCAGGGCGAGCGCATCCCGAACTTGGCGATGACGCGCCGGTACGCGCCGGAGTTGTCCGACGAGGAGATACTGGCGCTGCACTCGGTGCTCAGCGGGTCGCCCCGGGAGATCGCCGATACGTTGTCCGGGTACCGCGATAGATACGGGGTGACGTCGTTCACCGTGCAGGACAACCACTTGGACAACTTCGCGAAGGTGATCGCGGAACTGCGCTGAGTCGCTTTCCGGTGAGCGCAGCCCCGGCGCCCATCAAGGCTGAAGCCAAAACCCGTTCGACCCAAGGGCCGCGCACCTCTGGCATGCATGGGTGCGACCGCGCCCCGATACACTGACACCGCCCCAACACCGACGGCCAGCAGCGCCCTCGCGGCCCTCGGCGCTTCGCCCTCGTAGCTCAGGGGATAGAGCACGGCTCTCCTAAAGCCGGTGTCGCAGGTTCGAATCCTGCCGGGGGCACCAGCTGACCAGCGCAGATGCGTTTCCGCACAAGTTTCGCGCAACTGACTGGCGTGGCTCCGACGAATTGGAGCCCCATGCCCATCAGCACCCATAACCCCCACGACCGCCTAACCCGTGTCCGGCGCAACCTGCTCCGGGCGACTGAGCTGGCCGAGAAGATCACCGACACCCTCGGTTTCTGTGAGCGGCTGGCGACGGTCGTCGAGGGTGACGTGCGTGCCGGGGTGACCCGATGACCACGGCCAATGCTGCCGAGATTCGGCGGCTACGCGGGGAGTTGGTGCGCCGCTTCGAGATACATCCGCCGAGCACGTGGTCATTGGGCCTGCTTACGGTCGTCGTCGCTGCCGTCGACCTTCAATTCGGCGGCCCCACGGGCGGCGGCGTCAACATCGCCCCCGGCCTGCGGGTGGTTAGGTCAGGTGAGCGATGACAGTCGACAGATACGGCGACAACGACCCCGAACTCCGCTCCCTGCGCAGGGAGCTATCGGCCCGTTTCGATGCCCGCCCGGCCAATGAGTGGCCTGTTGACCTCCTGCGCGCCCTGATCCGTGTGTTCGACCTCGCCGGTATCAAACCCGCACCCGAGCCGTTTCGGCCCTACGTCGTCAAATAGGCCGACTCAAGTGCGCGTGTAAAGAATTTCTTTACACGCTTTGGTTGTAAAGGTAAGGTTTACACGTGGAGGTAAGGGCTAGTGCCCGCAAGCACGGCATCAGCGACGACGCCATGCTCCACGCATACCGCAACGCGTTGCGCTACGTCGAACTTGAATACCACGGCGTAGTTCAACTGCTGGTGATCGGCCCCGACCAGAGCGGGCGCCTGCTAGAGCTAATCATCCCAGCAGACGAACCGCCCCGGATCATCCACGCCGACGTGCTACGCCCGAAGTTCTACGACTACCTGAGGTGATGACATGAGTGTGAAGCACAAGACCGATATCGACGAATGGCTCGACAACCTTGACGTCGACCCCGCCAAGGCCCGCGACGCCAGCCACATGCGCCGCATCATCGCCGCGAAAGAAGCCGTTGAGATGGCGGAGTCCGAGCTGCGGGCCGCGGTGGATGCCGCCCGCGCGGCCGGGGACACCTGGGCAGCAATCGGCGTCGCCCTCGGCATCACCCGTCAGGCCGCGTTCCAGCGATTTGGCCACACCACCGCAGGGGCCGCCCCCTAACCGGAGCCCGGCCCGCCGCGGGTCATAGCCTGCACAGAAGCCAACTTGCTGGTTCGCCGTGGCTGACCCTTCCGCAGCTTGTCCAAGGTCTCCGACAGCCGGTGCTGAGCCGCCGGCCACTGGCGGCATCGCCCCAGGCGAATCCAGTAGCCTCGCCAATGTCAGCGCCGATTGCACAAGTCCTTGACGGGCTGCGGAATGTAGGTAAATCCTTGACCTCGGCCAGCACAGCTGCCTCGTTAGGTCCAGGCTCGGGCGCTGGCGTCGATTCGGAGGACGCAACCGGAGGAGTCTGCCCCTGGCGAATCCGGGCAACTGGCGCCAACTTCTCGGGGTTCGACGCCTTCCGGCGCTTCCATCAAGCTCCCGCAACAATCACAGCGACTGAGGGCACGGACACGGTCACCGCCACCGTCGACGTAACGACCCCGACGACGCCCACGCTGACCACGCTGCCCACGCTGACCACGCTCCGGTCGCCGGCTTCAGCACCCCCGTTGCCGCCCGCCCCGCCCGCTGTGTAACCCGTCGCCCTCGCCCGATTGTCGCGCAGAGGCGGGCACAACGGCATACCCCGCACTGGCTGTGACTGCTGAGGCGCATGACAATAGCTGTCGATCGACATCGCATCGATGCCCTGCGCCACCACTCGTGACCGGGTACGCTGCCGCAGGCCCCCTGGTGGCGGTCGACGAGGAGGAAAAACCGGGTGAGTGTGGGTGATGGTGTGCCGCCCGACGATTTCCAGCCAACCTACCTGCGCAGGGTGGTTGCGGCGTCCATGGCCGGCACCGTCGTCGAATGGTATGAATTCTTCCTCTACGGCACCGCCGCGACGCTGGTGTTCAGCAAGGTGTTCTTCGCCCAGGGCGGCAATGACCTGGACGCCATCCTCGCCGCCTTCGTGACCTACGCAGTGGGCTTCGCCGCCCGCCCGCTGGGTGGCATCGTCTTCGGCCAATTGGGGGACCGGTTCGGACGCAAGAAGCTGTTACAGCTGAGCCTGCTGCTGGTGGGCGCCGCCACGTTCCTCATGGGCTGCCTGCCGACCTTCAGCCAGATCGGCTACTGGGCTCCCGCATTGCTGGTGACCCTGCGGTTCGTCCAGGGTTTCGCCGTCGGCGGCGAATGGGGCGGTGCGGTTCTGCTCGTCGCCGAGCACAGCCCCAATGCCAGCCGTGGCTTCTGGGCGAGCTGGCCGCAGGCCGGAGTCCCCGGCGGCAACATGCTGGCCACCGTGGTGCTGCTGGTCCTCACGTCCACATTGTCGGATGCAGCGTTCCTGAGCTGGGGCTGGCGCGTGGCGTTCTGGTTGTCAGCGGTCGTCGTCCTGATCGGCTACTACATCCGCACCAAGGTCACCGACGCACCGATCTTCCTCGAGGCGCAACGGCAAAGCGAGTGCGCCAACACCACGTCGTTCGGTCTCGTTGAGGTGTTAAAGCGTTACCCGCGTGGTGTTTTCACCGCGATGGGGATGCGCTTCGGGGAGAACGCCATTTACTACCTGGTGGTCACTTTCTCTATCACCTATCTCAAGGTGCACGTGCACGCCAACACCGTGGCCATCCTGTGGTGGCTGCTGGCCGCCCATGCCGCACACTTCGTCGTCATCCCGCTGGCCGGACATCTCAGCGACCGATTCGGCAGGCGCCCAATCTATTTCGTCGGTACCGTCACCGCCGCCACGTGGGGCTTCTTCGCTTTCCCGATGATGGACAGCGGGCGTGACGCGGTCATCTTGTCAGCCGTCGTGGTCGGATTGGTCTTCCATGGCCTCATGTATGCAACCCAGCCCGCGGCCATGGCAGAGATGTTCCCGACCCGGATGCGCTATTCCGGAGTCTCACTCGGTTATCAGGTCACCTCCATCGTGGCCGGTTCCCTGGCGCCGATCATTGCTGTCCGCTTGCTCGAAACCTACAAGTCCGCGACGCCCATTGCCTGGTACCTGGCGGCTGCCGCCTCGGTGAGCGCCGTGGCCGTCCTCGTCGCCCACGAGACAAACGGCGTTGACCTGGCCGACATCGATCGCTCCGACGCCCAGCGTCTCGTTGCCGAACGAGATCGGGTGCACCTGGACGAGCCTCGTGAGGGATCGGAGCCGGTCGCCCTCGTCGCCGACACCGAATGACTTCCGAATAGCGCAAAGCCTCCTCATCCATCCGGTATGGATCTCGGCCAAACCGGGGTTCAGCGAGCGGGCAACGAAGTACCCTGCAGCTAAGGAGTGCCTTCCTGCGCGGTTTTCGGGGCGCCTGCCCGTCTAATTCAGCTATCGGACAGGCAATCCGGCGCCTTCTGCGAGTTAGGAGAATGTGATGACGTTTGTGGTCACCCAGCCGGAGACACTATCGGCGGCGGCCGGGAATTTGCAGGAGATCGGTTCGGCAGTCAGCGCTCAAAACATCGCAGCGTCGGCCCACACGACAAGCGTGGCTCCAGCCGCTGCCGACCAGGTGTCGGCGCTGACGGCAGCGCGGTTCAGCGCACACGCGCAGCTGTACCAGGTAGTCAGCGCCCGGGCCGCAGCGATTCACCAGGCCTTCGTTGCCGCACTGGCCGCCAGTGCCCACTCATACGAGGCGACCGAGGCCGCCAATGCCATTGCGGCCGGCTAGCCCGGCTGAGACTGGCCAACAAGGGTGCTAGCGACGGACTTCGGCGCTCTTCCGCCGGAGGTGACTTCCGCGTTGTTGTACATGGGTCCAGGATCGGGACCCATGCTTACCGCCGCCACCGCGTGGGAAAGCCTTACCGCGGTGCTGAACTCCGCGGCGGTTTCCTATGCCTCGGTGGTCTCGGCGCTGACGCTCGAGTCGTGGCTGGGTCCCGCGTCGGCGTCCATGGCAGCTGCGGCCGCGCCCTATGCGGAATGGTTGATCGCCGCGGCGGAGCAGGCCCGGCAGACCGCCGCCCAAGCATCGGCAGCGGCGGCGGCATACGAGACGGCGCGGGCCACGGCGGTGCCGCCGCCGCTGATCGCGGCCAACCGCAGCCAATTGGCGTCGCTGGTCACGACGAACATCTTCGGTCAAAACACCCCGGCGATCGAGACCCTGCAGGCCGAGTATGCCGAGATGTGGGCGCAGGACGCCGCCGTCATGTACCAGTACACCGAAGCCTCCGAGACCGCGTCGACGCTGACGCCGTTCAGCCAACCGGCGCACACCGCCGACCCGACGGCAGCGGCGGCCCAGGCCGCACAGGCCGCACAGGCCACCGACGCGCCGCCGGGTCAGGTTGCGTCCATCGGTACGGACACGCTGCAAGCACTCCCGCCGACCACAGCTTTCGCCGCGCTCACGTCAGAGCTACCAGCCCCCGCCGCCAGCATCACGGTCCCCACCCCGATCGGGGAACTGGATGCACTGGCCCTCTACATCGCGGCCGTCGGGACCAGCAGCCTGTCGCTTTCGGCGGTCAACACCGCCAGACCCTGGTACTACAACTCTCGGACCGGCGATTCTCACGGCGGGTTGGGACCGACTCATGGCACAACCCTCGATTTGCAGAGCCCGGAAAGGCGGAACATAGAGGTGTTGGTGTCGTCGCCGAGCAGCAGCGCAACCGCGGGTCTGGGCCAGGCAGCCCTGGTTGGGGGGCTGTCGGTGCCGCACGGCTGGACCATGGCCGCCCCCGAAATCAAGCTGGCAGTCGAGTCGCTACCCAGCGCCGGCCTCAGCGCCGCCCCGACGGACATGGGAGGAGCTCCGGCAGGCTTGTTGAGCGGCATGGCGCTGGCGAGTTTGGCCGGACGCGGCGCCGGCGGGACGGGGCCACGTGTCCCCAACGAAGCTGCCGCGGAAGACGGGGAACCCAAGCGCAAGCCCACCGTCGTGGTGATCCAGCAGCCGCCGCCCGCCGGAGGAACACCGGGCAATCGTCCGTTCTGATTTCCCCGTAGAGAGCCCGATTGCGGCAGTCGGACCCGCGAAATATGGCGTTTACCAAGCTCAGCCTGATTTTCGATTAATGAGAACCGAGGCGGCGAAGATGTTTGTCAATCGCCGCCGATGGCAATGTCCCACAAGAGGGGGGCGTATCGGCCGGCCTTTACGCCTTCCCAGGTCCCGTCGGTTCAGCCCGAGAGCCGATGGGGCCGCCCAACTTCCGGGCGCGTTGCGCGCCTCACCGGATATCACCGAAGGCGCGCGCCAACCTGGGGTACCGTGCCGCATATGGACGGCACTGCAGGCGTGTGGATTCTCGGCGGCTACCAAAGCGATTTCGCTCGCAACCTCACCAAGGAGCGCCGTGACTTTGCCGACCTGACGGCAGAGGTCGTCGCCGCCACGCTGACCGAGGCCCGGGTCGGCGCCGCCGACATCGCCGCGACCGGCGTCGTCCACGTCGCTAACGCCTTCGGCGAGATGTTCACCGCTCAGGGCCATCTGGGCGCGATGCCGGCGACCATGTGCGACGGCCTCTGGGACACCCCGGCCTCCCGGCATGAAGCCGCGTGCGCGTCCGGCAGCGTGGCCACGCTGGCGGCGATGGCCGACCTACGCTCGGGCGCCTACGACAGCGCGCTCGTCGTCGGCCTCGAACTGGAAAAGACCGTGCCCGGTGACACCGCGGCGCAATACCTCGGCGCGGCGGCGTGGACCGGCCACGAGGGCGCCGAGGCGCGTTACCTGTGGCCGTCGATGTTCGCCGAAGTCGCCGACGAATACGACCGGCGCTACGGCCTGGACGACACCCACCTGCGGGCCATCGCCGCGCTCAACTACGCCAACGCCCGCCGCAACCCCAACGCCCAGACCCGGGGCTGGACGATTCCCGACCCGATCACCGACGACGACACCACCAACCCGATCACCGAAGGGCGGCTGCGGCGCCTGGACTGCAGCCAAATGACCGACGGCGGCGCGGGACTGGTGCTGGTCAACGACGCCTATCTGCGCGCCCATCCCGCCGCCCGCCCGATCGGCCGGATCGACGGCTGGGGACATCGCACCGTCGGGCTGGGTTTGCGCCAGAAACTCGAGCGCGCCGCTCACGACCCCTATGTGCTGCCGCACGTGCGGTCGGCCGTGCTCGACGCGTTGCGTCGTGCACAGGTGAGCCTCGACGACGTCGACGGGTTCGAGGTGCACGACTGCTTCACCCCCAGCGAGTACCTGGCCATCGACCACATCGGCCTGACCGGACCGGGCGAATCGTGGAAGGCCATCGAAAACGGGGAGATCGAGATCGGCGGGCGGCTGCCGATCAACCCCAGCGGTGGGCTGATCGGCGGTGGACACCCGGTCGGGGCCTCCGGCGTGCGGATGCTGCTAGACGCGGCCAAGCAGGTCAGCGGCACGGCCGGTGACTATCAGGTCGAGGGCGCGCGGAGATTCGGCACCCTGAACTTCGGCGGCAGCACCGCGACCACCGTCAGTTTCGTTGTCAGTAAAGGCGTTTGATGATGAATGTCGAGATCGTCGGCAAATACCTGTCCACCCTGCCCGAAGACGACGACCACCCCTACCGCACCGGACCGTGGCGGCCGCAGACCACCGAGTGGGACGCCGACGAGCTGACGGCCGTCGAGGGCGCGATCCCCCGCGACCTGGACGGCATCTACCTGCGCAACACCGAAAACCCGCTGCATCCGGCGTTCAAGACCTACCACCCGTTCGACGGCGACGGCATGGTGCACGTCGTCGGCTTCCGAGACGGAAAAGCCTTCTACCGCAACCGCTTTGTCCAGACCGAGGGCTTCCTGGCGGAAAACGAGGCGGGCGGACCGCTGTGGCCGGGACTGGCCGAGCCGGTGCAATTCGCCAAGCGGGACACCGGCTGGGGCGCTCGCACCCTGATGAAGGACGCGTCGAGCACCGACGTCATCGTGCACCGCGGCATCGCGCTCACCAGCTTCTACCAATGCGGCGACCTCTACCGGCTGGACCCCTACTCGGGCAACACCCTGGGCAAGGAGACCTGGAACGGGCACTTTCCGTTCGGCTGGGGCGTATCGGCTCATCCCAAAGTCGACAGCAAGACCGGCGAGCTGTTGTTCTTCAACTACAGCAAGCAAGACCCGTACATGCACTACGGCGTCGTCGACCTGAACAACGAGCTGACACACTACGTCGACATCCCGCTGCCCGGCCCGCGGCTGCCGCACGACATGGCGTTCACCGAAAACTACGCCATTCTCAACGACTTCCCGCTGTTCTGGGACCCCCGGCTACTCGAGCACAACGTGCACCTGCCGCGCTTCTACCCGGACATGCCGTCGCGTTTCGCGGTGATCCCGCGCCGCGGGTTTAGCGGCGACATCCGCTGGTTCGAAGCGGAACCGACGTTTGTGCTGCACTTCACCAACGCCTACGAAGACGGCGACGAGATCGTGCTCGACGGCTTCTACGAGGGCGACCCCCAGCCGCTGGACAACGGCGGGACCAAGTGGCAGAAGCTGTTTCGCTTCCTGGCCCTGGATCGCCTGCAAACCCGGCTGCACCGGTGGCGGCTCAACCTGGTCACCGGCGCGGTGAAAGAAGAACAGCTGTCGGAGTCCATCACCGAGTTCGGGACCATCAACGACGGCTACGCCGCGCGCCAGTACCGCTACGCATATGCCGCGACCGGCAAACCGGGCTGGTTCCTGTTCGACGGATTGGTCAAACACGACCTGCTCACCGGAAACCAGGAGGGCTACTCATTCGGTGAGGGCGTCTACGGGAGCGAAACCCAGATGGCGCCGCGGGTTGGTGGCACCGCCGAGGACGACGGCTACCTGGTCACGCTGACCACCGACATGAACGACGACACCTCCTACTGCCTGGTCTTCGACGCGGCCCGAGTCGGTGACGGCCCGGTATGCAAACTGCAGCTGCCCGAACGTATTTCCAGCGGCACCCATTCGACGTGGGTACCCGGCGCCGAGTTGCGGCGCTGGCGTCACGCGGAGTCGCCGGCGGGCGCTGTCGGGCTGTGATGCTCGCGAGCCTGTAATACGGCAGGAAGACTACGAGTAGCGGCCTGCGAATTTACAGGCTCGGTGAAACGGAGGAGCAGTGAACAACAACAAGCGCCGCCGGACGACCCACTGGCCCAAGGAGCTGGCATCGATCGGCTCTATCCGCTTCGCCCGTCGCTCCTCGAATTTCGAAGAGACAGTGCGCTTTTACCGTGACCTGGTCGGGCTCCCGCTCTACGAGACATTCGGCGAAAGCTACGGCAGCAACGGTGCGATCTTCGGTCTGCCCAGCTGGAATCTCACCCTCGAGATCGTCGAGGCGGTCGACGAGGTCGCGGTGGACCACCACGAACAGCTCTGTCTGTACTTCCCGGACAATTCGGCGCAGCAGGAGGCAGTGGCACGGCTCCGCAACGCTGCGGTCGAACCCGTCGAGCAGCACCCGTACTGGGAAGCGACGGGAGCAGTCACCTTCCGCGATCCGGACGGACGGGAGGTCGTGTTCGCGCCCTTCGTGTACGGAGTCAACGAGCCCGCCGACAGCTCGGCCTCAGGCGCCCACGAATTCCCGTCGAGCTGAGGCCGTCAGCGCTTGCGCGGCCTGCGTCTTTCGCCGACCAGCGGAAGAGGTGAGTCGTCGCTGTTGACCCGCAACGTGATCCGGGGCAATCGCTTACCCGGCGGTCTTCGCAGGGCGTAGTGCCACGCCGGCCCTTCCGTCAACTGCCACCCCCGCCAGCGGGCGACCAGGCACAGAACAGCACCGACGACGGTGGCAACCACCGCCCCCACGGTGGCCTGACCGTAGTGGGCGAAGAGCACCACCACACCGCTGGCGATGACCGCGCAGGTCGCGTAAAGCGTGTTACCGCCGAAGATCTGCGGCGTCCGGCGGACCGCAATATCACGCAGCGTCCCGCCTCCCACTGCCGTGATGGTGCCCATCAGCAGTGCCGCCGCCCAGCCCATGCCTATCCCGAGTGTCTTCTGCGCTCCCGCGACCGCCCACGTTCCCAGCGCGATCGCGTCGATGACTGGCAACGTCAGGTTCCACGTGCGGCCGTATACCGGCACTAGAAAGGCCACGACGCCCCCGGCGATAGCCGTCACCAGATACAGGTAGTCGGTCAGCGCGACCGGAGGCCCGTGCTGCAACAGGGTGTCCCGGATCAGCCCGCCACCCAGGCCAGACAGAATGGCCAACGCCGCAAACCCAATGGGGTCCAAACGTTCCTCGGTGGCGACAATGCCACCGAGCACCGCGTTGCCGAAGACACCGGCGAGGTCGATGACCCGGAATACCTCGCCCAGCGTCGGACTCACGGGGCATCGCTATCAACACAGTCCGCCACGAATGGTGAAGTCTATTGCAGGGTCGCGGCGGCCACCGCCCACAGGGAGCACACCACCGCGCAGGCGGCCGCGCTCGCACCCACGTACAGGCCGTACTCGGCCGACACCGGCGGGTTGACGTTGATCTGGTAGTACCAGATGGTCAGCGCCACGATGAGCAGCGAAACCAGCAGCGCGGCAACCGAAGACAGCTTGGCCGACAAACCGCGTCCCACCATCGCCCCGGCCACCACCAACGTCGACGACAGCAACACGATCAGCTGGCCCGCGCCGAACCCAGGCGGCAGTTCCAGGTTGCCGTGGGTGCCGCCGACAGCGTTTGCCCAGCCCCCGCCGCCGACCGTCGTCGTCAACCACGGCAGCCACGTGCTGACCGACACGATCACGGCGAAAAGCGCCACCAGCCAACCCGGGCGCAGCCGGCGAATCATGCATGCGAGCGTAATAGGGCGCCAATTCGCATCGAGTCACGCCACGCTTGTCGGCAGCGACGACAGGTTGAAAGCGACGCCCGTCGGGTCGGTGGCCGCGGCAAGCCGCCCGTACGGGGTGTCCTCGGCCGCCCGCAGGACCGCGCCGCCGTTGTCGGTGATCAGCTGCAGTGTCGTGTCGACGTCGTGGGCGCCGAAGAAGGTGGTCCAGTTCGACGGCACGCCGTCGGGGAGGCAACCGGCGCCGTCCATGACGCCGAGCAATTGCTCGTCACCGAAACTCGCTGTGGTGTAGCGGAATTCGTCGGTGTCAGAAATGTCTTCGGTCCGCCACCCGAGGACGTCGCGGTAGAAGTCGATGGCCGCACGGTGGTCGTGAGTGGTCAGTTGATGCCAGACGGGTGAGCCCGCTTCGCCGATCACCTCGAAGCCGCGATGCTCCAGCGGCTGCCACAAGCCGAACATCGCGCCCGTCGGATCGCTTGCCAGGCTCATGAATCCTTTGGCAGGTACCTCCATCGGATCCAGGCGGCCCGAGCCGCCCGCGGCTCTGACCTTGGCAGCAGTCGCGTTGACGTCGGCGGTGTGGAAATAGATGGTCCAGGTGTCCGGCGACAGCCATTGCGGGTTGTTGGCCATCAATCCGGCGACGGGATGGCCATCCTTGGCGGCATTGACGTATCCGCCGTACTCGGGGCCGGCGGATTCGAAAGTCCACCCGAATACCGTGCCGTAGAAGTCTCGAGCGCGGTCGAGGTCTGATGTGGTCAAGTCGATCCAGCAGGGGGCGCCCAGCGGCGCGCCGTGACGGATGGGCATGATGTCCTCCTTGCCGTGTGGTTTCACAGTTATGGACCGCGGTCGGCCTGGAAACTCATCGGCTGATAGGTCAGCTGGTCCGCGACGGGCGCCGGCGCGGGTCGACATCAGGCCTGTGCGAAAACCTCGACGAAGTTCTGCAGGGATTCGCTGATGTCGCTTCTGAGCGCGGCGGCGACGATCATGCCGATCGGCCCGAACAGGGCGGGCCCGCCGAGGTGGACATCGAAGCTCACGACGGAGCCCTCCTCTTTGGGCGCGACCTTGGCCATGAGCTTGACTTTGACACCGCCGACTCCGTCGCCGTTGAGCGTCATGCCTTCCGGCGGCTTGTAGCGCACGATCGTCCATCTGATCCGGTTGAGCATCCCCTTGACCTCGACGATCGACTCGACGACCGCGCCCCTCTCCAGCGTTTCGGGCAACTTGCTGCGCCAGACCCGGTGGATCGTCAGCCACTCGCGGTAGCGGGACAGATTCGAGGCGTGCAGCCACGCCTCCTCCGGCGGCAACGGGACATCGATGGATCCGGAGAGTTTCGCCATGGCCTCAGCTCTGCTGGTCGCCCGTGTCGACTACTTTCCTGGCCTGCTCCTGCACCTTGTGGATGGTGTCGGAGTACTTGCCCTGCGTCTTGTCGTCGACGAATTTGCCGGCTTTGTCGATCGCCGTCTCGACCTTGTCGGCGTTTTGTGACAGCAGGTCTTTCGCCTTGTCCATGATTCCCATGCGCAACCGTTCCTTCCACGGGGATCCTCAGCATCTTCTGACGAACCCTACTTGCCGGTGCCGGTGGCGCCCAAACCAGCTTCGGCCTGCGGTTACGGCACCGAGCCGCTGAGGAAGAGGCCCGAGAGCTGGCTGCCGACGTTGCCGACACCCGAGACGATGCCGGCCAGCGCGAGGCCGAGACTGCTGGTGTTGTCGATGCCGGACAACGCGCCGCCCAGGTTGGTGATGCCGGATAGGAGGCTGCCGCCGTAGTTCTCGAACCCCGAGATCTGCGAACCGACGTTCCAGAAGCCCGAGAGGGTATCGCCGGTATTGCCGAAGCCTGACGAGCCACCGGCACCGGAGTTGAAGAAGCCCGATGACGGGACGCTCGTGGAGTTTGCGAAGCCCGGAACGGGCGACACATGGAAGAGGGTGACGGCAATGGGGCCGATACCGGCGCCCAGGGCCGTGTTGAGCTGTGTGGTGTCGCTGCCCAACGTGAGGTCGAGCGGGATTTGGCCGAGATTGATTTCCGGAATCAAGATCGGGCTCAGCTCGGAGTTCAAGGGGATGGTCAAGGTAATTGGGAGACCATCGATAGGTATGTCGAAGCCGATATCGGTGTCGGGGATGTTGATGCGGATAGTGGTTCCCCCGGAATCCCCGTCGACGGTCAGCGCCAGATTCAGCGGGATGCCGGGGCTGTTTTGACCGTGCAGGGTGAAGGGTTGCACGGTGAGGCCGGTGATGTCGCCGGTGATGGGGAGTTTGAGGGTGCCGCCGCCGCCGAGGGTAAGCGGGATCTGGGGGATGGTGATGGTGTAGTCGGCGCCGATGAGGCCCTGGCCGGTGCCGCGCCAGAAGAATCCGTTGTTGCCGTCA
>NZ_LQOX01000089.1 GCF_002102175.1 Mycobacterium gastri | reverse complement strand
GGAGACCCATTTTCGCGGGCATTCCTTACCTGATGCATGGATCAGATCTCGCGGGCATCTTGACTTGATGCATCACGGACCCGCCGGCGCGGACCCTGGCGGCCACGCTGTGCGGCGCACGTTCGGCTTCATGAGCCCCGTGTCCCTTTCCCCTGGTGGGCCACCAAGGGACTTTATGCCCTACCAGGGTGGGGTATTTGGACGTACTTTCCGAAACCATGACGAAAATGCCGAAATCCGGGCAGACGCGGCAACCGCGGCCGGCCAATGACGGTTCCCGCACGATTGTTGCGGGACGGCCAGGGATCCTCCACCCGCCCGAGGCGACGGCGCCGACCACGCCGCGGTTATAACGGCCCCCGATGCAGACCCGGTGTCGGGTTGCCACAACCCCAGTTGAGCGTCGGCGCACCGCCTGCCCAAATCCTCCCTCAATACCTACTCAAGCCGCTGGATTACTGCCCACAGAAGGGGGCCAAAAATGACCACAAAAGTTCGGCGCCGTATCGCGTTCTTGGCCGCCGGCCTGGGCGCAGCTCTCGTAGTGGGCATTCTCCTGCTTCCGCCGGTCGACGCCGTTCTCAACAACGGCTCCATGTCGGAGATCATGATGTCGAACATCCCTGAGATGCCCATCCCTCCGACTATCCACTATGGGGCAATCGCCTATGCTTCAAGCGGCGCGTCCGGCAAGGCGTGGCATCAGCCCACCCCGGCACGAGCAGCGCAAGTCGCATTAGAGCAGTGCGGCGACAAGAGTTGCGAAGTATTCAGCAGCTTCAAGCAATGCGGCGCTGTCGCCTATAACGGCTCGAATTACCAAGGGGGAGCCGGCCTCACGCGCCGCGCAGCAGAAGACGACGCCATGAACCGCCTGGGCGGTGGCTGGGTTGTCAACTGGGCGTGCAACTAACCGTCCCTACTGCTCGATTCGCCGATAAGTACTGCAGCAACATCCTGGTTATCACCTGGACAGTTGCGTGAGCCAGGCAGTCGATCTTCGGCGGTCGCACGCCAGCGCCGCATGGGCTATTCGGAGCGCAAGTCCGGCCGGTATTTGGCCAGCAGCGTTCGCACGGTGTCCATGGCGGCCACGGCTCGTTCCTTGTCCACGGCCTGAATCGCCATCACCGGGATGTACTCGTCGTCGGGCAAGTCGATCCGCGCCCATCGGCTGCCACCCGGAAAGGACACACCGACCACCTCCGGCCAGGCAAGCAGCTTGTAGCCCAAGAGATTACGTACCGAAAGGCCGGCCGGCCCCACCCGCAGCCGGGGTCGGGTCAACAGCAGCGCAGCTCCGGCAAAAATCAGCCCCAGCGCGCCCATCGCCACCTGGTCGGCGGTCCGCAGGACCACGCCGGTGGTCCCGACCTTCAGCAGCATGCCCACCGCGACATGCACCGCCACAATCAGGAACGCTGCGACGCAGGCGAATATCGGCGTCCAGTAAGGACGCAACACCACGTCCCAGTCGTCATGCTTGGAGTCCGCCGTCACGACTGAACGCGTAGCCCACGCAAGGTCAGCGCGGTGGTCAGGGCCGCCGCGGTCGCCTGCGCGCCCTTGTCCTCCGCCGACGTCGGAAGCCCGGCCCGATCCAGGGCCTGCTCCTCGGTGTTGGTGGTCAGCACCCCGTTGGCCACGGGTGTCGACTCGTCCAGCGAAACGCGCGTCAGCCCTTGGGTTACCGCATCGCAGACATAGTCGAAATGCGGTGTCTCACCACGGATTACCACGCCCAGCGCGACGACGGCGTCGTGCTGGCGGGCCAATTCCTGTGCCACTACCGGAATCTCGATTGCACCCAGTACGCGCACCACCGTCGGGTTGTCAATGCCGGACCCGGCAGCCACCTTGCGCGCGCCGGCAAGCAGCGCGTCACAGATTTGGCTGTGCCAGGTGCTGGCCACAATCGCCAGCCGCACGCCGGACGCGTCAAGCGCCGGGATGTCTGGGACGCCGGCCCCACCGCTCACAAAGCACCACCGAATTCGCCCGGCAGCGGAACCGATTCCTGGAAATGACCGAATTCGTCCAACCCCACCAGATCGTGGCCCATCCGGTCGCGCTTGGTCATCAGGTAGCGGATGTTTTCCGCATTGGCGCGCACCGGCAGCGGCACCCGCTCGATGATGTGCAGTCCGTATCCGTCCAGCCCGACCCGTTTGGCCGGGTTGTTGGTCAGCAGCCGCATCGACCGGACCCCGAGGTCGACCAGGATCTGCGCGCCGATCCCGTAATCCCTTGCGTCGGCAGGCAATCCGAGCTTGAGATTGGCATCCACGGTATCGGCGCCCGCGTCCTGCAATTGGTAGGCCTGCAATTTGTGCAGCAGGCCGATGCCACGGCCCTCGTGGCCGCGCATGTACAGCACCACGCCACGCCCCTCCCGCGCGACCATCGCCATCGCGGCGTCTAGCTGAGGTCCGCAGTCGCAGCGGCGCGACCCGAACACGTCCCCGGTCAAGCATTCGGAGTGCACCCGCACCAGCACGTCGTCGCCGTCAGCGTTCGGGCCAGCGATCTCGCCGCGCACCAGCGCCACGTGTTCGACGTCCTCATAGATGCTGGAGTAACCGATGGCGCGAAATTCCCCATGCCGGGTCGGGATCCGGGCTTCGGCGATTCGCTCGACATGTTTCTCGTGCTTGCGGCGCCATTCGATCAAATCGGCGATGGTGATCAGAGCGAGGCCGTGCTCGTCGGCGAACACCCGCAACTCGTCGGTCTGGGCCATCGCCCCTTCGTCTTTTTGGCTGACGATCTCGCAGATGGCGCCCGCGGGTTGCAGTCCCGCCAGCCGCGCCAGGTCGACGGCCGCCTCGGTGTGGCCGGGGCGGCGCAACACGCCGCCGTCCTTGGCCCGCAACGGAACGACGTGACCTGGACGGGTGAAGTCGTCGGCGACGCTGGCCGGGTCGGCCAGCAACCGCATGGTGGTGGCCCGGTCGGACGCCGAAATACCGGTCCCGATGCCTTGTCGGGCATCGACGGTGACGGTGTAGGCGGTGCCGTGCTTGTCCTGGTTGACCGCGAACATCGGCAACAGCCCGAGCCGGTCGCAGATCGAGCCGTCCAGCGGTACGCAGAGGTAGCCGGAGGTGTAGCGAACCATGAAGGCGACCAACTCCGGAGTGGCCTTCTCGGCGGCGAAGATCAGGTCGCCCTCGTTCTCGCGGTCCTCGTCATCGATGACGATGATGGCCTTGCCCGCCGCAATGTCGGCAACCGCCCGCTCGACGGAATCCAGCCTCGTCATCGTTGTTACCTTTGCTGTCGGTGAGCCGGGCCGGTAATGCCCGCATGTCGCATTCAGTATGAACCACGCTGCCGCCTCGGATGTCGCCTTGTTCAGTGAGATGGCTCATTCGCGTGCTTGCTGATCAGGTAGTCGGCAATGCCGTCGGGCCACCGTTCACCGGTGCGCATTCATTCATGACTCGTCATAGGGTGGATCGGCGCCTTCCGCCTTCGCGGCCGCAGCGGTTCTGATCGGCGTCACGTCATTCGTCGGGTCTCAGTACGGCGAACTCGGCATCAGTCCGCCGGTTGACGCCCTATTTCGAAGCAATGTTGCTGACTTTATTGAGTTATTCCGCTATCGGTGTTTCGCCGCCGTTGGAAAAGCGCGACCAAGCGCGGACGGGCGAGCGATAATCGTCGCCGTTTTCCTCATCGACATCGACTGCCATCGCGCGCCCTACTGGCTCACAACACGGGGGCATACCGAGGGGCGCGCTCGCCGTGCTAAGCGGGGTTCTCGGTTGCCGCCGCGTTTCCGGTGTTGGCCTGCAGCAGCCGTTCAACATACTTGGCCAGCACGTCTACTTCGAGATTCACCCGAGTCCCCACCGGCGCAGAACCCAGCGTGGTCAACTCCCGAGTCGTCGGAATCAGCGAGACCTCGAACCAGTCCCGCGGCTCGGCGCCGAGCCCGGAAACGGTCAGCGAAATGCCGTCGACCGTGATCGATCCCTTCTCCACGATGTAGCGAGCCAACGCCGCGGGAACCTCGATCCGCACCACTTCCCAATGCTGCGACGGTGTCCGGGCCACGATCTCGCCGGTCCCGTCCACATGCCCCTGCACGATGTGCCCGCCGAGCCGGCTGTTGAGCGCGGCGGCTCGCTCCAGATTGACCCGGCTGCCCTCTCGCAGATCGCCGAGGCTGGACCGGTTGAGCGTCTCGGCCATCACGTCGGCGGTGAACTGGCCGTCGGGCAGCACTTCCACCACGGTCAGGCAGACGCCGTTGACGGCGATGGAATCGCCGTGGCCGGCATCGGAGGTGACGACGGGACCGCGGATGGTCAGGCGCGCCGCGTCGGTAAGGGTGTCCCGCCCGGTCACCTCACCGAGTTCCTCGACAATTCCGGTGAACATCGCACCAGGCTAGTGGCCCCGGGTGGCCCCGGGTTAGCCGGCATGACCGCGTGGCCCCGACCGAGCGCGGGCCCTGCGTTGCCCGGAGCGGTCATCGGCACCCTCTACGATGCTGGGTATGCAACCCCCCAGACGTCACCGCCGTCTCTTCGCTGTTCTCGCCGCCCTCAGCCTCGCCGCCACCGTGGTCGCGGGCTGCTCGTCGGGCAAGAAGGACAGCGGCGGACCACTACCCGACGCGACGGCATTGGTGAAGCAGGCGACCGACAAGACCAAGACCGTCAAAAGTGCGCATCTGGTCCTGACGGTGAACGGCAAGATTCCGGGATTGTCGATGAAGACGCTGACCGGCGATCTCACCACCAATCCCACTGCCGCCAAGGGCAACGTCAAGCTCACCCTCGCCGGGTCTGATGTCGACGCCGACTTCGTCATCTTCGAGGGGATCCTGTACGCCACCCTCACACCCAACAAATGGAGCGACTTCGGTCCGGCCGCCGACATCTACGATCCCTCGCAGATCCTCAACCCTGACACCGGGCTGGCCAACGTGCTGGCGAACTTCACCAACCCCAAAGCCGAAGGGCGCGACACCATTAACGGACAAAGCACCATCCGCATCAGCGGGAAAGTCACGGCGGACGCGGTGAATCAGATCGCACCGCCGTTCAGCGCGACCGATCCGGTGCCGGGCACCGTGTGGATCCAGGAGAACGGCGACCACCAGCTGGCCCAGGTTAAGTTGGATCGGGGTTCGGGCAATTCCGTCCAGATGACCTTGTCGAATTGGGGCGAGCAGGTGCAAGTCACGAAGCCGCCGGTGAGCTGATGGCTACGCAGACGGAACGCCGGGTAGCGATCAGCGCGGGCAGCCTCGCAGTGCTGCTGGGTGCCCTCGACACCTATGTCGTGGTCACCATCATGCGCGACATCATGAACAGCGTCGGTATCCCGGTGAACCAGCTGCAGCGGATCACCTGGATCGTCACGATGTACCTGCTGGGCTACATCGCCGCGATGCCGCTGCTGGGCCGGGCCTCCGACCGGTTCGGCCGCAAGCTCATGCTGCAAGTCAGCCTGGCCGGCTTCGCCGCAGGTTCGGTGATCACCGCGCTGGCCGGACACTTCGGCGATTTCCACATGCTGATCGCCGGGCGCACCGTCCAGGGGGTTGCCAGCGGCGCACTGCTGCCGATCACCCTGGCGCTGGGCGCCGATCTCTGGGCGCAGCGCAACCGCGCCGGTGTGCTCGGCGGCATCGGCGCCGCGCAGGAACTCGGCAGCGTGCTGGGTCCGCTGTATGGGATCTTCATCGTCTGGTTGTTCCATGACTGGCGCGACGTGTTCTGGATCAACGTCCCGCTCACCGCGATCGCGATGGTGATGATCCACTTCAGCCTGCCCTCTCATGACCGCAGTGCCGAGCCGGAACGGATTGACCTCGTCGGTGGTCTGCTCCTGGCCACGGCGCTGGGTCTCGCGGTGATCGGGCTCTACAACCCCAACCCCGACGGCAAACAGGTGCTGCCGAGCTACGGTTTGCCGCTGGTGATCGGCGCGGTCGTGGCCGCGGTGTTGTTCTTCGTCTGGGAGCGCATGGCCCGCACCCGGCTGATCGAACCGGCCGGTGTGCATTTCCGGCCGTTCCTGTCCGCGCTGGGCGCATCGGTGTGCGCCGGCGCGGCGTTGATGGTCACGCTGGTCAACGTGGAGCTGTTCGGCCAGGGTGTGCTGGATATGGACCAGGCCCAGGCGGCAGGGATGCTGCTGTGGTTTTTGATCGCCCTGCCGATCGGGGCGGTGGCGGGCGGGTGGATCGCCACGCGGGCCGGCGACCGGGTGATGACGTTCATCGGGCTGCTGGTGGCCGCCGGCGGTTACTGGCTGATGCACTATTGGCCGGTGGACCTGTTGGCCTATCGGCACAGCATTTTCGGCTTGTTCACGGTGCCCGCGATGCACGCCGATCTGCTGGTCGCCGGGCTGGGGCTCGGTCTGGTGATCGGGCCGCTGTCCTCGGCGGCCCTGCGGGTGGTCCCCTCCGCGGAGCATGGCATCGCCTCAGCGGCGGTGGTGGTGGCGCGGATGACCGGGATGTTGATCGGGGTGGCCGCGCTGAGCGCCTGGGGGCTGTACCGGTTCAACCAGATATTGGCGGGGCTGTCGGCGGCCGTCCCGCCCAACGCCACGCTGCTCGAGCGTGCGGCCGCGATCGGAGCCCTGTACCGGCAAGCGTTCGCCTTGATGTACGGAGACATCTTCAAGGTGACGGTGGTGATTTGTGTGTTCGGAGCGCTGCTGGGCCTGTTGGTCAGCGGCCGCAAGGAGCATGCCGAGGAGCCGGAACTCCCCCGGCACCAGGCCGTCGCACCCCGGCAATGAGCGGCTAACGCGGTATCAGGCTGAGCAGCAGATCCGGTCCCACTTTTTCGACGGCGTCGAATTGCCACCGCAGCGCGTGTGCGATGCTGGACACCCCCACATCGTCGACGGCGGTGACCGGCCCGCCCAGCAGGATCGGCGCGACATAGGCCAGGATGCGGCTGATCGCCCCGCACCGCAGAAAGGCGCCGGCGACCGTGGGACCACCTTCCAGCATGACGTCGGTGTAGTCCAACAGCGCCCTGAGCACCTCCACGGGCTCGTGGGTACGAAGCACCATGGTCCGTGCGTCGTCGTTGAGAACCTTTGCCTCCGGCGGTATGTCGCGGGTGCCCACCACCACCCGCAGCGGCTGTTTTGCCGCCAGGGACCCGTCCGGCAGCCGGGCCGTCAGGACCGGGTCGTCGGCCAGGACGGTGCCGGTACCGACCACGATCGCGTCGGCGATGGCGCGCCGGCGATGCAGGTCGGCGCGCGCGGCCTCGCTGGAAATCCACTGGCTGGAGCCGTCGGCGGCAGCGCTGCGGCCATCCACACTGGTGGCGTACTTCCACGTCACGTGCGGTAGCCCGGTGCGTTGCTTGTGCAGCCACTCGCGCAGCGGACCGGCCGCCACGTGGTCGGCTAGCACCCCGGAGCGCACCTGCACGCCCGCTGCCGACAACCGCCCGGCACCGCCCCCCGCGATTCCATTGGGGTCGGCTACGCCGTAGATCACCGTGCCCACCCTGGCTTCGATCAGGGCGTTCACGCATGGCGGCGTCTTGCCGTAGTGGTTGCAGGGTTCCATGGTGACCACCGCGATGGCGCCGGCGGCCAAGCCGCCGGCCCGGCGAAGTGCCACCACCTCGGCGTGGTCGCCGCCGGTGGGCTGGGTGCCGCCGACGCCGACCACCCGGCCCTCGGTGTCGACGATGACCGCCCCGACGGGCGGGTTCGGATACGTCGAGCCCTTGACCAGGTAGGACTGCTCGATGGCGAGGCGCATGGCGTCCTCGATGCTCTTGACCTGCTCGACAGTCATCGGCTGCTCACCGGCCACGGTAGTGTGACGCGGCCCTGGCGCGTTGCCGAAGTGCCTCTACCGCCCTGGCCGGGTCGTCTGCCCCATACACCGACGATCCGGCGACAAAGCAGTCGACACCCGCCTCGGCCGCCTGCTCGATGGTGTCCGCGTTAACGCCGCCGTCGATCTCGATGAGGATCTTCAACTCACCCGAATCGACCATCTTGCGCACCGCCCGCACTTTGCTCAACACCTCGGGAATGAACTTCTGGCCGCCGAAGCCGGGCTCCACCGACATGACGAGCAGGGTATCGAAGTGCGGCAGGATCTCCAGATACGGCTCCAGCGGCGTCCCCGGCTTCACGCTGATACCCGCTTTGGCACCCGCTGCCCGGATATCGCGGGCCACCCCGACCGGATTGTCGGCGGCCTCGGCGTGAAACGTGACGTTATGGGCGCCGGCTTCGGCGTAGGGCGGAGCCCACCGGTCCGGGTTCTCGATCATCAGATGACAATCCATGGGGATGCGGCTTACCGCCAGCAGGCTTTCCACCACCGGCAGGCCGATCGTCAGGTTCGGCACGAAGTGACCGTCCATCACGTCGACATGCAACCAGTCGGCACCGCGCACTGCGGCTGCTTCGTCGGCGAGCCGGGCGAAATCGGCAGCCAGGATCGACGGCGCAATCATCGGCCCGCCCGTGCAGCAAGACATGAGCGACAGACTACTGAGCCCGTCGGCGCGACGTGCGACGCGCACCGGCGCGTCACGCGAGCCGTTGCAGCGCGGCAGCGAACATCGCGTCGGTGCCGTGCCGGTGTGGCCACAACTGAACGTAGGGTCCGTCGCCGAGCCCCTTGGTGACGGGTTCGAACAACGGCCAGGTGTCCAGCGCGGCCACCGGATGCCGGCGCAGGGCGTCGGCCACCACTCCCACGGTCTCGGCGAGGTGCGGTGAGCAGGTCGCGTAGAGCACCACACCGCCCGGCCGAGTCAGCGCAATCGCGGCAGCCAGCAGCTCGCGTTGCAGTTTGGCCAGCGCTGGCACGTCAGCCGGCTGACGGCGCCAGCGTGCCTCCGGACGGCGGCGCAATGCGCCCAGCCCGGTGCACGGGACATCGACCAGCACCCGGTCAAAGCCGGGGTCGAGCCCGGTCTGTCGACCATCGGCCTGCACCACGTCGACCGGCAGCCCGCGGGTGTGAGCTGCCACCAGCTCCGCGCGATGCGGTGACGGCTCGACAGCGGTCACCCGGGCCCCTGATGGCACACCCAAGCCGGCTAGCAGGGCCGTCTTACCACCTGGTCCGGCACACAAATCCAGCCACCGGCCAGTGTCCGCCTCGACCGGAGCCAGCGTCAGTGCCCGGGCCACCAACTGGCTGCCCTCGTCCTGGACCAGGGCTTGTCCGTCGCGCACCGGCGCCAGCTGTGCCGGGTCGCCGCCGGGCAGGTACACCGCGTACGGCGAATACCGACCGACGGCGCCGCCCACCGCAGCAGCGAGCTCGGCGGCTGTCAGTACCCCGGGGCAGGCCGCCAGGTGCACCAGTGGCCGTTCGTCGTCGCTGGCCAGCACCGCGTCGAGCTCTGCGGCGGCGGCGCCCAGGGTGTCGGCGAAGGCCTGGGCGATCCAGCGGGGGTGGGCGTGCACGAAGGCGAGATACCCGATTGGGTCGCTGCGCGGGTCGGGAGCCAGCTCGTCCACCCAGCTCCGCTCATCACGCCCGGCGATGGCTCTTAGTACAGCATTGACGAATCCTGCTCGCGCCGAATCGAATTCGATGCCGGCCTGGTCGACCGTGGTGGACACCGCGGCGTGGGTGCCGACTCGGGTGCGCAGCAGCTGGTAGGCGCCCAGCCGCAGCAGGTCGAGCAGAACGGAGTTGATCGCCTCCGGTGCGCGTCCGGCGGCGGCACCGATGATCGCGTCGAGCAGGCCCCTGACGCGGCACGTCCCGTAGGCCAACTCGGTGGCAAACGCCGCGTCGCGGCCGGTGATGCCGCGTTCCCGGAGCAGGGCGGGCAGCACCAGGTTTGCGTAGGCGTCCCGGCTGCTTACCGCACGCAACGCATCGAACGCCGCGGCGCGCGCCGGGTCCAGCGGACGGCGGCGGCCTCGTTCACCGGTTCGGGAACGTTGATCCTTAGCGGTCACGAGGCCCGCGCGCCGGGGTCCAGGCGGGCGCCACGCGCCCAGTCGGCAGCGTCCATGAGCTTCTTGCCCGGTGGCTGAACCTGGCCCAGCCGCACCGGTTCGGAGCCGGTGCCGATCCACACACTCTTGCGGTCTACGTGAATCGCGCCGGGCGGCAACGATTCCGGGGGTTTTGCTGCACCGTCGAGCCGTACCGGCCCGACCTTGACCCGCAAGTCGCCAATGATCGTCCAGGCGCCCGGGTTGGGCGTGACGGCGCGGATGCGACGTTCGACGACCGCCGCCGACAGTTCCCAGCGCACCCGGGCCTGCTCCACAGTGATCTTCGGCGCCAGGCTGACCCCGTCCGCCGGCTGTGGTCGCGGGGTCAGCTGCTGCTCGGCAATGCCGTCCAGGGTGGCGGAAAGCAAGGCCGCACCCGAAATGGCAAGTCGCTCAAGCAGATCACCCGCGGTGTCGGTCGGCCGAATGGCTTCGGTGACCACACCATAGACGGGGCCGGAGTCCAGACTGGGCTCGATCTGGAAGGTTGTGGCGCCGGTGATGGTGTCCCCGGCGGCAATCGCGGCCTGCACCGGCGCCGCGCCGCGCCAGGCGGGCAGCAGCGAGAAATGCAGGTTGACCCAGCCGCGCGGCGGAATCGCCAGCAGCCCGTCGCCCAGCAGCGCCCCGTAGGCCACCACCGCGCAACACTGCGGCGCCACCTCCGACAGTTCGGCGACGAACTCCGCAGAGTTGGGCCGCGACGGCCTTAGCACCGGTATGCCGCGATCGAGTGCCTCGCGGGCCACCGGCGACGGCTCCGGCCTGCCTCGCCGCCCGGAAGCGGCGTCGGGACGGGTCAGCACCGCGACCACATCGTGACGAGGCGAGTCGATGAGGCTACGCAGTGCCGGCAGCGCGGGTTCGGGCGTGCCCGCGAAAACGATGCGCACCGCAACAGTCTAGGTAGCCCGCCAGCCGCACCGACGTGTCGCGGGCCACAATCCGGGCCCGCCAAATTCTCAGCCAGTTATAACCTTGCTAATGCATACTATATCCTAGGGAAACGATCTCTCTCCCGAGTTTCCCACCGAGCCTGCGACGACGATGTCGACGTAACGCAGCCCTTCCCCTTCCCAAAGGAGCTCTCCATGACTCTCGACACACCGATCCGCGAAGACGCCACGCTCGCGGCCACGCACCGCGCGATGTGGGCCCTCGGCGACTACGCCCTGATGGCCGAGCAGGTGATGGCCCCACTCGGCCCGATCCTGGTCGCTGCCGCGGGCATCGGGCCGGGCGTGCGGGTGCTCGACGTCGCGGCCGGTTCCGGCAACATCTCGCTGCCGGCGGCCAAGGCCGGAGCCACCGTCGTTTCCACCGATCTCACCCCGGAGCTGCTGCAGCGGTCTGCGGCACGCGCCGCGGAGTTGGGGCTGACCCTCGAGTACCAGGAAGCCAACGCGCAAGCTCTGCCATTCGCCGAGGGCGAGTTCGACGCCGTGATCTCGGCGATCGGCGTCATGTTCGCCCCGGATCACCAGTGCTCGGCCGACGAGTTGGTCCGGGTCTGCAAGCCGGGCGGAACCATCGGCGTGATCAGCTGGACGCCGGAAGGATTCTTCGGCCGGATGCTGGCCACCATCCGGCCCTACCGCCCGAGCCTGTCGGCGGCGTTACCCCCGTCGGCCCTGTGGGGCCGGGAAAACTACTTCCGCGGCCTGCTGGGTGATCGAGTCACCGATGTCAAGACGCGTCGCGAGCCGTTGAAGGTCACGCGTTTCAGCACCGCGCAGGACGTCCACGACTACTTCAAGACTCACTACGGCCCGACGATCGAGGCCTACGCCAACATTGGCGACAACGCGGTGCTGGCCGCCGAACTCGACGCCCAGCTGGTCGAGCTGGCGGCGGAGTATTTGACCGGCGGCGTCATGGATTGGGAGGTCTTGATCGGCACCGCGGTCAAGATCTGAGTCGGCTCACGCCGTGTCGGGCCATCCGCCGCCCAGGCGACCGGCCCGACACGGTACTGCGGCGTGCTACAACTCCATGTCGACATGCGCGTCGGGTTCGCCACCGGCGGCGGTAAACGCCGTCAGGGCACGCACCAAACCATGACGTTCGGCCGGCGGCATTTGCTCGACGATGCGGGCGATTTCGGCACGCCGAAGAGCGGTGACCCGGCGGACCAGATCCCGGCCCCGCTTGGTCAGCACGGCGAGCAATTCACGCCGGGAGTTCGGGTGCGGCTGACGGTCGATCATCCCCGCGCCGACCAGCCGGTCGACCATCCGGCCGGTCGCCGACGGCTGCACGCCCAGCAGGGTCGCCAGGGTGGCCAAGTTGATCGGACCTCGACTGGACAGAATCACCAGGGTCCGGAACTGCGGAATGGTGATCGTCTCATCGATCTGCGCGATGGAATGAGCCGAGATGGCTACCAGCAACCGAGACGCCGTCAGTAGCGAATCGGTGATCGCATCCACCGATTCCTCAGCTGCCGTCACATTCTCCGTGGACATCATGGCCCCCTTCCCCGGTCCACCGGGTCGTCAACTTTCGTCGTCGCCTTACACGGGCTGCAGCAAAGTAAAGTCTAACAGCGTCCGATAGTCGTAGACATAGACTATTGACCGGCTATATATTTTCTTCCGGGCATGATCGGATTCGGTTGCCGAAACCTGCAGCCCGCCGCCGACGACGCCGTCGCCCCCTGAGCTGTCCACTGTCGGCAGGAGATCCGATGGCTCATGACACCCCGTCAGCGAAAGCCAGGCCCCGGCCACCACTCACCGGGACATGTGGGCACTGGGCGACTACCCCGCGATGGCAGCCGAGGTGTTGGCACCGCTTGGCCCAATCCTGGTCTCCGCCAGCCAGGCTGGACACCGAACTCAGCGAGCTCAGCCGCGAATACTTCACCTACGGCGTGATGGAGTGGGCCGGAACTAACCCCGGAACTAACCCCGGAACTAACCCCGGAACTAACCAATGTGCAGCGGGTCGATCTGCACCCGCACCGGCTCGTGGGGTTGACGTGCGCTGAGCACGGAGACCCCGCGCCGCAGGCAGGCTGCCAGTTCCAGGCCGTGCTCACGGCGAACCCGCACCAGCATCCTGGTGACGGTCGCTCCGGCGGGGATGCCGGCCGGTCGGCGCACGCCGGGCGGCAGATCGACCGGGCCGAGCAACTCGGCTTGGAAGCGTTCGGGGTCGGGCAGCCGGGCCGCAGCAATCAGTGCCCTCACCGCCTCGGCAGTGCCGTCGAGGGCTGCGATGTGCACGCTCGGCGGCAGCCCCACTTCGCTGCGGGCCATCAGCTCGGCCTCGGCATGGCCCACCGGGTCCCAGCGAATCAGGGATTGCACCGTCGGGATGGCTGATTCGGCGACCACCATCACCACGCCGCCGTCAGCCCGCGACCGCACCAGCGCCGCCGCCGCCATCCAGCGCCAAAGCGCGTCCTCGGCGGCGCGCAGGTCCTGTCGCCCCAGCAGCGCCCAGGTGTCCAGCAGCAGCGCCGCCCCGTACCCACCGGACGCCCGGGGTTCGGCTCCGGGGGTCGCGACCACCAACGCCGGACGGGCGGCAACCTCGGGGACGACGGCATCGCCCGACGAGGTGATCACCGCCGTACCCGGGAACGCCCGGCCGAGCTCTTCGGCGGTCCGCCGGGCCCCGACCACGACGGCACGCACCCAATCCGATCCGCAACGAGCGCAGCGCAGCGCCAGCTCGGTGCGACCGCACCAGCGGCACACCGCCTCCGGCCCGCCGCGCTCCTGCAGCGACAACGGACCGGTGCAGTGCCGGCAGCGGGCGATCGCCCGGCAACGACCGCAGGCCAGCGACGGCACATAGCCGCGGCGAGGCACCTGAACCAGGACCGGTGCCGCGGCCTGCAGCGCGGCGCGCGCGGCGCGCAGGGCGATGGACGGCAGTCGGGCGGTGCGGGCGGCCGGGTCGCGTTCCTCGGCGTACCCGCTGTCGTCGAGGGCGACGACGCGCGGGCTGCGTGCCCGCACCACGGGGCGGGCCGCGACGATGTCGTGGGCCCAGCCGCTGCGCACCAAGGCGTGGGCTTCGGCGGTTCGCGCGTAGCCGCCGATCAGGGCCGCGCACCGGGCCTGATGAGCACGCAGCATCGCCACCTCCCGAGCATGAGGGTAAGGCGCCCGCGGCTCGGCCAGGCTGTCGTCGCCGTCAGCCCAGACCATGACCAGCCCCAGGTCCGTCAGCGGCGCGAACACGGCGCTCCGGGTACCGATCACCAGCCGCGCGCTGCCCCGCAGCGCGGCCAGCCACCTGCGGTAGCGCGCGGCCGGTCCCAGGCCGGCCGACAGCGCCACCACGCTGGACTCGTCGATCCGGGCCGTCGCGGCCTGCCACAACGTGTCCAGATCGCGTTGATCAGGCACTATCCCCAGGACCGCACGGCCGGCGCGCACCGTCTGCGCGGCGGCCTCGGCGAAGCGATCCGCCCACCGCTCCCCCGGCAACGCCTGCCACACCGCGCGCGCGGCCCGAGCCTGGGCGAGCGCGGCCAGGAACTGGCCACCGCGGCCGTACAGCTGCCAGCCCGACGGGTCGACCGGGTCGACATCGGGCCGGTCGGCGATCAGCTCGGGTTCCCGTTCCACCCTCGCGTGCCGGGCCGGAATGGCCAGCCGCAACACGTCGGCCCGGGTGCCGGCATAACGGGCGGCCACCGCGTCGACCAACCGGCGGATTTCCGGGGTGAGCACCGGTTCGGCCGACACCACCCGATCCAGCCAACCCAGCTTGCCCTGGTGGTCGGTGTCGTTGCGGCGCTCCAGCACGAACCCGTCGACCAGCCGGCCATGGAACCGCACCCGTACCCTCACCCCCGGCTGGGCGTCGTCGGACTGCTCGGCCGACACCAAGTAGTCGAATTCGCGATCCAGGTGCGGTACCGACAGCATGGGAAGGATTCGAGCGATCGGCTCGATCTGGAGGGGCGTCCGGTCGAAACCGCGAGATACGTTGCTGGACAATCCGCTTAGCTGTCAGCCGGCGCGGCGGTGCTATCCGGGATTTCTCGCCCGAAGAAGAACCCGGCCGTGATCAGGATTTCCGCGGCGGCGTACGACCACCAGATTGGGACCGCCAGCGCTTCGTTGCCCAAGATGAATCGGCTGATCGCGATCATCGAATCCGATACCGCGAAACTCAGCGCTCCGACGGCCGTCCAGATCGTCGGCAGGCGCGCCAAAAAAGCGGTGCACACCATCGCCGTCAGCGCCAGGAGGTAGACGGTCACCGGAACCGTCAGCTTCTCCTGGGCCAGGTGCGGCCAGAACCAGACCAACAGGGATACCGCTCCCACACACATCAGCACCACCGGAGCCAGGCGCGCACGCGACGGGGCCCGCCCCAGCGCCAGGGGCAGCATTGCGCCCAGAAAACACAGGTGCGCCAACAGGAATGAGCCGAGTCCGAAGACGAATGACTGTGTCCACCACGGGATGGCCAACAGCCAGTCACCGGCGGCCGAGAACAGCAGCGCCGGCACCAGCCACCGCCGCTCACGCGCAATCGGGTGGGCAACCGCCGCCAGAGCCAGCAGCACCGCCATCGACGCCTTGAACGGGGGCTGCAGAATCCAGTGTCCGGTCAATTCGGTGCCCGGCGGGCGGCTGATCGCGATCACGGTCAAGTACACGCCGTAAGCCAGACCCGCCCACCCGGCCACCACCCAAGCACCGGTCACCAGACGAGATGCGTACGGTACCTGCATGCCCAGCTTGGACCAGACCGCCGACGAACGACCCGCTCTCGACTCCATCCTGCTGAAGGTACTGGATGCGGTTCCCTTTCGGCTATCTACCAACGACGGAATCGACGCCATGCGCCAGCGGATGCGCGATTTGCCGCGCCGACCAGTACACCCCGACCTACGTGTCGAAGACCTGTCGATCGACGGGCCAGCCGGCGGCATCGGCATCCGGATCTATTGGCCGCCAACAGATTCCGTTCAAGGCAGTGCCCCGCCGGTGGTGCTGTACTTCCACGGCGGCGGTTTCGTGATGGGCGATCTCGACACCCATGACGGCACCTGCCGTCACCATGCCGTGGGCGCCGGCGCGGTGATCGTGTCGGTCGACTACCGGCTGGCGCCCGAGCATCCCTATCCCGCCGCCGTCGAAGACGCCTGGGCCGCAACGTTATGGGCCGCCGAACGGGCTGCCGACATCGGGGCCGACAGCACCCGGCTGGCGGTCGCCGGGGATTCGGCGGGCGGCACCATCGCCGCGGTGATGGCCCAGCAAGCTCGTGACAATGCCGGACCGAACCTGGCTTTCCAGCTGTTGTGGTATCCCTCCACGATGTGGGACCAGTCGCTGCCGTCGTTCACCGAGAACGCCACCGCGCAGATCCTGGACGCCAAGGCGGTGGCCGCGTTCTCTCGTTGGTACGCAGGCGGAATCGACTTGTCCGACCCGCCGGCGGGGATGGCGCCGGGCCGGGCGGAGAACCTGGCCGGCCTGCCGCCGGCCTACATCGGGGTCGCCGGATACGACCCGCTGCGTGACGACGGCATCCGCTATGGCGAGCGGCTGAGCGCCGCCGGCGTGCCCGTCGAGGTGCACAACGCCGAGACGATGGTGCACGGCTACGTCGGCTACGCCGGTGTGGTGCCGGCGGCCACCGCCGCGATGGATCGCGGGCTGACGGCGTTGCGCGAGGCGTTGCACGGGTAGCCGTAGCTTCCTAGTTTCGCTGTGGATACGCGCTGGGTGCCACGCCGTACCACCGTTTGAAGGCGTGCGAGAACGTCGAGACCTCGGTATAGCCCAGCCGCCTGGACACCTCTTCGGTGGTCAGACCGACATTGCACAACAAGTCGACGGCCACGGTGGAGCGCGCCTCGTTCAGCAAGGCGCGAAAAGACGTGCCCTCCTCGGCAAGCCTGCGCCGCAGGGTGCGCGGATGCAGGCCGAGCTCGGCCGCGACGTCGGGCAGCGCCGGAAATAGTCCGGAATCACGAAACAGCTTGGTGCGCACCAGCGCAGTGATGCCCTGGCGTTGCTCATTGCGCTGCATCAGCACGTCGCACTGCGCCATACACATTTCCAGGGTGTGGCGATCTGCTTGCGGCAACGGCTCGTCGAACATGGCACGCGGGAAGTGCAACCTGTTGTGGGCCCGGCCGAATGCGACGTGGTGAATCGGCACCAGTTCGAGCAGCGGCCGCAACAACCGCTCGTCGACCGCCACTTCCGCCGACACCTGCTCGGCATACTTGGCCGCCACCGGCAATGCGAAGCTTGTTGTGGTGGCTAGGATTCCGGCGATGTCGCGTTCGATGAAAAACCGTCGCACGTCGGCCGGCAAGTGACCGGCGTCCAGCTCGAGCAAACAGTCGCCGGCCGTTTCGAACAACCGGACGTCGATGTGCAACATCGTCAGCGCAAAGTAGCGCATCGCGATGTTGAAGAGTTCGCGCAAAGTGGCACAAGACATCACCGCAAATCCGAACAGTCCCAAATGGGTGAGCGTGAACCGGCTTCCCACGTCGACCCCGATCCCGGCATGGTCCGGCAACCGGGCCAGCAACCGGCGGACGGCAAGGATCTCGTCGCCGGCGCTGATGACGGCATCGGGATCATCGAGGTCCGCCGGCCCGATCGCGGTGCCGGCAAGCACATCGCTGGTGGGCACCCCGTGCTCGTTGGCCACCTCGCAGAGCACCCGGGTCGCATAGACCCCGTGACTCACCTCGGCCTGCGCATGTTCCATGATCTGTCCTAAATTCCCAACTCTTTGTCCCATAGTCTCATTACCCGCGGCCGGCGCCGCCCATACAGTGAGCTCATGGCCAGTGTGATCGCCGACCGACCCTTGAACCGGCCGGCCAGACGTCTGAGCACCTGGACGATGACGCGTGAGGCCCTCACCGTCGGCTTCGATGCCGGCGACGGCTTCCTAGGCCGGGTACGCGGCAGCGATATCGTCCGATTCCGTTGCGGTGGAAGACGTTTCATTTCCATCACGCATCCAGGCTATATCGACCACGTGTTACACGAGGCGCGGCTGAAATACGTCAAGTCCGACGAATACGAGCCCATCCGAGCGGCTGCCGGCATCAACCTGCTCACCGATGAGGGCGACTCGTGGGCCGCGCACCGCGGCGTGCTGAACCCGACTTTTGCCCGGCGGCACCTCAACGGCCTCGTCGACTTGATGATCGACCCGATCCAAGACGTCACCGCCGCGGTCGTGTCGTCCACGCCGTTCGACATGCACGAGGCGATGGTCCGGGCAACCCTGCGCGTGGTCGCCAATGCCCTGTTCAGCCAGGACTTCGGGCCGCTGGTGCACAGCATGAATGACCTGGCGACCCGCGGGCTGCGCCGGGCCGAGAAGCTGGAGCGTCTGGGGTTGTGGGGGCTGATGCCGCGTCCGGTCTACGACGCGCTGGTCTGGTGCACTTTTTCCGGCGTCCGGCTGCCGCCGCCGTTACGGGAGATGCAGGACATCACGCTGGCGCTCGACGCGGCGGTCAACGCGGTGATCGACGACCGGCTGGCCCATCCGACGCACTCCGAAGACCTGCTGAACGTGCTGCTGCACGCCGACGGCGCAAACTGGCCGCGCCAGCGGGTCCGCGACGAGGCGCTGACCTTCATGCTCGCCGGTCACGAAACCACCGCGAACGCGATGTCGTGGTTCTGGTATCTGATGGCGTTGCACCCCGAGGCCCGTGACCGGATGCTCGCCGAGGTCGACGACGTGCTGGGGACCAGCCGGCCGACCGCAGACGACCTGGGCAAGCTGCCGTGGACGACAGCCTGCTTGCAGGAATCGCAGCGCTACTTCTCCTCGGTGTGGGTGCTGGCCCGCAAGGCCGTCACGGACGACGTCGTCGGCGGGCACCACGTCCGCCGCGGAACCACCGTCGTCATCCCGATCCACCACATTCACCACGACCCGCGCTGGTGGCCCGACCCGGAGAAGTTCGATCCCGGCCGGTTTTTGGGCAGCGGCGCCAAGGACCGTCCCCGCTCGGCCTATCTGCCGTTCGGAGGCGGCCGTCGTATCTGCATCGGACAGAGCTTCGCCCTGATGGAAATGGTGTTGATCGCGGCAATCATGAGTCAGCGCTTTGTCTTTGACCTCGCGCCGCACTACCCTGTCGAACTCGAGGCGACGCTGACCCTGCGACCCAAGCACGGGCTGCACCTCATCGGAAGCGAGCGCTCATGAAGCCCGACTACCAGATACTGATCGTCGGCGCCGGATTCTCCGGGATCGGTGCGGCGATCAAGCTCGACCGGGCCGGGTTCCACGACTATCTGCTGATCGAAGCCGGCGACGGAGTCGGCGGAACCTGGTACTGGAACACCTATCCCGGTATCGCCGTGGATATTCCGTCGTTTTCCTACCAGTTCTCGTTCGAGCAGAGCGAGCGCTGGTCGCGCACCTACGCACCCGGCCGCGAACTTCGGGCATACGCCGAGCACTGCGTCGACAAATACGGAATCCGGTCGCGCATCCGCTTCAACACCAAGGTGCAGGCCGCCGAATACGACGACGAGCAGCGTCTGTGGCGGATCCAGACAGACCCCGGCGATGTGGTGACCGCCAGGTTTGTGATCAACGCCAGCGGCGTGTTGACCGTGCCGAAACTGCCCGACATCGACGGGGTGGACTCGTTCGACGGCATCACCATGCACACCGCGCGATGGGACCACAGCCAAGACCTGACCGGTAAGCGCGTCGCGATCATCGGCACCGGCGCGTCGGCGGTCCAAGTCATCCCCGAGATCGCGCCAATTGTCAAACACCTCACCGTTTTTCAGCGGACACCCATCTGGTGCTTCCCGAAATTCGACGTGCCGCTGCCGGCGGCGGCCCGCGGGGCGATGCGCATTCCTGGCGGCAAAGCCGTCCAGCGGTGGCTCAGCCAGGCCTTCGTGGAAGTGACCTTCCCGATCTCGGCGCACTACTTCACGGTGTTTCCGCTGGCCCGATGGAGCGCGGTACTGGGACGGCGGTATCTGCGCCAGCAGGTGGAAGACGCGGTGGTACGCGACCAACTCACGCCGCGCTACGCGGTGGGCTGCAAACGGCCGGGCTTCCACAACAGCTACTTGTCCACCTTCAACCGCGACAACGTCCAGTTGGTCACCGAACCGATAGACAAGATCACCCCGTCGGCGGTGGCCACCACCGACGGCGTCGACCACGAGATCGACGTGCTGATCCTGGCGACCGGCTTCAAGGTGCTCGACACCGACGACGTGCTCACCTATCCGGTGATGGGGCGCGGCGGCCGATCCTTGAGCCGATTCTGGGACGAACACCGAACTCAGGCTTACGAGGGCGTCAGCGTCCCCGGTTACCCCAACTTCTTCACGGTGTTTGGCCCCTACGGCTATGTCGGCTCGTCGTATTTCGCGCTCATCGAGGCGCAGACCCACCACATCCTGCGGTGCCTCAAGCGAGCCCGACGAGACGGCGCGACCCGTGTCGAAGTGACCGAGGAAGCCAACGCCCGCTATTTCGCCGAGGTGATGCGCCGCCGGCACCGCCAGGTCTTCTGGCAGGACAGCTGCCGGCTGGCCAACAGCTACTACTTCGACAAGAACGGCGACGTGCCGTTGCGCCCGACCACGACCATGCAGGCCTACTGGCGCAGTCGCCGCTTCGATCTCGACGACTACCGCTTCACCGGTTAGCTTCACCGGCGCTCGCGTAGGCTCGACAACCATGGCGAAGGTGTTCTCTCACATCGACGAGTCGTTAAGGGAGTTCATCGGCAAGCAGGCCATGTTCTTCGTTGCCACCGCGCCGTCGGACGGCGGGCGAGTCAACCTCTCCCCCAAGGGATACCGCGACACCTTCGCGGTGCTCGACGACCACACCGTCGCCTACATCGACTTGTTCGGCAGCGGCGCCGAGACCATCGCTCACCTGCGCGACAACAGCCGGATCACCATCATGTTCTGCTCGTTCACCCGCAACTCCCGGATCCTGCGGCTGTTCGGCACCGGACGAGTGGTGCGCCCCGACGAGGCTGAATTCGACCGCATCCGAAGGCATTTCGGAACGCTACACCCGGGGGCCCGGGCCGCCATTGTAGTCGACGTCGAGCGGATCGCCGATGCATGCGGCTTCGCGGTGCCCTACTACGAGCTGGTCGACGAGCGGCCGGTGCTCGACGCCCACCACGCCAAGGCACCCGAGGAAGCCTACGTCCGCCTGGTCGAGCGCACCCGCCGCAGCATCGACGGCCTGCCCGCGTTGGAGCCCGACCACCCGTTGCCGCCCAGCGTCGAGCAATGAGCGCAGGTCAGCTCGCGCCGGGAACTAGATGGCGCGCTTGAGGTCGTCGACCTTGTTGAGCTGCTCCCACGGCAGTTCGATATCGGTGCGGCCGAAGTGCCCGTAGGCAGCCGTCGGCGCATAGATCGGGCGCAGCAGGTCCAGGTCGCGGATGATCGCCCCGGGCCGCAAGTCGAACACCTCACCGATGGCCTTTTCGATCTTGACCGGGTCGACCGTTTCGGTGCCGAACGTCTCGACGAACAAGCCCACCGGGGCGGCTTTACCGATGGCGTAGGCCACCTGCGCCTCCACCCGCTCTGCCAGCCCGGCTGCGACGACGTTCTTGGCCACCCAGCGCATCGCGTACGCCGCCGACCGGTCCACCTTGGACGGGTCCTTGCCGGAGAACGCGCCGCCGCCGTGACGGGCCCAGCCGCCGTAGGTGTCGACGATGATCTTGCGGCCGGTCAAGCCGGCGTCACCCATGGGCCCGCCGAGAACAAACTTGCCGGTCGGGTTCACCAGCACCCGCACCTGTGAGGCATCCAGCGTCTGGTGGGCCAATTCGTCGAGCACACTCGTGAGCACGTGCTGGCGGATGTCAGGATCCAGCGTCTTCTCCAGGTCGACGTCGGCGGCGTGCTGCGTGGAGATCACCACGGTGTCCAGCCGCACCGGCACGTTGTCCTCGTAGGCGATGGTGACCTGCGTCTTGCCATCCGGGCGCAGGTAGGGCAGCACGCCGTTCTTGCGGACCTCGGTCAGCCGCCGCGACAGCCGGTGGGCCAGCGCGATGGGCAGCGGCATTAGTTCAGGGGTGTCGTTGATCGCGTAGCCGAACATCAGCCCCTGGTCGCCGGCGCCCTGAGCGTCCAGCGGGTCCGCAGCACCCTCGACCCGCGCCTCATGGGCGGTGTCGACACCTTGAGCGATGTCGGGTGATTGGGCGCCGATGCCGATGTTGACTCCGCAGGATGCCCCGTCGAAGCCCTTGTCCGACGAGTCGTAGCCGATCTCCAAAATTCGGGCGCGCACTGTGTTGGTGATGTCGGCGAACGCCGCTTTCGCCGTGGTGGTCACCTCGCCCACCACGTGCACCTGCCCGGTGGTCACCAGCGTCTCGACCGCGACGCGTGAGCGGGGATCCTCCGCCAGAAGCGCGTCGAGGACCGAGTCGCTGATCGCATCACAGATCTTGTCGGGATGTCCTTCGGTCACCGACTCACTGGTAAACAGCCGACCCTTTTCGCTCACTCTGCGTCCTTCCAATAATTAGGTAGCCGAATTATATCCTCCGGCAACAATTTCAGTTCGTCCACTCGGGCAAGGGATCGTCCAGCACCTCTCCAGCCGCCGTACAGGCCTACACCCGCCGATCCGCTACCCGATACAGCCATGCAAAAACGCGACGATCGCGTCAACGATACGACTGGCCATCAGCGTCTTGGAACCGTGCTGCAGCGCCGACTCGGTTCCGTCGGAAGCCAACAGCCAGCCATCGTTGTTGTCCACCTCGAAGGCCCTGCCGTCACCGACCGCGTTGACGACCAGCAGATCGCAGCCCTTGCGTCGCAGCTTTTCCCGGGCGTGGAACAGCACATCGCCGTTGGCGTCACCGGTCTCGGCGGCGAACCCCACAATGGCCCGCATATTGGGCAGCTGTCCATGCTCGCGGGCGCGCACCACGCCGGCCAGCACATCGTCGTTGCGGACGAGCTCAATCGTCGGCGGCCCGGCCTGGTTGTCCGGGCCCTTTTTTATCTTGGCTGCCGATACCTGCGCGGGCCGGAAGTCGGCGACAGCTGCCGCCATCACCAGCACGTCGACCTCAGGTGCGTGCTTGGACACCGCGTCGCCGAGTTGCTGCGCCGAGCTGACGCGCACCACGTTGACACCGGCAGGGTCGATGAGCCCGGCCGTATGTCCGGCGATCAGCGTGACCTCGGCGCCGCGCTGGGCGGCGACCCGCGCGACGGCATATCCCTGCTTGCCGGAGCTGCGGTTGCCGATGAAGCGCACCGGGTCGATCGGCTCACGGGTGCCGCCGGCGGTCACCAGGAGTTTGCGGCCGGCAAGGTCGTAGTGCAGGGCGTCGTGCCGCTCCAGCAGCAGCTGGGCAAAAGTGGTGATCTCCTCGGCCTCGGGCAATCGTCCCGGGCCGCTGTCACTGCCGGTGAGGCGCCCGAATGCGGGTTCGAGCACCACCGCACCGCGGCGGCGCAGGGTGGCGACGTTGTCGACGGTGGCCGGGTGCAACCACATCTCGGTGTGCATCGCCGGCGCGAACAGCACCGGACATCGCGCCGTGAGCAGAGTCGCGGTCAGCAGGTCATCGGCGCGGCCGTGCACCGCCCGGGCCAGCAGGTCGGCGGTGGCCGGTGCGACGACGACGAGGTCGGCCTGCTGTCCCAGGTGAACGTGTGGGACGGCGGGCACGTCGTCGAAAACGTCGGTGCGCACCGGCTGACCGGAGAGCGCCTCGAAGGTCGCCGCCCCGACAAAGCGCAGCGCGGATTCAGTGGGGATGACCCGGACATGATGCCCGGCCTCGGCGAGCTGACGAACGACTGTGCAGGCCTTGTAGGCGGCGATACCACCGGAGACGCCGACTATGACCTGTTTGGGGATCCGCTTTCGGTCCATCCGGGGCCCGGCCCTGTTACTCGCCCTCGGTGTGCTCGAGCAGATCGGCGTGGATCTCGCGCAGGGCGATGGATAGCGGCTTTTCCTGCAACCCGGGCTCGACCAGCGGACCCACGTACTCCAGGATGCCCTCGCCGAGCTGGTTGTAGTAGTCGTTGATCTGGCGGGCACGCTTCGCCGCGTAAATCACCAGGGCGTATTTGCTCGAGACGCGGTCCAGCAACTCGTCGATGGGCGGGTTGGTGATGCCGAGCGGGGTGTCGTAGGCCCCAATTCCGGCTGATGCCGGATCGAACTGATCCGGAGCGGAACCGGCTAGCGGCGCGTCTGACTGCGGAATACTCACGAAAGACTTTCTCCTGGCGGCGTAGAGCGGTGCGAAAGCGGCAAAAATCTCGATTCTGGGACTCATGCAGAGCCGGGCAGAGCACTAACCAGCAAGGATACCAATTCGGCGCACGCAGACTCCAATCGACGGTTCACCACGACCTTGTCGAAGTCATGTTGGGCTGCCAATTCGATGCGCGCGGTGTCCAGGCGGCGACGGATGACCTCCGGCGTTTCGGTGCCCCGGCCGACCAGTCTGGCCTCCAGGTCTTCCCAGCTGGGCGGCGCCAGAAACACGGTGATGGCCTCGGGCATCGCCTTCTTGATCGCCCTGGCGCCGGCGAGGTCGACCTCGATCAGAACCGGCTCACCCGACGCGGCGGCTTGCCGCACCGGCTTGGCCAGAGTGCCCGACCGGTGCAGGCCGCCGTGGATCTCGGCCCATTCCAGCAGGTCGCCGCCGTCGATCAATTGCTGGAAACGGGCGGGGCTGACGAAGTGGTAGTCGACGCCGTCGACCTCACCCGGGCGTGGCACCCGCGTCGTGGCCGAGACGCTGAAGTGCAGGTTCGGAATGCGCTCACGCAGGCACTGGACCACGGTCGACTTACCGACCGCAGAGGGACCGGACAACACGACGACACGTCCTGTGCCCGGCCCCTCGCCGGCACTCACTGATGCTGATGCCCCTGGACCGGCACCCGGTACAGGCCGTTCGAGCTGCATTCCCGGGCGTCGGGCCGGGCGGCCCGCCTCGCCCCCGCACGCGGGCGGAACACCCACCTCAGGCCCTCCGGCCTGCATCGTCGGCGGGGGGCTGGGCTAGGCGGAGCCGAATTTTTCCAGCAACGCCTTGCGCTGACGGTCGCCCAGACCACGCAGGCGGCGAGTCGGCGCGATCTCCAGCTCGGTCATGATTTCCTGCGCCTTGACCTTGCCCACCTTCGGCAACGCCTCAAGCAGCGCGGACACCTTCATCTTGCCCAGAACTTCGTCGGTTTCGGCGTCCTTGAGCACCTGGGTGAGGTTGGTGCCGCCACGCTTGAGCCGGTCCTTGAGCTCTGCTCGCGCTCGACGTGCGGCAGCAGCCTTCTCCAACGCGGCCGCGCGCTGCTCGTCGGTCAACTGGGGAAGGGCCACGATTCCTCCGTCTCTCATCGATATCAATCGATATTCACTTGTCTTGGCCGGGTATTCCAGCCAGCGCAGACGACCGTACTCACGCTCTCTGACGAAATCTAACCCGACCCCCTGGTTACGGCGACGAATGCCCAGCGTGGACCCGCCTTGCAAGGCGACTCACAGGTCCGCCGGACAGACCCGGGAGCCCGGCTGGAGGACCGGCCAGATCTTGAGGTTTCTCACTGTGATAACCCCCTCTAGCAGCGGTTTTCGGTACCAGATGCGCTGATCAACCATCACCGTCAGGAAGCCGGGGCTCGCCGGCGCCGGCCTCAACGAAGCATAGTGCCGTGGATCACGCATTTTCAGTGGCGAGTCGCGCGTGTCTCACTACTTTCACCACGTCGCGCCACTGCGGGGCGTCGGTGCATTGACTTGTCCGGACTTCTGCGGTGCGGGCCTTGGTCGCGTCCAGATTGCCGCCATGGTCGCGACCGGACCCGAGATTGCAGCCACCATGGCAATCACGGCAAGGCAGGGCCTGGGTGCCGAGTTCGTGGGCAGAGAGCGGGACGGGCCGCTACACCGCCGACAGGTAGGCGACGGCCTCAAGTAATCGTTGGGCCGCGGACCGGATCGCCGCAACACCGGGACCCGCCCGCAGCACCTCACGCGACACCGCGGGCAACAGCTGGTCCGGCGCCGCCCCGCCCAGTCCGCCGAGCGCTTCGGGCCGCCCACCCTGCACCCCGACACCGGGCACCAGCACCGGTCCACTCAGGGCGCTCAGGTCGGGGGGCTGCAGGACGGTTGCCCCGACGACCACCCCGACGGATCCGGGCCCGGGTCCGGCCGCCCGGTTGGCTGCGGCGACGTCGTCGACGATCAGCTGCGCCACCGTGCGGCCGTCGGCGTCGGCGCGCTGCACCGTCGCACCCTCGGGGTTGGAAGTTGCTGCCAGCACGAACACGCCTCGGCCATGAGCCGCAGCGACCTCCAGCAGCGGCCGCAGCGACCCGAACCCCAGATACGGCGAGGCGGTCACGGCGTCGGCGGCCAACGGCGAGTCGCCGGCCCAGGCCGCGGCGTAGGCGGCCATCGTGGAGCCGACGTCGCCGCGCTTGGCGTCGGCCAGCACCAGCACCCCGTCGGCTCGTAACGCGGCAATGGTGCGTTCCAGCACCGCATATCCCGCGGCGCCGTAGGCCTCGAAGAACGCCACCTGCGGCTTGACCACCGCGAAACCGGCGTAGGCCTGCACGCAGATATCACAGAACGCCGCCAGGCCGTCGGCGGTGGCCGGCAGATCCCAGGCCCGCAGCAGCTCGGGGTGCGGATCGATACCCAAACACAGCGGCCCCCGGCGCGCCTTGGCCTCGGCCAGCCGGGCGCCGAAACCGGTCATCGGTCGGCGCTCCGCGAATCGATCGCGCGGTGCAGCTCCTGCAGCGACCGCACCCCGATGTCGCCGCGGATCCCGGCTTCGATGCCCTGTACGGCGGCCGACGCGCCCTGCACCGTGGTGATGCACGGAATGTTGACGGCCACCGCGACCGAGCGGATCTCGTAGCCGTCGATGCGCGGACCGGAATTGCCGTAGGGAGTATTGATGACCATGTCGACCTCGCCGGCCCGGATGGCGTCGACGGCCGACATCTCGGGGCGGCCCGGCTGCGGCGACTCGAAATGCTTGCGTACCTCGTCACACGGAATCCCGTTGCGGCGCAACATCTCCGCGGTACCCTCGGTGGCCAGAACGCGAAACCCCAAGTCGGCGAGTCGTTTCACCGGGAACACCAGTGAGCGCTTGTCGCGGTTGGCGACCGACACGAACACCGTCCCGTGCGCCGGCAGCGAGCCGTAGGCTGCCGTCTGACTCTTGGCGAATGCGCTGCCGAAATCACGGTCGATGCCCATCACCTCACCGGTGGATTTCATCTCCGGGCCCAGCAGCGAATCGATGGCGGCCCCGTCGGCGCGGCGGAACCGGTGGAACGGCAACACGGCTTCTTTGACCGCGATGGGAGCGTAGGGGTCGGCGTTTCCGCCGTCGCCGGAGGCCACCAGCATCCCTTCCTCGCGGAGTTGGGCGATGCTGGCGCCCAACATGATCCGCGCGCACGCCTTGGCGAGCGGGACGGCCGTGGCCTTGGATACGAAAGGAACGGTACGGCTGGCGCGCGGGTTGGCCTCCAGGACGTAGAGGACGTCGTCTTTGAGTGCGTATTGCACGTTGAGCAGCCCGACCACCCCGATCCCATGCGCGATGGCTTCGGTGGCCTTACGCACCTTCTCGATGTCGCTGCGGCCCAACGTCACCGGCGGCAGCGCGCAGGCCGAATCACCGGAGTGGACGCCGGCTTCCTCGATGTGCTCCATGATTCCGCCGATGTAGACCTCGGCGCCGTCGCACAGCGCATCCACGTCGATCTCGACCGCGTCTTCGAGGAAACGGTCTACCAGCACCGGATGTTCGGGCGAGAGCTGGGTGGCCCGGGTGATGTAGCCCTTCAGCGTCTCCTCGTCGTAGACGATCTCCATGCCGCGACCGCCCAACACATACGACGGCCGCACCAGCACCGGGTAGCCGATCTCGTCGGCGATCCGGCGGGCCTGCGCGAACGTCGTCGCGGTGCCGTATTTCGGCGCGGGCAAACCCGCGGTGCTCAGCACGTCGCCGAAGGCACCGCGGTCCTCGGCCAGGTCGATCGCCTCCGGCGGGGTGCCCACGATCGGGACGCCGGCGTCGGCAAGTCGCTGCGCCAGCCCGAGCGGGGTCTGGCCGCCGAGTTGCACGATCACGCCCGCGACACCGGGGCCCCCGATAGCCGACTGCCGTTCGGCGTGGAACACCTCGAGCACGTCTTCGAAGGTCAGCGGCTCGAAGTACAGCCGGTCGGCGGTGTCGTAGTCGGTGGACACCGTCTCCGGGTTGCAGTTGATCATCACGGTCTCAAAACCGGCCTGGCTCAACGTGGTTGCCGCGTGCACGCAGCTGTAGTCGAATTCGATGCCCTGCCCGATGCGGTTGGGACCCGATCCCAGGATCAGTACTTTGGGTTTCTCGGTCTGCGGCGCCACTTCGGTCTCGGCGGCCGGGTCCAGCTCGTAGCTGCTGTAGTGGTAGGGCGTCTTGGCCTCGAACTCCGCCGCGCAGGTGTCCACCGTCTTGTACACCGGGTGGATGCCCAGCCGCTCGCGCAGTGATCGAACCCCGGCCTCCCCCGCCAATTCCGGCCGCAGCGCGGCGATCTGGCGATCCGACAGTCCGCTGTGCTTGCCCCGGCGCAGCAGCTCGCCGTCCAGCACCGGCGCGTCGACCAGTTCGGTGCGCAGCGTGACCAGCTCACCGATCTGGGCGACGAACCACGGGTCGATGTCGGACGCCTGTGCCACCTCTTCGATCGAAGCGCCCAGCCGCAGAGCCAGCTCGATGTCGTAGAGCCGGCCTTCGGTGGGGGTCTGCAGCCGGGTCAGCACCTGGTCGATGTCGCCTTCGGGGTCCGGGGCCGTCCAGAACCCGGCGCGGGTCGTTTCCAGCGACCGCATCACCTTGCCGAGCGCCTCGACGAAGTTGCGGCCCAACGACATTGCCTCGCCGACGGACTTCATAGTGGTGGTCAGCGTCGGGTCGGCGCCGGGGAATTTCTCGAACGCGAACCGCGGCGCCTTGACCACGACGTAGTCCAGGGTGGGCTCGAAGCAGGCCGGTGTTTCCTTGGTGATGTCGTTGACGATCTCGTCGAGGGTGTATCCGATGGCCAGCTTCGCGGCGATCTTGGCGATCGGGAACCCGGTAGCCTTGGACGCCAACGCACTTGACCGCGACACCCGCGGGTTCATCTCGACCACGATCAGCCGGCCGTCGCGCGGGCTGACCGCGAACTGGATGTTGCAGCCGCCGGTGTCCACACCGACCTCGCGCAGGATCGCGATACCCAGATCACGCATCCGCTGGTATTCGCGGTCGGTCAGCGTCATCGCCGGGGCGACGGTGACCGAGTCGCCGGTGTGCACGCCCATCGGGTCGACATTCTCGATCGAGCACACCACCACCACGTTGTCGTGGCCGTCGCGCATCAGCTCGAGCTCGAATTCCTTCCAGCCGTAGATCGATTCCTCGATCAGCACGTTGGCGCTGGGTGAGGCGGCCAGCCCGGCACCGGCCATCCGGTCCACCTCGTCGGCCGAATGCGCCATCCCCGAGCCCAGCCCGCCCATGGTGAACGACGGCCGCACCACCACCGGCAGGCCGAGCTCGTCCACCGTCTCGCGGACCTCGTCCATGGTGAAACACACTCGGCTGCGGGACGATTCGCCGCCGACCTTGGCGACGATGTCCTTGAACCGCTGCCGGTCCTCGCCGCGCTGGATGGCGTCGAAGTCGGCGCCGATCAGCTCGACCCCGTAGCGTTCCAGCACCCCGTTCTCGTACAGCGCGACCGCGGTGTTGAGCGCTGTCTGGCCCCCCAACGTGGCCAGCAGCGCGTCGATCTTGTTGCCGCGCTCGGCCTGTTGGGCGATCACCCGCTCGACGAAGGCCGGGGTGATGGGCTCGACGTAGGTGTGGTCGGCGTATTCCGGGTCGGTCATGATGGTGGCCGGGTTGGAGTTGACCAGGCTGACCTGCAGTCCCTCGGCCCGCAGCACCCGGCAGGCCTGGGTGCCGGAGTAGTCGAACTCGCAGGCCTGTCCGATGACGATCGGCCCCGAGCCGATGACCAGGACGTGGTTGAGGTCCGAGCGACGCGGCACTAGCGATCCCCTTCCGCCATCAGCTCGACAAACCTGTCGAACAGGTACTCGGCATCGTGTGGCCCGGCTGCGGCCTCGGGGTGGTATTGCACCGAAAACGCCCGCCCGTGTACGAGTTTGACGCCCTCGACGACACCGTCGTTGGCGCAGGTGTGGCTGACGACGGCCGGGCCGAAGGGCGTGTCGAAGCGCTGGCCGGCCTCCCCCTCCAGCGCGAAGCCGTGGTTTTGCGCGGTCACCGCCACCCGCCCGGTGGCGTGGTCGATCACCGGAATGTTGATCCCGCGGTGGCCGAAGACCATCTTGTAGGTCGACAGGCCCAGCGCCCGGCCCAGGATCTGATTGCCGAAACAGATGCCGAACAACGGGATTCCGGCGCCCAGCACCTCTCGGGTGAGCGCGACGACGTGGTCGGCGGTGGCCGGGTCACCGGGACCGTTGGACAGGAACACGCCGTGCGGCTTCAGGTCGGTGATCTGGTCGAACGTCGCCGAGGCGGGCAGCACATGACTGCGGATCCCGCGCCGGGCGAAGTTGCGCGGCGTGTTGGTCTTGATACCCAGGTCCAGTGCGGCCACCGTAAACCTGGGAAGTCCCGGCGGTCCTTCGGGTTCGACAACATAAGCGCCATCGGTACTGACCTCGCCGGCGAGATCGGCGCCCAGCATCGGCTCCTGCGCCCGGACCCGCTCCAGCAGCTCGGCCGGCTCGGCCAGCGACTCGCCGGAGAAGACACCGGCCTTCATCGACCCTCGGCTGCGCAGATGACGCACCACGGCGCGGGTGTCGATGCCGGCGATGCCGACGATGTGCTGGCGGATCAGCTCGTCTTCGAGGGTGCTGGTGGCGCGCCAGTTGGAGGCTCGCGGCGACGGGTCCCGCACCGCGTAGCCGGCGACCCAGATCTTGTCGCCGCGGCTCTCGGAGTCCTCACCGTTCCAGCCGGTGTTGCCGATCTGCGGCGCGGTGGCCACCACGATCTGGCGGTGATAGCTGGGGTCGGTCAGCGTCTCCTGGTAGCCGGACATGCCGGTGCTGAACACGGCTTCGCCGAGGGTTTGGCCGATGGCGCCGAACGGCGTTCCGGTGAAGACGCGGCCGTCTTCGAGTACCAGCAGGGCCTTGGTCACGCGGCTCCTTCCAGCCAGCCGTCGTAATCATCGCGGTTGTCCGCGCGAAACCCGGTGTCGATTTCGGTGCCCGACGGCAGTTGCCACCGGATCGCCAAAATCCCGTCCCGGGCGGCGACCTTACCGGCGATGCCGCGCTCGGTACGCAGCGCGGTAATGGACTGCAGTGGAATCCAAACCGACTGGGCGCCAACGCGTTCCAGCAGAATTCCGTCGCGGTGGCGGGTCAGCACCGCCTTGCTGCGGTACCCGAGATCGCCGGCGGTGACCCGGTCGTTCCAGGCCGGCGAGAGCGTGCAGCCGACATAGATGCCGCGGGTGGTGACGGACGCGGGGCCCAGGTCGTCAGGCACGTCGGGCAGCTCGCCGATCAGCTCCGCCTGCTGCTGCGAGCGCCGCCGCCAGCCCCGCATCATCAGCGCGATCACCACCGCGATCGTCACCACCAGCACCGCCGCGAAGATCACCGAGCCCACCAGCGTGCCGGTGTTCATGCGGGACTCTTTCCGTCCCGGGCGGTGACCTTCCCGCGCAGCAAGGTCATCGTCACGGTGGCCGGCAATGTCATCGACTCGTAGGGGGTGTTGGCCGACCGGCTGGCCAGCTCGGCCCCGGTGACCGTCCAGGTGGCGTCGGGGTCCACCACGGTCAGATTGGCCGGCTCTCCCACCTGCAATGGGCGCCCATGATCAGGCAGGCCGACGATCCGCGCCGGATTTTCGCTCATCACCCGCGCCACGCCGCGCCAGTCCAACAGGCCCGGCTGCACCATCGTCTGCACCACCACCGACAGCGCGGTCTGCAAGCCGAGCATTCCGGGGCGCGCCGCGCCGAATTCGACACACTTCTCGTGTTCGGCGTGCGGAGCGTGGTCGGTGGCCACACAGTCGATGATCCCCTCGGCCAGCGCTTGCCGCAGGGCGCTGGTGTCGGCGGCTTCGCGCAGCGGCGGGTTGACCCGGTTCACCCCGTCGTAGCCGGCCAGTCGGCCGTCGTCGAGCAGCAAGTGGTGTGGGGTGACCTCGGCGGTGATCGCAATGCCTTGGCTCTTAGCCCATTTCAGGATTTCGACGGTACCCGCAGTAGAAGCGTGGCAGATGTGCACCCGGGCCCCCGCGTCGCGGGCCAGCAGCGCGTCTCGGGCAACGATGGATTCCTCGGCGGCCCTGGGCCATCCCGACAGCCCCAGCCGCGCGGCGTTCGGGCCCTCGTGCGCAACGGCCCCAACGGTCAGCCTGGGCTCCTCGGCGTGCTGGGCGATCAGCACGCCCAGACCGGTGGCATATTCCAGGGCGCGGCGCATCACCAGCGGGTTGTGCACGCAGAGGCCGTCGTCGGAGAACATCCGCACCTGAGCGGCGCCGGCGTTCATCATGCCCATCTCGGTGAGCTCGGCTCCGTTCAGCCCCACCGTCACCGCGCCGACCGGGTGCACGTCGACCAGGCCCACCTCCTGACCGCGGCGCCACACATGGTCGGTGACCACCGGGCTGTCGGCCACCGGATGGGTGTTGGCCATCGCGAACACCGCAGTGTAGCCGCCCAAAGCCGCTGCGGCCGAGCCGGTTTCGATGTCTTCGGCGTATTCGCGGCCGGGCTCGCGCAGATGGGTGTGCAGGTCGACCAGGCCGGGCAGCAGCACCTGGCCGGTGGCGTCGAAGACGTCGGCCCGGTCCGGGATGGCCAGCCCCGCACCGATGTCGGCGATCTGGCCGTCATCGACCAGTACGTCGACCCGCTCCCCCTCGCCGTAGGGCCGGACCCCGCGGATGAACACCGTCACGCCGCACCTTCTTTCCCGGCCGACTCGGCCCCCACCAGCAGGTGGAACAACACCGCCATCCGCACATGGACGCCATTGGAAACCTGTTGCAGCACAGCCGATTGCGATGAGTCAGCAACCGAAAAGGCGATCTCCATGCCGCGCAGCATCGGCCCGGGATGCAGCACCACGGCATGGCCGGGCAGCATCGCCTGGCGCCCGTCGGAAAGGCCGTAGCGCACCGAATACTCACGCGCGGATGGGAAGAAACCGCCGTTCATCCGCTCGGCCTGCACCCGCAGCATCAGCACCGCGTCGGCGGCCGGTAATTCGGCATCGAAGTCGTAGGACACGGTGACCGGCCAACCCTCGGCCCCCACCGGCAGCAATGTCGGCGGCGCCACCAGCACCACCTCGGCGCCCAGGGTGTGCAGCAACATGACGTTGGAGCGCGCCACCCGGCTGTGCAGGATGTCGCCGACGATCACGACGCGGCGGCCCTCGATGCCGCCGAGCCGCTGCCGGATGGTCAGCGCATCCAGCAGCGCCTGGGTGGGGTGCTCGTGGGTGCCGTCACCGGCGTTGATCACTGACGGGCCGTCCTCGCCGTTTCTGGTCCAGTCGGCCAGCAGACGCGCCGCACCCGAGGCCGGGTGGCGGATGATCAGGGCATCGGCGCCGGCCGCACGTAGAGTCAGCGCGGTGTCGCGCAGCGACTCGCCCTTGCCCACCGAGGATCCGGCCGCGCTGACGTTGATCACGTCGGCGCTCATCCACTTGCCCGCCACCTCGAAGGACACCCGGGTTCGCGTCGAGTTCTCGTAGAACATCGTCACGATGGTGCGCCCGCGCAGGGTCGGCAGCTTACGCACCTCGCGGCCCACCAGAGCCTGGGCGAACCGGTCGGCGTCGTCGAGGATGGCGGTGGCCTGGTCGCGGCTCAGGTCGCCGGCGGCCAGCAGATGCCTACTCATGACCGGGCGTCATCGCGAGATCACCACGCCGTCGTGCCCGTCGTGTTCGCGGAGCTGGACGTGCACACTCTCGCTGCGGGAGGTCGGAACGTTCTTGCCAACGTAATCGGCGCGCACCGGCAGCTCCCGGTGGCCGCGGTCGACCAGCACGGCCAACTGCACCGCGCGCGGCCGGCCTACATCGCGCAGCGCGTCCAGGGCAGAGCGCACCGAGCGCCCGGAGTACAGCACGTCGTCGACCAGAATCACCAGCGCATCATCGATACCACCGGCCGGGATGGAGGTCTCCGCCAGCGGTCGCGGCGGCTTGCTCATCAGGTCATCGCGGTACAGCGTGATGTCCAGGGCGCCATGGGCAACCTCGACACCGCTGTATTCCCGGATATGGGTTGCCAGCCGCCGGGCCAGGGTCACGCCGCGAGTCGGGATGCCCAACAGCGCCACCCGCGGCGAGTCGGGGCTATCCAGCGCGGTCTTCTCGATGATCTGGTGCGCGATGCGGGAAATGGTGCGACCCACGTCGGCGGCGGACATCAGTTCGCGGCCGTTCGCGGCATCACTCGCAGTACCCATGCGAGATGGTGACCTCCTTCTCCGCCTCTCTGGACGGATCGTTAAAGGATGTCGGCTGCCCGGGAGCGTAGCACCTGCAATGGGTACGGCGACGATGCGGGCGGCGTGGCGGATTTCGCTGTCGCGTGTCGTGTCACTTCCGCCACAGTGGCCTCTGGAGAGAAGGGATTCGCGTTGTGCCCAGCTCACAGCGACAACGCGCAGACTGCCCAGAGTTGTCGCTCTGAGCGGTCGGTCGTGGGCGGTACCCGGTGTGGGGAGATGGAAATCGCGCGCTGGTGTGGTTGGGTTGGTGGCTGGCGGCGCCGAGTGTGCGCTGGCGGCGCCGAGTGTGCGCCGACGGCTTTGAGTGTGCGCTGGCGGCGCCGAGTGTGCGCCGACGGCGCCGATCGTGCGCTGGCGGCGTCGAGTGTGCGCTGGCGGCGTCGAGTGTGCCATCAGGGCGGCCGATCGTGGATATTCCCGCCCTACGGACACACTCAAAGCCGTCGCCGCACACTCGATGCGGCGGTATGGCAGCCGCTTCGGCGAGCACGCGAGACATCCCCGAAAGCCGTATCGGCGTGCCGAAAACAGAACCAAAACGAGCGTCGGCATCCAAGGCTGGGCAGCCGACATCGTTGACCAGCGGCATTCGTGGCCACCCTGAATTTCCGGTCAGGCGGGCGCATCGGGCACCGGCTCAGCCAGAGACTGCTGTGGCATCTGTGACCAATGTGACGCTAGCCGGACGGTGGCCCATGTTCGCCGGCAATCAGCACCTATCCTGGCGGATGTGACCGATCTCAACCCTTCCGCAACCGAATCCGGCCGGCCGCGCATGGATTTCGATGCGCTGTATCGCGGGGAAAGTCCCGGCCCGGGCATCCCACCGATGACTACTCCGCCGTGGGATACCAAGGCGCCCAAAGAGAACGTGATCGCCTGGCAAACCGGTGGCTGGGTCCACGGTGAGGTGCTCGACATCGGCTGCGGCCTCGGCGACAACGCGATCTACCTGGCTCAGCATGGACACCGCGTGACCGGTTTGGACATTTCTCCGACCGCGCTGATCACCGCCGAACGCCGCGCCGCCGACGCCGGAGTCGACGTGGAGTTCGCGGCAGCAGACGCCACCACGCTCGACGGCTACACCGACGCATTCGACACGGTGATCGACAGCGGCATGTTCCACTGCCTCGACGACGACTGCAAGCGCAGCTATGCCGCCGCCGTGCACCGCGCTTCCCGTCCCGGCGCCACCCTGCTGATCAGTTGCTTCTCGGACGCCAATCCGCCGAATGAGCAATGGCCACGGCCGGCGGTATCCGAGCAGACGCTGCGCGACGTGCTCGGCGGTGCCGGGTGGGATGTCGAATCCCTGGAGCCCGCCACGGTGCGCCGCGAAATGGACGGGACCGAAACGGAAATGGCGTTTTGGTACGTAAGAGCCCAACGCCGTATGTCGGACTGACCGTCACTGGGCGGGGTCGCACCCGCAGCGTCCCTCGTGCGCCCAGGCCAGCAGATCGGGCGGGGCGAGCTGGTTGATGCGGTGGTTGTAGCGGCGGTGCTCGTGATGGGTGAAGTACTGCTGCCAGTCGCCGCTGCGGCCACGGCGGAAGAATTGCTCCTCGCTGTGCCAGATGCCGTCGGTGGTGTTGGGGGCGATCTCCGCCGCGCGGGATCGCATGGCGTCCAGCGACGCGTGCGCAACCAGTTCGCGGCCGCGATCGCGACTCAAAGCGATACCGAGTACCGCGGCAAGCCGCATCAGCTCGGCTATCAGGTCCACCTGATAGTCGGCGTAGTGGAACAGCGCCACGTTCGGCAGGTGCCGCCGCTGCCATGCCGTGCCGAAGTGATGCAGGACGTTGGCCAGCGTTCCGATCCCTTTGGGAAGCGCGAACCCCACTCCCGGCGGTGGCAGCGCCGGACCCTCCATCCAGTGCCGGAACTCCTCGGCCGGACCACGCCCGCCAGCCGCGGGGCCGGGCTCGGGACCCGGCGGGCCCGGTCGCAGTTGCGGCGGCACCGTGGCCTCATGCAACTCCCGCAACCGCTCGGCGTCGACATTGGCCACGTGGAACAGCATCGACACCGCGGCATCGCGAGGATCGCGGCCCACGCAGATGTAGGTGACCCGATCATCGAGCACCAGGCCGTCCAGCGGCGTATGGGTCTTGATGAACCGGCGGTGATCCTGTGCGTCGAGGACGGCGACCACCTCCTCGATGGGCCGGATGGTCTGATCGAGCCACGGTGACACCGTCGACAATGGTCCCGGCAAGTCCGGTCCGTCGAAGACCAGCAAGGACACCAGCCGCTGGGTCCAGGTCATCCCGCACTTCGACGGTGTCGAGATGACGATGTCGCCCGCGCGCAGTTGCAGGGCGTCCCAGCGCGTACTGTCGGTCATCAACGAGCGGTACAGGACGCGGTCGGCCGTCAGCGCATTGGCATACGGCGGCTCAGGGGCATTGGTCATGTGCCACCTCCCTTCCGGTATCACAGTCGCAGTCACCGTCGCACGATGTCGAACAACATGCCTTCAACGGTGACCCCGGGCGCGAACGCGAACGCCACACCGGTCGAGAAGGGTTTTGCCGACTCTGCTTGGCGCACCATCATTTCCAGCACGAAGATCAGCGAGACGCTGAGCATGTTGCCGTAGCGGGCCAACACGTCCCAGCTGTGCGCCGCGGATTCGGCGTCGATGCCCAACGAACGCACCGACTCTTCGATGATCTTTGGCCCACCCGGATGGATCGCCCACAGATCGATATTGGATTGTTGTAATCCATTGTCGTACAACATATTTGCGACTACCGGCGCGACGCCGCGGTAAATGTAGTCGGGCAGGTTCGCCGACAGCTCGCAGGTGATGCCGTCGTGATTGACGCCCAGCACTATGCCGTCTTCGGCGTCGTCGAGCAGCTGGCTGAAGTTGCTGCGGATCACCACACTGCCCGCCGGCAACTGCTGTTGCACCTGGCTGGCACCGATCACCAACGCTGCGCAGCCATCGCCGAACAGGCTGTGGATCACCACATCGTTGACGTTGTCGGCGAACACCGCATTCACCGAGCACAATTCGATGCACACCACCAACGCCTTCATCGCCGGGTGGGCGCGGACGTAGTTGGTGGCGGTGCGAATGGCGTTCATCGCGGCCGCGCATCCCATGAAATTGACCACGACTCGCGAAATCGCCGACGACAGACCGAGTTCCTTAACGATCGCCACGTCCACGCCCGGAGCGACGAATCCGGTGCTGGTGACGAACACCAACAGCCCGATCTCGTCGGCGCCGTAGGAAAGCCCGTCGAGCGCACGCCGGCTCACCTCGACCGCCAGCGGTACCGCATGCCGGTAGAACAGGCCCATCCGGTCCCGGATGGTCGCGGGTTCGCGCCGGAACGCGTCGAACTCGGCGTCCAGCGGGTCGACGGCCATCCTGCGGCTGTCGATGCGTGTCTTCTCGTAGACCCGCGAAATCCGTTCCCGCTGTTGCGGGTCGACAAACATCTGGGCCACCTGCGCCGCGGCGTCGGACTGACGGACCACCCGTTGCGGCACACCGGTCGCCATGCCTTCGATGACCGCTACCGTCGTGGGCGGAGCCGGCGGCAACGCGGCGAGGTCATAGTGGGGTTGGTAGCCGGGCGCGTCGGCCACCGGCCGCAGGGCACCACCGTCGGCTGCGCTGCTCATACCGACCCGATTCCGACGAAGCCGGCGACCACGTAGCCGGCGCTGGCTTTCCAAGCCGCCGGCGAGCAGTGTTCCCGCAGGAAACCCCACTTGTGCTCGCTGGCTTGGCGAGACGGCGAGAGCAGGTAGGTCCGGCAGAGCTTCGGCAGCCTATCGATCACGAAACTCTTTGCCGGAACCCACTCGACGCCGGACTTCGCGGCTTCTTCCCGTAATACGTCCTCGGTGACGATGTTGGCGAACCCACTGCGCTGAAACGGCAATACATGATGGACGCGGTGAGAACTCAGGCCCGCCGACAGGAAGCAGTCGACGTAGCGATTCCCGACCACAACCAGGTCGTTGGCATGCACCACTTGATCGACGCCCCAATCTTCACCCGTTGCGGCCGCGTCGTCCGCGTCGTCCTCGAACTCGTGGCTGGCCACCACCAAGAAGGTGCTGACCCACACCGTGACGACGAATTGCAGTGCCCAGGCCCAGAAGTCACCGGCGAGTGCGAAAACCACCATCTCGGTGAGCAGGAGCAGACGTACCCCGGACGACCCCAGGAAATGCGGCAGCGCGTTGCGCCAGCTTCCGTAGCCCTCCTCGACACCCACCTTGCGGGTCATATTCCATACGTCGGCGATGCGGATGGCCATGCCGGTGAGCAGGTGGCCGAACTTGTGAACCGTATGCACCGGAACCCGATACAGCCGCGGTAACCCCATCATCATCGTGAAGACGTTCTTCTTGATGTCGACGTCGCTTTGCGTGTACGGGTGATGCAGCAGCGTGTGCCCGTCGGCGACCACCAACGACAACGCCACATAGTTCAGGTCGAAGGCATTGGCCAAGAACCGATTAGGACCCCGTTGCGCCCGATGCAACGCGTAATGGCCGTACCCGACCAGCGAACTGCGTAGCAGCGCCATCGCAATCACGAAGGCCCACAACGGCATCCACCGTGGTTCGATCAGCCGCACGCCCTGGACCGCGAAATAGGCGACGGCCAGCAACGCCACCACGATGTTGAACAGCCGGTCCATCCGGTTGATTCGGGCGGCCAGCGCCGGCTCGGTCAGGCGTGCTTTGACGCGATGCATCAAGTCGTTCGGGTTGTCGAAACAGTATTTCGGCGTGTCGCGCCAGCTGTTGAAGTCGTCTTTGAAGAGGAACGGCGGCGCGTTGTGTTTGGGATGAATGTCGCGCGGCGTTGCGTCACGGCCCAACGCGTAGCGCCGCTCCAAGATTCGTTCGACCTTGGCGGGGTCGCGATGGTAGGAGGCGATGATCGCGGTGATGTCGCGGTTCTTGGTGCGCCCGATGAAGAAGGCGCCGCCGGGGTGCTTGGATATCCAGTCGCTGAGGTCGTATGCCCGGCCGTTGTAGACCCACACGTCTGACAGCGGTGGCCCGCCCGGAGGAGGAGCCGGGCGCAGGCCGGGGCCACGCTCCTGAACCTCTGGGAGGTCGTTCGTCATTCGTATTCCTCCAGGTCTGATCGGGTGAGATCGGGCGCTAGCTGCCGATTCCGGCGAAGTGACCCCAACGGTGCCCCAATGTTGGAGGTATGGCCTTGGAGAATTCTCAATGGAATTCCGGGCCGGGTAATCTGCGCTGCGGGTGCACCAAATCGGTTGCGCCCAAAGGGGCCAACCGCGGGCGGGAACCGGCCCGAATACTGCCGGCAGCCCTAGCCGCCAGCTGGCAGTTGCGGGCCGGTTCCCAATCCGGAATGCACCCTGCTGGTTATCCCGTCGGGTTGGGAATGGTGACTGGCGCGCCCCAGGCGGACAGGGTGATGGTGACGTGGCCCTGATCCTTGTCGATGACCATCCGCACCAGGTTCGGGCTGGGCGCCGGCGCTCCAGACGTCGCAGTGGTGCCGGCGCCTGCTGCATTGACATCGGTGATGTACAGGGTGACCGGGAGAGTGCCGCCGCCCTTACCCAATTGGGGGACCACCGGGTCGATCACCGCCGCGTCGATGGTTCCCGTCACCTTCACGGTGGCCACCCCGTCGATCGTTTCCTTCCCGGCAATCTGGGCGCTCGCCACCTTGCCGATGACGTTGCCCAGTCCCTTGTCCTTGTCCATGATGATGCCCGGGTCGTAGATCTTCTCCGCGGGCCCTAACGAGGTGTACTTTCCGGAATCGTCTTTGGTGTACATAGTCTTCTTGGTGACCAGGAACTGCTTGCTGACCACCGGCGCCTTGGGCTGCATCCGCACCGTGGCGTTGCCGACGGCTTGGGCGTTGCCCTCCGGCTGGTTGGTCACGTCGGCGTCAACGCTTTCCATCGGAAGAGTGGTGATATTGGTTGTCGCCAGGTTGACGTGAAGCGAGTGCAGCGCTTTGGTCGCTTTGGAGCTGTCCTGCAGGAGTTGCTGGGCTTCTGGTGACGGGGCGCCGGTCGCCCCGGATGTCGCCGATGTTGGGGCGCCCGATGCCCCGGAAGTCTGGGAGGTCGCAGTGGTCGATTTATGGCCGCACCCACTGATGACCGTCGCGATCAGTGCTGCCGCGAACACCATCGCGGCCGGCACCGGGATCGAGGGTGGATGGGTGACACGTCGGTGAGAGGTTTGCGTCTGTGAGATCAAGCCATTCATGGCCAACCTTTGCTGAGTTATCCAACCGGTGGTAAAGAGCAGCGGGTCGCTAGCTTCATACGGCATGGACGGAGGCCAGCGAACCGGCCCCCGTCCACTGTTGCGGGTCTCGGTGACTGCTTCCCGCACCCTGGTTCACCGCAACGGGTCGGTTGTCAACCGCATGCCGTTGCTCCCACAGCCTGTTCCCCAGATCACATCGCCGGAGAGCGCGACAGTAACACGCTATCGCCAGGTCGGAAGGCTTTTCGCACAAGTAACAACCGGCCCCGCCGACCCCCGACCCACGGTCGATCGCGATGAGCCGACAGGCGGTCCCACCGCCGCGCCCGCCGATATCCGGCGACTAACCTGGGGCCGGTGAAGCTCGACGGCAATCAGGCATCCATTCGCCAAGTCTGTGACACCGGCTTGCTTTCCGGCGCGGTGACCGTGGTCTGGCAGGGCGGAGAGGTGTTGCAGGTCAACGAGATCGGCTACCGCGACGTCGATGCGGGCCTGCCGATGCAACGAGACACGCTGTTTCGCATCGCGTCGATGACCAAGCCGGTGACGGTTGCCGCGGCCATGAGCCTGGTCGACGAGGGCAAGCTGACATTGCGGGACCCCATCGCGCGCTGGGCGCCGGAGCTGGCCGACCCGCGGGTGCTGGACGACCCGCATGGCCCGCTGGACCGGACGTATCCGGCCCGGCGCTCCATCCTGGTCGAGGATCTGCTGACCCATACCAGTGGTCTGGCCTACAGTTTCTCGGTCTCCGGGCCCATCTCGCGGGCCTACATGCGACTGCCCTTCGGCCAGGGTTCGGACACCTGGCTGGCCGAACTGGCCGCCCTGCCACTGGTTCACCAGCCCGGCGACCGGGTGACCTACAGCCATGCGATCGACGTGCTGGGCGTCATCGTGTCTCGCATCGATGGCAAGCCGTTCCATCAGGTTCTCGACGAGCGAGTGCTGGGTCCGGCCGGCATGACCGACACCGGCTTCTTCGTCTCGGCCGAGGCGCGACCACGCGCCGCCACCATGTACCGGCTCGACGAGGACGACCAGTTGCGCCACGACGTGATGGGGCCGCCGCAGGTCAAGCCGCCGTCGTTTCCCAACGCCGGCGGCGGACTGTGGTCGACCGCCGACGACTACTTGCGGTTCGTGAGAATGCTGTTGGGTGACGGGACGGTCGACGGAGTCCGGGTGCTGTCACCGGAGTCCGTGCGCCTGATGCGCACCGACCGGCTGACCGACGTGCACAAGCGCCACAACTTCTTGGGAGCGCCGTTCTGGGTGGGCCGCGGGTTCGGGCTGAATCTGTCGGTAGTGACCGATCCGGCGAAATCGGCGCCGCTGTTCGGGCCGGGTGGGCTTGGCACGTTCAGCTGGCCCGGCGCGTATGGCACGTGGTGGCAGGCCGATCCGTCCGCCGACCTGATTCTGCTGTATCTGATCCAGCATTGTCCCGACCTGTCCGTGGACGCCGCCACGGCCGTCGCGGGTAACCCGGGGTTGGCGAAACTGCGGACGGCACAACCGAAGTTCGTGCGCCACACCTATCGCGCGCTGGGGCTGTAGCGGCAGGCGGACACATTCGCCAACTACCCACCTGACCGCATGACCGGCCCGCGGGTCCTGCTGCGCCCACCTGGCCTTGATGACGCTGACGCGCTGGTCGAACGCATCAGCCGCGATCATGAGGCCATGCGGTATCTGCCGACGACAATGCGCCCAGACGTGCTGGAGACGCTCGCCACTCCGTCGAAGTCGGCGGCCGCCTCAGCCGGCAGTGGTGGGGCGTGGGTTCGTATTGGAGGGCCGCCTGGCCCGCCACGCGGTCTACCCGATCATGGGGCCCGAACCGTGCGACTGCCTGAAGTTCCGGAGTGCCGCGACCGCAGGGTGGCGCCAACGGCCGCGCGCCCTGCCCACGACTCACCAAATGCCCGCCACCGAATACTGCCGACCCCGCCTGCACCCATGGCCGAGCGGACGTCTCGAAAGGTGCTGACCGGCTGCGGCCCGCCGGCTACGTCAACCCGTCCAGGCCGAGCAGCTGCCCCCCGGCGCCGCCGGTGCCACTGGTACCCGGCGGGGCGCCAAGTCCGCCCTTACCGCCGTTACCGCCGTTGCCGATCAGCACGGCGGCGCCGCCGGCCCCGCCGGCGCCGCCGGGTACCGCCTTACCCAGGCTCTCCCCGCCGGCGCCGCCGTCCCCGCCGTCGCCGAACAGCCCAGCCGTGCCGCCGGCGCCGCCCGCGCCCCCGACCGA
>NZ_LQOX01000088.1 GCF_002102175.1 Mycobacterium gastri | reverse complement strand
AACCTGTCCATTGTTGGTCGTGTCTGACGGCTGTGCGCGGTGTGGCGTGTGATGATGTTGTGGTGCAAGGGATTACGCGGTCGGATCGGGAGTTGTTGGATGCGCAGGCGCTGGTCGGGGAGTTGGTCGAGCCGGGCAGCATCTTTGCTTTCCTGGCCGAGCACCGGCACGAGTTGTTCCCGGATTCGTTCATCTCGGACCTGTTCGCGTCCAGGACGGGGCGGCCGTCGCTGCCGGCGGATCTGATCGGGTCGGTGCTGGTGCTCAAGGAGCTCCACGATTTGTCGGATCCGCAGACCGCCGAGGCGTTGCGCTATGACATCCGCTGGAAGGTGGCCTGCGGGCGGTCGCTTTCCCAGACGTCGTTTGACCCGTCCACGCTGGTGTATTGGCGCAAGCGGATCGCCGCTTCTGATCGTCCGGATCGGGTGTTTGACGCGGTCGCGCGGGTGATCGCCGAGACCGCAGTCCTGCGCGGGCGTCGTAAGCGGTGCGTGGATTCGACGGTGTTCGACGACGCGGTGGCTACCCAGGACACGGTGACGCAGTTGGTGGCGGCGATGCGTAAGGTGGCGCGGTGCGTGCCCGGCGCGGAGGGAGTCATCGCGCGGGTGGGCAGGCTGGATTATTCGAAACCGGGCAAGCCGGGCATCGATTGGGACGACCCGGCGGCCAAACAGGGGCTGGTGTCGGACCTGGTCAACGACGCGCTGGCGGTGCTGGCCGAACTGACCGGGCCGGATGCGCCCGAGCGCGCCGACACCTCCGCCGACGCGTTGGGGCTGCTGGCACTGGTCGCCGGCCAAGACGTGGAGCCCGCCGAGGACTCCGATGGCACCGACGGACGCTGGCGCATCGCGCGGAAGGTGGCGCCGGATCGGGTCATCTCCACCGTGGACACCGAGGCCCGCCACACCCGCAAGTCCAAGTCGGCCCGCAAAGACGGGTTTCGTGGGCATTTGGCTGCCGAGCCCGAAACCGGGTTGATCACCGACGCCGAGTTGACCAAGGCGGCCGGAGAGGCCGGCAGCGACGCGGTGGTTGGCCAGAAGTTGATCGCCCGCGACCGCTACCACTGCGGCGGCAACGACAGCGACAGTGCAGCCGCAACCGCACAGGACGGCCAACCCGGCGGTAGCGAGTCCGAGCCGGGTGTGGCCGGTGCCGATCATCGTGCGGCACAACCGGATACGGTCGCACCGGCAGAAGTGGAGGCATCCCACCACGGCACCGCCACCGGGGTGGCCGCTGCCGTCGGCGCGGTCGTCGCCGTCACCGCGGTGGCCGCCGCGGTCTCGATGGTCGTCGCAGCGGTGATCGATGGCGGCGGCCCCGCCACCGCGCGACGTGCCGGCCTTGAGGTGTATGGCGATTCGGCGTATGGCACCGGGGCCGCACGTGCGGCCTACCAGCGCGACGGGCACGACATGGTGATCAAACCCAAGCCGCTGATGTCTGCGGTTGCGGGCGGGTTCACCCTCGACGACTTCACCATCGACGAACCGGCCGGCACGGTTACCTGCCCGGGCGGGCACACCCGCGCCATGACCGCCAAGCGCACGGTGAGTTTCGGCGCGGTGTGCGCCGAGTGTCCGCTGCGATCGCGCTGCACCACGGCCAAAGACGGCCGCACGATGAGCATCCACCCGCACGAACAGCTGCTGCGCGCCGCGCGAGCCCAAGCCCGCACGCCCGAGTTCAAGCAGGCCTACCCCACCCGTTCGACAATCGAGCGGATCGTGGCCTGGACCGCCACCAACCGCGGACGGCGGATCAAACTGCGCTACCTCGGCGTGGAGAAGAATCACGCCT
>NZ_LQOX01000087.1 GCF_002102175.1 Mycobacterium gastri | reverse complement strand
ATCATCACACGCCACACCGCGCACAGCCGTCAGACACGACCAACAATGGACAGGTTATTCAGCGCGTTCCTAGCCGGTGACGATTGACGCTGCGCCGCCCACCGCGCTAATGTCAGAACAAATTTTAGGTTTGTTGGGTCGGCCGCTGACGGAGATGCAGACTTGTCCTACGAGAGCACCGCGCAACCGATCAAGATCGGCTACCTGTTCGACTTCCTGCTACCGGAGTTCTACCCGCAGGAGATGCGCGACGACCTGACCCGGCCGTTCGACTTGGTATTCGCCGACGGGCTGCGGCAACGGGTCATCGACCGTCCGGTGCAGATCGTGTACCGGGAAGTGGAGGGGCTGCCCAAGGGCACGGTCAAGGCAGTGGTCGACGTCTACGGCGAACTGGTCGACGAAGGCTGCCTGGCGGTGTTTGGGCCGCACATCAGTGAGAACGCGGTGCCGACCAAGGAAGCGATCGAAGAACGGTTCCGGGTTCCGGCCATCAACGTCTGCGGCAGCGATGACTGGTTGGGGGAGTGGACGTTCGCGTTCCCGCAAGGATCGATGACCGACGAGCCGATCTTCTGGGCGGACCTGCTCGCCAAGGGCGGCCACACCGAGGTGGCAGTCCTGGTCGAGCAATCGCTGGTCGGCCAGAGCTACCTGAGCAACTTCCGGAATGCCTCTCGGCGCAAAGGCATTCGCATTGTGGCCGAAGCGCAGATCGCCCAAACCGCCCAGGACGTCGGCCAGGCGATCCGCACCGTGCACGAGGCAAAGCCGTCCGCGCTGGTGCATTGCGGGTTCGGCTTCGGCATCGTGTTCATCAACCCGGCCCTGGCCGAACTCAACTGGGATCCGCCCCGGTTCACCAGCACGGCGTTTCAGAACGCCTGGATCAATCCGATTATGTGGCAAGCCTTGACGGGTTGGACGGGGATCGACCAGTACGACGAAGCCAACAGTGTGGGCCAGGCGTTCCTGGATCGCTACGAGGCGGAATATGGCCGGCGGCCCCAGTATTGCGTGCCGGTGGTCAACCACGACGTCGCGAACACTCTGCTGCACGCTTTCGCCGATGCCCACCCCCTGAGCCCGCGCGGCGTGAAGGAGGCACTGGAGCGGGTGAAGATGCTGCCGGCCGCCGCCGGCGCCCCGGGGACCAGGGTTTCGCTGGGCAAGTGGACGCGGCGGGCCTGGATGGGGGCCGGCTACCTGGTGGCGCGGAGGCTGGACCCCGACGGCGTCAACTCCCATCTCGTCGACCGTTTCGGCGCTGGTTGAGCGATGACCGCAACCGCGCAGGCGATCACGGGGCGGTCCACGCGCCAGCGGGGCTCCCGGTGGGCGGTCGCGTGGATATTCATGGCCGTCGCCGTGCTCGCCGTCGTCGCTCACTACGCGCGAAAAGGCGCGGTGTCGCCGCGAATTCGCAATCCGGAGGTCACCGGCGCGCCCCGCCCGGTCGAGCCGCTGTTCGGCTACCAGCACTGGCTGGGGCTGTTCCAGATCTTCACGATCATCTCGATGTCGATCATCATCGCGGTCTACGTGGTGGTCTGGCCGAAAAATCCCGCCCACCCGGTTCTGCTGATGGGTATCGTCACCACGCTGATCGTCTGGCAGGACCCGATCATGAACTGGGCGCCGTACGCGGTGTACAACCCGCAACTGTGGCATTGGCCGGAAGACTGGCCGCTGGTGTCACTGTCGCCCACCGTGGAGCCGTTCCTGGTGATCGGCTACATCATGTTCTATCTGGGCCCCTACTTCCCGGCCATTTGGATCCTGCGCAAAATTCAGGCCCGTCGTCCGGTCGGCTCGTTCGTCTGGCGGCACCCGCTGATCACCCTGGCGGTGATCATCCTGCCCCTCGGCATGCTCATCGACGCGATGCTCGAGATGACGCTGGTGCGCACCGGCTTTTATATCTACTCCCAGGTCATTCCGTTCGGGTCGGCCTTCGCCGGCCAGACCTACCAGTTCCCGTTCATCTGGGAAACCGTGATGGTGACTTTCGTGATGATCCCCGCGGGGGTGCTGCTTTACCGTGACGACACCGGCCGCACCGTCGCCGAAAAGCTGGCTCAGCGAGCGCGCATTTTCCCCCGTCGGCCCAAGCTCGCGATCTTCGTGGTGATGTTCGTCCTCATCAACTTCGCCTACTTCGCCTACGGCACCGGCTTCGCCATCATCAAGTGGACCGGGACCGCTACCTCCGTCGCCTGCCCGTGGCCGTATCCGGAGGCCAAAGTCTATGACCCGCAAGGCTTTTACGAACGCAACGGTCAGCCGGGCCCGTATTCGGTGGGCATCTGGTCGACCTGGATGAGCGCGCAACCCCACGGCCGCCCGGACGTGACGCCGCCGGCCGACGGTGGCCGCTGTGGACCGGCGCATGGCTGAGCCCCCGGCCGTCGTCATCACCGGCGCGTCTCGCGGGCTGGGCCTCGCGTCGGCCGCACACCTGTACCGGCGCGGCTGGCGGGTGGTGGCCGCGATGCGGTCACCGGACTCCGGCCTGGTGGCATTGCGAGCGACGGCCGGTGCCGCAGCAGAGGATTCGCGGCTGATTCCGGTTCAGTTGGACCTCACCGACGCCGCGTCCGTCGAGGCCGCCGCCAAAGCGATCGAGGCGGCGGTCGGCCCGCCGCGGGCGCTGGTGCACAATGCGGGCATATCCGCGGCCGGAACCGTCGAGGAGACGCCGATCGACCTGTGGCAGCGGATGTTCGCCACCCATGTGTTCGGGCCGGTGCTGCTGACGAAGGCGCTGCTGCCGGCAATGCGCGCCGCGGGCCAAGGGCGCATCGTCATGATCTCCAGCCAGGGCGGCGTACGCGGCATGCCGGAGATCGCGGCGTACTCCGCGGCCAAGGGCGCGCTCGAGCGGTGGGCCGAATCGTTGGCCTCCGAGGTGGCGCCGTTCGGACTCGGTGTCACCGTCTTGGTTGCCGGAACCTTCGACACCGACATCATCACCGACGCCGGAACGTCGGATCACCGCGACCTGTCCGGGCCGTACGCCGCGCTGCACGGCAAGGTCGACCGGCGCGGCCGGGCCGCCATGCGATTGGCGCGCCCGCCCGAGCAGTTCGCCGCAGCGCTGGCCGGCGCGCTGGAAGACCGCTCGCCCTTTGCCCGGCACGCCGTAGGTCCCGACGCCCGGATGCTCATGGTTGCCAACCGGCTGCTTTCCGGTAAGGCTCTCCATAGGGTGACCCGGCTGGCGCTGGGCCTCCCGCGCTCTGGGGCACTACGAGCGCCGGAATAGTGAGCCTCGTCTGAAGAGAGCTGAACAAATATGGCTGACACTGTAAAGGTCCGGTTCGAATCCAGGATGATGATCGACGGCAAGCTGGTCGACGGACAGGCCGGCACCTTCACCAACATCAACCCGGCCACCGAAGAGCCGATCGGGGAGGTCGCCGACGCGTCGAAGGCGGACATGCACCGGGCGATCGACGCGGCCCGACGGGCCTTCGACGAGACCGACTGGTCGACCAACCGGGAGTTGCGCAAGCGCTGCCTACTGCAGCTTCAGGAGGCCATCGAGGCCGAGCGGGAGGAGCTGCGCGAGGAGCTCATCGCCGAGGCCGGCGCCCCCCGCGCGATCACCTTCGGACCCCAGTTGGATGCGCCGCTGGCCGACGCGCTGCGCTACCCGGCCAAGCTGATCGACGAATACCCGTGGGAAACCGACCTGGGCGACGTGCTGGTCAGCATCACCGGGCAGCTGACCAGCCGCAAGGTCTGGCGGGAACCGGTCGGGGTGGTCGGCGCGATCGTGCCGTGGAACTTCCCGTTCGAGGTCACCATCAACAAGCTCGGCCAGGCGCTGGGCACCGGCAACACCGTGGTGCTCAAACCCGCGCCGGACACCCCGTTCAACGCCACCCGCCTGGGCCGGCTGATCGCCGAAAAGACCGACATCCCAGCAGGTGTCGTCAACGTCGTCACCGCGTCGGATCACCTGGTCGGCGAAGAGCTGACGCTGTCGCCCAAGGTCGACCTGATCTCGTTCACCGGCTCGACCGTCGTCGGGAAACGGATCATGGAAAAGGGCGCGGCGACGCTCAAGCGGCTGTTTCTCGAACTCGGCGGCAAGTCAGCCACCATCGTCTTGGAGGACGCCGAGTTCGGATTGGCCTGTGCGATCGGTATCGCGCCGTGCATGCATGCCGGGCAGGGCTGCGCCAACCCGACCCGGATGCTGCTGCCGCGGTCCCGCTACGACGAGGGGGTGGCGATCCTGAAGAGCATCTACGACAACGTCATGCCGGGCGACCCGCAGGACCCGGCGACCCTGTGCGGTCCGGTGATCTCCGACAAGCAGCGCCAGCGCGTGCTCGGCTACATCAACAAGGGCGTGGAAGAGGGCGCCACCTGCCTGGTCGGCGGGCCCGATGCGGCCACCGGTTTCGACCGCGGATTCTTCGTCAGGCCAACGCTTTTCGTCGACGTGGACAACTCCATGACGATCGCCCAGGAGGAGATCTTCGGTCCGGTGCTGTCGGTCATCGGATTCGACGACGAGCAAGACGCGATCCGGATCGCCAACGACAGCGTGTACGGGTTGGCCGGCAACGTGATGTCGGGTTCGCTGGAGCACTCGCTGGCGGTCGCCCGGCGGCTGCGGGCCGGCTTCATCGGTGTGCAGGGCGCCGCGCCGTACGGCGCTGATACCCCGTTCGGCGGTTACAAGGACAGCGGGGTAGGCCGGCAGAACGGTATCGCCGGATTCGACCAGTACACCCAGATCAAGTCGGTGGGCTATCCGGCTACCTGAAGGGGGTGCGCATGCAGCTGTTCGACGATCTCGAGGATTTCGGGGCCTTCGACGACGTGGTGTCCGGCGACGTCCGGGATCCCTACACCGAGCTGGCCCGGTTGCGGCGCGAGCAACCGGTGCAGCGCATCGACTTCTCGGCCATGCCGCACGAGGAATCCAAGCCCGTCTTCATCGTCTACCGCCATGAAGACGTCGCGCAGCTGCTGCGGGACAACGAGACGTTCTCGTCGGCGATCATCATTGACGCCTTCGGTGACGTGCTGGGCCGCCACGTCATGCTCGGCATGGACGAGCCCGAACATGGCCGCCATCGCGCCCTGGTGTCAAAGGCGTTCTCGCAGAAAGCATTAGCCCGTTGGGAGGACGGGCTGGTCAGGCAGGTCGGCAATGAGCTGATCGACCGGTTCGCCAGCCGCGGCCACGCCGATCTGGTCAAGGAGTTCACCTTTCCCTATCCGACGCAGATCATCGCCGGTCTGCTGGGGTTGCCGCGCGAGGACTATCCGCAGTTTCAGCGCTGGTCGATCTCACTGCTCAGTTTCACCGTCAACCCGCAGCGAGGGCGGGCCGCTTCGCAGGCGTTGCAGGGGTACTTCGCGCCGATCCTTGCCGCGCGGCGCCGGGAACCGCGCGACGATCTGATCAGCGGCCTGGCCCAGGCCGAGATCGACGGGGAAAAGCTCTCCGATGAGGAGATCTTCTCTTTCCTGCGGCTGCTGCTTCCGGCCGGCGTGGAAACCACCTACCGCTCGCTGGGCAACATGCTGTTCGGATTGCTGTGCAGCCCAGCGCAACTCGACGCCGTCCGGGCCGACCGCTGGTTGCTTCCGCAGGCGATCGAGGAGGCGGTGCGCTGGGAACCGCCGCTGTTGACCATCACCCGCGTCGCCACCCGCGACACCGAGTTGGGCGGGGTGCCGATTCCGGCCGGCTCCTCGGTGATGCCCATGCTGGGGGCGGCCAACCGCCAGGAGGACCGCTACCCCGATCCGGACCGGTTCGACATCTTCCGCCCGCCCAGGGCGCACATCGGCTTCGGCCACGGCGTGCACGTCTGCCTGGGTATGCATCTGGCCCGGCTGGAGATGCGGGTAGCGCTCAACCTGTTGTTCGACCGGCTGCCCGGTCTGCGTCTTGACCCCGCCGCCGACGACCCGCATATCCGCGGCCAGGTTTTCCGGTCACCGACCTCGCTTCCGGTGCTGTTCGATACGACTTGCGCCGGTGTGTCCTGATTGGGCGGTTGCCGATCGTCCTCTTGATGAGATCCGGGAATCACCCGGATGATCGTCGGGAACAAGGAGGACACCATGCCGCAATACGCCGCACTGACCTACACCAGGGACGTCGACTGGTCAGCCCCCGAGCAGGCCGCCGACATGGCCGAGTACATGAAGTTCGGCCAGGACCACGCTGCCGCGATCCGTGGCGGCGCAGCGCTGTATCCGACCGCGACCGCGACGACGGTGCGGGTTGCCGGCGCCCGCGGCGGTGACGTCGTCACCAGCGACGGTCCGTACGCCGAAACGAAAGAGGCCCTGACCGGCTTTTATCTCATCGAGGCGACCGATCTGGACGAGGCGCTCCGGATCGCCGCCGAGATCCCGGCCGCCTGGGACGGCGCTGTCGAAGTGCGTCCCATCATCGATTTCGGTTGAACGCGGAATCGGCGCTCGCCGAGACTGTCCGGATCGAGGGGACCCGCATCCTGGCGACCCTCGTCCGGACGGTCGGCTCGCTGCAGGTCGCCGAGGACGCGGTTCAGGAAGCGGCATTACGCGCGCTGCGGGACTGGCCGCGAAACGGTGTGCCCGACGAACCGCGGGCCTGGCTGACGGTGACCGCGCGCCGGGTCGCGATCGACCTGTTGCGACGCGAGGGCGTTCGAGCGCACAGGGAGCGTGCCAGCGTGGAGCTCGCGGTGCCCGACCTGCCGCCCGACAGCATGGTGGCCGACGACCGGCTACGGCTGATCTTCACCTGCTGCCATCCGGCGCTGGGGATGGAAGCCCAGGTGACCCTGGTGCTGCGCACCCTGTGCGGCCTGTCGCCGGCGCAGATCGCGGCGGTGTTGCTGATCAGCGAGGCCGCCGTCGCCAAGCGCCTGACCCGGACGCGCGCCAAGATCGCCCGGGCCGGCATCCCCTATCGCGTCCCGGCCGACGAAGAGCTGCCCGCCCGGGTGGCGGCGGTATGCGCGGTGGTGCATGCGTCCTACACGATCGCCCACACCGCGGCCGGCGGCGACCGGCTCACCGACGTCGACGGGACTCGTGAGGCACTGCGTCTGGCCCGGCTGGTGCACCAGCTGATGCCCGACGAACCGGCGCCGACGGCGGTGCTGGCGCTGCTGCTGCTGACCGAATCCCGGCGCGCCGCCCGGATCGACGACGCCGGTGATCCGGTGCCGCTGTCCGAGCAGGACCGCTCGTCGTGGGACACCGGCATGATCACCGAGGCGCTTCGTCTGCTCGACGAATCGCTGCGCCGCACGGGCGCGGTCGCCGATCCCTACCAGCTGCAGGCCGCGATCGCGGCCGAGCATGCCCGGGCCGCGTCGTACGACACCACCGACTGGGCCGAGATCGTCCGGCTCTACGACCTTCTCTTATCGGTGCAGCCGAGCGCTCCCGCTGAGCTGGCCCGGGCGGTCGCCGTCGCCGAATCCGACGGGCCCGCGGCGGGTTTAGCGGAGTTGGAGGAGCTCCAGCCGGATCAGCGCTGGCACGCCGTCCGCGGTGAACTGCTGGCCCGTCAAGGTAAGTTCGCCGAGGCGGCCGCGGCGACGCGGCTGTCGTTGACCGATGCGATCACCGCACCGGAACGCCGATACCGCCAGCGGCGCATTGCCGAATGGTCTGCGCGACAAGGAGTGACATGAACGTTGACGTGACAAGCGAGACACTGATCGCCCGGCTGCGCGCCGAAGTCTTTGCCTACCCAAAGCGGTCGTGGGGCTGCGCGCCGGTGTGGGGAGATGGAAATCGCGTGCTGGTGCGCTGGCGGCGCCGAGTGTGCCGTCAGGGCGCCGACTGTGCCGTCAGGGCGGCCGATCGTGGATATTCCCGCCCTACATACACACTCAAAGCCGTCACTGCACACTCGATGCGGCGGCATGACAGCCGATAACGGTGAGCACGTGAGACATCCCCGAACGCCTGCCATCACAAGAGGTTTGAGCGAAGGCGCGCTATCGGCATGCCGAAAACACAGCCGAGGTGTGCCGAAAACAGAGCCAGGCATCCAAAGGCTGCGCAAGAGGACTCGCTGACCAGCAGCATTCGTGGTTACCCTGAATTTCCGAGTGAGGTGGGCACAATGTGTACCGGCTCGGCCAGCGGCCAATGTTGAAGATGTGACTGCCCAGCCAGGACTGCGCTGAGCCCGGCAGCTAGACGGTATGGGGAGGCTGGGGCCTCACTGCATGTGATCGTGGGTTGCCGTCAGGAATTGGGTCCTGGCCGGTAG
>NZ_LQOX01000086.1 GCF_002102175.1 Mycobacterium gastri | reverse complement strand
ATCTCGAAGCGGCCCGCCATCGCCCGCATCGCGTGCGGGTCGGTCATAAAGCGTGTTGCCATGTTGCCTGTCTCCTTTATCTCGCAGTCTGCAGTTGTAAGAGTTCTAGCACTTGCATGGGTGCGGTGGTGGCCGCTTGGCGGAATACATTACGGCGCGCCGGTTAATTACCGGCCTCGAACGAGTGACATGTCCTCCATTTTTGGCTGATTTCTAACGGCGTCACACGACGACCTGTTTGGGCATGACGGTTGGCTTGAAGCCGTAGCGCGGCCCGGCGTACGCGCCGGCTCCCTTGGCGGCCGCCGCCATCCCGGGCATCCCGGCCATTCCGGAGACCGGCCCGGCTTCCTCCGGGACGCTCCAGCCGCTGCCGGACAGCAGGCTGGCGGCCGAAGCCGCCGCCGGTGTGGCGCTCGACCAGCTGGCTGGCACCGACAGGCTGCCGACCAGTGACGCCTCGCCCAAACCGGCAGCGACACCGGTGCCGGCGGCCGGAGCTACCGACTCCGCAAGCCCAACTCCCGCCGCAGCGGCAGCGCCCGCCGCGCCCTCGATGGCTGTGGCAGCTTCGGTGGGGGCGAGGGCGTTCGACAGGAATATCGCGTTGGGAATCGCGGCCATGACGAACCACGCGGCGGTGTTGATCACCCCGTTGCAGATGTTGGCCACCATCGGCATGGCGAGCAGGTCGTCGATCGCCTGCATGACTCCGGTCAGTCCCGTTGCGTCGGCAACCGAGGTGAGCGGGGAGGCGAGGCTCATCACCGCATTGGGCACGTCGGTGATCAGACTGCTCAGACCGACCTGGTTGACCGTGGCAGCCGCGGCGGCCTGACCGACCGCGGCCGACTGCGCGGCAACCCCGCCCGGGTTGGTGGTCTGCGACGGCGTGGTCAGCGGGTTGAGTGTTCCGGCGCTCGCCGAGGAGGCGGCATAGGCGTACATGGCCATGGCGTCTTGGGCCCACATTTCCATGTAGTGAGCCTCGGTGGCCATGATCGCCGGGGTGTTGATGCCCAGGAAATTCGTTGCGACCAGCGCAGCGAGCAGCGTCCGGTTGGCGGCGATGATCGGCGGCGGAACCGTCGCGGCAAACGCCGCCTCGTATGCCGCCGCGGATGCCATGGCCTGCGCGCCGGCACGCTCGGCCGCGGCGCCGGTGTAGGTCAACCACGCTAGGTAGGGCTGGGCCGCGGCGGCCATCGACAGCGACGCCGGGCCCAGCCACTGCTCGCCGGTCAGCAGCGTAACCACCGACTCGAAAGAGGCTGCCGTCGCGGACAACTCGGCAGCCAGACCGTTCCAGGCTGCCGCGGCGGCCAGCAGCGGTCCGGCACCGGCACCCGCATACATGCGCCCGGAGTTGATCTCAGGAGGCAAAGCGGCAAAATCCATTGTTTACCAATCCTTTTGAGTAAATCTGTTCGTTGACTTGTGCGACTGTGCTGCGCGAAGCGCCTATACGCTCACCGGTTTGGGCATGACGATGGGCTTGACGCCATAGCGCGGCGCACCGAATCCGGCGCTGTTGCGCGCGGCCGAGGCCAAGCCCGGCACCCCGGGAATAAACGTCCCGGGTGCGGCTTGCGGCGCAGCGGCAGTCCACCCCCCGCCCTGCAATGCGGTCGTGCTCGACACCAGCGTGGCCGGCCCGGCCCAGCTCGGCGGCACCGACAACGCGCCGATTGACGATGCTGCCCCGATACCCCCGACAATTGGAGCCTCGCCCAAGGCCGCCTCCGCTGCACCGATTTCGCCCAGAGCCGCTTCTCCGCCGAGAGCGGCGTCGGCCGCAGCGGCTTCTTCCGCAGGAAGCAGTCCACCGCCGGCCAAACCGAGCAGGTTCGACGTGGACGATGCCCAGTTCCCCATTCCGATATTCATCATGTTGGCCATGCCACCGTTGAACGAGTCCGGAACCGCCGCGGAGCTTCCTTGCATAACACCGCTCATGCCCGACATGAGTCCGGAGAACGGCGAACCCGCGGCCACCGAGTTGAGCGACTCGGTGGCGCCATAGGTGCCGGCGCTGAACCCCAGGGTGTTCACGAACATGTCGTGCATGGCCGCGGCCTCGGCGCTGACCTGCTGGTAAAGGGTGCCGTAGGCAGTGAACAAGGCCGCCTGCAGCGCCGATACCTCATCGAGAGCCGCCGGAGCGATGGCCGTGGTGGGTGCGGCGGCGGCCGCGTTCTGCGCGGTCAATGAGGTACCGAGTGCACCTAGCTGCGTTGCCGCGGCTGTCAACTCTTCCGGCACTATCTGCAGGAATGACATTGGTTGCTCCTAATGTGAAACATGGCGACCTTTTGACTCCCCGGGTCAACCCTGTGTGTTTGCGTAACGACCCCTGTGTATTGGCGCAACGCTAACCAGCCACGGCTCCACAGTCGCCGCCGAAAGGCGCGGGGTGACTAACGTTTACGGCCTCTTAACGCCGACGCGGGCAGTTTTAACAAGCTCCTTGCGGGCGATACGGCTATGTCATATGACCCGGATGGGCGGCACTGTAGCCAGGCGCGCGGCGGGCGATCCTACTACTGAAACTCCGGCCGAGGCGCACGCTATTGTCTTCTGAGTTCGCATCTAGGAGCGGATGTCTCGTACCCGGCGTTCGCGCGCTGCATTCGCCGCCCGGCCCCCATAGCCCAATTGGCAGAGGCAGCGGACTTAAAATCCGCACAGTGTCGGTTCGAGTCCGACTGGGGGCACGGCGTTTACGCTGGTAGATGCGTTTTCGGCGCAGATAGATCGGCTCGCAACCAAAAGAAGCCACGAAACATTGCATATCGCCCGCCGGTCAGCGGGTGCAGAGCCTCGGCGCCAAGGGCGAGGTCACCGACACAGGCGCGGTGCATTGCGAGACGGAGGGCAGTCACGGCTCCATCCTGTCCGCCGGCCGCGGCGTGCCGTGGTAGTTGCTGCAGAACATCACGGCTAAAGGGCAGCGCGCCGCGGTTGCGGCGCCGGCCATAAACTGTGGCTTCGTGGGCATGCTCTTTGGTTTTGCGCCGTGGATCGTCTACTGGGTGCTGGTCGGCAATGTTCCGTTCGAGATTGCCGTTGCGGTCGCGCTGTTGATCGCGCTGGCGGTGTTTGCGGTCGGGCGGGCCGCCGACAAGCCCGGCCGAACGATTGAAATCGCTGCTGTCGCAACGTTTTCGGTACTGACGGTGCTGACCTTTGCGCTCAGTGAGCAGGTCATTGCGCGGTGGATACAGCCGCTGAGCAACGCGGGGATCTTGCTCGGCGCGCTGGCCGGCCTGCTGAGCGGGAAACCGTTCGTCCGCGAGTTCGCCGCGGCCGAACAACCGCCCTACGTGGTCAAAACCGAGCTATTCGCCAGGATGACCGCGTTGTTGACCTGGTTGTGGGTCGCCGCGTTTGCCGGTATGACGCTGTCATCGGTGATCCCGCCGATCGTGCTGCGCGACGCTACGATCCTCGACACGAAGACGCCGCTGTCGTTCATCTGTTACTGGGTCGTTCCGTTTTCGCTGTTGGGTCTGGCGGCTCTGGCGTCTCGGCTACTGTCCGACCGGATGCTTGCCGGGGTGGGCGACGCCGTCCGGGAAACCTCCTTCGTCGCCTACGACGAAGCCACCATCGACGAGCTGTATTACCTTGCCCAGGAGCACGCCAATCGCGAAGTCGGCCCAGGTAAGGAGGCCTACAACGTCAAAGTCGGAGGGATGGGCACGCCGCTGACGGGCGACGAGTCGCGCAAGTCATGGCCCTCGACCTACAAGGTTCGCGACAAGAAGCACTAGCAAATCTCGGCTCCCGTTACCCGCGCGACAACTTCTCCTGCTAAATCATGCCCATGGCGAACACGACGAGATGGTGGGTTGCGACGGTAGCGGTATCGACGGCGCTGACGGCCTGCTCGTCGAGCACGTCCGACTTCAGGGTCGCGCATCCGGGCAAGGTGGACCTGAGCACCAAGGCCGGAACCGCTCTCACGATCACCCCGGACCGGATGCTGGCCGCCACAGGTGGCCTGACACCCGTGGCCTTCGGCAAGCCTGCGCACGGAAAGATCGCATACGCCGCAAATGGAGCAATGACCTACACCCCCGACGCCGGCTTCACCGGTACCGACGAACTCACCGTCACCGTCAGTCGCGCCGTCAAGACCTATGCCGAGAATCAGCTGCCCCTGGTCACCATGGGCGGCGTCGCCATCAAGGCCAGCGCGCACGGGTCCGGGATCGCCGCGGTGCCCGGGGTTTCCGACGAAATCTACGGCCTCACCGACCGCGGCCCCAACGTCGGCGGGCGTACCCCCAACGAAAAGGTGTTGCCGGTGCCGGACTTCCAGCCGCATATCGCCAAGCTCAAGCTGGCCGACGGCGTGGCCACAGTCGAGCGGACGATCGCGCTGCGCGGTCCGGACGGCTCACCGTTGGTCGGGCTGGTCGATCGGCAGGCGAATACCGGCGAGTCGGCGGTGGACCTCAACGGCACGCCGCTGCCGCCTTCGGACTACGGAGTCGACCCAGAGGGCTTGGTCGCCACGCTCGACGGCAATTTCTGGGTGTCCGACGAGTACGGTCCCTACCTCATCCACTTCGACGCCAATGGCAAAGAGCTGGAACGCCTTTCACCGTCCGACCGCACATTGCCCCAGGAGTTGTCGCTGCGCAGCCCCAACCGCGGAATGGAAGGACTGACCATCAGTCCCGACGGCACGATGTTAGCGGGGATCATGCAGTCGGCGTTGCAGACACCGGGGCTGCAAGGCCCGGCAAAATTCGTGCCGCTCGCCCGCATCGTGACCGTCAACGTCGTCGACCCCCAAATCGTGCACGAGTACCTGTATCCGCTGGCCAACCCGCAGGAGACCGACGTCGCGATATCGGAGATCACGGCACTGAGCGCCACCACATTCCTGGTCGTCGAGCGGGACAGCAAGACAGCGCCCAACGCGAACAAGAAGATCTACGCGGTGGACATCGCCGGGGCCACCGACGTCGGCCCCCGCTCGACGGTGCCCGGTGCGTCTTATCAGCCCGACGCCGGCGGCCTGCTGATCAACGGGGTTCCGATCGAAACCGCCATCGGCGTCAGCACGGATACCGACGCCGTCGCCAAGCTCAGGGCCGCCGGGATCACCGTTGCCGTCAAGACGCTCAAGCTCGACCTGGAAGCTCTGCTGCGAACGCTATCGGCCAACGGCGATTTCTACGGACACGACAAGATCGAAGGCCTCATCACCCCAGACGGCGGTAAGACACTTGTCATCGCCAACGACAGCGATTTCGGCCTGGCCGGCCTGGCTTCGGCGACCCCGCCGATGCGCCTGCAGCCCAAGATCCTGCCCAACGGGACGCAGGACAATGGCGAGTTTCTGGTCGTCGACACGACTGGGCTGCCGCCGAAGACGGAAACGGTGACGGTCCGGATGAAAGTCGGCTGATTGCTCAGTCGGTCAGCGGCCGCAGCCGAAACACCCTGATCTCGCGGGGCGCGCACTTGGTGCGGTAGCGCTCGTAGCCGGCGTAGAAATCGGTCGCGATGGCCCATGCCCGGGCGCGATCGTCGCCGGTGAGCAATTCGGCCCGGTACCGCCCGGGCGGTCCCTTGAACTCAACGGTGCATTCGGGGTGTGCCAGCAGGTTGGCACTCCACCCGGGATGGTTGGCCCGCCCGTAGTTGGAGCCGATCGCCAAAAGCCCATCGCCGTCTTCGAGAAACGTCAGCGGCTGGGTGCGCGGCTTGCCGGACTTGGCGCCGGTCGAAGTAAGCAGACCGACCTTGTCCCAGCCGACCGAGCTCAGCCGGCCATTGGTGCGTGGGATCAGTGTCTTGTCGATCCGCGGCGCGACATGGAGGACGAACAGTGTCCCCACCGGGCTGATCAAAGCGCGCTCCATCAGCGCCTCATCGAGCCGCAACCGCCGCCCGCGGATCGGGCTTTCCCGCCTCAGTGCCACGGCTAGACGGTACTCGATAGGTTGGACGGGGCAATGGCCAGCAGCAGCTATGCCAGACAAGGAGTGTCGCGATGAACGCTGTCAGTCCGGATGCGATTCGCGCGGAGACGATCACGATCACCGGGCACCGCGGCGACGAGATCGAGGCCTACCGGGCCATGCCGCTCGCCGAGGGGTCACGGGGCGGCATCGTCTGGATCCACCACATGCCTGGCTACGACCGCGAGACCAAGGAGTTCGTCCGCCGGCTCGCGGTCAACGGTTACCACACCGTGGCGCCCAACCTGTATTCCCGCGAGGCCCCGGGCGCCGAACCCGACGATGCCGCCGCCGCGGCCCGGGCAGCCGGTGGTGTCCCCGACGAACGCCTGGTCGGCGACGTCGCCGGCGCGGTGGAACACCTGCGCTCGCTGCCCGGAGCAAACGCCAGATTCGGCGTCATCGGGCACTGCTCGGGCGGGCGGCACGCCTACCTGGCGGCATGCTCGCTGCCGTTCGACGCCGCGGTGGACTGCTACGGCGCGTTCATCGTCGAGGACCCCCCGGAGGGGATGCCCAAGACCATGAATCCCATCCTGAGTCTGGCGGCGAACCTGAGCTGCCCGCTGCTGGGGTTGTTCGGGGTCGAGGACCGGTTCCCGGCGCCCGCTGGGGTGGCCGCACTGGATGCCGAGCTGACCGGGCTGGGCAAGCCGCACTGGTTCACCTCCTACGAGGGCGCGGGTCATGCGTTCTTTTCCGTCGACCGGCCGGCATACCGCGCGGAGGCGGCGCTGGACGGTTGGCGCCGCATCGACGAGTTCTTCGCTGCGCACCGATCATCCGGTCCATGCCCGCTACGGCCACACGGTGAACATCGATGTGATCAACCCGGAGCTCGGCCCGTCCGCTCGGGTCGCGCTCGAACTCACCGAGGAAAGCGCGCTGGCGTTGGCCGACGCAATCCGCAAAGCGATCGCCCACGCGCCGGCCGGCCTGGCATCCAGGAACCAGTAGGCGACTCATGAGCACAGACCGCGACTACCCGCAAATGGCGGCCGCGCGCGGACGCATCGAGCCGGCGCCGCGCCGGATCCGCGGCTTTCTTGACGGCGAACTGGTCTTCGACACCACCGCGGCACGCTATGTGTGGGAATTGCCTTACTACCCAACGTATTACATACCGATCGCCGATGTCCGCAGGGAATTCCTGCGCGACGAGGACCACCCGCAACAGGTTCAGTTCGGTCCGTCGCGGTTGTATTCGCTGGTCGGCGCACACCGGACCCACCCGTCGGCCGCGCGGGTGTTCAACGCCGACGCCGACGGTCCGCTCGCGGGCACGGTGCGCTTCGACTGGGACCCGCTGCGGTGGTTCGAAGAGGACGAGCAAATCTATGGCCACCCGCGCAATCCGTACACCCGGGTGGACGCGCTGCGCTCGCACCGCCACGTCCGGGTCGAGGTGGACGGCGTCGTGCTCGCCGATACCCGCGCGCCGGTGCTGCTGTTCGAAACCGGTTTGCCGACCCGTTACTACATCGACCCCACTGACGTCGCCTTCGAACACCTGGAACCCAGCTCGACGCGGACCCTGTGCCCGTACAAGGGGACGACATCGGGCTACTGGTCGGTGCGGGTCGGCGACACGGTGCACCCTGACCTGGCGTGGACCTATCACTACCCGTTGCCGGCCGTCGGCGCTATCGCCGGCTTGGTGGCGTTTTACAACGAAAAGCTCGACATCATTGTCGACGGTGTCGCGGTACCACGCCCACGCACCCAATTCGGCTGACGCGGGCCCCGGGAAACCCGGCTTAGCGCATTGTGATATTCGCCTCTTTTGGTCGCGCAATATAAGAATTTCTTATCTAACGACTGCGTAATTGCTCGGCAACAAGTTAGCCATCAGACTGAATTAGCTGTCGTAGCGGCCAGATGCGTTTGCTCTGAGGTGCTCTACCAAATGCCCTATTATTGCAGCCTGAGTTTAGCCTGAGGCCGCGGAGTGACCTGGGTAACAATGCTGAAATCGAAATCTTTTCGTCGATAATTCAACGGCTAGACTCTTGCGAACGCGGTCAATCAGTGCTTTTGGTGCTGAAATCCGGGTGGTCCCGGGCGGTCAGGTCGCACAGCGCAGTCGCGACGTCTGAAGCCCGCGCAACACAGCAAAGGCGGTGCCAACGTGAGCGATGTGAACGGCCAAAACACCGGCTGGGATGAGCGGGAAGGCGCACAGGTCCAGCTTTTCGGGTCCGGCGTCACACCCGATTTGCCGGCCGCGGTCGAGATCCGCGTGAACAACGGCCCCATCGCTGGCATGGCGATGAGCGCCGACGGCAGCCGGCTGCTGGTGACCAATTACCGCGACAACAGCGTGTCGGTAATAGACACCGACAGCTGCCGGGTGGTGGAGACCATCGCCGGCGTCAACGAGCCGTTCACTGTAGCCACCGGCAGCGCGCCGGCCGAGCGGGCATACGTCAGCATCGTGTCGCCGGCCTACGACTCGATCGGCGTCATCGACGCGTCCACCAACACCCTTGCCGCCACCCATCCGCTGACGCTCAGCGTCACCGACCTCACCGTCGACCCCGGCGGCAACTACGTCTACGCCAGCCGGAACGGCGCCCGCGGTGCCGACGTCGCCGTCCTGGACACCGCTACGGGCCGCGTCGAGGCCATTGACGTCGCGACCGTCCCGGGCACCACCGCCCAGTGCGTGCGCATCAGCGCCGACGGGAGCAGGCTCTACATCGGCGTCAACGGTCCGTCCGGCGGCCAGCTGGTCGCCGTCGCGACCCGCCCAGAGCGCGACGCGGATCGCGGCGCCACCGGCCGCTCCCGCTGGCGCCGCAAGAACCCCAAAAACCCCCACGGGGGCCAGGACGGTAAGCCGCAGCTGCGCATCGTCGGCACCGTCGACATCGGCTCGGCGGTCCGCGATGTCGCGGTGAGCCCCGACGGCGCCACCGTCTACGTCGCCAGTTGCGGCGCCGACTTCGGCGCCGTCGTCGACGTCGTCGACAGCCGCGCCCGCAAGGTCACCGCCACCCGCAAGATCGACCAGATCGGTGGTTTGGTCACCCGCCTGACCCTGAGCGGTGACGGTGATCGGGCCTACCTGGTGAGCGAGGACCGGGTCACGGTGCTGGACACGCTCACCCAGGACATCGTCGGCACCGTCCGGGCCGACCAACCGTCCTGCGTGATCGAGAGCCGCGACGGCGGCCACCTGTACATCGCCGATTACACCGGCACGGTCACTATGGTGCCGGTCGCCGCGACCGTCCCGGGCGTCGACGACGCTGTTGAGTGCGGCGCGTCGACCGAGTGGATCATGCCCGAGCTGCTGCAGTACGAGGCGGCGCTGGCCTGACGGTCCTGCCCGGGCCCACTTCGGCCTGCATTGAACGCGGTTCTCGGGGGAACCCGTTTCTCATGACTTGCCCGCGGCGATAGCATTCGCCCGACCAGACATGAGGCGGTGCTGCGCCGAGACCCGTAAGGCGGTACGTCGATGTACAGCACGATGCAGGAATTCCCGCTGACCATCACCGCGATCATGCGGCACGGCTGCGGTGTCCATGGTTTGCGAGAGGTCGTCACGGCCACCGATGACGGGTACCGGCACATCAGCTACCGCGAAGTCGGGCTACGCGCAGCCCAGCTGGCAAACGGACTGCGCCGCCTCGGGATCACCGGGGACCAGCGGGTGGCCACTTTCATGTGGAACAACACCGAACATCTGGTGGCCTACCTGGCCGTGCCGTCGATGGGCGCGGTGCTGCACACGCTGAACATCCGGCTATTCGCCGAGCAGATCATCTATGTGGCCAACGAGGCCGAAGACCAGGTCGTCCTGGTCGACCTGTCGCTGGCCAAACTGCTGGCCCCGGTGCTGTCCAAACTCGACACCGTGCACACCGTGATCGCCGTCGGAGCGGGCGACACCGCGCCGCTGCAGGAATCGGGTAAGACGGTGCTGCGCTACGCCGAGCTGATCGACGGCGAGTCGGCCGAATTCGACTGGCCGCGGCTCGACGAGTACTCCGCGGCGGCGATGTGCTACACCAGCGGCACCACCGGCAATCCCAAAGGTGTTGTGTACAGCCATCGTTCGAGTTTTCTGCACTCCATGGCGACATGTACCACCAACGGCATCGGGGTCGGCTCCAGCGATCGGGTACTGCCGATCGTGCCGATGTTTCACGCCAACGCCTGGGGACTGCCGTATGCGGCGTTGATGGCCGGCGCCGACCTGGTGCTACCCGACCGGCATCTGGACGCGCGATCGCTCATCCACATGATCGAGAACCTGCGGCCCACCCTGGCCGGCGCGGTGCCGACCATCTGGAACGACGTCATGCATCACCTGGACAGGGACCCCGGCCACGACGTGTCGTCGCTGCGGCTGGTGGCCTGCGGCGGCTCGGCGGTCCCGGAATCGCTGATGCGCACGTTCGAAGAAAAGCACGGCGTCCAGATCCGCCAGCTGTGGGGCATGACGGAGACCTCGCCGATGGCCACCATGGCGTGGCCGCCGCCGGGAACCCCGCCGGAGCGATACTGGACCATTCGGTCGACGCAGGGCCAGCCAGTGTGCGGGGTGGAAGCCAGGATCGTCGACGACAACGGCCGGGTGCTGCCCAACGACGGCAAAGCCGTGGGCGAGGTGGAAGTCCGCGGGCCGTGGATCACCGGCTCCTACTACCTGGGATATGACGAGTCGAAGTTCGACTCCGGGTGGTTGCGCACCGGCGACGTCGGCCGCATCGACGAGCAGGGCTTCATCACGCTCACCGACCGCGCCAAGGACGTCATCAAGTCCGGCGGAGAGTGGATCTCCTCGGTTGAGTTGGAGAACTGTCTGATCGGCCATCCCGACGTGGTCGAGGCCGCGGTGGTAGGGGTTCCCGACGAGCGCTGGCAGGAGCGGCCGCTGGCGGTTGTCGTTACCCGCGAAGGGGTCGAGGTGAGTGCCGGGGATCTGCGGAAGTTCTTGGCGGACAAGGTCGTTCGGTGGTGGTTGCCCGAGCGATGGGCTTTCGCCGACGAGATTCCCCGTACCAGCGTGGGCAAATACGACAAGAAGACCATCCGCTCCCGCTACGGCGACGGTGTCTACGACGTTGTCGAGGTGCACAACTGAGCCCACCGGGGGGCATCCACTGTGCGCGAGCAGTCATAGACTCGCATAGCCACGCGGCAAAACGTGCGATTGTGTGTCTGCTCGCGAGGAAGGTGAGTTTAAGGACATGAGTCTGCGGGTCGTTCAATGGGCAACCGGGTCGGTAGGGGTCGCCGCGATCAAGGGTGTGCTCGAGCATCCAGAACTCGAATTGGCCGGCTGCTGGGTGCATTCCGAGGCCAAGAACGGCAAGGACGTCGGTGAGATCATCGGCACCGAACCGCTGGGAGTGATCGCCACCAACAGCGTCGACGACATCCTGGCCCTCGACGCCGACGCGGTGATCTACGCGCCGTTGCTGCCCAGCGTCGACGAGGTCGCGGCATTGCTGCGCTCGGGCAAGAACGTCGTCACTCCGGTCGGGTGGTTCTACCCGAGCGAGAAGGAAGCCGCACCACTCGAGGTCGCCGCGCAGGCCGGCAATGCCACCCTGCATGGCGCCGGTATCGGGCCCGGAGCGGCCACCGAACTGTTTCCGTTGCTGCTGTCGGTGATGTCCACCGGCGTGACTTTTGTTCGCTCCGAAGAGTTTTCGGATCTGCGGAGCTATGGGGCACCGGATGTGCTGCGCTATGTGATGGGTTTCGGCGGGACGCCGGACAGTGCGCTGACCGGGCCGATGCAGAAACTGCTCGACGGCGGCTTCATCCAGTCGGTCCGGCTGTGTGTCGACCGGCTGGGCTTCGCCGCCGATCCCCAGATCCGCGCCTTGCAGGAAGTCGCCGTTGCGACCGCGCCGATCGACTCGCCGATCGGGATCATCGAGCCGGGACAGGTTGCCGGGCGCCGGTTTCACTGGGAAGCGCTCGTCGGGGACAAAGCGGTGGTCGAGATCACCGTCAACTGGTTGATGGGGTCCGAAAACCTTGATCCGCCATGGTCTTTCGGACCGGCGGGGGAGCGCTACGAGATCGAGGTGCGCGGTAATCCCGACACCTTCGTCACCGTCAAGGGGTGGCAGCCGGACAGCGTGGCGGCCGGGCTGCAGAGCAACCCGGGCATCGTCGCCACGGCGGCGCACTGCGTCAACGCGATCCCCGCGACCTGCGCCGCCCCGGCGGGCATCCAAAGTTTCTTCGATCTGCCGTTGATCACCGGCCGGGCGGCGCCGGATCTGTCGCGGTGACCGCCGGGCCGCGACCTGTCCGATATCGCGGTTAGAGTTATCCGCAAATCGGCCTCGGGACAAAGGGGATGGACAACTGACACGCTCTGTCGTAGTCGAGCAATCGCGGGCAATACCCGTCACTGTCGAGGACGCCTTCAGTCGCACGCTGCCGATAGCGCTGCCGGTGATTTGTTCGCAGTGGTACGGGGTGATCCCGCCAATCAAGGAGGTCCGGAACCAAACCGGCGATTGGGATGCGGCGGGCCAAACTCGGGTCATCGCGATGGTCGGCGGCGGGCTGGTGCGCGAGACGCTGACCAACGTCGACCCGCCACGATCGTTCAGCTACACGCTCACCGACATCAAAGGCCCGTTGGCGCCGCTGGTCAGCCTGGTGGAAGGCAAGTGGAGCTTCGCGGCGGCGGGGACGGGAACCAGGGTCGCCTGGCAGTGGACCCTGCACCCCAAATCGGGCGTGACCGCACCGCTGCTGCCGCTGTTCGGCAGGATGTGGAAGGGCTACGCCCGCATCGTGCTCGAGAAACTCGCCGAGCAACTGGTGGGCTGACCAGCGCGGCTAGTGCGCCGGAGCGGCCTCAGCCCAGTGTCGGGCCGTACACCTGCCGGCCGGCGAGAAACGTCGCCCGCACCTCGAGATCAGCGATCTCCTCGGGGGCGACCGTCCGCGGGTCTTGCGACAGCACGACCATGTCGGCGTACTTGCCGACCGCCAGCGAGCCGATCACGTCGTCGGCGAACAACTGCCACGCCGCGTCGAGCGTCTGGGCGCGGATTGCCTGGTCGACCGTCAACCGCTCCTCGGGGGCCAGCACCCGCCCGCTCGGCGCGGTACGGGTGGCCGCGACGCTGATGTTGCGCAGCGGTTCTTCGGGGGTGACCGGCGGATCATTGTGCAGCGAGATCCGCATCCCGGCGGCGACGGCGGAACCGGCCGGCGCCCACTGCGACCCGCGCTCGGGTCCGAAAAGACCGTCGACCAGGATGTCGCCCCAGTAGTGGATCTGGTCGACGAACAGGCTGGCTGTGACACCCAGCGCGGCGGCGCGCCGCAGCTGGTCCGGGCGCATCAGCGGGACGTGTTCCAGCCGTAGCCGGTGATCGGTTCGCGGGTGCTTGCGCAGTGCTTCCTCGTAGACGTCGAGGATGGTGTCGACTCCGGCGTCACCCATGACGTGACAGGCCATCGGCCATCCGAGCGGGAAGTAGGCGTCGACGATCTCGGTCAGCTGTTCGCGGCTGTAGTTGGCGTGGCCGCAGGAACCCGGCGCGATGCCCATGGCGCGGCTGGCGCCGGTGTCGAGATAGGGAGCCGACAAGTCGATGTTGCCCAGCCACGGCGAGCCGTCGACCCAGATCTTGATGCCCACCTGACGCACCATGTCGTCGCCGTTGTCAGGGGTTATGTCGGTGGTCAGCGCGGCGGTGGAGATCTCGTAGGTGCGCAGCCGAACGGTCAGCTCACCCGCGTCGTTCAACTGGGCAAGCATCGGGCGAAAGGTGGGCTCGAACGCCATCTCCGAGCACGTCGTCAGGCCCGCCTGATTCAGCCGGGCGCACTCGGCGCGCAGCATGGCGGGGTAGTCGGCCGGGTTGATCGCCCCGGCGACCAGCGGCAACAACGCAGCGGTTTCCTCGGCGGTGCCGTCGAGATCGCCGTTGGCGTCGCGACCGTAGTTGGCGCCCTTAGGGTTTGGCGTATCGCGGGTGATCCCGGCCTGCCTGGCGGCAGTCGAGTTGAAGTAGGCCTTGTGACACGAGTTGTGAAAGATGACCAGCGGGGTGTCGGCGGCCAGGTCGTCGAGCCAGCGCAGGGTCGGCTCCGGCAGCCCTGGTTGCAGCAGTGGATCCCAGCCGAACAGGTAGGCGCCTGTCGCACCCCGGGTGGCCACTTCCCGCCGAATCGCGCCGACCACGTCGTCCGCGTTGCGGACCGTGACCGGGCGGATGTCGACCATCCGGTTCGACAGCACCATGGACTCCAGCAGCGGGTGCCCGTGCGCCTCCACCAGGCCCGGCATCACACAGCCCGATCCGATGTCGACGACCGGCGTATCGGAGCCGACCCAGCCCGCGACATCCGACCAGTTGCCCACCGCGACTATCCGGCCCTCTTTGACGGCAAGGGCCTCGGCGGTAGGTCGGGCGTCGTCGACGGTCAGTACCACACCGCGAATCACGAGGTCAGCAGCTGGCATGGGTGGCCTCCCGCCTGATATGCCGCCGGCAACCGGGACGCCACCGAGCGCTAGCCCGTATTTGACCACACCGGACGACTGCCGTCATGACTTTCTGATGTGCCTTTCTGCCGGCGCCTGCCGAGCGGCTGGGGCCGGCCCGGGGCCGGGTAACGTCGAGGCTATGTGCCGACTCTTTGGCCTGCATGCCGGGAATGAGGTTGCCACGGCGACTTTTTGGCTGTTGGATGCCCCCGACAGCCTGGCCCGGCAAAGCCGCAGAAACCCCGACGGCACCGGCGTGGGGGTATTCGACGAACATGGTCGGCCGCAGTTGCACAAGGAGCCGATGGCGGCCTGGCATGACGCCGCGTTCGCGACCGAGGCCCGTGAGCTGACCGGCACGACGTTCGTCGCTCATGTGCGCTACGCGACGACCGGTTCGCTCGATGTCCGCAACACCCACCCGTTCTTGCAGGACGGCCGAATATTCGCGCACAACGGAGTGGTCGAGGGCCTGGACGTCATCGACGGACGACTCCGCGAGCTCGGTGCGGCGGACCTGGTGCTGGGCCAGACCGATTCGGAGCGGGTGTTCGCGTTGATCACCGCCTCAATCCGCGCCCATGCCGCAGACCCATCTGCCGGCCTGGTCGACGCCCTGCGATGGCTGGCCGCAAACGTGCCGATCTATGCCGTCAACATACTGCTCAGCACCGCCACCGACATATGGGCGCTACGCTACCCGGACTCTCATGAGCTCTATCTGCTGGACCGGCGCGATCCGTCGTTATGCGGACCGGAATTTCACTTGCGCAGCAACCGAATTCGGGCGTGGTCGCCGCACCTGTGCGCTCGGCCGTCGGTGGTTTTCGCCACCGAGCCGATGGACGAGGATCAGCGGTGGTCGTTGCTCGGCCCGGGCGAGTTGGTCCACGTCGACGCCGCGCTGCAGCTGACCCGCGAGGTGGTGCTGCCGGATCCCCCCGGTCAGCTGCTGTGGCGCGCGGATCCGGGCTCGTCGGTGATGGCAGAGTAGCTGGCCGTGGCTAGCAGACGGGCGCTCGTGCTGGCCGGCGGCGGCTTGGCCGGAATCGCTTGGGAGACAGGTGTTCTCCGCGGTATCGCCGAGCAGTCTCCGGCGGCGACCCGACTATTGCTGGATTCGGACGTGCTGGTGGGGACATCGGCCGGATCGGCGGTGGCGGCACAGATCAGCAGCGGTCGGCGCCTGGAAGACCTGTTCGATCTGCAGCTCGCCCAGACATCGGCCGAGATCGACCCCGGCGTCGACGTCGACGCCATTACCGGGCTGTTCCTGCAGGCCCTGCGGGAGCCGGGGGAGCGCGGGCCACTGCAGCGGATCGGGGCCGTGGCGCTGGAGACCCACACCGTTCCCGAGCCGGTTCGCCGGGCCGTGATCGCCGAGCGGCTGCCGGTGCACGAGTGGCCGGACCGGGATCTGCGGATCACCGCGATCGACACTGCCACAGGCGAATTGGTGACCTTTAACCGCCACTCGGGTGTCGACCTCGTCGATGCGGTGGCCGCCAGCTGTGCGGTGCCGGGAGCCTGGCCACCGGTGACGATCGCGGGCTGCCGGTACATGGACGGCGGCGTGGCCAGCTCGGTCAACCTCGGCGTTGCCGACGACTGTGCGGTGGCGGTGGTCTTGGTGCCGTCCGGCGCGGACGCGCCGTCACCGTTCGGCCCGGGCCCGGCCGCCGAGATCGTGGCATTCCCGGGCAGCGCATTCGCCGTGTTCGCCGACGAGGAGTCGCTGGCGGCGTTCGGGCCCAACCCGCTGGATCCGCGCTGCCGGGCAGCTTCGGCCATGGCGGGGCGAGAACAGGGCCGTCGGGAAGCGGCGGCCGTCGCCCGCTTCCTGGGCGGCTGATTCAGCTTTCGATCGCAGGAGGGGCCGGCTGCTCGTCGTCGGCTTCGAGGGCATCCAGGGCCCGCGCGGCCAGGGCCCGGCCGGTGGCGATCACCTCGACGGCCCGGTGGAATTCCAGGCTTCGGCAGGTCGCGCGGGGCACCTCGATCAGCAGGTCGGCGGGGTAGGCCGCCAAAGTGTGGCGGGCCAGCGCGGACTGGGCGATGTCGATTGTTCGGTTCATCACCTCGAAGCTGCCCATCCTGGGGACTTCGGGCGCCTGATCGTCGGCGGTGTCCGCAGCGTCGGCGCCTTCGCCGAGGTCCAGCTCCGCGTCTTCGGACCAGGAATCCGATTCTTGGGAACCCGCTCCGAACCGGCTCAGCACCGCTCGCGCCGTCGGCCGGTCAAGCAGTGCCCGGGCGGCGGTGGCGTCGAAAATCGCCGAGGTGCTGCGGACCACGCGGTTCAGCCATTCGGCGGTGACCCCGGGTTCGGAGCCGCGTGGTAGCCCCGCTTCGCTGCCGTTGAGGCTGACCGCGATGGTCAGATCGGCATTGACCGCGGCGATCGGCGCAATCGGCAGCGGATCCAGGATGCCGCCGTCGGCGAGCAGGCGCCCGTCGAGTTCGTGCGGGGCGATGACCCCGGGTATCGCGATCGACGCTCGGATGGCCTCGTCGAGAGGTCCGCGCTGAAACCACACCGACTTGCCCGCCAACAGGTCCGTCGCCACCGCCGTGTAGGGGATCGGCAATTGTTCGATGGTGACCGGGCCGAGGATGTCGCGCACCGCGTCCAGGATCTTCTCGGCCCGCAGCACCCCGGCCGCGGTAATGGACGGGTCCAGCAGTCGCAGAATGGTGCGTTGCGTCAACGACTTCGCCCAGTCGGTGAACTCCTCTAGTCGCCCGGCCGCGTGCAGGCCGCCGACCAGCGCCCCCATCGAGGAGCCGGCGATCCCGACGATGTCGTACCCGCGCTCCCGCAGCGTCTGGATCACCCCGATGTGGGCGTAACCACGGGCGCCGCCGCTGCCGAGCGCCAACGCGACGCGACTGGGAGAGGATCCGCGCACCCGCGCGGCTGTTGGCCCGGTCATCTGTTCATTCTGCGTGGCCGTCATGGCTCCCGGGGAACCGGTCGGCAGTTTCTTGCAGCCGTGATCGCAATTGCGCGACCGGCTGGAACCGCGCGGCGGATGGCTATCCGCATTCGTTGCTGGCGGCCGCGGCCGCCGCCACGATCACCGCCGCCTGACGGGCCGGGGTCAGTTCCGCCCAGCGGATGTTCCAGCTGCCGGCAACGCCGGATTGCGAGGCCTGCACCATCGCCAGATAGCGCTCGATCAGCCCGTCGCCGGTGACGGGCTGGGTCTGCATCCACACCTTGGCGGCATGGCAGGCCTGGAAATATTCCTCCTCGGTCGACTCGGCGGGGACGTCGACCCGGGTCGTCACCCCGGTGGGCGAGACCCCGACAACACCCGGCGGCAGCGAACTCGGCTCGGTTGGTGACAGCGCCGACGACTTGGCCGAAGACCACGACGCGGCCCTACCGCCGCCGGTATGCCAGCAGCCGGTGACGACCGACACGCTCGCCGCGACAACCAGCGGCCCCCACAGCAGGGCGCGCGCCGGGCCTCGAGCACGAGATCCGCGCATGGCGCCAATTTATGCAACACTGGCTGCCGTGATGAAGTGCGTCGGATTTTTCGAGTGTTGTCGGCCCTGACCTGCCGCCCGATAACCCGATCCGCTTTCGCACTCTGGAGTCCCTCGCATGGCTATGCTTCTTTCCAGGCCTCGTTCCAGGCCTCTTGTCACCGCACCTGCCGTTGCATTCCCGTTCCCCGGGCCCACCCGGCTGCGGGTGCCCGACCTGTTGCACGCCACCGACCAGGTTGCCGACGACGTGCTCAGCGGGCGCTACGACCACCTGCTGCCCCGGGGCGGCCTGCCCGAGGCGGAGCGCTGGTTTGCCCGCGTTCACGGCGACGACGACCTGGATATCTGGCTGATCAGCTGGGTTCCCGGGCACGCCACCGAATTGCACGACCACGGCGGTTCGATCGGGGCGTTGACGGTGCTGTCCGGGTCGCTCAACGAATACCGGTGGGACGGGCGGCGGTTGCGCCGCCGCCGGCTCGATGCGGGCGATCAGGCCGGGTTCCCGCTGGGCTGGGTGCACGACGTGGTGTGGGCGCCGCGCACGGCGCCCATTACCGAGCCGGCCACCGAGCCGCTGTCGAGTCCCATGCCGCCGACGCTGAGCGTGCACGCGTATTCGCCGCCGCTGACCGCGATGTCGTATTACGAAGTCACCGAACGCAATACGCTGCGCCGCAACCGCACCGAGCTGACCGATCAACCCGAAAAGTCGTGATGAGCCGCATCGATCGGATACTGGACGCGGCCCGCACCCGGTATCGGCGGCTGCCCGCCGGCGAGGTGCCCCAGGCGTTGGGGCGCGGCGCGCTGCTCGTCGACATCCGGCCGCAGGCGCAGCGTGCCGTTGAGGGGGAGGTGCCGGGCGCGCTCGTGATCGAACGCAACGTCCTGGAATGGCGCTGCGACCCGACCAGCGATGCCCGGCTGCCGCAGGCCGTCGGCGACGACGTCGAGTGGGTGATGCTGTGCTCGGAGGGCTACACCTCCAGCCTGGCCGCGGCTGCGCTGCTGGACCTCGGGCTGCACCGCGCCACCGACGTCATCGGCGGCTACCATGCGCTGGTGGCCGCCGGCGTGCTGGCCGAGCTCGAACCTCTGGGCAGGTGCTAGCCTGACGAGCCGAGCGGCTTGGCGTTGGAGTGCAACACCGGCCGCAGTCGCTCGGTCGTCTGCTGCGTCCAGCCGGGCGGCGACAGTATTGCGGCCCAGGCGTCGGCCGCGTCGGCGACGTAGTGGTGCCCGTGCCCGGGCGGCACCTCCACCGCTACCGCCATGTCGGCGGTGACTTGCAGGAACGTCACCACCGGGATCCAGCGGGTCTGCGGCAGCACGTCGTAGCCGCGCGGTTCGCTCAGCCAGTCGGGTTTCTTGAACAACAGGTTGGGCGTCCACCACGCGATCGGATCCGAGGCGTGCTGCAGATAGACCACGCGTGGCCGCCCCCAGGGTTCGCCCGGGCGTTGCAGATCACTCGGGCGCGCGACGAACCGCACATTAGCGCCGTGGTGATAAATCGGCAGCCACTCCGGTGAACCGGGATCGCGGGTCGAGGTCAGGTCGTTCCAAATGGTGTTGTTGAAGGTCGGGCCGCTGAACAAGGCGCCGTCGGTGCGGGCGAGGACATTGTCGAGGGTCATGAACGGCGCCTCGCCGCCGAAGGATCCGAGGCTCTCACCGAACACCACCAGCTTGGGACGCTTGAATTCCGGCATCTGCCGGATCAACCTGTCGACCGCCTCGAACAGAGCCTGCCCGGCATGGCGGGCGTTCTCCTTGTCCACCAGGAACGATAACCAGCTCGGCAGGTACGAGTACTGCATGCTCACGATCGCGGTGTTGCCGTTGTAGATGTACTCCAGCGCGTCGGCTTCGGCCTCGTTGATCCAGCCGGTGCCGGTGGTGGTGGCGACGGCGACGACAGCGCGTTGCAGACCGCCGGTGCGCTGCAATTCGCGCGCCGCCAGCTCGGCGGTCTCGGTAATCCCGTTCGCCGAGTCCAGGCCGGCGTAGGCCCGGATGGGCTCGGTCGCCGGGGTTCCGTTGAACTTGGTCAGTTCGGCGACGTTGGGACCGGCCTCGACGAAGATGCGGCCCTGGTGACCCAGCGAGTCCCACGACACCAGCGACTGCGGGCCACCTGATCGCAGCGACGTCTTCGGCGGCGCGGTATTGGAGCTCATCTCGTCGTTGACCGAGGCAAAAGTGCTGTTCATGGAGTGCATCGCGAACTTGAGCACGACACCGTTGAGCAGCGTGATCGTCAGCGCCACCAGCAGGACCACCACGATGGTCGCCGACACCCGGAACGGCGCGATCCGGTCGACTTGTCCCACGAGAAAACTGAACAGCCAGCGGATGAATTGGCCGATTTCGACAAGGGTGAACAGCACGACCAGCGATACGGCCGCGGCCAGCGGGTAGTCATACCATTCCAGGTGTTCGACGCCCATCAGGTCACGGACGTCGTCCTGCCAGATGTGGAACCAGATCGCCATGAGGACCATGCCGACTGCCCCGACCGCGATCAGGGGCAGCCACGCCCAGCGCGGCGGTGGCGGACTGGAATTCTGCGAGCGCATGTACCGGACCAGCCAGACCGTGAAGACGCCCAAGCCATACCCGATGGCGCCCGAGATGCCGCTGACCAAACCCTGGTACAGCGGACCGCGCGGCAGCAGTGACGGCGTCATGGAGAACCACAGGAAAATCAACCCGAGCGCGGTGCCGGTGAAGGTGTAGTGGCGTATCCACCACACCTTGCGAACCGCTTGCGGCGCTGGCGTCTTCGCGACCGGAGCGGCGCAAGGCTCGGTGCCCGCGGCTTTCGGCTCGGTGCCGGTGTCGGTGCTTGTCGCCGAATGCAATTCGCTCATCGGTGGGTGAAATGAGGCGGCCGCTTCTCGATGAAGGCCGCCATGCCTTCCGATTGATCGTCGGTGGCAAAGGTGGAATGGAAGAGCCGGCGTTCGTAGAGTAATCCTTCGGCCAGAGTCGATTCGAAGGCTCGGTTGACGGCCTCTTTGGCCATCCGGGTCGCCGACCGTGACAGCTGCGAGATGGTGGTGGCGACGGTCTTGGCCTCGGTCAGCAGGTCATCGGCCGGCACCACCCGCGAGACCAGCCCGCTGCGCTCGGCCTCGGCGGCGTCGATGGTGCGTCCGGTCAGGATGAGGTCCATGGCCTTGGCTTTGCCGATGGCCCGGGTCAACCGCTGCGAGCCGCCCATGCCGGGCAGTACGCCGAGCTTGATCTCCGGCTGGCCGAACTTGGCGGTATCGGCGGCGATCAGCAGGTCGCACATCATGGCCAGCTCGCAGCCGCCGCCCAGCGCGTATCCGGCCACCGCGGCGATCGTCGGGGTACGCACGGCGGCGAGTTTGCCCCAGGCAGCGAAGAAATCGGCATCGAACGCGTCGGCGAACGTCAACCCGGCCATTTCCTTGATGTCGGCGCCCGCGGCGAACGCCTTGGCGGAGCCGGTGATGACGATCGCCCCGATGCCCGGATCGTTGTCCAATTCCATTGCCGCGCTGGTGACTTCGTTCATCACCTGGCTGTTGAGCGCATTCAGCGCCTGCGGCCGGTTCAGCGTGATGGTGCCCACCCGCTCGTCGCGCTCGACCAGAATCGTTTCGTATCCCATGGATTGCCTTCCTAAAAGCTCAAGTCGTCATCGACCGGCTCGAAATACGCTGCGACGTCGGCCTTCGTGATCTCTTCGAGGGAAGCCGGCGACCATTTCGGCTTGCGGTCCTTGTCGATTAGTTGCGCGCGGATGCCTTCCACCAGATCGTGGGAGCGCAGGGTCGCCGACGACACCCGATAGTCTTGGACCAGAACGTCTTCCAGCGTTTCCATGGTGGCGGCGCGGCGTACTGCCTCCAGCGTCACCGACAGCGCGACGGGGGAGCGGGTGGCGATCAACTCGGCGGCGTCTTTAGCCGGTTGTGCACCATGATCCCGCAGCTTGGCGACGATCTCGGCGACGGTATCGCCGGTGTAGCACTCGTCGATCCAATCGCGTTGTGCGGCAAGCTCACTGGGTGGAGGGTCGACGGTGTAGTGGGCAAGTGCGCTGGCCACGCCGTCGGAGGTGATCGCGGTGCGGAACGCATCGAGTTCGGCGTGCGGCACGTAGTGGTCGGCAAAGCCCATCGCGATGGCGTCGGCTCCGGAAAACGGCGCTCCGGTCAGCGCGGCGTGCAAACCCAGCGCGCCCGGCGCCCGGGACAGCAGGTACACCCCACCCACGTCGGGGATGAACCCGATGCCGACCTCGGGCATCGCGACCTTGGAAGTGTCGGTGACCACCCTGACGTCGCCGTGGGCGCTGACGCCCACGCCGCCCCCCATCACGATGCCGTCCATCAGTGCCACGTACGGCTTGGAGAATCGGCCGATCTGGCCGTTCATCAAATACTCGGCGCGCCAGAACCGCCGCGCATCGACCCCGTCCTTGCGGGCGCTGTGGTAAACCGCGACGACGTCGCCGCCCGCGCACAATCCGCGTTCGCCGGCCCCCGAAACCACCACGGCACGGACCTCGTCGTCGCGTTCCCAACGAATGAGCACCGTGCTCAGCAGGTCCACCATCGTTTGGTTGAGCGAATTGATCGCCTTCGGGCGGTTGAGCGTAATAAATCCGACGCCACCGTCGACGCGGGTCAGAACTTCGTCGGATTCGCCCGTCACGGCCTCAGTCACGCCCTAGTCTCCAATCGCGGGAATCCGGCCCAAGTCTGCCCCATGAGTTTGACCAGCAATCTAGATCGTGACTCGCCCCGGGGTGCCCGCGGGGCTAAGGTTTATCTTGAGCCGGACGACAAAACAGCAGCTCCGCTGGGAACCCGGGCGGGCCACTGATCGTTGAGCAGGTGTTCGCACAACTCGAAGCTGTAGTCCGAAGCTTCCGAAGCTGTAGTCATACGTGTCATATGTGGAGCCACAAGAGAGGATCCGACGGTGCGGGAGACAAGTAACCCGGTATTTCGTTCGCTGCCGAAGCAGAGGGGCGGATACGCACAATTCGGTCCGGGCCTGGCCCAGCCGGGATACGCGTCCGACCCTTACCCGGCTCCCTACCAGGAGACCCGGGCTGCCCGCCCGCTGACCATTGACGACGTCGTCACCAAGACCGGCCTGACGCTGGCGACGCTGACGGCCAGCGCTGTGGTCTCCTACTTCCTGGTCGCCCAGAACCTCAACCTCGCGATGCCGCTGACCATGATCGGCGCGCTCGGCGGGTTGGCGCTGGTGCTGGTGGCCACCTTTGGTCGCAAACAGGACAACCCGGCGATCGTGCTCACCTATGCCGGACTCGAAGGTCTGTTCCTGGGAGCCTTCTCGTTCGTAATGGCCAACTTCTCGGTGGGCTCGGCCAATGCCGGACTGCTCATCGGGGAGGCCGTCCTGGGCACTCTGGGCGTGTTCTTCGGCATGCTCATCGTTTACAAGACCGGGGCAATTCGGGTGACGCCCAAGTTCACCCGCATGGTGGTCGCTGCCCTCTTCGGCGTGCTGTTCCTGATGCTCGGCAACTTCCTGCTGGCGATGTTCGGTGTCGGCGGCGGAGCGGGCCTGGGCCTGCGCAGCGGCGGACCGTTGGCGATAATTTTCTCCCTGGTGTGCATCGGCATCGCGGCCTTCAGCTTCCTGATCGACTTCGACGCGGCTGACCAGATGATCCGGGCCGGTGCGCCGGATAAAGCGGCGTGGGGTATTGCTCTGGCCCTGACCGTGACGCTGGTCTGGCTCTACATCGAGATCCTGCGTCTGCTCAGCTATCTGCAGAACGATTAATTCGGTCAGCAAAAAGCCGGCACGTATGTGCCGGCTTTTTGCTGCGCTGGTGGCGGTGAGTGTGCGCTGGTGGCGGTGAGTGTGCGTTGGTGGCGGTGAGTGTGCGTTGGTGGCGGTGAGTGTGCGTTGGTGGCGGCGCCGCCTGGCGTGTCTTCGCCCCAGACGCACGGTGAAAGCCCAGGACGCACAGTCGACCCGGCCCAAACGCAGGCTCGATCGGCTGGCCGGAGCGGCGTGTCAGCTCAGCCGCTCGATCACCATTGCCATGCCCTGGCCGCCGCCCACGCACATCGTCTCCAGACCGAATGTCTTGTCGTAGGTCTGCAGGTTGTTCAGCAGCGTGGCGGTGATGCGCGCGCCGGTCATGCCGAACGGGTGACCAAGGGCGATCGCTCCGCCCGAGACATTCAGCTTGTCCTCGTCGATGCCCAGTTCACGGGCCGAGCTCAGCACTTGCACAGCGAAGGCTTCATTGATTTCGACCAGGTCGATGTCGTTGATGGACATGCCTGCTCGTTCGAGCGCCTTCTTGCAGGCCTCGATGGGGCCCAGGCCCATGATCTCCGGGGACAAACCGCTGACACCGGTGGACACGATGCGCGCCAAGGGGGTTAGGCCAAGTTCCTTGGCCTTGGTGTCACTGGTGATCACCACCGCGGCGGCGCCGTCGTTGAGTGGGCAGGCGTTCCCGGCGGTCACGGTGCCGTTGGGCCGGAAAACCGGTTTGAGCTCGCTCACTTTCTCGTAAGTGGTACCGGGCCGCGGGCCGTCGTCGGCGCTGACCGTGCTGCCGTCCGGGAGCGTGACCGGGGTGATCTCGCGCTGGAAGAAGCCGCTGTTGATCGCCTCCTCGGCGCGGTTCTGGCTGCGTACTCCCCAGTGGTCCTGGTCTTGCCGAGAGATGCCGGTGATGATTGCGACGTTTTCCGCGGTCTGGCCCATCGCGATGTAGATGTCAGGCAGCTTGCCGTCGGCTCGCGGGTCGTGCCATTCGTCGGCCCCGGCGCCCGCAGCAGTGGAGCGTTCTTGAGCCTCGTCGAAGATCGGGTTCTTGGTGTCCGGCCAGGAGTCGGAGTTGCCCTTGCCGAACCGGGACACCGTCTCCACACCCGCGGAGATGAATGCGTCGCCTTCCCCGGCCTTGATAGCGTGGAATGCCATTCGGGTGGTCTGCAGCGACGACGAGCAGTATCGGTTGACTGTGGTGCCCGGCAGGAAGTCATAGCCGAGCGCAACAGCGACTACGCGCGCGATGTTGAAGCCCGACTCGCCGCCCGGCAGACCACAGCCCATGATCAGGTCGTCGATCTGGTGTGGGTTCAGCGCGGGGACCTTGTCCAGTGCGGCACGCACCATCTGCACGGCCAGGTCGTCGGGCCGCATGGTGACCAGTGAGCCTTTCATGGCGCGGCCGATAGGCGAGCGGGCGGTTGAGACGATGACGGCTTCCGGCATGGCGGGCTCCCTCCATTGGGGTGTGCGAAGCCGAATTTAGCCTGGCGACGATGCGGCCCGCGAAGCGGGGCGAGAAGGAGCCGGGCAACCCGGGCGAGGTCAGCCGCCGGCCGGCGCGGCGACGGCTGCGGGCACGGCCGGCAGTGGACGCCGCCACAGTCTCGACACGATGCCGCCTCGGGCGGGCTCACAACCGCGTGCTGGCGCTGCGGCTCGGGAGGGCCGATCAATCGCCGCGCAACCGATCTTTCCCCGCAGCGCGTCGCGCAGGGCGAGCAACAGTTGGTCGGCTGCCAACGCGTAGGCGGTCGCCGACGGGTGGTACCGGTCGGCGGAGAACATGCCTTCGGGAGCGGCCCGGAATCGGGGCGCCAGCAGGTGCGCCAACGGCACCGGCACCCCACCGGCCGCTTTGACGGCGACGGTCTGGGCGCGGGCCAGCCGCGCAGCGCGCGTGTGCGCCAGGGAACGCAGCGGCTGGGGGATGGCCGTGATGACGCCGAAGTCGGGACAGGTGCCGACGACCACGGCCGCGCCGCGGGCACGCAACCTGCGCACCGACGAGGCCAGCCGCTCGGCGGACTCTCCGATGCGGTTGAGGGACGTGACGTCGTTGGCACCGATGATGATGACCGCCAAGTGCGGCGGCGGTCCGGCCACGAACATCGCGTCGACTTGACCGCTAACGCCTTTCGAGGTGGCGCCGACGATGGCTTTGGTGCTCAACCGGACCCGCTTGCCGGTCTGCTCGGCGAGTTTGCGTGCGATCAGCACACCCGGGACTTCCTCGGCGCTGGTACACCCGTATCCGCACGCCGTCGAGTCGCCGAACATCATCAGGTGCAGGTCGAAGGGTGTTCCGCGGCGCCACCGTTGCACCGGCCCGCCGCCGCGGGTGTATACGCCATCGGCGCGAGGCGGCATGTCGCAGGCTCTGGGAATGACGGTGCGCACATGTGTCGCCTGGCCGACCAGCAAGTTGCGTGCGCCCAGATAGGCCGTGCCCGTCGAGGCGAGTGCACCTGCTGTGGCCAAAGCGATAGTCGAACGTCGCGGCACGCTCATGCCCACGAGACCAGTTTAGATCGGCTTCGCTGTTTGCGCGGGTGGCTGACAAAACAGCTGAATTACGGTGCGGATCAATTGTGATATCGAATCAGACTCTACGAACGTTGCCTCGGGAATATGCTGTCAAGCTAAGTCGGACGAGTTGGCTGACCGCTTCGGGGGAGCAGGTGAACCGGACGCTCAACCTTTTCGTCACATGCTGTATCGGACTACAACGGCGTAGGAAGTGTTGAGCATGACGGCACCGAACAGGGTATCCGGTTCCCCCAGACATCCGATTCGCCCACGGGACGTGCTCAAGGCACGTAGACTGCAGGCACGCAGATTTGCTATCAGCGACGGCGCTCCGGTTGAGGTCGTCGAGTCTGGTCCAAGCATTGCTGCGCGAGTTGCTGTGCTGGCGTCGCGGCTGACGATCCGGCCGGTTCTCACTATGGGTAGCTACGTTCCGCATGTGCCGTGGCCGTGGGGCCTGATCGACCATGCCGCCAAGATGCTGCTTCCAGCACCGGTAACTGTCAGGGCCTCGGTGAGCTTGCCGAATGCCTCAGCGCAACTGGTTCGGGCGCGCGGCGTGCTGCCCGCGGACGGCACCCGGCGAGTGGTTCTGTATCTGCACGGCGGCGCGTTCCTGACTTGTGGAGCAAACTCACATGGGCGGCTTGTCGAGTTGCTGTCACAGTTTGCTGATTCGCCCGTCCTGATTGTCAACTATCGACTGTTGCCCAAGCACTCGATCGGGATGGCGCTCGACGACTGTCACGACGGCTACCGCTGGCTGCGGCTGTTGGGTTACGACCCGGAGCAGATAGTGCTAGCCGGCGACTCCGCGGGCGGGTATCTCGCATTGGCGCTCGCGCAACGGCTGCAGGACGAAGACGAGGAGCCGGCAGCTCTGGTAGCGATCTCGCCACTGCTACAGCTGGCAAAGGAAAATAAGCAGGCGCATCCCAACATCAAAACCGACGCGATGTTCCCGGCGAAGGCCTTCGATGCGCTCGGCGAATTGGTTGCTAGCGCAGCGGCCAACAACGCTGTCGACGGCAAACCCGAGGAGCTTTACGAGCCACTGGAGCACATCCGGCCAGGCCTGCCGCGAACACTGATTCACGTGTCCGGATCCGAGGTGCTGTTGCACGACGCACAGCTGGCCGCGCGCAAGCTGGCGGCAGCCGGTGTGCCCGCCGAGCTTCGCGTCTGGCCCGGCCAGGTGCACGACTTCCAGGTCGCCGGTCCGCTGCTGTCCGAGGCGGTGCGCTCGCTGCGTCAGATCGGCGAGTACATCCGGGAGGCCACCGGCTAGCAACTGGATGTATGCCGGCCCAAACCGCCTGAGACCATGAACGCATGCGGATCGCGCAGCACATCAGTGACCTCATCGGCGGCACACCACTAGTCCGGTTGAACTCGGTCGTCCCGGTCGGGGCCGCAACGGTGGCGGCGAAAATCGAATATCTCAGCCCGGGCGGCAGTTCCAAGGACCGGATCGCGGTGAAGATGATCGACGCCGCAGAGGCCAGCGGCCAACTCAGACCGGGCGGCACCATCGTCGAACCTACTTCCGGCAACACCGGGGTGGGGCTGGCGTTGGTGGCACAGCGCCGCGGGTACCGGTGCGTGTTCGTCTGCCCGGACAAGGTCAGCGAGGACAAGCGAAATGTGTTGCGCGCCTACGGCGCCGAGGTAGTCGTGTGCCCGACGGCGGTGCCCCCCGGCGACCCGGACAGCTACTACAGCGTCTCCGACCGGTTGGTCAGAGAAATCGACGGCGCCTGGAAACCCGACCAGTACGCCAACCCCGAAGGACCGGCCAGCCACTACGCAACCACCGGGCCGGAAATCTGGGCCGACACCGACGGCAAGGTCACTCATTTCGTCGCCGGCATCGGCACCGGCGGAACGATCACCGGCGCGGGCCGCTATCTCAAAGAGGTGTCCGGAGGTCGGGTGCGCATCATCGGCGCCGACCCCGAGGGCTCGGTGTATTCGGGCGGCACCGGTCGCCCCTATCTGGTCGAGGGGGTCGGCGAGGACTTCTGGCCGGCGGCCTACGACCCTTCGGTTCCCGACGAGATCATCGCCGTGTCAGACGCCGACTCGTTCGACATGACCAGGCGGCTGGCCCGGGAGGAAGCGCTGCTGGTAGGTGGGTCGTGCGGGATGGCGGTGGTGGCGGCGTTGAAAGTCGCCGAAACCGCCGGGCCCGACGCGCTGGTTGTCGTCCTGCTGCCCGACGGCGGCCGCGGCTATATGTCGAAGATCTTCAATGACGCCTGGATGTCGTCGTACGGGTTCCTGCGGAGCCGTCTCGACGGGTCGACCGAGGAAGCCACCGTCGGTGATGTGTTGCGCCGCAAGTCCGGCGCGTTGCCCGATCTGGTGCACACCCATCCATCGGAGACGGTGCGTGACGCGATCGGGATTCTTCGCGAGTACGGGGTGTCGCAGATGCCGGTCGTCGGCGCCGAGCCGCCGGTAATGGCCGGTGAGGTTGCCGGCAGTGTGTCGGAACGCGAATTGCTGTCGGCCGTTTTCGAGGGCCGCGCCAAGCTAGCCGATGCCGTGTCACAACATATGAGCCCGCCACTGAAGATGATCGGGGCCGGCGAGTTGGTCAGCGTGGCCGAAAAGGCGTTGCGGGACTACGACGCGTTGATGGTGGTGGAGGAAGGTAAACCGGTCGGCGTGATTACCCGCTACGACCTGCTGGGTTTTCTGTCGGAAGGGGCGGGTCGACGCTGAGCGACGGCAGGGGATAGCCACGCGGAACAGCGTGCCCGGCGGCTTTCGCCCAGCCGCCCTACGGCATTCGACCTCAGGTACTGTAAGGCCGCCGCAAGCGAACCCTGAGTGGAAGGTTGCTCCTATGACCGATCAGCCGCCCCCCGGCGGGTCTTACCCCCCGCCGGGGGGCGGCTGATCGGTCATAGG
>NZ_LQOX01000085.1 GCF_002102175.1 Mycobacterium gastri | reverse complement strand
CTCACTGGCAAACGGGTGGTCCCATGACCGTGGCTAAACCCTGCTCAAACCGGTCCCATCACGGTGGCGGTCGACAATCGACGTCCTCGCCGGCGCGATCGGACCCGGATCTGCGGACCGTTGCCCGGGTAACGCCAGGATTTGTGCGAGAGCAAGGACGGCGAAAATCACCGTGGCCGCCAGGACACTCATCCGGAAGTTCGATGTCACAAAGGCCAGTCCGATTAGCGGGCCGAGGAAGATTCCCGCTCGGTTGAACATGTTCAAGGTGGCGAATGCTTCGATTCGGCGGTCGTCGGTTTCGGTGGCGAGATAAGCCCGCAGCGCCGGGTTGAACAGCGCACCAGCGAAACCCGTTGCTGCTGAGGCAATCAACAACGTCGATAGCGACTGGGCGATCGCCAACAAGCCGAATGCGCCGATGCGCAGCAGACAACCGGCCACGATCAACGGTTTGTAGCCGAGCCGATCGGCGAGCGTACCGCCCACGAAAAACATGCCCTGCTGGCTGAAGTTGCGCACACCCAGCACCAGGCCGACGGCCCATGCTGCCAGGCCAAGGGTCCCTGCCAGATAGCTGGACAAGTAGGGCATCAGCATGTAAAAGCCTATGCTGGCCCCGAATTGGTTGATCATGAGTACCCGGCTTGGGCGGCTCAAGCTGCGAAACTGGGCCCAGAATCCCGTCATGGCACCATCCGACGTAGTTCGGTTACGGAAGGACGTTGATTCGCAACAGGTCTCGCGCGACTGTGCTGCTGGCTTGTTGCGTGGACTTCGAACTCCCGGTCATCCCGCCGACCAGGCTGCCCAACCCGCTTCCCACGCGCTGCGTTCTGGGCCCACATCTCGCCGTAATGCGCTTCCGTGGCGGCGATCGCCGCCTCGTACGCCGACGCCGCAGGCCTGGCGTGGGTGGCCGTTAGCTCGGCTTGGGCGGCGGCCGCCATGTCTTCCTCTCCTGGGCCAGATGACTATCTGGCCAAAATTTGATAGCAGTATTGTACGTATAACAACTATTGAGTACGCAAGTGTAAGCCCTGTTACTATTTGCATGTGAACAGAACCGATGAGGGTGACTCGCGAGCAGGTGTTCGACTCAGCGAATTGGATCCCAAGCAGGAACAAGCCTGGGAGCTGTGTATTCATTCGGCTGCGTTACTGCAGCGCACGCTCGATGCCGAGCTGCGTGCCGAGTGCGGCATGAGCCTGCTCACCTTGGACACCCTGGTGCAGTTGTCCCGCGCGCCCGGTCAGGCCCTGTACATGAAGGACCTGGCCTCCGCTCTGGTCTACAGCGCCAGCGGCATCACCAGGATTGTTGACAATCTGGAACGATCCGGTCGTGTCGCGCGTAACCCGGATCCGGCCAATCGCCGGGCTACGCGAGTCCAGCTGACCCCGCGAGGACTTGATGAGCTGCAGTCGGCGTGGCGGCTTCATGCCCGCGGTGTCGAACGGTGGTTCGCCAAACACGTCAACCCGCGTCAGGCGAATGTTCTTGTCGAGGTGTTCGGCGCGGTGACCGCGGATTTAGAACGCTTGCGGTAGCGCAGGTTTCCGCCACCGTCAATCTTCGGCGAAGACGTTCTCGGCATCGCCGCTGACCAGCGGTACCTGGACCAGCGACAAGACGTGGTGTGCCGGGGTGCCGGGCGGCGCCACCAGCACGCAGTCGCCGCCCTGGATGTGTGCCCGGTCCCGGGCGGCCACCAGGGCGGCGACACCCGCCGATCCAAGGTGGGTGACGGCGCTCAGATCGATGGTCAAAGGCGCCAGACCCGAACGGCTTTCGACGGCGATCTGGCTGTCCAGGGTAGTCGCGGCGTTGGCGTCGACGTCGCCGCGCACTACGATGCGGCCGGGCTCGGCGACCAAAGAGACGAACTCTGTGTCGATCGCCGGTGGGTAGGCGGTACGGCTGACCACCGCATCGGTGACGAACTGCGCCGGCCGGGACAGGCGATGCGTGATGGTGGCGGTGGTCCCGTCGGCGTCGTGCCTGACGTGCGATTCGCCGACCAGGGCCGCGGCCATCGCGAGTCCACGCCCGCGGCCCTTTTCGCCTTCGCGGTGATCCTTCCACGTGCCCCTGTCGATCACCGATGCCCGCAGTTTGCCGTGACCGTCCAGTGTCGCCTCGACCACGAGACCGCCGGGAACCTCTGTGCCGTAACCATGTTCGACCGCATTCTCGACGAATTCGGAGATCGCGTGCACGACATCGGAGATGTCGGTGGAGTCCGCACCGATCTGCACAAGCCATTCACGGAGCCGGGCGCGGATCCCGCGCGCCGCGTGGATCGTCGCGTCGGTCGTCATGCACAGCGGGGGCGCCGGGATCCGGCGTTGCGCCGCAAGCAGTGTGACGTCGTCGTTGTAACCCGTGGATCGAAGCAGCAACTCGAGCGTTTCCGAGCAGAGGCGGTCGATGGGCCGGGCCGGCGCATCGATGACGAAGCCGCCGCCGCTGGCGATGGTTGCCACCAGTTCGGCGAATTCTGCCGTGCTGGCCCCCAGCGGCCTGCCCGGGCGTTCCACTAAACCGTCGGTGTACAGCATGATCGCGTCGTCGATGTTGAGCACCTCGGTACATACCGGGAATCCCGTTCCGCTCCCGAGCGGACCCGCGCCCGACGGCTGCAGGTAGCGGGACTTCGCATCGGCGGTCACCAGCAACGGCGGTGGGTGCCCGGCGGTGCAGTACTGGAAGTCGCCGGTGGCCAGGTCGAGGGAGCCGACACAGATCGTCGCCGAGGTTGAGCCGGGCACCTGATCGTGGAAGGACTCCACCGCCTGCAGGGCTTCGACGATCGTGTGTCCCGCCCAAATCTGCATCCGCAGCGCCGTGCGCAACTGTGACATCACCGCTGCGGCTTCCACGCCATGGCCGACCACATCCCCGACGATCAGTACCAGCCGATCCCCGAGGGCCACCGTGTCGAACCAGTCCCCACCGGCCGCGGTGTCCCGCGCGGCGACGAGATACTGCGCGGTGAGGTCGGCGCCGGAAACGACGGGCACCGACGGAGCGAGCAGCGCCTGCTGCATCACGATGGCCGAGTCACGGACGTGGCGGTACCGCTCGGACAGTTCCTCGACCTGCGCTTCGGCATCTCGTCGTTGCTGTACCCGGCTCGTGACGTCATCGAAGAGGATCTGCACGCCCTCGATCGATCCGTCAGCCCGGCGTCGTGGCGTGACGACAAAGTCGAAGAATCGCTCCTCGACTCCGGAACCGTCGAAGTCAGCCTGCAGCCGCCACTCGGATCCGGACTGTGGCTCGCCGGTTCGATACACCCGATCGAACATGTGGTAAATCTGCTGTCCCTCGAGTTCGGGATAGACCTCGCGCGCTAGCTGTCCCACGCCGATGAATGTCGGGCTGAGGCTGCGATACGCGGCGTTGGCTGCGACGAAGCGGTGGTCGGGTCCTTCCAACCCCACCAGCATTGCGGGCACGTTCTCGAAGATCCGGCGGACATCCTCGGCTGTGCCGACCTTCTTGTCCCAGTCCATGTCGGGCGCCATGTGGCTGTCCCTCCTACGGACCGATCGAGCAACAAGGCAAGCGCGTCGACGGCTCTGGTCGACGGCCGATAATCAGATTAGCAATGCCCATGACCAGGTCGCGGCACCAAAAGTTCGGTCGAGTCAGGTGGAGTTCGTGTTGAGCACCCGGTCGGCGGTCTCAGCCAGCGCCTGCCGGTACTTCTCGGACAGTTGGGTCAGGAACACATATGCCGCCGGCGCGTCGATCAAGAACTTAGGTAGCGCGGCGGACCCCGGCTTTTAGCCCTTGGGGGTGAGCGCGTGGTTGGCGGTGCATGAAACCGCCGAGGAGGAAATCGTTCATCCACGGGCCAAGCGCAAGATTGCCGGTGGGCAGACGGTAGTCACCAAGCGGCTGGAGGAAGAGCACGAAGCCAAGACCGTGCTCAGCGAGCTGGAGAAGCTTGACGTCGACAACGCCGAGTTCACCAGCAAACTCACCAAGCTGCGCGATACCGTCGTCGACCACGCCGAGCATGAAGAAGCCGAGGAGTTCGCCAAACTGGGCGACGAACTGAGCAGCGGCGAACTCGAACGGATGGGCCGCGCCGCCAAGCTGGCCGAGGCGACCGCGCCCACCAGACCCCATGCCGGGGGTGAGTCCCTGATCGCCAACCTCATGGCCGGCCCGTTCGCGGCAATGCTGGACCGGGCACGCGACGCCATTGTCGGGAAAGGCTGAATCGCCCTGATTCGCCCCTGATTCGTGCCGTAGTTAACTCGAACCCCAAGAAGCCCGGTGCGCGAAGCACTGGGCGCTCTTCGAGCCTCCGATCTACGATTAGTAGGGTAATCACCGGGGTGGCGAAAGATACTGTCCCGGTAGTTAAACGATACATCCATTGGTTGAGCGCGTGGATGACGTCGTGGGTCATCTCCGGGTCGTCCTTCCTCACATCTTTCTCGTAATGGCCGCTGTGTGGCCGATTGGCCGTCATCCTGATTGTCATGTCCGACACCAAACACGTCGTTCTCATCCACGGCACGTGGGCTCGCGGCGACAGTTGGGCCCCCGCCCGCGCGGCCTTCGAAGAGCGCGGCTAAATCGTGCACACCCCGACGCTGCGCCACCACGAACTGCCCTTGCGGGAAGGTGCCATGAAGATCGCGCCGCTGAGCATGCGCGACTACACCGACGACCTCGTTGCGCTCGTCGACTCGCTGGACCCCCCACCGCTTCTGGTGGGGCTGTCGCTGGGCGGTCTGCTGGCACAGCTGGTGGCCACGCGCACCCGTCATGCCGGCGTCGTCGCCGCCTGCCCGTCGCCTGCGGCAGGCATCTTCGCTCCAACTCCCGCGACGCTGCGTAGCTTTGGGAGCCTCTTCGGGCGGCACTTTCTACAGCCACGACCGTGGGCCAAGCCGTTGTATCCCACAACGTGGCAGCGGTTTCGGCGGTGGGTAGCCAACACGCAGACCGAGGATGCCGCCCGCGAGGTGTTCGCTGAATTGGTCTGCGAATCGGGGCGCGCCTACTGCGAGATCGTCTTCCCATTCCTGGACCGAGGCAAGGCCACCACCGTCAACTTCGCAGCAGTCACGAGCCCAGTGCTCACAATCCGAGGCGAATGCGACCTTGTCGTGCCGCCACAGATCGCCCCCACGACAGCAGCCCGGTATCAGAAGGGCACCTTTGTCGAGATCCCCTGCTCTGACCATCTCGTCTTTTTCGGGGACGCGTTGCCCGTCACCATGCGCCATATCGACGACTGGATCATTCAGAATCACCTGCTTTCTACCGCTTAGCCGCCGAGTGTGTTGATGAGCCGGTTTCGGTGACGGCGTATGCGCTCTAAGCCGGATCGGGGTCTGCTTTCGACGATTGAGGCGCGGTGTTCGGCGCCAACGATCAACGAGAACACAGGCTTCTACCTGGTTGGTGCTGGCTCCGATCGTCTACGGCCTACTCCACGATCCCGCCTACCGCGAAAAGTACGCGGCCGACCTGAAGAAGATGCTGCCGCACATCCTGACGCCGGAAACTCCCGAGCACTTCGATCAGCTCGCCAACGCCGGTCGCCGCCTCGCCGGGCTGCACGTCGGCTATGAATCGGTCGAGCCGTATCCCCTTGACGTGCAATTAAAGCCGGGCACAGATCCGCGGGACCGCGAGACTTGGCGGGTGGACAAGATGAAGTGGAAGTCCAAGCAAGACCACTCGGCGATCGTCTACAACTCCCATGTCACCATCGCCGGTATCCCCGACGAGGCCGTGCGCTACCTGCTTGGCTCACGCTCGGCGCTGGACTGGATTATCGACCGTTACCGCGTCACCACCGACAAAGCGTCCGGAATCGTCAGCGACCCCAACGACTGGTGCGACGAGCACGGGAACCCCACCTACATTGTCGATCTCATCAACAAGGTCACCACCGTGAGCGTAGAAACGATGAAGCTCGTCGACAGCCTCGCCAACGCCCGCAAAGCAATGACCTACTAAAGCACGCGAACAATTCTGCTTGGCTGAACCGTGTAAATGAACGGTCCTGGCGAACGTGCCGCACGGACAATGGAAGAAACGCAGACGATGTACCGTTTCGCGACTTCCTGCGCCAGGATGTCGGCTCTTGGCACACAGAACAGTCGGGCACCCGTGTCGATTACTATCTGTCGCTCGACGGCGTTGCGCCTGATGTTGGCATCTTTGTGAAAGCCGATCCAGCCGCGTTCGGCCGTCAACGCGATCCACTCATGATCGCTGACACTCTGAGCCCTTACCTCGCCGTAGTGCTCACGCATTGTTGTCAGCCGGAATCCGGCCTCACGAAGGAGTTTCGGTACTTGCACAGCGCCCAAACTGCGGTCGACAAAGATGTGATCGAGGTCGGCTAGCAGCTGCGGATCAGGCAGCAATGGCGTCGACTGCGTCTTGAAGCTGGGCCACCGTCACACCGTAGTCATCGGCGACCGCTTGAAACGTCGCCCCGGCGCGTAACGGGCCTAGCACGTCAGCCACCCGGACGCCACTCATGTCGAACACCGGTTGCCCGTAGCCCCGGCAGGGATCGAGGACGACATTGGCCTCACCGTATTGCGGCAACCTGATCATTGACGCGAGGCGGTCGTCTGCGAAGCTGATCTGCTTGAGGTAGTGTTCGACGATCTCCTTGAAGACGTACTGGCCAGATCGAGGGACAATCAGTCCTCTGACGACCCGATCATCGGGGCTACCCTCCCCGGAACGCTCGGCAAACCGCCAGAGTACTTCTGCGCCGTCCGTGCACAAGTCCTGCGATGCAAGAGCATGCGGCCCGACGTTCTTGATCAGCCAGTCGAGGGATGGCCGGATGCGTTGCATCGGGACACCGGCTCGGCGGAAGGCGTTCAACACGTATGCCTCGGCGATCCCAACGAACGGCAGCCTGGCATCGCTACCCGCCAGGTGAGGAAGAGCGGTGATGATCGGCTGGCCCTTCACGGTTGGCGCGTTGGCCGGCCTACGTTCGTACCCATCAGCCCAGGTCGCCAAGGTTGCGCGGGAAACCAGGAGGTATCGGGATGCCTCGGTCAGCGTGTAGAGCGGAACGTCGAACCGCAGATCCGGTAGTTGCTTGCCGGTCATCAAGTTCACCTCCCGAGCTTTCCGAACCTACCCCGCAAGAGTACGCATGCTGCTTACGCCATTGGCCTCACTTCGCCGCCGCCGGCAAGTCAGCCTACGACCAGTGACCGACACTTGGCGCCCGCCAACCATTCAATCCGCCGGATGGGGCTCGCGCCAGACTGTTTCATGCCAATGGCGTATGCGGGTGGGTCCAGTCAGCAATCCGACACGGCGGAACGATTTCCTCCTCGGCGGTGGGGTTGAGTCCCAGATCGCCAACGTCATGGCCGGCCCGTTCGCGGCAGTGCTGGATTGGGCACGCGACGCGATCGTCGGGAAAGGCTGACCGGCGTCGTGATTACGCGCTGACTGGCTTGGTTGCCGGTGTTTGAACCTTCATCACTTCGATCATGTTGCCGCCCATGATCTTTGCGACGTCGTCCTGGTCGAAACCGGCGAGTTCGTCGACGAACGAAATCGGGTCTTTCAGGCCTTCGGGGTGCGGCCAGTCGGAACCGAAGACCACCCGGTCGGTGCCCACCATCTTCACGATTTCGGAGAACCGGTCCTCCCAGAACGGGCTGACGTAGACGCACCGCTTAAACGACTCGATCGGGTCTTCGCTGAATGCGTTCGGCATTTTCTTGTAGACGCCCTTGAGTCCTTTGAAAAGGTGCGGCACCCAGTCCGCGCCGTTTTCGATGGACAGGATGCGCAGCTCCGGATTACGCGACAGCGCGCCATGGCACACCAGCGCACCCATGGCATCCTCGATCGGCCGATGTCCCATCGCCAGGCTCCGGAAGGCGGTCGGCTTGAACGGCAGGAACTCGTCGCCGGGTTCCCACACGTTCATGAATTCCGAATAGCCGCTGTCCGATGCGTGCATCGAAACCGGGATCCCGGCCCGGACGCAGGCTTGCCAGAACGGGTCGAACTCCTCGAAACCGAACGAGCGGCTGCCGCGGTACCCGGGTACCGGGGCCGGGCGGACCAGCACCGTGCGAGCGCCACGCTGCAGGCACCACTGCAGCTCTTCGAGTGCCCGATCCACGATGGGCAGGGTGATCACCGGGGTGGCGAAGATGCGGTCCCGGTAGTTGAACGACCAAGTCTCGTACATCCATTGGTTGAGCGCGTGGATGACGTCGTGGGTCATCTCCGGGTCGTCCTTCATCCGCTCCTCGACCAGACTGGCCAGGGTGGGGAACATCAGCGCGTAGTCGATGCCCAACTCGTCCATGACTTCCAGCCGCGGGCCCGGTTCCCGGAAGGCCGGGATCGCCTTCATCGGCTCACCCATCACTTCGCGGTAGCTCTTGCCTTCGCTGCCGTGCCGGAAATACTCCTCCTGGGCGCCCGGGCGGGCCACCACTTCGAACGTGGGGTTGGGGATGTATTCGCTGATATGGCCGCGCACCACGATCTTGGTGCGGCCGCGGATCTGCACGTAGTCGATCACGTGCTTGCGCTTGTCGGGGAGGAACTTGGTCAGCGCCTCCTGCGGCTCGTACATGTGGTTGTCGGCATCGAACACCGGAAAGGGAAGCTCGCGAGACGGCATGGCGATCTCCTTGTAGAAGTCTCGGTTCTCAGCATGTGGTAATGACGTTACCACCTAGCGCAAGTGTTCCGCTAACGGCTTTCGCGAGCGTCGTTGTGCTCGATGATGGCGAAATTCACGGTTGCCGTCGCCGCGAGTTCGCTGTCGCTGTCACCGAAGATATCGACCTGCATGACCAGCGATCGCCGGCCCGCCCGCAGAACTCGCGGCACCGCGAGCGCGCCGCCCTGCCTGATCGGGCGCAGGTAGCGGATGAAGAGGTCGGCCGTGGTCATGGCGGTGCCCGGCGGCAGGTACTCCAAGCCGAGTTGCCCGCCGGCCACGTCGGCCAGCGTGGCGATCAGGCCACCCTGCAGCGCGCCGGAGGTGTTCACCACCTGCGGGCTGACCGGCATGGTCATCGCGAAGTCGTCGTGTGCGGTGGCCGGGCGCATTCCGATCTGGGCGAACAGTTCGCCCAGCGAGGACACCGGCTCGTCGTCGATGTCCCGAATGCCCAGGGCTCGGCTGCAGAACTCGTACAGTTGGCCGGCGTCGATCGGCGTTCCGTTCAATTCGCTTCCCAGCCAGTGCAATCGGAGCGCTCCCAGCACCGTCTGCATAACGATGGCCGCTGCGGCGCCGACGTCGAGGCCGGGGTTGAACACCCCCTCGGTGATGCCCTGCCCGACGATGTCGCGCAGCAGTCGATGCAATGGCGAAAGCACTCGCGCGTATTCGCGGGGCCGATTCTCGGCGAGGTACTGGTTGTAGAGACTCAGCGCCCGGTTGAGGCTGTCCTGGGTGGTGGACTCCGGTCGTGCGCTGATGCGGTCGATGACCAGCTTCAGGGCGGCGGTGCTGTCGAGTCCGGCGGTTTCGGTGCGCCACAGCTGTGCCGTCTGCGCCATGGTCCTGTCGAAGAGGGCCAGCAGTAGTTCGTCCTTACTGCCGAAATGCTGGTAAAAAGCCCGCAACGAGGTCTTGGAGCGCGCCACGACCTCTTGCACGGTGAAATCGGTGCGGCCCGTTTCACCCAGAATTTCGACCGCCGTCTTGATGAAGCGGTCGGCGCGCGTTACTTCCGCTTCCTCGTTAGGGGCGGTCACAGGCGTTGCCTCCTCAACTTGCGCGTTGCTAGCAGTATTGAGAATGAGGTTACCGCGATTTGAAGCCGATGTCGTCAAGCGTGTCACCAGAACCGCATCCGCCCCATTTGTCACAGCTCGGCGTGGGTCGTCGGTCATGTCGGTGGTCGCCGGTACCGTCCGGCGCAAGCAAATGCGAACCTGGTCGCCGGGAGGCCTCATGACTGTCACGATCGCCGCGGGAGAGCCGTCCACAACAGAGCCCTCCGCCTATCTGCCATTGCTGGCACGGCTACGCAATGGCGCACGGGCGCAACCGGATTGGCCGGCGATCGTCGATGACGCGGTCAAGGTCTGGGCACGGCCGGGGTTTGACACCTTCCTTGCGATGCCTCGGTTGCGGTTCGAGCCGTTCGACTATCAGCTGCGGGCCGCGCGCACCGTGCTGCAGCGGATGCGCGGCCGGGGGATCCTCGCCGACGAGGTCGGGCTCGGCAAGACGATCGAGGCCGGGTTGGTGGCCTCCGAGTTGCGCATGCGCGGGCTCGCCGACCGCGTGCTGGTAGTCGTTCCGGCGGGGCTTGTCGACCAGTGGCGTGACGAACTCGAGCGGAAGTTCGGGTTGCCGACCACCATCGTCCAATCCGGGTCGACACCGGCCGCAGAGCTTGGGATGGACCGGCCGGTCACCATCGCGTCGCTCGCCGCCGCTCGTCGCGATCCATTGCTGGGCAGGCTGACCGACACCGACTGGGACTTGGTGATCTTCGACGAGGCGCACCGGCTCCGCAACCCCCGAAGCGCGTCGGGCAAGCTCGCGCGCTGTTTGCGCGCCCGTTATCTGCTGATGCTGACGGCGACGCCGGTGGAGAACAAGCTGTCGGACTTGTACCAGCTGGTCAGTCTGGTCGCACCGGGACTGCTCGGCACACCGGCCCAGTTCCGCGCCAAACATAGCGCGGCATCGGTCGGTTCGAGACCGCACAACCTGGAGGAGCTGCGCGCACGGACTAAAGAGGTGATGGTCAGGCATCGCCGCAGCGAGGTCGCCGTGATGTTGCCGCCTCGGCTGGCCGAGACGATCTTGGTGACTCCCGGCGCCGACGAGGCCGGTCTCTATGCCGACATCGTCCGGCGAGTCAGGGCAGCGGCGAGGCGGTTCAGGGATGGATCCGGACTCAACCGGTTTGCCCTGCGCGGGCTGACCCGGCTGGCCGGTTCCAGTCCCGGGGCCGCCGCACCCACGCTGGCGAAGCTCGGCTGGCACGACCTCGCGGAACGGGCCCAGGCCATCCGGGAACCGGACAAGGTGCGGGTGCTCGTCGAACTCCTCGCGCGCCACGTGGGCAGGGGCGAAAAGGTGTTGGTATTCACCGGGTTTCGGCAGACACTGGACGTGCTCATCGCTGCGGTCGAGCGGGCCGGGCTCTCGTCGGCGTTGTATCACGGCAGCCTCACTCGTACGGAGAAGGAGGCGGCAATCGCCGCGTTCCGCGCCGAAACGCCGATCCTGCTGTCGACGGAGTCGGCGGGCGAGGGTCGCAACCTCCAGTTCTGCCATGTGATGGTGAATTTCGACCTGCCGTGGAATCCGATGCAGATCGAGCAGCGGCTCGGCCGGCTGCACCGCGTCGGGCAGGAACACGACGTGACGCTGACCAACCTGGTCTGCCGGGGCAGCGTCGAACAAAGGGTCATGCATGTTCTTGAGGCAAAGATCAACCTGTTCGAACTCGTCGTCGGTGAACTCGACATGATCCTCGGCCGGATCGACGATGACTTCGATTTCGAGAACGAGGTTTTCGACGCGTTCGTCGATGCCGTCGACGACGACGAGTTCGAGCGAAGGCTCGACGTCCTTGGGAACGCGCTCGCCGAGGCGAGACGCAGCTATGTGAAAAGCCGGGAAGATGTCGACCTCCTCGTGGCGACCGCGAGCGCGGCGCAGCCGGGCGCGGCGGGTCGCCGCTCAGCTGACCCGGGTGCGGCGTCATGACGAGCACCGATGTGGGACTGGGCTTTTGGCTGCGGTATGTCGAGGCGAGCGGCGGGCTCACCGAATTGGGCGGCGATACGACGCTGGTGATGCTCCCACCAGACTTGCAGGCGATGCTGGAGCTGCCGGAGGTGCTGCAGGTCACCGCCGATCCCGATGTCGCTCGCGAGGACGGTGCGACGCTGCTCTCGGCGGGGCATCCCGCGCTGGGCCGCTGCGCCGCCGAGGTGCTGGCCGTGGGTGATGTCGCCGCGATGACCTTTCCGGTGATCGCCACGCCGCCACCGGCGGCCGAGCACCTGCAGGCGATGGCCCGCGACCAGTTCACCGTCGAGCACGGGCGGATCGACGCCACCGGCGCACCGACCCGGTCGGTTCGCGCGATTCTGCGCCTCGGCGTGCTGGTCGACTACACCTTGTCCAGTGACGACCACTATCAGGAATGCGCCGAGTGCTGGGTGGATGTGCAGTCCCGACGTCAGCTCCCGACCCACGTCATTACGAGGCTCGCCGCCATCCCGACGGTGCCGAAAGATGGTTCGCCTTCCTTCAACGGCCTGGCCACGGCGGTCAGATTTGCGGACCAGGTTATCGAGCAGTGCGCGCAGCGACGGCAATCCCAGCTTGCGGATGACGTCGTTAGGGCGCGCGACGCGGAGCTGGAACGTGTCGAGGCGTACTACCGTGATGCGCTCGCGACGATCGAGCGTCGGCGCGCGCACGCACCTGCCGATCGCTGGGAGCTGTTGGACGCACGCGCCGACAGCGTACGCATCGAGCGTGGCCGACGGATCGGCGAGACTCGGGAGAAGTACCAGGGGAGCCACCAGATTCGGCCGTATCGGCTGCACATCTACGAGGTGCCGGTATGGCGGTTGCCGGTCGACGTTCGTCGCGGCGACCGGCGCTACCCGCTGACGCTCGATTGGCTCATTCCACTGGCCCGGTTCGCCGACATCGCCTGCCCACACTGTGGTGCCGATGAGCGGCTGGCCGCCACGAAAACGGGCCTGCGGTGCGCTGGCTGCGTCCCGCGGCCGACGGTGCGGCTGGTGCCTGAGCCCGCGATACCGTCGGCAAAGCCAGCGGTGAAGGCGAAACCGGTTGTCGCACAACCGCAGACGCCGAGACCGCAATCGTTGCCGGTGCCCGCCGATTCCGGCCCGGACCTAGCGAAAATTCCGAAGCTCGGCGACAAGCTGACCGGAAAAGTGTGGGAAGCAGTGGTCCGCAACGACCGGCGGCTGGCACGGATTTGTGCGCCGGATTCGCCCGCGGCGGCTGCGATCCGGCTATACGGTCCGTCGGGCGCCGCGTGGGCGGTGGGGATTATGCCGACCGAGGACCTGGCCGCCGTCGCCAGCAGCAGCGCAATCACCTCGTCGGGGGTGCACCATGCGTCCCATGGCTACGTGGAAACCGCAGCGGGACGTCGCTTTCCATTCCTGCTCCGGTGGCACGTGGCGGGAGGCGCCGCACAAATCGACGAGATTCTGCCCTACGACCGGCCTTTCGAGACCGCACGCCTGAAGCGATGGGTGCTGGGACCGGGCGGCACGGCCGTGCACGCCCCGCCGCAACCCCGGTTGCCGCTCGGCCCTGTCGGCGAATTGCTCTGGCGCAGCGTGATTCCCGTGTTCGGCCTGCCGGCCGTTCTGCGCTGCCTCGCCGCGCTGTGGCGGCTGTCCGACGAGGGCGCCTTGCTCGATTCACATGGCCCCGGGGCGATCGCGGCCGGAATCGAACGAATGGTGTGCCAACGCGCGAACCTGACAACCGGCCGCTTCGCCGATATCGCTGCCGTCTACCGCATCGAGGAAGCCGCGGTGCGCGCCGCCGATGCTGCCCTGCAGAAGTGCCTGCGACTGGGCCCGCAGCGGTGGTGGTAAGCGTTGGTCTGGGTCGTCGTCGCCCCGGACAAGGTTAATTGTGCTCGACGTGCGCGGCCGCTGGGTCGTCGCCACGTCAACAGTGGAGATCAAGCGCCGCGGCGACGATCGGCTTGGCCCACCCGGGCGTCGACGACAGATCCGGCGGACCCACAGTCTGTCCCCGCACAACGTGCAGCACGAGCACGGGCCGCGGCGCCTTGCCTTCGCCCGGGTCGGCGTCTTGCGAGTTGTCGTACATGCGCAGTTCGGTCAGCACAGGCAGCAGCCGCACCAGATTCAACCTGCTGTGCCGCCACCGACGCCGGATGTCGGCTTCGGGAATGTCATGGCCACCCGCGTCGACCCGTCGCCGCACTCGGTCGATGTGGGCTTCCGGGCTGGCCAATCCGACATACCAGATCCGCACCTCAATGCCTTGTGATGCCGCCTCGGCGAGCAGCCGGGGCATGGTGCTTCCACCGAGCGTGGTTTCGAACGCGAGGTCCAGGCGTTCGTTGATCGCCCGTTCCAGCAGCCGCTTACCCTGGCGCCACGCCGTCGCGTTTGCCGCGGTTTGATCCAGTCCCGGGTTCGCCGCGATCAACCTCCGCGCTGCCTCGTCGGGGTTGTAATAGTCGGCGCCGGACGCGCGGAACATGGCGCCGCCGATGGTGCTCTTGCCCGCGCCGTTGACACCGGCGAGGACGTACAGCCGGCTCAGTCAGCGCCGCCGCTTCGCGCGGGCCGCCTTCACCGCGACCTTCCCCAGCTGTTGCGGGCTGGCATCGAAAGCGGAGGCCATCGCGGCCTTGGATTTTGGCGTCTGCATGCGTTCCAGCAAGCGGTCGAACTCTTCGGTCAACTCGTCCAGAGCAGGGGTAGCCGCGCGGGTCAGCGCTTCGAACTCGGCGTAGGACACCAGTACTGCCTTCGGCGTGTTGTGCTTGGTGATCGCGACCGCGCCGTCGGCAGTGGCCTTCTCCAGGACCGCGCCGAACTGGTTCTTGAACCGCGTGGCGGCGACGGTCGGCAGGTCGACGAGTTCCCCAGCGCGGTTTCGGTAGGTCAGGGTAGGCATGTCACCAGTATAGTCAAAGTAGCCAGAATAGCTATTTTGTTCGGAAGTAGCAGACCTCGAGATGGTGCCTCACATCGCGATGCCGCAGACCTTGCGAACCTTTCGACCAGCTGGCCTGCGCGGGCCGCTGACGAGCCGAACTGCATGTCGACTAGCGGCCTTGTGCCCCAAGTTGTAGGACGCAACTGCCACTTTCCCATCAGCCACATCAGTCACATCAGTCTCCCGGGGTTCGGGATGTCGCTTTTTGCCCACCTGGCAGCGACAATTCCGTTACGCACCTTGGCTTGTCGCTCAAAGGTGGGTAAATCGCGCACCGACTTGGCCTGGGGTCCATGTTAAAGATGTGATTGCTAGGCCCGGACTCCGCTCAGCGCGGTGACTAGATCAGCACCGCCTCAGGTCCGCATCCGTTGACCTGCAACGGATCCGCTGGATCGCGAGACCTGGCGGGCGGAGAAGGTGGCCCGGCCCATTGACCGCCGCAGCTAGACAAACTGACTGGTTATCCCCAAGAACGACCTGAGTTGGAAGCCGGCTAAGAGGGTGCCCAACGCGATGTCAGCCGCTATGGGAGCGCCGAACGCATAGACCAGCCCACCGGCGGGGTCACCGGTGAATACCTGTTCCATCCCGCTGAGGAACAGGTTGACGTTGTAGGACGGCACCGTGGTGAAGATCGCGTTCGCGATGTCGGCTGTCGGCAGCAAAGCCGCGTAGGTGGTCGCAGCCGTCCTGGTAATGAAGTTGGTGACCGTCGTGTTCGTTGACTGCAGAAAGTGAATGAAGTCGGTTGGGGAGAACGCCGCCGGCGACAGCCCGGACAGCAGCGACGGTGAGCCGGCCGCGCCCAGTGGAGCCCCCAGCAGCACGGCCGGGAGGTCGGGAAACGTCGCTATCCCGGCGCTGATGTCGTTGATGAACGCGCTGATTCCCTGCTGGGTTCCGATCGCCAAATATCCCGGCAGGGAAGTGGTGGCGCTAAGCGGCGGCAGCACTCCGAACGGGGTGGGCACATTCGGCGGCGAGGTCGACCAGCCATAGGCGGGATCGCCGTAGCCCCAGTTGACCAGGTACCTCAAGTCGGGTTGAACCAAATCTGCGATGGGCTCCCCGACGAATGGTATTGCCCGCACCGGCTCCAGGAGCGGCAAATCATGGGTGGGAATCATGTAGTAGCTGGTCGAGGTGGGGCCCACTGTGTTCGTCAACGGAATAGCCGTAGCAAGCTGCTCGGGGGTGAGACTCGCATACTGGCCGTGCAGGGATTGGATGCCTAAGAAGGCGTTGAGGTCGGCCAGGAAATTGATCGGGTATCGGGGAAAGTCGGCGGCGCCGTCGTATTCGATCGTGTAGATCGTGGTCGGGAAGGCATTGTCCGGGGTTGCGCCGTACATCTCTATCCCCAGGCTTGGAAGGCTGAGCCCGACGAAACGCTCGAACAGGCCTCCGTTGGGGTTCATCGGATTACCGACCAACGTGAAGGTCAAATTGTTGAAGTACGGGCTTCCGGCGGCCCCCGAGTTGGTGGGGTTGAGCGCCCGCATTACCAGTGAGGAGATCATGGCGCTCTGCGATTCGCCCGATACGTTGACAGTGTTTCCGCTGGTCAGCAGCCCTGCATAGGGAGGGTTAGTGCCGACGAGCGTGTTGGTCAGGATAGTGACACCCTGAGCCACCGACACGTTAAGGGGCAAGGTCTTGACACCAGTATCGATATAGAACCCCTCCGGTGTGAAAAAGCTCTGCACCAGGTTCGGATCGACCGTGAAAACGGGCGCGATGTATTTCGAGACAATGTTGTTTACATAATCAATCGACGGAATCGGGTTCCCGCTGCCACCCATGACCAGGGTGTTCACCGCTGCCGCCGAGGGAGCCGCGGACGCCAGGGCGCCCGAAGCGCTGGGCGCGAGACCCCCCAGCATTGCGCGCACGGGTGAGCTGATGGTGGCCAGCGCCTTCGACACCGCGGCGGCGTTGGCGGCCTCGGCCTGTGCGTAGGAGCCGGCCGCGGTGGCCAACGCCTGGGCGAACGCATCGTGAAACGCTCCAGCTTGCGTCATGACGGCCTGGCATTCCTGGCCGTATGCCCGGAAGAGGCTCGCGATGAGCTCCGACACCTCGTCGCGCGCCGCGGCTATCACCCCGGTCGTCGAGGCCGCCGTGGCCGCGTTGGCCGCTCCGATCGCCGAGCGGATCTGCGCTACGTCTGCCGCAGCAGTCGCCACGATGTCAGGCCGGGTAAGCATGAAGGTCATCGGACCGTCCTCCTCTACGGTGAGGGCCGGGAGGGAGCTACCAGTGAGCGTAGAGCGGTCTCACCGGCGTGTCCGGCGTTTACGCCCGCGCATTTCCGCACCGCACATCCACCGTTTGCGAGGCTCAGCCGCCCCGGGCGGCGATCATGGCCGAGCGATTGACCTTGGTTGCCGCCGTGCGGGGAATCTGGTCGACGAATTCCACTGTCTTGGGCACTTTGTACGGGGCAAGCCGGTTCTTGGCGTACTCGATCACCTGTTGGTCGGTCAGCGGTGCCGCGGCTTGCACGACGGCATGGACCCGGCGTCCCCAGTGCGGGTCCGAGATGCCGATGACCACGACGTCGGCGATATCGGGGTGCCCGGCCAGTGCGGACTCCACCTCTGCCGGAAAGACATTGGCGCCGCCGGTGATGATCATGTCGGCGCGACGGTCGGTGATGTAGAGGTAGCCGTCGGTGTCCAGGTGACCGATGTCGCCGGCCGACCGAAACCCGTCTTCGGTCGACGGAAGTGGCGGTGCGCCACCGAGATAGCGGTATCCCGCACTCATCGGCGCGCGCAGGTAGACCTCGCCTTGTTCGCCGGGGGGCAGCGGCTGCTGCTCGGTGTCCAGGATCCGGATCTCGGTGTCCCGGAAGCCGCGGCCGACGCTGCCCGGATGCGTCAGCCATTCGTCGCCCCGCAGCGCCGTGAGCCCGAGGTTTTCGGTCATGCCGTAGGCCATCACGATCTGTTCCGGGCTCAGCAGCTCGAACCAGGTGTGCAGCAGCCTCGGCGGCATCACGGCGGCGCCCTGCAGGATGAAGTCGATGCTGGACAAATCGCGCCGACCGATGCCGGGCACCGCGGCGATGCGCTTGAGCATTGTCGGGGTGGCCGTGAAGTTGGTGACCCGGTACTGCTCGACCGTGTCGACAACCGTTGCGGCATCGAACTTTTCCAATACCACTAATTGGTCGCCGCCCAACAGGAAATGCAGGGTGGCAAAGCCGTTGGTGTGGTACATCGGCGCGGGCACCAGGATGGTCTGGGGCTGGGCCACCGGCGTCCAGGCTGACAAGAACGGCTCGCTGTGCTGAGGCGTCCACAGCGAGGGCGCCAGGTTGAGGATCACCTTGGGAACGCCGGTTGACCCGCTACTGCAAATTCCGTGGGCTGTGGGTGAAACAGCTTCGGGCAGTGTGCTTTCCGGCTCGACAGCGGCGCGCACATCCAGCTCCCACCGGCTTTTCTCGTCGACCACTACGGCGGCGTCGATGACGTCCAGCACCCGGTTCCGCTCCCACTCGGGTAGATCCCAGTGCATGGGAACCGGAACCGCGCCGATCTTCCAGCAGCCCAATATGGTCAGCACGAGGTGCACGGAGTTGGGGATCGCGATGGCGACCAGAGAACCGATCTGGGCGCCACTGGCGTCCAGCGCCCGCGCCCATTGGTTGGCCCGGGCGTCGAGTTCGGCAAAGGTCAGCGTGCGGGTGCTGCCGTCGGGCGCCACGGTGGTCAGGGCAGCTTCGTCGCTTCGTTGCTTGGCCAGCTCCTGCAGCTTGGTCGCGAACGGGATGCCGTCGGCCAGTGGATTGGGGGTGACGGCGGATACGATGGGAAGGCTCATGCGGGTACCAGCCCGGTGAAGAGCGTCTCCAGATAGCCGTCACGGACATCGGAGATCAGGCGCTGGGCGAGTGCTTCGGTTCCCAATGGCAACCGGATCAGGGGTTGGGTGTGCCGGTCCAGCACGCTGACGTCGGACTCGTCGCAGAAGCCCAGCGCGCCGAGCAGCTGATGCGACGTGCGCAGCACCTGCCGCGCGGTGTCGGCGGCCTTTAGCCGCAGCACCAGCGCGTCGGCCGAACCCACTTGCGCCGCAGTCGATCGCGACCGGCTCAGGGTGTACTTGGCGAGTTCGAAAAGCCCGCGGACAGCGACGGACGCATCGGCGACGGCAAACCTGACGGCCTGGAAATCGGCCAGCGGCCTGCCGAACTGAACCCGGCTCCGCACATGGTCGGTGGCGATGTTCAGCGACTGCTGCGCCGCTCCCAGCAGCCGCCATGATCCCAGCACAAGATGAAGGTTAATGTCGGCGGCCGAAACCGTGCCATCGGGCGCTCCCAAGGCCGCCGGCACCAGAAACGGCCCCAGTTTGGCCGCGGTGCGCACCGCGGGTTGCACGGGATAACGAGTGCCGTCGAGGTCGGTGGCGATCCAGTCGCCGGGTAAGTCGCCGTGATCGACGCGGGGTGCTTGCGGATTCACCAGAGCCAGGCGGGCGCCGTCGATCGCCAGCAACTCTTCGACGAGGGGGTAGGGCAAGGCGGCGGCGCCGGCGGCCTGGCACAGCACCGCGGCGGCCAGCAGATCGTCGGATGCGGACCGCACATCCAGCTCGAAGGCACCCAGCTGCACCAGCGCCTCGCCTGCCGCGTGGCGAACGCTGTCGTCGGTCTCGGCCCGCAGCGCCGCCGGCGGTCCGCCCACCCGCGCGAGGCGCTTGGCCGCGATGGCGGCGAAGTCGGTAATATCTTGCGGCAGTTCGGTATTCACCGGTGTTCCCCCAAGACGTCACGTGCTACCAGCATTCGCTGTACTTCGATGGTGCCCGACGCCACGGTGGCCGCCTGCGCGTAACGCCAATGATCTTCGATCGCGCCGTGCAGCGGGGCCGTGACACCGCTGTCCAGCGCTGCCGGCCCGAGCACGTCGAAAAGCAGCTCGGCAACCTGTTGATCGCAGGTGGTGGTCGCGATACGGGCGGCACTGGCTGCCGCACCCGCCTCCGGGTCATCCTGCAGCGACACCGCTCGATAGGACAGTAATCTGGCCACCCGCAAGTCGGCGAGCGCCCGAACCCAGCGGACGCGAATCGTTTCGGGCAGCCGGTCCCAGTCGTCGCCGAGCTCGGTGCGCAGCCGGTGCAGCAACGATTCGCAGCGCGCGTAACGGGCGATGCCGACGCGTTCGAAGGCCAGGGCATCCCGCATCACCCGCCAACCTTCGCCGGGCTCGCCCAGCACATCGCCGGGGAAGGCCGGCACCCCGTCGAGGAACATCTCGTTGAGGTGATGCGGGCCCAGCATCGACGGGATCGGCCGAACCGCAATACCGGGCCGGTCCATCGGCACCAGAAACAGGGTGAGCCGCTGGGATTTAGGAGCATCCGGGTGGGTACAGGCCGCCAGCACACACCAAGAGGCCATCTGGGCATACGACGTCCACACCTTCTGGCCGGTGATGCGCCAGCCCCGGCCGTCCGGGCCGTCCGGCACGGCGCGGGTGCGCAGCGACGCGAGGTCGGTGCCCGCCTCCGGCTCGGAAAACCCTTGGCACCACACCACTTCGCCGGCTGCGATCGCCGATAGGTGCTTGGCCTTCTGTTCTGCCGTCCCGTATCGCATGATCGCCGGGCCGACCCAGTTGATACCCATGTACTGTGGGCCGCGCGGCTCGTGGTGGGCCCACATCTCTTCGCGCAGGACGGTCTGCTGCCAGACCGAACCACCGCCGCCCCCATGTTCTTTCGGCCAGGCCAGCGCCAGCAGCCCTTCGGCGGCAAGGAGTTTGCAGAACGACTCGGTGGTGGCCAGGTCCTGTGGATCGTCGGTGCAAGCGCCCAGAAAGCCCGTCGGCACGTGGTTGGCGATCAACTGCCGCAGCCGGGTTCGCAGTTCAGCAGCGTCCTCGCCGAGGTCGTAATCCATCGTCGTCATCCCTTCGGCAGCCCGAGCAGCCGCTCGGCGATGATGTTGCGCTGGACCTCGGATGTTCCGCCGTAGATGGTCGCGGCAAGCGCGTCCTGGCGTTCGAAGAGCAGGTCGGCGTCACCGGCCGAAGCCGGGCCTGCGGCCGCTGCGCCCAGTTCCCAAACCCGTTGTAAGGTAACCGATCCAAGCAGCTTGAGGATGTCGGCCTCCGGGCTGGTCCGGCCGGCGAGTTCGTTGCTCAGGGCCCGGTAGCCGGTGGCGCGCAGCGCCTCGGCATCGGCCAGTAGCGAGCCCAGCTCGGCGTAGATGTCGGGATCGCGGGTGCTCTGTAGCGCGGCGAGTCCACGTTTGATCTCGACCCAGTTCATGACCCAGATCATCTGGCGCTCATGGTGCAGCGACGCCAACGCCACATTCCAGCCGCCGTTGCAGGGACCCAGAAGGTTGTCGACGGGCACCTCGACGTCGTCGAGGAAGACCTCACAGAACGTCTCGTCGGACGCCGACGCCATCCGGATGGGTTCGATCCGCACCCCGGGCGAGTGCAGGTCGAGAATCAGGCAGGAGATGCCGCGGTGTTTCGGCGCATCCGGGTCGGTGCGGGCATACAGGGTGCACCACCGCGACTCGTGGGCCTGCGTGGTCCAGATCTTTTGGCCGTTGACCCGGAACACCTTGCTATTAGGGTCGTCGCGGTCGGCGCGGGTGCGCAAGCCGGCGAAATCCGATCCGGCTTCCGGTTCGGACATGCCCAGCGCCCACCACTCGTCACCGCGCAGCAGCGGAACCAGCAGCCGGTCGATCTGCTCGGGGGTGCCGAATTGACGGATGCCGGGTGCGGCGACGTTGGGTCCGGCGATGTTGGGCAGTTTGGGAGCTGAGCACAGCGCGGCCTGGATCCGGATTTCCATGGCATCGCGCAGGCTCAGCGAACGGCCGCCATGCTCGCGGGGCCAGGTGGGTTGGATCCACCCCGCCTCGAAGGCGGCCCGCTGATACTCGCGTCGCAGCCGAATGTCCCAGCGGTACTGGCGATATCGCTCGTAATAGTCGCCCGGCAGGAAGGTCGTGAGCCATTCGCGGAATTCTGAGACCGGCGCAGTCATGGCGCGCCGCCGGCGAAGCGTCGGCCCACCTCGTGGTAGAGCGCGCGGCTGTCGCCCAGCATCGCCGCGCCCTGCCAGGCGTGCCGGACGTAGAGGTGGATGTCGTGTTCCCAGGTCTGGGCCAGCGCGCCGTGCACCTGGACCGCGGTGCGCGCGCAGCGGGTCGCGGCCTCGCCGGCGGCTGCCTTGGCCAGCGCCGCTGTGGTCCAGTCGGGGTCGGCGGCCGCCGCATAGGTGAGGCTGCGGGCGCGCTCGACCTTGACGTAGTTGTCGGCCAGCGCGTGCTTGATCGCCTGGAATGCGCCGATCGGCTTGCCGAACTGATGGCGGGTCTTGGCGTGTTCGACGGCGCGGTGCAGGACCGCGGTCGCCACTCCGACCAGGTCGGCGGCAGCGGCGATCAGCGGTGCGGTCAACGCCGATTCGACGCTGTCGACCGGTGCGGTGGCTATCGCAGCGGTGTCGATTTCGACATCGGCGACGGGTTGCGCGGGGTCGGTCGACTCGCCGGCCCGGATGACCGCCCCGTCGCCGGCGCGCGCGACCGCGGCTACCAGGCCCTGGTCCGACGTCGCCAGCGTGACGATCAGCTCGGCCTGGACCAGATTGGGCACCGCGACGGCATGTCCGCGCAGGTGCCCGTCCTGCAGCGTCATGGGTGCCCCTGGCAGCCGGTGTCCGCGGGAGTGGACGGCCAGGGTTGCGACGACACCTCCGGCGATCTCGGCCAGCACATCGTCGAGACGGCAGGTCCGCAACATGCCCGCGGCCAGGCCGACGCTGCTCAGCAGCGGGATGGGGGCGATGGCCGCACCGCATTGTTCCAGGACCAGCACCAGCTCGACGGGGCCGAAATCGCCGGACGGATCGGCTGTGGCGAGTTCGGTCCAGCCGAGACCGACGACTGTCTTCCACAGCGTGCGCCAACGGTCCGGATCGGTGATTGCCTGCCGGGCGGCGTCGGGTGGGCACTCGACGCGCAGGACGTCGCGCACGGTGTCGCGCAGCGCCAGCTGCTCTGAAGTCAGGTCGACATCCATAACACCCCTAACATAATAAAAATAGTAAACTAGGCAACCCGGGCGCAATCGCGCAGGACGCTGTCGGACACGCATGGGTGGGCGAATGGTCGAGTGGTATCTGTTCCTGCCGCAGGTGCGGTTGCCGGTAGCAGATTTCGTGGAGCGGGCGCGGCACGCCGAGGCCAGTGGGTTTGACGGTGTGGCGTTCATCGATCATCTCGAGGCCCCCGGGCAGCCCGCTGAAAACATCTGGGAGGCAATGACCGTCGCCACCTGGGTGGCGGCCAAGACGCAGCGGCTGCGCATCGGCCACCTGGTGCTCTGCGACGCGTTCCGGCATCCAGCCGTTCTGGCCAAGCAGGCCGTCACGCTGTCAGCGGCATCGGATGGCAGGTTCGAGCTGGGCATCGGTTCGGGATCCTGGCCGGCGGAGTTCGCCAGATTCGGTGTCGGTCAGCAGGATCCGGTGGCCCGGGTGGAGCAACTGCAGCGACACCTCGCGCTGATCACGCAGTACTGGGCGGACGGTGCGGAAGCTCAATCGCCCAGACCGGTGCGTCCGATACCGCTGATCTTGGGCGGCAGCGGGCGCCGGATGATGGAACTGGTTCGCAGATACGCGGATTGGTGGAATCTGCAAGCCAACCACCTCGACCGGCTGCCGAGCCTGGCCCCGGCTGCGGGATCGGCCCGTATCTCCGTGCAGCAGATGGTGGGCTTTGTCCGGGCGGGAGCCGATCCGGATGCGGTACGCCAGGTGAGCGCCCGGCGATTCGGTTATCTGGGCCCAGGGCTGGTGTGCGGTAACGCCAGCGAACTGATTGAGCACTTCGCGGGCCTGGCCGCGCAACGGGTCGAGCGTTTCTACGTGTGGTTCACCGACTTCGCCGCGCCGGATTCGCTGGCCGAGTTCGGCGAATCGGTGATCAAGGGCTTCCCGGAGATCCGGCAGACTTCGGCGACGCGCGCCGACGGGCCTCGGTAGGCACCACCGGCGGCCGGGCGAACGGACCGCGCTGCACCGCGCTGAGCCGGATCTCCGGCAGGTCGACGGACGGGTCGACGGTATCAAGCCAGGCCACCGTTTCGGCGATGTCGGACACCTGGATCGCATACATCTCGAACGGAACATCCTGCAGCATCTCGGTTTCCACGGGTCCCGGGGTCACCAGGTGGACGCTGATGCCGTCGCGGTCGACTTCGAGCGCCAGTGCGCGGGCGAACGCGTTCATGCCGGCTTTCGATGCCGAGTACGCGGTTCGGGCCGGCATCGGCTCGTGCGCGGCCGACGAGGAGATGAAGACCAGCCGTGAACCGGAACTCATGCGGGGCAGCACCGCGGAGGTCACCACAAAACAGGAGTCCAGATTGGCCGAGATGATCGTGCGCCACTGGTCGAAGGTCTGCTTGCGTGCGTAGGTTCCGCCCAGTGCGCCGGCAGCGTGCACGACCAGGTCGATGGTGTCGAGTTCGCTTATGGCGGTGGCGAATCCGGCTGGGTCAGACACGTCGGCGACAATGTAGCGCGCTCCGATCTCCTGCGCTGCCGCCCGCAGCGGGCCTTCCCGTCGCGCCACCAGTACCACGTCGTAGTCCAGCTCGCAAAGCTTGCCGGCACACCCTTTACCGATCCCACCGCTGCCGCCGGTGACCAACGCGGTTCGCACCGGAATCAGGGGCGCCGGATGTCCCGCGGGCGTGACAGAGCCTGCGGTGACAGCGCATAGATCCGTTGTTCACCACCGCCGGACAAGACGTACGTCTGGGTATCGGCGAGGTGTCGGCCCGCGATGCGCCGGGCCCGGTCGACGTCTCCCTCGGCAATTGTCTCGGCCAGCTTGATGTGGGTGTTGAGGACCGCGCGCCGTTTGGCCAACGACGGGTAGGTGCCCCGCGCCGCGCTCTCGTCGGCCCATTGTTGTTCATGGCTGGTCCACAGGGTCTCCAGGCTGCCCACGACCGCGATGATGGTGTGGTTCCCGCAGCCGCGGACGATGAGATCGTGGAATTGACGGCCGATTTCGGTGAACTGCCGCCCGTCGTCGAGGTGCTCTGCCATGGCTTCGTTGATCTGCTTGAGCTCGGGCAGCAAAGTATCTGCGCGGTCCGGTCGTTGGGCCGCCAGCGCGGCGCAGGCAGGCTCGAGTTCCTGCAACGCGGCGCCCAGATCGCTGACGGCGACGGACTCGCTTTGCAACAGCAGGCCGAGCATGTAAGCGGCGCTGGTCTTGGCCGGCGCGTGCACGACGGCCCCGCCTCGGTTACCGCGGCGGACGGACACCAACCCCTCGGTCTCCAAAATCCGCAACGCCTCCCGCAGCGACACGAGGCTGACGTTGAACCGTTCGACCAGCACTTCCTGGCGGGGTAGCAGATCACCATCGGCGAGCTCGCCGTCGATGATCTGGCGACGCAGCTCATCGGCTACTATTTCGGCGATCCTCGGCGCAGACAGCCTGCGTCGGGTATCAGGGCCAGTTCCCAGGGTGGTCATCCGATCCTCGATAGAACAAGCAGGGGAGCTGACCCCGCCAACTCGACTTGCGTTGTCTATCTTAGCAGTAATGGCATAAATAGCATCTCATTGGCGGTGCCCTTCCCGCGCTGCTCTACCACCCTGACCAAAGAGGGCCGGGACTGGTGTCGTTTTTCGTCGACGACGGCGTGAGTACCCCAGAAGAACACAGCGCGCCGGAAACTGCGGTGGGAATAGATCGGGGTTGCGCGCGCCCAGTGCTGAGGTCACGGGTGGTCGAATTATGCTCGGCAGCGTGAGTCAGGGGTTAGGCAGGCGGCCGACACCGCTGGACGAGCTGCGCGTCGTCGAGATCAGTGACCGCATAGCCGGCAGCTACTGCGGCAAGCTGTTGATCGATGCCGGTGCGCGGGTACGCAAAATCGAACCACCGCAAGGGGATCCGCTGCGCCGATACTCGCCCAGCTGTTCGCCGGTGCCCGACGGTTCGCCGGCCTCGCCGTTGTACTGCTACCTCAATGCCGGCAAGCAGAGCCTGACCCTGGCCCCGGATTCCGAGCGATACCGTGCCGAATTCGCTGCTGCCGACGTCGTGATCGCCACCTGTGGCCGATCGCAGGCGACCGCTCTGGGCATCGACCCCCGACGGTTGCTGGCCGAGTCTCCGCAGGCGGTCGTGGTCACGATTTCCGATTTCGGCTGGACCGGTCCGTTCGCCGATCGGGCGGCCACCGAGTTCACACTTCAGGCATGGGCGGGCTCGCCCGGCTTCCGGGGTGATCCCGCCGGACCGCCCATCTCGATCGGCGGTGGCCTGGGCGAGTACATGGGCGGGGTGTTCGCCGCATTCGGCGCACTGGCCGTGCGCCGGCGCGTCGAACATGGCGGCCCGGGTGAGCATCTGGATCTGTCCATGCTCGAGGCGATGTCCCTGATGCAAAGCAGCGAATGGCTGCATTCGCAGCTGCTGCGGGTTCCGCCGGTCCGCCGCACCCTCGAAGTGCCGTCGATCGAACCCGCCAAGGACGGCTACGTCGGGATCACCATGGTCACCGGCCAACAGTGGCTCGACTTCATCGCAATGGTCGAATGTCCTCAGCTAGAGGAGATTCCGCAGTTGCGATTCCAGATCGGCCGTTGGGAATACCGGGACCTCATCCGCGAATCGATCCGTCCGTGGATGGCCGAGCGGACCGTCGAGGAGATCGTCGCACTGGGTCAGCTGTTCCGGCTGCCGATCGCGGCGTTGGGCAACGGCGCCACCATCCGCGACATGGAGTACATGGTCGAGCGGGAAGTGTTCGTCGACAACCCCGCCGGCTTTCACCAACCCCGCCCGCCGTGGTTGATGTCGCAGTGTGGGCCCGCGCCGGTTCGCCCGACTGCCGGGTTAGGTGCGGACAACGACGAACGGCCGTGGCAGCAACAGGATTCCAGGTCTGAGCCGACCCCGCACGGGTTACCACTGGACGGTGTTCGGATCATCGACCTGACCGCCTTCTGGGCGGGGCCGGCTGCCACTCACCTGCTGGCCGCGTTCGGCGCCGATGTCGTGAAGATCGAGTCGATTCAGCGGCCCGACGGCATCCGCTACTCGGGGGGCATGCGCACCGATGTGGACGACTGGTGGGAGTACGGCTGGGTGTTCCACGCGATGAACACCAACAAGCGTTCGGTCACATTGGATTTGGGCTCTGATGACGGGCGCCGGTTGTTCCTCGCATTGGCCGCGGATGCCGACGTGGTGATTGAGAACTTCTCGCCGCGGGTGATGGAGCACTTCGGGCTCACCGCCGAGGTACTGCTGAAGGTGAACCCCAAACTCGTGGTCGCCCGGATGCCGGCGTTCGGGTTGGCGGGTCCGTGGCGTGACCGGGTCGGCTTCGCCCCCACCATGGAGCAGATCGGCGGTCTGACGTGGGTGACCGGATTGCCGGAGACGCCGCCGGTGACCCCGCGCGGCGCGTGTGATCCGCTGGCCGGCGTGCATGCGGCGTTCGCGGTACTGGCGGCGCTGAACTTCGCCGAACGTACCGGAGTGGGCCAGCAGGTCGAGTTGCCGATGGTCGAGTCGGTGTTGAACACCACCGCGATTCAGCCGATCGAATACGAGGTCTACGGGGTCACGCTCGAGCGGCGGGGCAATCGGGGTTTCGGTGGGGCCCTGCAGAACATCTACCGCTGCGCCGGCGACGACGACTGGATCGCGGTCAGTATTTGCGACGACGGGCAGTGGCGTGCGCTGGTGGAGTTGATGGACCGACCCTCCTGGTGTGACGAGTCGCTGTCGACCGCCGCGGGGCGGCGCGAGCGCGCCGACGAAATCGATGGCCGGCTGCTGGACTGGTTCGCCGCGCAATCGCTGGTGTCGACTGTGGAATCTCTTGCTGCTGCGGGCATTCCGGCCGCACCGGTCGTCTCGCCGTCGTTGGTCACCGAAAATCCGCAACTGCGTGATCGCGGCTTTTTCGAGTCGCTGGTCCACTCCCGTATCGGGCAAGCACTTTATCCGACACCGCCGTTCGCGCGGCTGGCCGGCCAGCGGGAATGGTTGCGGCGCCCGCCGCCGACCCTTGGCGAGCACAATGCGGAGATACTGCGCGAGCGGTGCGGGTTGACCGAGGAGGAACTCGCGCGGCTGGCGGCCAGCGGGGTGATCGGGACCCGGCCAAAGGGCGTTTAGGCGCTGTCGGCGCGGCCCTAGCGGCCACCGTCTCTGCCAAGTGCTGTGACTCGTCACCTCAGTCACTTGAGTCACTGGGGGTCGGGTGTTGTGCCTAGCTCACTCGGAAATTGATGGTGACCGCGAATGCGGCTGGTCAACGATGTCTTCTTGGGCAGCCTTTGGATGCCCTGGCTCTGTTTTCGGCACACCTTGGCTCCTTTTACGGCACGCCGATACCGCACCTTTGCTCAAACCGCTTGTGATGGCGGGCGTTCGGGGGATGTCGCACGTGCTCACCGTATCGGCTGCCATGCCGCCGCATCGAGTGTGCAGTGACGGGTGTGTCCCGAGCGTGGAAGGGAGTTCGATGTAGGTAGAGCTTTCCGAAGCGGTGCTGTGCAGGAGATGAAGGATTGTCGGCCCTTCGGAGTCGCCCTGCGGGGGGTGGCTTCAAACCGCCACATGCTGCAGGAGCGGTGACGTGACTGTGGTGAGCGATGTGGAAAAGGCACAGGTCGATGTGTCAGGTGGGGATCGGGAAGGTGAGCGCAAGCGATTCGCTGTTGACGTGTCGAAATGCACATAGATGACATCTGTCGACCGCCACCGTGATGGGACCGGTTTGAGCAGGGTTTAGCCACGGTCATGGGACCACCCGTTTGCCAGTGATG
>NZ_LQOX01000084.1 GCF_002102175.1 Mycobacterium gastri | reverse complement strand
GGGCCCGCTGGCCCTCGCACTCGTTTGCGATCAACACCGCCTGGGTCACCGCGGTCGCCCTCGCCATCGACCTGCTGTGCTGGATGCGGCTGCTGCTGTTGGACGGCTCGCTGGCCAAGGCCGAACCGGCGACCCTGCGCTACCGGCTGCTGCACGCCGCGGCCCGCCTGGTCAAACGATCCCGCCACCTGATCCTGCGGGTTCCCGGAACCTGGCCCTGGGCACAGGAATTCGCCGCCGCCGTCAACCGCGTCCGCGCCATCCCCTGACCCGCGGACCCCCGCCCGTTCGACCCGAAGGAAAAAGCAGCCACCCCGGGACCGTGGAACCCGGCGTCACCGCACGACACGCGGCGCCGCCGCCTATGAGAAGCCGGAAATCAAGATCAACTCGTGATCTCAGCAGCCATCGGGGGAGAACTTGGGCGACCGTGAAATTTCGAGGTATACGAGACCGAAGATTTAAGACAGTGAACCCCCGGCGGGTATGCTGGACAGCGAAAGGTGTCATTGGATGACCACGTTCAATACGCGGCAATGCCCAGAACGGCCCATTGACGAAATGCTGGGAGTTCAGGTGAAGACCATATACGGATATGCGGCCAAGAAGGACAGCTACGCCAAGCGACTGCGCAGGATAGAGGGACAAGTTCGCGGCATCGCGAAGATGATCGACGACGACAAATACTGCGTCGACATCCTCACTCAAATCAGTGCGGCAAGCAGTGCTTTGCGGTCCGTGGCGTTAAACTTGCTCGACGATCATCTTGACAACTGCGTAGGCCAAGCAATTGCGCAGGGAGAAGGTGAGGCGAACACGAAACTGGCCGAAGCATCCGCGGCTATCGCACGACTTGTTCGCTCGTGACCGTTTGTGTATTGCTTCCCTCGGTTTTCCGGAGGTTTCCGAGCCAGGTTGATCTTGCAAGCCTGGAGAAGGGAAGTGCCGCAGTGGCATCGAATGGGAAGTACCCGGTCGAGCTCCGTGAGCGCGCAGTGCGGCTGTATCGTGAGCCGAATCCTGAGCCGGTGATCGCGCAGCTGGCGCGGCAGCTCGACGTTCGCCCCGAGGCGTTGCGGAATTGGATCCGCCAGACCAGGCCGACCGCGGTGAGTGAGAAGACTGGCCCGCGACGGCGATGATCGAAGAGAACCGGCGACTACGCGCAAAGCCGCGCCGTTCTCAACACGCATCCGTGGAACAGCCGGTTTATCAAGCCCACGGCGGGTCGAGGTATTGCTCGAAAGGTCCGCCGCGGCAAGGGTATCAACAGCGGTTGACCAAGCTCGACCGCTCCACGACCGGCAAGGTCGCACGCGTCGCACACGGATCCTCGGACACGCGGCGGCGTTCCAGTTGATTCTCCCCGACGCCAACAGGCGGTCAGGCTGCCGAACGACCAAACCGGCCCGGAATAATGTTGCCGCGGCGCAACTCTCGGTTCCGGT
>NZ_LQOX01000083.1 GCF_002102175.1 Mycobacterium gastri | reverse complement strand
GACATCGAAACCGGGGTGTCCGTCAAATCCCGGGATGAGTCTGGCGGGTGCCCGTTGATTGGCCAGGCGGTGTCCGGCATGGAGGCGACGCGAGCCCGGTCTGCGGCTTTTGCATGGAACGGGAGAAGACCGGATTCGACACTGCCCGTCCGGGTTTTTCGGGTGGGCGAGAGGGAGTAGCCCGCGCTTGTCGTGGGTGTGAGTACCGTCGCGGGTCCGGTTGGCGGACCGGCTCGTAGTAGTGGTGAAGCTCCTGTAATGGGGGTGGAGCGAAGGGGCCGGGTCATCTGTGACTGTGTTCGTGTCGATCAACCGAAACCCGTGGGGTTCGGAAGGAGTCGGATGAGTGAGTTGAAGTCGCCGGGCAAGCCGTTCGAGATTTCGAAGTGGGCGGTCCAGGAGGCGTTCGAGAAGGTCAAGGCGAACAAGGGCGCGCCGGGCATAGACGGGGTAACCATCGAGGCATTCGAGGCTGACCTGCAAAACAATCTGTACAAGGTGTGGAATCGGATGTCCTCGGGCAGTTACTTTCCGCCTCCGGTGCGTGCGGTGGAAATCCCTAAGCCGCATGGCGGTGGGACCAGGATGCTGGGTCTGCCCACGGTGGCCGATCGGGTGGCCCAAACGGTGGTAGCCGAGGAGCTGAAGTCGAAGGTGGAAGACATCTTTCACGATGACTCCTACGGGTATCGGCCGGGCCGCTCAGCGATCGACGCGGTGGGGGTATGCCGGCAGCGGTGTTGGAAAACCGACTGGGTGATCGATTTGGACATCCAAAAGTTTTTCGACAGCGTGTCTTGGGACCTGATGCTAAAAGCGGTGGCGGTCAACACCGATCTGCCGTGGGTGATGCTGTATGTGCGCCGGTGGCTGCAAGCTCCGGTTCAGCTGCCCGATGGCACCCTGGTCCAGCGGGACCGGGGCACCCCACAAGGGTCGCCGGTCTCGCCCGTGCTGGCCAACCTGTTTTTGCACTATGCGTTTGATGTGTGGATGGCCCGGGAGTTCCCGAGTGTCCGCTTTGAACGCTACGTCGATGACGCGGTCGTGCACTGCGTCACCGAGCGCCAAGCCCACCAGGTGTTGGCCGCGCTGCACGACAGGATGGGCGAGGTCGGGTTGCGGCTGCATCCCGACAAGACCCGGATCGTGTACTGCAAGGACGCTAACCGGCGTGGTGACTATGAGCACACGTCGTTCACGTTTTTGGGTTTCACGTTCCGGCCGCGCGGGATGCGGGCCAAAGACGGACACACGTTCCTGTCGTTTTTGCCCGCGATCAGCAGGGACGCCTTGACCAAGATCGGCCGGGAAGTGCGGTCATGGCGACTGCACCATCGCACCGGGCGATCCTTCGCTGACCTTGCACGCTGGATCAACCCCATCGTGCGGGGCTGGATGAACTACTACGGTGCCTTCTTCCGGTCGGCGCTGCATCCTCTCCTGGCGCGCATCAACGCCTACCTGATGCGTTGGGTCCGCAACAAATATCGGCGGTATCGGAGCCGCGGTGCATTCCAGCAGGCATGGCAGCGGGTCACCACACAGTACCCGCGCTTCCTCGCGCACTGGCAATGGACCACCACCGTCCCCGCCGTCTGGTGATCAAGATGACAAGAGCC
>NZ_LQOX01000082.1 GCF_002102175.1 Mycobacterium gastri | reverse complement strand
ACCCACCAACCCAAAAAACCACCACTGACCAGCACAAACAACGCTGATCAGGCATCAAGGGCGGAAACTCCCGCTAGATCGCAGTCGCCGGTGTGCAGCGCCTGGCACGCCTGATGGATGGCCACCAGCGAGGAGCTACAGGCCGTATCGAGGGATATTGCCGGGCCTTCCAGGCCGAGCGCGAACGCAACCCGGCCCGCGATAACGCTGGTGGCGTTCCCGGTGCCGAACTGAGCTTCGATGTTCTCGAAAGCGCTGGTGGACAACACATGCGCATACTCGTTGGCCCCTACCCCCACATACACCCCGGTCTTGCTGCCGCGCAGCTCCGCAGGCGAATACCCGGCCCGTTCCAGCCCTTCCCACGCGGCTTCGAGCATCAGCCGTTGCTGCGGGTCGATCCGCATCGCCTCGCGCGGGGAAATGCCGAAGAATTCCGCGTCGAATCCCGCGATCTCGTCGAGGAGCCCGCCGCAGCGGGTGTACATCTTGCCCGCCGCATCGGGATCCGGGTCGTAGTATTCGTTGATATCGAACCGGTCGCCCGAGATCTCCCGGATCATGTCCGCGCCGGCGGCAAGCACGTCCCAGAATGCCTCGGGGTCACCCGCACCCGGGAAGCGGCATGCCATACCGACGATCGCGATCGGCTCGTCTATCTCCACCATCGTCACCGGATTCGGCATAGCCCCGGTATCGGCGGATACCTGCGCGCTCAGGCCGAGCACGTCGGCGAGCAAATACTCAGCGGCGTCGGTCAGCCGCGGATGGTCCATTGCGAGGGTCACCGGCAGTTGTCTGCCCACCGCCCGCTCAAGCCGGCGGTGTAGCTCGACAGCCATCAGCGAGTCCATGCCGAGGTCGTAAAACCCTTTGTCGTAGCGTATCTCCGACGCAGCGATCCGCGTCACCTCCGCAACGCTGTTGCGTAGGTACTCCAGGACGAGCGCCTTGCGTTGCCGCACGGGTGCGGCCTTAAGCTCGTCGATCAACGGTGTGGTCCCGGAGGACGTCGATGGCCGAGCGGTTTCGGGTATTCCACGTTCGATTTGCGCCAGCATGGGCCGCTTACGTTGCAGCTGTAGGAACGGCAGGAAGCGTGGCCAGTCGATCCGGGCCAGCATGCCGTGCGGTACTGACGCGGCGATGAGCTCGGCCACCCCCTCCAGCGCCTCGGCAGCCGACATAGTCCGGACCCCAAGCACCTCCAATGTCTCTCGGGATCCCCGGTCACCCATTCCTTCCGACCAGAGGCCGAAGTTGACGCAGGTGGCGGGCACCCCGCGGGCGCGCAACCACCAGGCCAACCCGTCGAGGAACGCGTTTGCCGTCGCGTAGACGATCTGGCCCCTGCTCCCCCACACCGCCGCGAGCGATGAGGTGAGAAGGACGAAGTCCAACTGCATGTCTGCCGCGGCTTGGCTCAAATGCCATCCACCCCAGACCTTTCCCGCGAACGCACGGTCTACGTCGGCCTCATTCATCGTGGACAGCGAGGCGGACGCCCACTCACCCGCGGCGTGCACGATGCCCGCCAACGGGGGCATGCCGGCATCAACGGTGGACAAGACACGCGCAACGTCGTCGGGCTCCGCAACGTTCGCCGCGAGCACCCGAACCTGGCAGCCGTACTCTTCGCGCACCCCGTCGATGCGCTGCCGCGCGGCAGCATTCGGCGCCCGACGCCCGATCAGGGCGAAGTGCCGCGCGCCGCGGGCGGCCAGGTACTCCATGATGTTCAGGCCAACCGAACCCAGTCCTCCGGTCAGCAGATAGGTTGCCCCACCGCGTACTTCGAGCTGCCCGCTGTCCCGCTCTCCTCGCCGAAACAGCCGAGCGCAATAGACGGCGTCTTCCCGGACCGCGATCTGGTCTTCGCCCGCCGGCCCCGCCACCAGCTGCCATATCAAACCCAGCCACTCGTCGGCGTCTCCCCTGGAGAGGTCGGCCAGCCCACCCCAAAGTTCGGGCAGCTCAAAGGACACGGTGCGGCCGAAGCCCCACAGGCACGACTGCGCGGGCGATACCACATCCTGCGCCGTAACACGTTGTGCGCCAACGGTTACCATCCAGATAGGCGCCTTGAGTCCCGCGGCGACTGCGGCCCGCATGATCCGCTGTGCGCTCCACAGGGTTCGCTGCTGTATCCGCTCGAGCGATCGCGTCGACATTGCGGCGTCGCTTTCGAGGGCCGCGAGGTGCAGTATGCGTAAGGCGGGTTCCTGCGCGTCGGTGGTACGCAGGATGGCCTCGAGCTCTTCTTCGTCGGTGCCGGACAGCGGTGGCCGCAATATCCGGTACCGGATACCATGCGCCGTCAGCACATCGACCAGCGGTGCAACGATGCCGTTGTCGTCGGCGATCAGCAGCCAGGTGAATTCCTTGCCGGCGCCGAGATCCGAGGCCACGCGGGCGGTTTTCTCCCACCGTATCTCGTAGCGGCAATCCGCGATCGCCTGCCCGATACGTTCCTGATTGTGTCGAGCGGCGAGGTTCTTCAGTACCGCGACGGCGTTGCCGCCGGGATCACCGACGAGCGCGGCAAGTTCGGAGAACCGGCCCCCCTCGAGGAGCCGCACTGTCTCGCTGCGCACGGCTTCGGTGGGGCCGGCTCGGGCATTGCTTTTCTCGTACCAGTAATCGCGGTGCTGGAACGGGTACGTGGGCAGGTCGATCTTGCGGCCGCTGCCCTGCTCGTATTTCGTGTGGCCGGGACGGTGGCCGGCGACGAATAGCGCGGCGACGGCCTCGCTGATCTGGCGGTGATCGGTGCCGCCGTTGCGGCGCACAGAGGCAATGGCTTGGGGTCTGGTCTCAGGGTCGGGCCAGGCGCGCAGGGCGGCGGCGGTCAGCACCGGTTGCGGGCCGACCTCGAGTAACAGCGCGCAGCCCAGTTCGGACAGCGTGCGCACACTCGTGGCGAAGTCGACGGGCTGGCGGGCGTGGCGGCGCCAGTACTGGCCGTCCAGGCACACGTTCCTGCCCACGGCCGCGCCGGTGCGGTTACACACCAATGTCCGCTGCGGCGAACCGAACTCGAAACGGCTCAGCAACGCCTCGAACTCATCGAGGACGGGATCGAGCAGTACGGAATGAAAGGCATGGCTGGTGTCCAGCCAGTCACACCGGACATCCTCGGCCACAAATCCGGCGACGGCGCGCTGTAGATCCTCGACCGGTCCGGACAGCACCGTATTGGCACCGTTATAGGCTGCCACTGACACCCGCGGGAACTCGTCGGTGCAGCTTTCGACCCGTTCGGCGGCGGCCCGCACGGCGACCATCCGGCCGCCGGCGGGCAGGCTGCCGAACAGCCGGCCGCGCTCAGCCATCAACAACGCTCCGTCTTCAAGACTGAACACATTTGCGACACAGGCCGCCGAATATTGACCGACGCTGTGGCCCAGCACCACATCCGGTTCGAGGCCCCACGACTGCCAGAGTCGGGCCAGTCCGAGTTCCACCGCGAAGAGAGCCGGTTGGGCATACGAGGTGTTTCGCAAGATGTCCTGATCGGTACCGAAAATTACGTCGAGCATCGGCTTTTCGAGAACTTCAGCGACGACGTTCGCACACCGGGTCAGCGTTTCGGCGAAGACGGGTTCGGCGTCGAATAGGCCCTTGGCCATGCCGGCATATTGGCTGCCCTGGCCCGGAAACAGCCACGCTGTCTTCGGCGGGTCACCGCATCCCCCTCGTATCAGACCTGGCGCCGGGCGGTCGTCGGCGAGCGCACCGAGTAACTCACTCGCCGATGCCACCGAATTGACCACCAATGCGGCACGCTGCTCGAAATGGGATCGCCCCGACCCGGCGGTCAGGCACACGTCCGCCAGCGCGGCTTCGGGATGTGCGGCTAACCAAGCTCGGTAGCGCTGAGCCACCTGCATCAACGCGCCCGGCGTGCGCGCCGACAGGGGCAATACGCTGAAGCGCCCGGCTATTGGTGTCGCTGTATCCCGTTTCGCGGGCGGCGGTGCTTCCTCGACGACGACGTGCGCGTTGGTCCCGGTGAACCCGAACGAACTGATGCCCGCGACACGCGGCCGGTCGGTGCGCGCCCATGGGACAGCCTCCGCGACAACCCGCACCGGAAGCCGTTCCCAGGGAATGTGCGGCGACGGGTTCGCGAAATTCAGGTGCTTCGGTAGTTCCTGATGTTCGAGCGACAGGATGACCTTGATCAAGCCGGCGATCCCGGCTCCTGCTTCCAGGTGCCCGATATTCGTCTTGACCGACCCGATCAACAACGGCCGCGTGGGGTCGCGGCCAGCGCCGAAGGCAGCACCAGCGGCTTGGATTTCGATCGGATCGCCCAGCGATGTCCCGGTCCCGTGCGCCTCCAGGTAATCGACGTCAGCGGGTGCGACACCCGCGCGCCGTAGCGCGTCGGCAATGACCCGCTGCTGGGCGATGCCGTTGGGCACCGTCAAGCCACCGGAGGCGCCGTCCTGATTCACCGCGCTGCCCCGTATCACGGCGCGGATCTGATCTCCGTCGCGGATGGCGTCGTCCAGCCGCTTTACCACGACGACACCGCAACCCTCCCCGCGCACATACCCATCCGCGGCCGCGTCGAAAGTCTTGCACCGACCATCCGGCGAAAGCATCCGCGCCCGTGAGAAATTGATCATCGTTGCCGGGCTGATCAGTAGGTTCACGCCGCCGGCTAGCGCGAGGTCGCATTCGGAGAATCGCAGTGCCTGGCACGCCTGGTGGACGGCCACCAGAGACGAGCTGCACGCGGTGTCGACCGAGACGGCGGGACCCACCAACCCCAATCGGTAGCTGATCCGTCCCGCCGCCGCGGCGGGCGACGTACCAATCGCGAGATAGGCTTCGATTTCTTCGAAGGTCATGGCGTTTGTCAGCAGAGTCAGGTAGTCCTGCGTGGAAATGCCCATGAACACGCCGGTCATGCTGCCCGCCAGGCCCATCGGCGCGATGCCGGAATGCTCTACCGCCCGCCATGCCGTCTCCAGCAGCAGGCGATGCTGCGGATCCATGAATATGGCCTCACGCGTCGATATCCCAAAGAAGGGTGCGTCGAAACCCTTGATGTCCTCGATAAGCCCGGCGCGGCGCGTTACGAATCTGCCCGGCGCGTCCGGATCGGGGTCATAGTACTCATCGAGATCCCACCGATCACGGGGTATTTCCGAAACCGTTTCCCGTCCTTGCCGCAGGACATTCCAGAATTCGCCGGCATCGACCGCTCCCGGAAATCGCAAAGCGTAGCCGACGATCGCGAATCCCCCACCCGCCGCCTGGTTGTCAGTCATGTCCGCCGCCCATGACCTTGTTGAGCTTTCGCATTCTCATGGCAAGCCGCCAATCACCGCTGATGCTCAGCCTCCCCTTGAAGAAGAGCGAGCGTGGGCCGGCGCGCCCCTCCACCACATCGATGAAATCGCTTGCCGTCATGCTGATCGTGCATTGCGCCTTGCCATCACCGTCGGTCACCCGGGGGTCATCGGTGAAGTCGACGATGAATGTTCGTCCACCCTCGCCATCCAACGCGAATTTGTAGATGCCACCGAACTTGCGTGCCTGCTCGGGATCCTCCGCAATCATCTTCGCTGCCCGCCGCATCAGATCATCGATGGTGGTCATTGGATAGGCCTTTCTGAAGCTTCGGGGTTTCGGCCATCGAGTCGCGCGAGGGCGGCCGCGTCGGGCGTGGGGAACTTGGTGAGCGGGCGATCGGCCTCGACCGCCGCGAGTTCACGGGCATAGAGTTTGCGCAGCAACACGATTGCCGCGTCCGAGCTGCCGAGCTGATTCAGCGACCGATCCGGCAGCACGCCCTGGCCGAGCAGTACGATGCCGTCCTCGATCAGCACCTGATCCGGCCGGTCTTCGATATCGTCGAAGCGTTGCGTGCCGCTGAGCACCGCGCGCACGATTTCGTCGACGGGCCGCAGCTCGCCCAGATACTTGCGGGCGTCACGCACGCCCGCGGCCACCCGGGCTCCGACATCCGGAGGCAGCTGCGCGGCGATGAAAAGGAAGAACATCATGTGGCTTTCGTCGTCCACCGGTACGTTCCACAAGAAGCTCTTGAACCCGCGCAGCACCCCGGCTCCCGAGTTGAAATAGAGGGTGTTCGGCATCAGTAGCGCCAAGCGCCTGACGAACCCGTTCGTGAATCGACTCGTCTGAGTAAGCCCGAATTCGGCTGGCTCGGCGGTGATTTCGGGGAACTCACCGGCCATGCCGTCGTCCTGATAAATGCCGGTCTTGTGTACCCAGTACTGGTGGACGTCGTCGACGGTGTTCTCAAGATCGTGGAAATAGTTCCACTTCCTCAGTTCGATGACGTGAAATCGGCCGTATGGTTCCAGTTCGGGCCAACGTGGTAGCTCGGGAACGGGCGCCTCACCGAGGTACACCCAGATGAAGCCGAAGTATTCCTCGACGGGGTAGCTCGCGATCCGGACCTTGTCCGCAAAGCTCTTCGGCTCGGCCGGCTGATCCACGCATTGCCCAGTCTCGTCGTATTGCCAGCCGTGGTAGCGGCACCGCACGCAATCGCCCTGCACGATCCCGATCGACAGCAGCACGCCGCGATGGGCACAGCGGCCGGCGACGATGTGCGCGGCACCGTCTTCGCCGCGGTAGAGGGTGAGCTCCTCGTGCAGCACCTTCAGTGGCACCGCGCGGCCAGCGTCGAGCTCCTCGGCGGCGTACACGGGTTGCCAGCGTTGTCGCAGCAGGTAGCCGGCCGGCCGGCCCGGCCCGGTGTGTTCGAAGTCCGCATCCGTGATGCTGCTCACCTGCTTCTCCTCAACTCAGACGCAATTGCCATTCGCCTGGTATTCGACGGGGATAGCACCGCGACGAAGCTGGTGACGATTCGTTCGATTGACCGTGATTCGAAGAGCGCACCGTCATAGGTCACCGTTCCGCTGATCCCGCCGCCCTGGGTGCTCATCGCGACTGTCAGCTCGCGCCGCACGGAAAGCCGTTGCGGCGGAACGTGGCTGAAAGCGAATCCACCCACGGAGAATTCTGCCGGCACCGGCTCGTCCATCAGGAACGCCACCTCACCGATTCCGCGGGCGATCTCCCCGTGCTGGGCCGTGAGCGCCGCAATGACGTAGTGCCATGGGGCATCCTGATTCGACAAGGCGCCCAGCACTTTTGCCTTCACTTCGCGGATCACCGCCGGCAGCTCCGGGTCGGCGTCGAGGTCGACACGCAGAGGCACCGTATTCATGAACGGTCCGATGATCAGCTGCGTGGCTGGATCGCTGCGCCGGGTCACCGGAGCGCCGATCACCAACGCGCGCCGGTCCGCGTAACGGCCGAGGGCCACCGCGAATGCCGCTAGCAGCACCATGTACAGCGACGCCTGCTCGCGAATCGCAAGCGTCCGTGCCGCCTCCGCGATCTCCGGCGAGAACTCGAATGCATACCGCCGGCCTTGCCGAGCCCGGCGGTCGCAACGAGGGTAGTCGGTGGGTAGGCCGGGGGGCAGCTCGCCGAGGGCAAACTGCTCGCGGAAGTAGTCGACCCGTCGTGCCAGCGCTGCACCGGTCAGCCACTGCCGCTCCCAATACGCATAGTCGGCGTACTGCAACTCGCGGCCGGGTAAGGAAACTCCGGAAACCTTGTCGGTGCCCAGCCTATTCGCGATCGCCGCGCCGATTTCGCCCAACAGCACTCGCATCGAATGTCCGTCGACCAGTATGCGATGCGCGCGCAGTCGCAGGATGTGGTTGTCGTCGGCAACCCGGAGCACCTCGGCGCGCAGTGGCGGGCGGATGTCCAGATCGCGCCATTCCCCGTTATGTTCCGCGGTCGTGGTCGGCTGGGCGTCGACAACCGGTACGTCGGGAACGTGCGCATCCAGAATCACCTGTGCCAACGTGGTGGCGGTGGGCCGGAATACGGTGCGCAACAGGTCATGTCGCTGCACGACGTCTTGCACGGCGCGTACCAGCAGCGCGGCCTCGAGTGGTCCGATGATGCGGATCGACACATCGATCCAGTGCGCGGCGGCGCCGGGGTCGTCGCGTTCGGCTTGCCAGATCTGTTCCTGGGCGTAGGAGGCAGGCACCGTACCGCCGCGAGGTGCCGGCCGCAGCTCCGGCGCCTCTCCCGCACTGGTGCCGGACTCCTCGATTCGACGGGCCAGTTCGGCCAGTGTCTGGTGTTCGAATAGCACCTCCAGCGGCAGGTGGACCCCGAGCAGTTGATGGATCCGGGAACGCAACTGGGCAGCCAGTAGCGAATGACCGCCGAGCGCGAAGAAATTGTCGCCGGCCCCGATCTGCTCGACCGGCAAGATGCTGCGCCAGATGCTCGCGAGCGACTCTTCGAGACCGGCGCGCGGCGGGATGTATTCGACCTCGGGGTCGCGGCGGATCGTGACCTCCGGCAGCGCCGCGCGGTCGAGCTTGCCGTTGGGCGTCAGCGGCAGCCGCTCTAGCAGGACGAATGCCGCGGGGACCATGTGCTCGGGCAGTCGGCGCCGCGTGTGGTCGCGCAACTCGCCCACCGAGACCGGTCCCGAAACGTGCTCCGACTCAGCAACGACATAAGCGACAAGCACGCCGGGCTCACCGTCGATGTTCTGCACGATCGTGACGGCGTCACGAACGCCGGGATGGTCGAGCAGCGCTTGGTCGATCTCGCCGGGTTCCACCCGCAGGCCGCGGATCTTGACTTGACCGTCGGTGCGGTTGCGGAACTCGATCGTGCCGTCCCAACCGAGCCGCACCACGTCGCCACTGGCGTACAAGCGTTCACCGGGATCCCACGGTGCGGGCAGGAACTTGCGCGCGGTCAGCGCCGGGTCGCCCACATACTCTCGCGCCAATGCTGTACCGGCGATGAACAATTGGCCGGAGACCCCCGGTGGAACCAGCCGCATTCGTTGGTCAAGGACGTACATGCCAACGTTGCCGCGGGGACGCCCGATCGGCACGATGCTCTGGTCTGAGCCGCGCACCTGCCCGACGCGGTACAGGCTGACGATGCCGGTGGTCTCGGTCTGGCCATACATGTTGATCCATGTGATATTGCCGCCGATCCGATCGCGCCACGCCCGCACGATGCCGGCCCGCAGCGGCTCACTCGCGGTGAGCAACAACCTCAATCGGCTCGGCAAGGGTACGGCCGGCTGCGTTTCGCGGATGCAGCGGACCATGCCGGCGACCATTGTGGGGACGAGATCGGCGACGGTGACTTGGGATTCGTCGATGCGGCGCAGCAGCGCGGCCGGGTCGTGACGTTCCTCGTTCGTCACGATCACCACCTGCGCCCCGATGGCAAGCGGAGCCATCAGCTGGCGAATCGATGAGGAGAACGAGATGGACGCGGTTTCCAGGTAGACATCGTCGGCGGCGAGAGCCAGGTCGCGGCCGAGGGTCTGGACGTACTCGACGACGCCGCGGTGGGTGACTGCCACCCCTTTCGGCCGGCCCGTCGAACCGGACGTGTACATCACATAAGCGAGATCGTCCGGCGCAACGGCAGACGGCAGTCGCTCAGCGGATTCCTGCTGAACGGACGGACTCTCGATCTCGTTCTCGTCAAGCAGCAGCTGCACTCCCGCGTCGTCGAGCATGATCCGGGCGCGGTCCTTCGGATACGACGGATCGACCGGCACGTATACGCCGCCCGCCTTGAGGATTGCGAGCATGCCGACGGCCATTCCGACGGCCCGGCGAGGACTGAAACCCACCACGGTGCCAGCTTTCACGCCAAGACTCCGTAGCCGCCAAGCCAACCTGTTGGCCGCGGCGTCGAGCTCGCGGTAGGTCAGTGAGTGGCCATCCGCTGTCACCGCCACGGCATCCGGGACGTGATCGGCGGTCATCTCGAAGAGCTCCTGAATCGAGCCGGCCGGTGTCTGTGGTGTCTGAAGCCGTGACCGTTCCGTCCGGTAGTGCGCGCGCTCGGATTCGGTCAGCATGGGAAGTCCGGATAATCGCCGGCCGAGGTCGGACACCATCGCGTCAAGGACCTCGCGGAGGTGAGCGATGAGTAGCTCGATGCGGGTGGCGTCGAACAACTCGGTGGCGTACTCCACATGCCCGGTGATCGCGTCGTCGTCGACGAAGGTGAAGGTGAGATCGCGTTTTGCCGTGTGCGTTTCGATCTCGGCGACCTCGAAGCCGAGGCCGCTGCGCTCGGTTGCGCGGGCCGCGGGCTGTAGGACGAATTGCACCCCGAACAGCGGATTGCGGCTGGCGTCTCGGTCTGGAGCGGTCGCGTTGACGATCAGATCGAACGGGAGGCCTTGGTGCGCCAGGACGTCGACCAAACATTGCCGGACTCGAGTGAGTAACTCGGTGACGCCGGGATCGCCGTCGAGACGGATCCGGACCGGGAGCGCGTTGACGAACAGCCCAATCAGGTCTTCGGTCTCCAGCCTCGCCCGGTTGCCGCTCAGGGTGCCGATCACGATGTCGTCCTGACCCGAAAACTGGTGCAGCACCACACTCAATGCCGCGAGGAGCGGCACGGAGGTAGTGACGTTCCGCGCGCGGCACAGCTCGCGCAGTGCGGCGGTGAGCTCCCGCCCGAGGTCGAAATGCATCCGCGCACCCCGAAAGGTTCCGAATGTGGGTCGAGGACGATCGGTGTCGAGCTCCAGCGGCGGCGCGCCAGCGAGATAGTCCTTCCAGAACCCGACTAGTGCGTCGAAGCGCTCGCCGCGCAACCGCTCTCGTTCCCACTGTGCGTAATCCCGATACTGGATCGGCAATTCGCCGAGCGGGCTGGGTTCGCCGCGTTCGAGCGCTTGATAGATTCGAGCCAGATCACGCAGCAGCACCCGGAACGACCAGCCGTCGCTGATGATGTGATGCATCGTCAGCACCAACACGTGCCGCCCGTCGCCGAGTCCGAACAACCGGGCCCGCAGTAACGGGCCGACGCCGATGTCGAACGGAATCGCCGCTTCCGCGGCCGCGGCCGCGGTGATCTCCGCCTCGGTACTCATCTGCTCGAACCGCAGCCCAACCGGCTGGGGCGCGCCGACCACCGCCTGTGGGACACCGCGGGCGCTCCGGAATGTTGTATGGAGCACCTCATGGTGGGCTATCACTGCGTCCAGACTGCGTCGCAGCACGTCGCGATTCACCGGCCCGGGGATGTTCACTCGGGCCGCCACGTTGTACGCACTCGATGACGGCAACAGCTGGTTCAGGAACCACAACTGTTCCTCCGCGTGCGACAGCGGAAGTTCGCCGTCCCGGGGCACCCGGCTGATGGCGATCTGTTCCGGATCCGCGGATCGGTGCTCCCACATCGCCAGCAGCGCTCGGGCCAGCGCGGCCGGTGTCGGGTGGGCGAAGAACAACGACGCGGGAATGTCGGTGCCCAGCATCGCCTGCAGTCGACGGTACAAGTCCATGGCGGTCAGCGAATCCATGCCCAGCGCAACGAATTCTGAGTTCGCTTCAATGTCGGTGTCGGACGTGTGTAGGACTTCCGCGAGCGCGGTGCGGACGAGTTCGGCGATGTGGTCCAGGCGCTGATCCGGTGCCAGGGCGCTGAGGCCGCTCAGCTGGTCGCCGGTCGGAAAATCCTGCGGCTCAGGCCCATCGGTTGACCCAGCCACGCCGGCGCGAGCCTGCCCCGACCATGACGCCCCGGCCCGGGCCCGTTCTGCCATATCGGGGGCGGTGAAGGCCGAGAACCAGTAGGTCCGGTGCTGAAACGGGTAGGTGGGCAGGTCGAGGGGCCGGTGCGGCCAAGACCGCTGTCCCGCGAAGTTCAGCTGGTGCCCGGCGGTGTAGGCCGCGGCCAGCGCCTCGGCCAGGCAGCGCCGGTCGTCGGCGTCGCGCCGCAGTGTCGCGATGGCCCGCGGGGTAGCGACGGTGTCAGGCCAGACGCGGAGAGCCGCCGCGGTGAGGATCGGTTGCGGGCTTACTGTAGCTCCATCAGCACCGTGCAACCGATCTGGGCGAGCGTGCCCACGCTGTCAGCGAATCGGACCGGCTGCCGAGCGTGGCGTCGCCAGTACTGCGCATCCAGGCGGGCCTGCCGGCCCAGCCCCTCGCCGGTACGGTTGCAGACGAGCACCAGCCGCGGTGACGAGTATTCGAAATTGTCTGCAAATCTTTCGAACTCGTCGAGCGCCGGGTCGATCAGCGCGGAATGGAACGCGTGGCTGGTGTCCAACCACTCACAACGGACTGCCGCCTCCAGAGAAGAGGGGGCCGAGGCCACCGACGCGCACCAGGTGACTACCTGTTGCAGTTCATCGGCGGGTCCGGACAGCACGGTGCTGGCGCCGTTGTAGGCGGCCACCGACAAGCCGGGGAACCCGGCGGCGTATTCCTCGACCCGGTCCGCATCGGCGAAGACCGCGAGCATGCGTCCACCGGCGGGCAATTGGCCGAAGAGGCGCCCGCGCTCGGCGATCAACCGGGCACCGTCATCGATGCCGAGTACTCCGGCGACACACGCCGCCGCGTACTGGCCCACACTGTGTCCTAGCACCGCATCCGGCTCGATCCCCCATGACTGCCACAATCGCGCTAGCCCCATCGCCACCGCGAACAGCGCGGGCTGGGCAAAGGCCGTGTCGTTCAACGCCTTTTCGCTACCCGGTCTGGCGTCAAAGAGCACATCGAGCAGCGGCCGCGTCAGCACCCGGTCGAGGACGCCGGCGCATCGGGCAACGGTCTCGCGGAAGACCGGTTCGGTGTCGAACAACGCCTTGGCCATGCCCGGGAACTGGCAGCCCTGTCCACCGAACAGCCATGCGGTCTTTGGCCGGTCGCCGCAGACGCCGCGCACCAGACCGGGTGCGGGACGGTCCTCGCGAAGTGCCCGCAGCAGCCGTCTGGCGCGGCCGCGCGAATCCACCACCAGCGCCGCGCGGTGCTCGAAGTGCGAGCGCGCGGACCCGGCCGTGCCGCAGACGTCGGCGAGCGCGGCGTCGGGATGGGCCTCCAGCCAGTCCCGGTATCGAGACGCTAGTTGCGCCAAGGATTCCGGTGTACGTGCCGACAGTGGCAGTATCCAATGGCCGCCCCCTGCCGGAATTGCGGCCGCGCTGTCGGTGACGGGCGGTTCCTCGAGGATCACATGCGCGTTGGTTCCCGAGAATCCGAATGCGCTCACGCCCGCAACCCGCGGCCGTGCAGTGCGCGCCCACGGCGTCGCCCGATCCAGAACTCGAACCGGTAGCCTGTCCCACGGGATGTGCGGCGAAGGACGCGAAAAGTGTAGGTGCTGGGGCAGCACTTCGTGTTCAAGCGCGAGCGCAACCTTGATCACCCCGGCGATGCCGGCGGCCGCCTCCAGATGTCCGATGTTGGTCTTTACCGAGCCGATCAGCAACGGCCGGTTGTGATCTCGACCATCACCGAATACCGCACCGACAGCGCGTACCTCGATGGGGTCGCCCAGGGAGGTCCCGGTGCCGTGCGCCTCCAGGTAATCGACCTCGCCGGGGGCGACTCCGGCACGGCGCAGCGCCTCGGTGATAACCCGCTGTTGCGCAACACCGTTCGGCACCGTCAAGCCGCCCGACGCACCATCGGAGTTCACGGCGCTGCCCCGGATGATCGCACGGATCCGATCGCCATCGCGCATCGCATCGTCGATGCGTTTGAGCACCACGACCCCGCAGCCTTCGCCACGCACATACCCGTCCGCGGCCGCATCGAATGTCTTGCATCGCCCGTCCGGAGCCAGCATTCGGGCCCGCGAGAAGTTGACCATGGGGATCGGGGTGAGGATCACGTTGACTCCGCCGACCAGCGCCAGGTCGCAATCCCCGGCGTTGAGCGCTTGGCAGGCCTGGTGTATCGCGACCAATGACGAACTGCACGCGGTGTCCACCACTAAGGCCGGTCCCTGCAAGCCCAGCCGGTAACTGATTCTTCCCGCGCCGGCCGCGCCGGAGATACCTGTGCCGGAATAGAAGTCGATGTCCTCCAAGCTGCACAGCCGAATGAGCATGCCCCCGAATTCGTGGGTGGACAGTCCCATGAACACGCCGGTTTGCGTCCCCGCCAACGCCGACGGCGCGATCCCGGCATGCTCCACCGCCGACCAGGTTGTCTCGAGCATCAGCCGATGCTGCGGATCCATGAATTCGGCTTCCCGCGTCGACACGCCGAAGAACGATGCATCGAAGCCCGCGACATCGTCGATGAAGCCCGCCCGGCGGGCCACCATTTTTCCGGGGGCATCGGGATCGGGATCAAAGAACTCGTCGGCATCCCACCGGTCGGCTGGCACTTCCGACACCGCGTCCCGGCCGTCGCGGAGGAGCCTCCAGAACTCGTCAACGTCGGCCGCACCCGGGAAGCGCACCGCGTAACCCAACAACGCATAGCCGGCCGGTGGCCTCACGTCGAACCGCCCAGGTGCGGCAGGAAGACGGGAGACGAACGGTCGCCTACCGCGTGGTCGACGCCATCGGGTGTCCGCAGTCGACGCAGTCGATCGAGGCTTAACGAATCGGCGCGCAGCATCGCAAGGCCCCGCGCTGGCATTCGTGGATCGAACGCCGCCACATTCTGCACGCTACCGTGGTTTGCTAGTGAGCGGTCAGAATTAACCTATGAGCCTTTGCTGGCAGTAGGCGAACCGAGCGCGACGCCCGGCGCTGACTTGACATAGCGGCGATTGCTCGCCGACGATCTGCTCGTGGCAGGTGATGCCGCCGGTGTAGTGGACGACTTGCCGCGAGACGTCCAGCGCTCCATGACCTTATCGACCTTGATGCTCCACACGGTCGGTTTGGCCATGTACGGGAACGACGCCATCACATTGCTGGGCGAGTTGGCGCGGCATGAATTTACTACGCCGGGAAATTGGTGGGCGCGCTTGGCTCTGCGTCAACTCCCGGGAATTGACGACCGGCGGTCGTCACCCTGCCCGAATGGGAGTTTGGTCATACCCAGCGTGTCGACCCGCCACCCGAACATTGGGCGGTCGCACGAGTCGACTCGGCCTCGGCGTTGACGGCGCGAAGTCACGCTACAGCCAGGCATACCTCGCGTCGTGCTCCCAGTCGGGACACACGTTGCAGGAAGGGCGGCAGGACGAAGATTGCTGGGCGGTGGACACGACTGTAGACCAGCGGTGGGGAGCCACGGTGAAAGTCTGCCGAGTAGGCGTGGCGACGCTGCCGGAGCAGAGCTGCGCGCCTCTTAAACAACCTATGACCTGGTGAAGGCGGGAACCGCCCTGCGGGAGCCGTTGACAGCCATTACACTTCCTCAGGATGGAGCCGGGTCTGCTGCGGGTCGATGTCCAACAGCTGCACGGCACGGCCATTCAGTGGACGCAGCGGGGCGCTGAACTTGCCGCCCGGACACCACCCTCACCAGGTGAGCCGTTTCAGCCCACCACGGCGGCGGTGGGCGGTGCCCACGGAGCGGTTGATCTGGCCGCTGCGGCATTGACCGCCCGCACCCAAGCGACGGCGAGCGCGGTGCAGGCCGGTGCTGCGGGGTATGTCAGCAACGAAGCGACCGCGGCAGCCGAGATGGCGGCCGTGGAAGCCAGATTGGTGTAGAGGGTGGCGACCCTTTCCCAGGTCCGGGCGTGGAGCACCGAGCATTTGATCGAGGCGGCCACCTACTGGACTGCGACCGCCGATCAGTGGGAAGACGTGTTTTTGCAGATGCGCAACCAATCCCACACCCTGGTGTGGGACGGTGCTGGCGGTGATGCGCTGCGGGAGCGAACCGGTGCCGACTTCGCGATCGTGAGCGCCAAAGCCGACCAATTACGCCAGGCCAGCAGGATCGCCCGTGACGGCGCGGGAACCATCGGCGCCGCCCAGCGCCGGGTCCTCTATGCTGTCGAGGACGCCCAGAACGCGGGTTTTGCTGTCGGAGAAGACTTCTCGGTTACCGATACCCGAACCAGCCGCACTCCTGCCGAACAAGCGGCTCGTCAGGCCCAAGCCCAAACGTTTGCCGCCGACATCGGCCACCGCGTCACCCAACTGCTCGGGGTCGAACATGACGTGGCCGCCAAAATCAGCGCCGCGACAGCCGGACTGACCCCCACCTTTCCCGACACACCCCACGGCCGCAAACCCCATATCCAGGCCGTCGACAACCACACCTTCAAAGACAGCCCACAGCAACCGCAGCCCGATGATCCGACGCGGATGACAACTGAACAGGCGCGGGCAGCCTATGACCAACTCAAAGGGGAGATCCGCGAGCATAACTCGTGGCGGCCTCCACTCAACGATGTGGGCGCAGTCAACGCCTACGATCGAGAAGCTGAGGCGCTTAACACCAGAAAGGCCGCCCTCGAGGCGAAATTGGGCATCTCAGAGACCGCGCCGGCGCAGCTATCGCGGCTGGTGCCCGACTGGGCACATCCATGGCAACCGCCGCCACACCCACCCACACCCGTCCCGCATGGCCCCGGCACCTGGCAACCCATCACCGAATCGATGTCTGACCGCGCCGCCCAATACCAAATGCAGATCACCGGCCACCCCATCACCGAGGGATACATCATCGACGGTGTGAAATTCGATGGATTCACAAACGGCACGCTAATTGAGGTTAAAAGCTACTACTCGCAGTTCATCGAAAACGGACAGTGGAAGCCGTTCTTTACCGGACAACAGAGTCTCATCGACCAAGCAGTGAATCAAGTACGCGCTGCGCACGGAGCTCCGATAGAATGGGTATTCGCGGAACCCGAAACTAAGGCTGTAGTCGAGAAGATGTTTAGTCGTATTCCTGAACTGAACGGTATGATTAGATATGCGGTCATACCGCCGTAAATATAAGGATGGTTAAATGCCGAAATCATACGTAAGTACGGGGTGGGGACCTCGCGTCGAGTCGGTGGATGAGTCCGCTGACCAAGTGGCGCGATTCTTGTCAGAGTTGGCTGCGCTCGACCCAGCCTTGTCGGGCTGGCGCGACCTTGGCCGGTCCAAACGGGAGGCAATCGCCAAACCCATGGTCACCACCAACCACGCCGACTTGGTACAGCGACTACTGGACGGGCGGCACCGCACCGACATCGGCCGACAAATCATGGAAGACATGGGCTACTCGGTCTACTGGTGGAACGGCGCCGAGGACAACCAGGCGGCGGCTAACTTGAATATCCATATCGCTGCTAGTGCACTGGGAAACCATGTGGTGCTCGATCTTCCCGAATCCAACGCGGTCCCGAGCCTCTACACGCGGGACATCGCGCAAAAAATTCTGCATATTTTCGTGGATATTTTCGAGCCCGATTCAGCGCTTTGGTCTAACGACGAACTTCTCGCTAAGCAAAAAGAGCCAGACCGCCCCACCGAAGACGGCCGCGGATACGTTAGCGGTCAATTGATTGGCCAGCCAGCCGGGTGGGCTATTTATCTTAACGATTCGAATCCGGTGAAATTCGATACCGGGCTGTTACCAAGCGGCGCAACAGTGGAACTCCTCGGTAATGGAATGCTCGTCACACTTGGCAGCGATCCGGCCAATCCGCCGATTTCCGATGTCCTTCAGGTGCGCAGGGCGATGGGTTACCCGGTGCCTACCCGGCAAGCAGAACCGTCTGAAGACGCGGGCTCTGCCTCGGCTGGCCCGACAACAACCGCTGTCGCGCCGGGAGGCTTTGTGAAACCTGCGGGGGGGCAAAGCGATCCTGGACGCGACACCCAAACACGCGGTGTTCGCTACCCGGCAAACAGCGCGGACACGCAGAGCCGCGATGCCCAACAAGGCACCCCGCACAACAAATGATTCTTCGTTAAGAGTTCACGACCGAAACTCATGTCGTGGGGTCAGGATGGGTCGTTGGTTTCCCTCCGAGGGTACACAGACCATGCACACCGTGGCTCCCGCCCGGCCCGCCTGACGGCGATCGGTGGAACCATGAAACGGCACAACCCTCCGAACACGAAAGCGGTACGTCCCGGCGGACTACCTGGGTGCGCGGCACTGAACAGACACAAAATCGCCCATTTGCCAGGCAAAAGGGCGATTTTGTTGGGGGTACCTGCCGCTTGCGGGGGACTGCTCGGCGGTGCCTAGGTGAGCGAGTCCGGCGGCAGGAAACGGTCGCCGTACTTGGCGGCCAACTCCTTGGCCCGGGCCACAAAGGCTTCCTTGCCGATACCGGCCGGCCCCTGGTAGCCGACGATGAACTGCGCGCTACCACCGGTCCACGGCGGGTAGCCGATACCCATGATCGACCCGATGTTGGCGTCAGCCGTCGAGGTCAACACGCTCTCGTCGAGGCACTTCTGGGTCTCCAGCGCCTCGGCGAACAGCATCCGGTCGATCATGTCCTGCAGCGGCGGGTTCGACGAGCCGGACTTGAACGTCTCCCGCAGGCCCGGCCACAAGCCGGACCGCTTACCGTCGGCGTACTCGTAGAAGCCCGCCCCCTTGAGCCGGCCGGATCGCCCGAGTTCGATCATTTTCTCAACGACCGCTTCGGCCGGGTGCGGCTCATACGTGCCACCAGCATCCTCGACACCCTTACGAGTAGCTACCGCAATCTTGTGCATCAGCTCCAGGTTCAGCTCGTCGGACAGCTGCAGTGGCGGGGCCGGGTAGCCGGCCTGTGAGCCGGCCTGCTCGATGCTGGACGGCTCCACGCCCTCGCCCAGCATCGCCAGCGCCTCGTTGACGAAGGTGCCGATGACTCGTGAGGTGAAGAAGCCGCGACTGTCGTTAACGACAATCGGGGTTTTGCCGATAGCCAGCGTGTAGTCGAACACCCGGGCCAGGGTCTCCTCAGAAGTCTTCTCGCCCTTGATAATTTCGACCAGCGGCATCTTGTCGACGGGTGAGAAGAAGTGGATTCCGATGAAGTCTTCCTGCCGCTTGACGCCGGTCGCCAGACCGGTGATCGGCAGCGTCGAGGTGTTAGACCCCAGCACAGCGTTCGGCTCGACGATGTCCTCGATCTCCTGGAACACCTTGTGTTTGAGTTCCTGGTTCTCGAAGACGGCTTCGATGACGAAGTCCACACCGGCAAAGTCGGACGCGTCGCCCGTCGGGGTGATGCGCGCCAGCAGAGCGTCGCTGCGCTCCTGCGTGGTGCGGCCCCGTTCCAACGCCTTGGCTTCCAGTTTCTCGGAGTAGCCTTTGCCCTTTTGCGCCGCCTCTAGGCTGACATCTTTGATGACCACGTCGAAGCCGGCCTTGGCCGAAACGTAGGCGATGCCGGCGCCCATCATGCCCGCACCCAGCACACCGATCTTCTTGATCGGGGTCTTGCCGATACCGTCGGGTCGCGACTTACCGGCATTGATGGCCTGCAGGTCGAAGAAGAACGCCTGGATCATGTTCTTGGCGACCTGGCCGGTGACCAACGAGGCGAAGTACCGGCTCTCGATGCGGCTGGCCGTGTCGAAGTCGACCTGGGCACCTTCCACCGCGGCGGCCAGGATGGCCTTGGGTGCTGGCATCGGCGCACCCTTGAGCTGCTTGCGCAGCAACGCGGGGAATGATGGCAGGATCGACGCCAACCCGGGGGACGACGGGGTGCCGCCGGGCATCTTGTAGCCCTTCTTGTCCCACGGCTGCTCATGGCTGTCGGGGTTGGCCTTGATCCAAGCCTTGGCGGCGGGCACCAATTCCTCGACGGTGGGCAGCAATTCGTCGACCAGTCCGATTTCCTTGGCCTTGGCCGGCTTGAACCGGGTGCCTTGGGACAGGATGTTGACGAACGCGTTCTGGATCCCGAACATCCGCACCGTGCGCGTCACGCCGCCGCCGCCGGGCAGCAGGCCCAGCGTCACCTCGGGCAAGCCGAGCTGGCTGCCCTTGACGTCCGCCGCGATGCGGTGGTGGCAGGCCAGCGCGATCTCGAGTCCGCCGCCAAGCGCGGCGCCGTTGATCGCGGCGACCACGGGCTTGCCCAGCGTCTCCAGGGTGCGCAGTTGTTTCTTGACCGTCTCGACAGTGTCGAACGATTGTCCGGCGTCCTCGGGCCCGGCCTTGATCATGGACGTGAGATCACCGCCGGCGAAAAAAGTCTTCTTCGCGCTGGTGATCACCACGCCAGTGATCGAATCCTTTTCGGCGACAAGGCGATCCACGGCCTTGCCCATCGACTCGATGTAGGCCTCGTTCATCACGTTGGCCGACCCCGACGGGTCGTCCATGGTCAGCGTGACAATGCCGTCGGCGTCCTTGTCCCACTGGATTGTATTGTCGGGCATGACTTTTAAACCCTCTCGATAACCGTCGCGACGCCCATGCCGCCGCCGATACATAGCGTGACGAGCGCCCGTCGGGCATTGCGGCGCTCCAATTCGTCGACCATAGTGCCCAGGATCATCGCGCCGGTAGCGCCCAGCGGGTGGCCCATCGCGATGGCGCCGCCGTTGACGTTGAGCTTCTCGTCGGGGATGTTCAGATCCTTCTGGAATTTCAGCACCACCGCGGCAAACGCCTCATTGAGCTCGAATAGGTCGATGTCGTCGACGGTCAGCCCGGCCCGGTCAAGCACCTTGAGGGTGGCCGGGGTGGGGCCAGTCAGCATGATCACCGGGTCGGCGCCGCTGGTGGCGGTGGCCACGATGCGGGCCCGCGGGGTCAAATTGGCGGCCTCCCCCGCCTTTTCTGAGCCGATCATCACCAGGGCGGCACCGTCAACGATCCCGGAGCTGTTCCCGCCGGTGTGGACGTGGTTGATCTTCTCCACCCAGTGGTACTTCTGCAGCGCGACGTCGTCGAAGCCGCCCATCGCCGCCAGGCCCTCGAAGGCGGGCTTCAGCTTGGCCAGACCTTCCATGGTGGTGTCGGGCCGCATGTGCTCGTCGTGGTCGAGAATCAGCAGGCCGTTCTGGTCGCGGACCGGAACCACCGACTTGGCGAAGTAGCCGCCCGACCATGCGGCGGCGGCCTTCTCCTGGCTGCGCAACGCGTAGCGGTCGACGTCTTCGCGGGAGAAGCCCTCGATGGTGGCGATCAGGTCGGCGCCGATGCCCTGCGGAACGAACATGACGTCGTAGTTGGTCTCCGGGTCGAGGCCCATGGCGCCACCGTCGGAACCCATCGGCACCCGGCTCATGGACTCGACGCCGCCGGCCAGCACCAGGTCGTCCCACCCGGAGCGCACCTTCTGCGCGGCGGTGTTGACGGCCTCGAGGCCCGAAGCGCAGAACCGGTTGAGCTGCACACCGCCGGAGGTGACCGGCATGCCCGACGCCAGCACCGCGGCCCGGGCAATGTCACCACCCTGGTCACCGACGGGTGAGACGCAGCCCAGGATGACGTCGCTGATCAGGTTCTCGTCCAGGTCGGGGTTGCGCTTGCGCAGCTCCTCGATCAGGCCGACGACCAGGCTCAAGGGCTTGACCTCGTGCAACGATCCGTTCTTCTGCTTGCCACGCGGGGTGCGGATGGCCTCGTAGATAAAGGCTTCTTCGGGCATGTCGATTTCCTGTTCGGGGGAAAGGGGGGCTAGATCCGTCTTCAAGACTAGGTCCAGTAGGGGAACACTAACAGGGTCCTCGGCCAACCTGTTGGTTGGCCAAGAGTTTGCAGGTCGGCGCAGTTGTGGAAATTGTGCACCGCAGATGTCGCACCGGCCACATAGGGGTCAATGGGTCCAACAGTGCCTAGGTGGCAGGTGCGATAGAGGCTGCCCGTCAGCGGTCGCACCGCCGTTCGGCATCATCGTCGCGCCTAAGCTCGTCTGCCATGACGGTGTCGCGGCTGCAGCCCTACGCGGCGACGGTGTTCGCCGAGATGTCGGCGCTGGCCGCACGCGTCGGCGCGGTGAATCTCGGGCAGGGGTTTCCCGACGAGAACGGGCCGCCGGCGATGCTCAAGGCCGCCCAAGAGGCCGTCGCCGCCGGCGTCAACCAGTATCCGCCGGGGATAGGCGTCGCGGCCCTGCGGCAGGCTATCGCCGCCCAGCGCCGCCGGCACTTCGGCATCGAGTACAACCCGGACACCGAGGTGCTGGTCACGGTCGGGGCCACCGAAGCCATTGCCGCGTCCGTGCTGGGCCTCGTCGAGCCCGGCTCGGAGGTACTGCTGATCGAGCCGTTCTACGACTCCTACTCGCCGGTCGTGGCGATGGCCGGCGCACATCGAGTTTCCGTACCGCTGGTGGCCGACGGCCGCGGCTTTGCTCTGGACGCCGACGCGCTGCGCCGCGCAGTGACGCCCCGCACCAGGGCGTTGATCATCAACTCCCCGCACAATCCGACCGGCGCGGTGCTGGGCCGGGCCGAGCTGGCGGCCATAGCCGAGATCGCAGTGGCCGCAGATCTATTGGTGATCACCGACGAGGTTTACGAGCACTTGGTGTTTGACGGCCATGATCACTTGCCGCTGGCCGGCTTCGACGGCATGGCCGAGCGGACGGTCACGATCTCGAGTGCGGCCAAGATGTTCAACTGCACCGGCTGGAAGATCGGATGGGCCTGTGGCCCTGCGCAACTCATCGCCGGGGTACGCACGGCCAAACAGTATTTGACCTATGTGGGCGGAGCGCCGTTTCAGCCGGCGGTGGCTCTTGCGCTGGACACCGAGGACGACTGGGTGGCCGCCCTGCGCAGTTCGTTGCAGACCAGACGCGATCGGCTGGCCTCGGGATTGACCGAGATCGGTTTCGAGGTGCACGACAGCTACGGCACCTACTTCTTGTGCGCCGACCCGCGGCCGCTGGGCTATCACGACAGCACGGCATTCTGCGCGACCCTGCCCGAAAAGGCGGGGGTGGCCGCCATCCCGATGTCGGCGTTCTGCGATCCGGCGGCACAGCACGCCGACCTGTGGAATCACTTGGTGCGCTTCACCTTCTGCAAACGCGACGACACCCTGGACGAGGCGATCAGGCGACTGGCCGCACTGCGTGGCGGGACTACTCAGCCTTTCCCATAACGTGATTGCGCAGTCCCTCCAGGGCGGCGTACAGGATTTTCTTGCGCGCCCGCTTAATCCAGAACTCGGGCAGCGGCGCCGACGGCTCCACCGTGAGGGTGAACCGCACCCGGGTCTTGTCTTCCCCCTCGCGGCGCAGGTTGTACTCGCCGTGCTGCCCGTGTTGCTGAGCGGTCTTGTTTGCGTCCCAGACCATCCAGTCCGGCCCCCAGTGGTATTCGAGCAGTTGGGTGTCCACGATGCCGGTCACTTTGACGGTGACCTTCACGTGGTGCGGTCGACCGTCGGGATGGGTGTCGACGACCTCGACCCGCTTGTGCACCGACGACCACGACGGCACCGCGTCCATGTCGGCCAGCGCCTCCATGATCACCTCAGGGGGCGCATCAATGACGATTTCGCTCGACGCTTGGACAGCCACTGCCACCAAGTTAGCAACCATCGGCCGGCATGCGGCGCGGCGGAAACGGAACTATGTCGGATGATCCCGGTCGCTGCGGCCGCTGATCAGTTCGGTCAGTCCCTTCGCCGCGGCATCCAGCACGTGTTCGCTGGCCCGCTTGACGATGAAACCGGGAATCGGGCCGGCCGGTTCGACGGTGATGTCGAACCGCACCCGTGACATGTCGACTCCTTCGGGCTTGACGGTGGTCTCGATGTGCTGCCCATGCTGCTGGAAAGTCTGGTCGGCATCCCAGCACATCCAGTCCGGGCCCCAGTGGTATTCCAGGATCTCCTTGTCGACCAGCCCCAGAATTTTGACCACGGCTTTCACATGATGGGGGCGCCCGTCCGGGTAATAGTCGATCACTTCCACCTGTTTGTGCAGCGGTGACCAGGATGTCAGCACGCTCACATCTGCCAGCGCCTCCATGACCACTTCCGGAGGCGCATCGATGATGATTTCCCGCGATGCTTTGACGGCCACCAAGCTCAAGCTAGCAACGCCGCCATACTCGCGGACGGGTTCGGGACAATTCGAAAGAATAGGTGACTACCAATTTATTTCGTCGATCGGCGTGGTTGCCGCCGGGGGCGGCGCGACCGGTCCGGCCGGTGTTCGCGAGAAGCGCGGCGCGGGCGCGGCCTGGTCGACACCGTGGACGTTGATCACCGTCGACCGGGCTCTCAAGTGGGCGTTGCCGGCCGCTTCGCTCCAAGTCAGCACCGGGGTCACACACGCGTCGGTGCCGGCGAAGACCTCGGTCCACTCGTCGCGGGTTCGGCCGGCGAACCGCTCGGCGAAGATCTCGCGCATCCGCGGGTACGAGCCGACGTCGAGCTGGTTGGGCACGTCGTCGGCCCTCAAGCCGAGCCCCGCCAGCAGCGCCGCGAAGAACTGCGGCTCGATGGCGCCCACCGCCAGGTATTTGCCGTCGGCGGTTTCATAGCAACCGTAGAACGGGGCGCCGCCGTCGAGCAGGAACGCTTCACGTTCGTCGCGCAAACTCCCGACTGCCTTCATGGTCCACATCATCTGGGCCAGCACGCTGACCCCGTCGACCATCGCGGCGTCGATCACCTGCCCCTTGCCCGACCGCTCCCGCTCATACAGCGCGGCCGCGATGCCCAGCAGCACCAGCATGGAGCCGCCGCCGAAGTCGGCGACCAGGTTCAGCGGCGGCAGCGGCGGCCGGTCGCGGTAGCCGATCGCCGAGAGCGCACCGGTCTGCGACAGATAGTTGATGTCATGGCCGGCCGTCGATGCCAGCGGCCCGTCCTGTCCCCAGCCGGTGATGCGCGCGAAGATCAGTCGCGGATTGACCACCGCGCAGTCGTCGGGACCGATGCCTAGCCGCTCGCAGGTGCCGGGCCGAAAGCAGTCCAGCAGCACATCGGCCTTGGCGGCCAGCGCCAGCAACGCACCCGGCTGGGCCTTGACATCCAGGTCCACGATCCGCTTTCCGCGATGCAGCAGATCCCGGTCCTCGGACGGCATGGTCAGCCCGCCGGGGCGGCGCACCCGCACCACGTCGGCACCGAGGTCGGCCAGCACCATACCGGCATGCGGGCCGGGTCCGATACCGCCGAGTTCGATGACCTTCACCCCGGCCAAGGGCCCCCCGCCGGTCACGGTGACTAGCCGCCCTTCTTGACCTTGAGCACCCGCTTGCGCAGCCCCTCGGTATTCAGCTCCATGACCCCTTTCATGACCCGTTTGACCATGAAGCCGGGCAGCGGCACGAGCGGGTCCAGCCCCAGGTCGAACTTCGTCCGGGTCTTCTCGCCCTCCGTGGTCAGCGTGTAGCTCCCTTCCTGGTTGCGCGACGCCTTCCCGCTTTCCTGCGTCCAGGTGACGCCGTCGTCGCGCCAGGTGTAAGCCAGCACGATCTCGTCGGTGACCCCCGCGGTCTTGACTTTCATCCGAGCGCGCCGCGGTCGGCCGTCCTCGTCGCGGTCGAGTACTTCTGCGCTCTGATGAATGTCGGACCACTCGGGCATTGCCTCGACGTCGGCGACCACGTCGAGGATCTCCTTGGGACTTGCTTCGATGACTACTTCGCGGGATTCCTTGACTGCCATGGCGCCGACGATAGCGCGACCGCGTCTTTGCCGGAATGGTTTCGACCGGGCGTACCGTCGTCTTCGTGACCGATCGTGCGGCTGGCCCCAACGAACCCGTGTACACCGTCGGCGACTATCTGCTGGACCGCCTCGCCGAACTCGGCGTCTCCGAAATCTTCGGCGTGCCCGGGGACTACAACCTGGAGTTCCTCGACCATATCGTGGCCCATCCGGCCATCCGCTGGGTGGGCAACGCCAACGAGCTCAACGCCGGCTATGCCGCCGACGGCTACGGGCGCTTGCGCGGAATGTCAGCTGTGGTAACGACATTCGGTGTCGGGGAACTGTCGGCGGCCAATGCCATCGCGGGCAGCTACGCCGAGCATGTGCCGGTGGTCCACATCGTCGGCGGCCCCTCCAAGGACGCCCAGGGCACCCGGCGGGCGCTGCACCATTCGCTCGGCGACGGGGACTTCGAGCACTTCCTTCGAATCAGCCGCGAAATCACCTGCGCCCAAGCAAATCTCATGCCGGCAACGGCATGCCGGGAGATCGACCGGGTACTGTGTGAGGTGCGGGAACAGAAGCGGCCCGGATACCTACTGCTGTCCACCGACGTAGCCCGCTTCCCCACCGAAGCGCCCCGCGCCCCGCTACCCCGCTACGGCGGCGGCACCAGCCCCCGCGCGCTCTCGCTGTTCACCGAAGCCGCCGCCGCACTGATCGGCGAGCACCAACTCACCGTGCTCGCCGACCTGCTGGTCCATCGGTTGCGGGCCGTCGGCGAGCTGGAGGCGTTGCTGGCCGCCGACGTGGTGCCCCATGCCACGCTGATGTGGGGCAAGAGCCTGCTCGACGAGAGCTCTCCCAACTTTCTGGGCATCTATGCCGGAGCCGCCAGCGCGAAGCGGGTACGCGCGGCGATCGAGCAGGCGCCGGTACTGGTGACGGCCGGGGTGGTGTTCACCGACATGGTCAGCGGGTTCTTCAGCCAGCGGATCGACCCGGCGCGCACCATCGACATCGGCCAATACCAAAGCACCGTCGCCGGCCGGGTGTTCGCGCCGCTCGAGATGAGCGCCGCCCTGCGCGCACTGGCCGAGATCCTGACCGGGCGCGGGATAAGCTCACCCCCCGTGCCGGCTCCGGATGACCACCGGCCGGCGCCGACGCCGAGGCGCGACGACCCGCTGACCCAACCGATGCTGTGGGACCGGGTCAACGACGCGCTCACCCCCGGCAACGTGGTGCTGGCCGAGCAGGGCACCTCGTTCTACGGCATGGCAGACCACCGGTTGCCGCACGGCGTCACCTTCATCGGTCAACCCCTTTGGGGCTCAATCGGTTACACGCTACCGGCGGCGCTCGGGGCCGCGGTGGCCCATCGTGACCGCAGGACGGTGCTGTTGATCGGCGACGGGGCCGCCCAACTGACCGTCCAGGAGATCGGCAACTTCTCCCGCGAGGGCCTGTCCCCGGTCATCGTGGTGGTCAACAACGACGGGTACACCATCGAACGGGCGATACACGGCGAGACGGCCCCCTACAACGACATCGTCAACTGGAGTTGGACCGCCATCCCCAGCGCGCTGGGAGTGGCCGATCACCTGGCGTTCCGGGCGCAGACGTATGGCGAACTCGATGACGCGCTCACCGCGGCCGCGGCGCACCGGGACCGCTTGGTGCTCGTCGAGGCGGTGCTGCCGCGGCTCGAAATACCGCACCTACTCAGCGATCTCGTCGCGCCCACGTCGTCGGACGGCACCGCGCGCCGCTGACTCAGGACCGGTGCGGTGACCGCTGCGCAGCCATGGAATCAAGGATGGCGCGAATGGTGCACCGGCAACGTCCGCAATCGGCGCCCGCTCCACAGGCCTGGGCGACATCCTTGGTCGTCGAGGCGCCGGCAGCAACGGCCTCGGCCACCATCTGGCTGGTGACGCCGTTACACAGGCAGACATACATCGAGCGATCCGCTCAATCCGTCTCGATCCGCGTCATCTCCGAAAGCCGGCCGACGAACAGCGGTGGGTAGGCACCGACTCCGGCGCGGCTCATCCATTGGGCCGCGGCATCGGGATGGTCGATCCACTCCAGGGCGCGCTCTTCGTCCGGGAATTCCTGCAGAATCAGGACCTCGTGATCGTCGTCGAAAGCCTGGAAGACCCATGTCTTTCGGATGCCGGCGGCGGTGAACCGCGCCATCGCCAGGCCGACCTCGGCGGTCAGCGTCGACACGTCGTCCACCGACGCGATCCCGGCTACCACGACCCCCGGGGCCCGGCCGGCGGCCCCCGCAGCCGGAGCTTCGGCAATGAACCTGTCCACGATCTCGCCGGCGAAAACCGCCGGGATGTCCTCGACGCCCGCCGCGTCGAACCATTCGAAGAAGACCCGGGAGCGCAACAGCTCCACGATCGGTTCGCGGCTGTGCACTCCGATCATCACCAGGACGCGGCCGTAGTCGTAGGTCGAGGTATAGACCAGCACATGGTGGGCTCCGATAGCGGCCAGCGCCGACTTCTTGCGCTGCAGCAGCGGCCACACCCGGCTCGGATCCGGGACCCGGTAGTCGGAGGCGATCACCATCGAATGGATGTCGTTGGTCATGGTCGTAGTCCCGTCACCCGCAGACCCCCGATCTACCGGACCTACACCGGATCGAACGATGAGATGAGCCAGTTCCCGTCGGCTTTGGTCAGCTTGACCATGACGCTGCTGGACGTCAACGTCGGCTCCGGCCGGTCGGCACTCCGGGTGCTTTGGTTGACGAACACCAGCACGACGGCCGAATCCGGATGCAATTCGGATACGGCGGCGCGAAGCACCACCGCGCTCGTCTTGACCGACTTCTGCTTGGCCGCCGGTGCGACGATCTGTTGGGTGAACTGGTCGTAATACGACAAGAAGTCGCCGGTCAGATGTGACCTCGCAGAAGAGAAATCGCGGTCCAGAGTATCCGGAGAATACGACAGGATGGCGATGGTGCCGTCGGTAGCCGCCGCGACCGCCGACTTGGCGGCCTGGTCATCGACTTCGCGGTCGGGTCGGTAGGAGAAGAAATACAGTCCTGCCAGCAGCGCCACCGAGGCCACCACCAGCAACGCCATCAGGGCAGCGATCACCTTGCCCGACGACAGCTTGCTCAGCCAGCCGGCGCGGCGCTTCGGCCGTGCTGGCCGGTCGTCGTCGCTGGGTAAGGCCGAGTCGGCCTCCGCAGTCTCCTCGACCGACGTTTCCTCTGCGGTCATGGCACGAACTCGACTTTCGACATCTTGAGCTGGCCACCGTCGCGGGTGATGGTCACGATCAGCCGGAACTTGCGAGGATCCTGCTTGGCCCCGGCGGCATTGGTGACTTCGGACGTCGAGGCGACCAGCACCACCGCCGAGTCGTCGGTCATGGTGCCCACGTCGACGGCGACGGCCTGCACGGTGCCCTGCTCGACCACCTTCGACTGTTCGACCACCTTGATGAAATCGTCTGCCACCTTTGCCATATCGTCGCGGAACGTCCCGGTGGAGTTGTCCAGGATGCGCTGCACACCCTGCTTGGCGTTGGTGAAGTCCAGCGATGTCAACGTCACGACGCCCTGTCGCGCCGCTGCGGCGAACTCCGCCACTCGGTCCCGGTGGCGGGTGGCATCGCGATGCTGCACAACCATATACAGACTGCCCGCCACCGCGGCCAGAATGACGACGATGGCTAGCGCAGCGGCAACGGCAGACCGGGTGAGACGCAGCCGGCGCCCTGCCGGCGTCTCGTCGGCATCGGCGGACACATCGACATCGCCGTCCTCAACCTCGACCCCGACGTCCGAATCACGGTCGGCCTCGACGGTTTCGGATACCACGGTGGGCTCGGAATCGTCTGGCTCGCCTTCGGACACCTCCGCGTCGACTTCTTCGGTGACCGGTCCTTCTTCCGCGGCTTCGGCGTCTTCGGCCCGGCGGCGCAACTGAATTGCCCGGGCCCGGGCGCGGGCGGCGGCGGCCAGGGCTTCGGCTTCGGCGGCCTCAGCCTCGGCCTGTTCGGCCAATGCCCGCAATTTCGCTGCGGTGCTTGCGGTTTCGTTGTCGCTCACCAGAACCGATCTCGCGTCAGCGGCGTTTTGGTTGCTGGCGGCGCTCATGATTCACCGGCCCGACGGGACGACTGCTCGGGTAACTCAACGCGGATCTCCTCTACCCCTGGTCCGCCAGTGGCCAGACCTCGCTGTTGCGCAACACTACTAGGCAATGCCGACATCACGCGAGCACCCGGGCCGACGTTGCGGTCACCGATCGGGTGCGGGCGCCGGCTCCTCGGCATCGCCGGGTCTTGGAGAACCAAGTCATCACCTTCCACCCCGAGGTCACGGCGCAGCCACGGCCAAACAATCTTACATTCAGCGGAAATAGCATTCTCAAACTGCGCACATCGCGCCTGCTTGCAGCCCGGTCGAGACCCGCCGACACGTCTCGCCGCCGACACCGGGCTCAACGCAGCCGGTCTTTGACCACCTTGCCGGTGGCATTGAGCGGAAGCGCGTCGACAAACTGCACCCAGCGCGGCACCTTGAACCCCGCCATTCGCTCCCGGCACCAGCTGATCAATTCGTCAGCGCTGACAACACCTTTGCGGACCACGAACGCCTTGCCCACCTGCCCGAGCCGGTCGTCGGATACACCGACCACGGCGGCCTCAGCGACCGCCTCGTGCTCGAGCAGGAAGCCTTCGATCTCAGCGGGATAGGCGTTGAAGCCGCCCACGATGAACATGTCCTTCTTGCGGCCGACGACGCGCAGCCGACCCGCCTCGTCCAGGTTGCCCAGATCCCCGGTGTGCAGCCAGCCCTGGTCGTCGATGGCCTCGGTGGTGGCGACCGGGTCGTCGAGATAGCCCTTCATCACGTTGTACCCGCGCACCAGGATCTCGCCGTCGTCGCCGATGCCGACCTCGATCCCGTCGCACGGAACGCCGGCGGTGGTCGCGATGTCCTCGAACGAATCCTCGGGCCGCGACAGCGTCACCGTGCCCGCCTCGGTCAGGCCGTAACCGGTCATGAGGGTCTGGAAGGGCAGCTCGGTGCGCACCCGCCGGATCAGCTCCACCGCAATGTCGGCAGCGCCGGTCACCCCCGCGCGCAACGACGACAAATCTCGCTCGCCTTGGTGGCCCAACAGCGAGTGGTACAGGGTCGGCGGTCCGGGGAGCATCGTAATCCGTTCCCGTTCAATCAATTCCAGCACCCGGTCAATGTCGAAAACAGGTACCGGAACAATCGTGGCGCCCCGGATCAGCGACGCGATGCAGCCCGCCTTGTACCCGAAGATATGAAAGAACGGGTTGACGATGAGATAGCGGTCGCCGCAGCGCAAGTCGGCACGATCGCACCACTCCGCGTAGTGCCGCAACGTTTGAGCGTGGTCCATCATCACGCCCTTGGGCCGCCCGGTGGTTCCCGAGGTGTAGACGATGTCGGCGACGTCTGAGCCACTGACCGCGCGCTCGAACGGCTTGCCGCTGTCGAGGAATCCGGACTTCACGTCGATCACCGGGATGGCGTTCGGGACAGCGAAATCCAGCCCCAGAAAACCCTGCTCGACGAGCACGGCCTTGGCGCCGCTGCGTCCGATGATGTCGGCCGCCTCGGCTGCCTTGAATCGGGTGTTGACCGGAACCAGCACGCCGCCGGCGGTCAGCAGCCCGAACGCGGCGATGATCCATTCCGCCGAGTTGGGTGCCCAGATCGCAACCCGATCACCTTTGTCGATTCCGGTCGCGGCGAAGGCACCTGCGGCCCGGCGCACCCGATCGGCCAACTCGGTGAATGTGAGCCGCAGCGGCCCGTCGACGACGGCTTCGGCGTCGCCGAACCGGTCCGCTGCGCTGCCGACCATCTCGGGGATGGTTTCCCATGCTGGTTCGTCCCGGCGCCGCCGCGCCGACTGCGTCATACCGACACGAGCCGAGACAGGTTGCCGCCCATGATCTTTGCCTGGTCGTCGACGCTGAGGTACTGCAGCGCATCGGCGTAATGCCGGGGTGCGGCGAGCCCTTCCGGATGCGGGTAGTCCGAGCCGTAGAGGACATGGTCCACACCGATCAGGTCGACGAGGTCCCGGATCCCGTCCTCGTAGAACGGACTGATGTGGATGCGGTTCTTGATCTCGTCGACCGGGTCGCCGCCGGGGAAGCTTTCCGGTGTTTTCTTGTAGACGTCGGCCAGCTGTTCCAGCAGCGGGAACAACCACTTCGACCCGGCTTCGATGATCGCGACCTTGAGTTGCGGCAAGCGGTACAACGCACCGTGAATCACCCAGGACGCCACCGCATCCTGCACCGGACGCCACTCGTTGAGCATGGCGAACGCGTTGGTCTGGAAGGGCAGCATCTCTTTGTCGCCGCCGTCCCACTCCGCGGTATAGCGGGCGTAGCCGCTGTCCGAGGAGTGCATGGCCACCAGCACGTCGTGCTCGACGCAACGCCGCCAGAACGGGTCGAACTCCGGCAGCGCGAACGACCTGGGGCCGCGGTACCCCGGAACCGGGGCCGGCCGCACCAAAACCGCCCGGGCGCCGCGTCGCACCACCCAGTCCAGCTCTTCGATCGCCTTCTCCACGATCGGCAGGCTGATCACCGGCACCGTGAAAATGCGGTTTTGGTAGTTGAAGCCCCACACTTCGTCCAGCCACTGGTTCAGCGCGTGGACGACCACATGGATGAGCAGCGGGTCGTCGCGCATGCGTTCTTCGATGAGGCTGGCCAATGTCGGGAACATCAAACTGCGGTCGACGCCCAATTCGTTCATCAGCTCCAGCCGCGGGCCGGGTTCGCGAAAAGCCGGGATCGACCGCATCGGTTCGCCGAAGATCTCCCGGCGGCTCTTGCCCTCCGGGTTTCCCACCCTGAAGTACTCCTCCATCGCCCCCGGCCTGGCGACCACCTCGAAGGTGGGATTGGGGATGTAGTCGCTGATATGGCCGCGTATCGCGATCTTGGTGCGCCCCTTGACTTGGACGTACTGGATCACGTTTTGGTACTGCTTGGGCAGGTACTTGGTCAGCGATTCCTCGGTCTCGTAGAGATGATTGTCGGCATCGAACAACGGATACGACAGCGCGCCCGACGACATGAAATCCTCCTTCGCGATTTACGAGAATAGTATTCTCTTCATCGGGTTCGCCGCAACGGGCAGCGGGTTTCAGCCGTGGGCGTCAGCAGCGCGCGGCGATCCGGAACTCGGCGGTAGCCGGTTGGTTGGTGGCGGTGTCGAAGCCGTCGGCGGTGCCGCTGACGGTGAACGTGTTGTCGCCGAAACTGGTGTGGGCGTCGCCGCCGTCGCCTTCGGAGAACCCGCCGGTGAAACCGGCGAGATTGCGGATGCGGACCGCCTTGGCGGTAATCGATTCGGCCCATTGATCGATGACCACCGTCGCCCCGGATTCGCCATCGCCGACCTCGATCGTCCGGTACCACTCCAACTGGACGCACCTGACCAGGTGGGGCCGCACCTCGTTGCCGTTGACGCGCACGGTTGCCGTGCTGGAGATACGAGCGGCCGACGGCGCGCCGCAGGCCCCGAGAACGGCTACCGACAGTGCCGCTACGGCCGCTGTGCTCACTGCCCCGATTCGGTGCTGCACTTGGCCACCCCGGATGCTGTGCGATGGAAGTCCCGAGCCCTAGCGATGATGCTATTCTCCAAGCAAGAGAATGCCAATATCGCCGCTCGTCCCGGAAGCACTGACGCATGGTGGACCTCGAGTTCGACAAGTCGGGTAACGGGTTGGCGGTACTCACCATCGACCGCCCGCACGCGCGCAATGCCATCGCGCCGGACACCATGGACCAGCTGGAGGCGGCACTCGAGGCGGCGGCGGGCGCGCGAGCGCTGGTGATCAGGGGCGCCGGGGAGCGGGCCTTCGTGTCCGGCGGTGACCTCAAGGAGCTGAGCTCGCTGCGAACCGAGGAGGACGCCGCGGCGATGGCGAAGCGGATGCGCTCCATCTGCGACCAGCTCGCGGCTTTTCCGGCTCCGGTGATCGCCGTGCTGAACGGCCACGCCTTCGGCGGTGGCGCCGAGGTGGCCGTCGCCGCAGACATCCGGATTGCCGCCGACGACATCAAGATCGCGTTCAATCAGGTGGAGCTGGAGATCATGCCGGCCTGGGGCGGCGCCGAGCGACTGGCCGCGCTGGTCGGAAAGAGCAAGGCGCTGCTGCTGGCGGGCACCGGAACGGCGCTCGACGCCGTCGAGGCCGAACGCATCGGCCTGGTGGATCTGGTGCTGCCCCGCGCCTCGTTCGACACACCGGATCGTGGGTGGCGATCGGTTGCCGCAGCCCTGGCCCGCCACCCGGCCACCGAGATCAAGCGGGTAATCGGCGGCGTTTCGGCTGATGAGGCGATAGCATCCTTTGCACGACTGTGGGTGGCGGAGGCTCATTGGCAGGCCGCGGCTCGGGTGATGAACCGCACGTCGGGTCCCCGCCGGCCAGCTGGAGGCGGGACATGACCACGACAAGACGGCAGCTGGGTTTCGGCTTGGCGGTTTTGGTGGCGGGCACGGGTCTGATGGCAAGCACCGGCCGGTCATACGCCGACGACACACCCATGCACCAGGTCCGGTACACCATCTCGGCGAAGAGCCCGATCTACGCCGACATCTATTACCAGGACCAGGATCCTGCCGTCTTTTCCGACTACAGCCACAACCCCTATCAGTTCACGCCGAACATCCAGGCCGATATCGCTCCGGGCAGGCCGTGGACCATGCAGGTCATGCTGGCCAACCCCGACCAGTGGGCAATGGTCACCGCCAGCACCGGCCCGGAACCGGGCACACCGATGTTTCATTGCGATCTGGCTGTGGACGGCGTCGTCGTCGTCGCCAAGGACGGCCCCCGTGGCGTGCTCTGTTCGCTGCGCAACTGGTGACTCGGCGCAACTGCGTCACCCCTCGACTGGTGGTGGCTCACCCTCCAGACGGCGCAGGTAGCGCTCGACCACTTCCACCGTTTCGGCATGTCCGCCCGACATGCCGAGCCCCTGCTCGATCACCAGAAATCGCGAAATACTGGTCATCAGGACCGTCCACACCACCGGCGGCACGTCCCGGGTGTCGACATGGTAGCGCTGCAGCGCGGCCGTCAACGCCACCCGCTGCCGTTCGCGGAAACGTTCGGCGTAGTAAGCGATTTCCGATCGCATCGCCTTACGATGGTTCGCCAGCGCCATGAATTCCATTGTCATCTTTGCGAATCCGGGCTCGGTGCCGAACCGCCACAGCGCCCACAGCGGCTGCGGCGACTCGAGCGCTCGGTCCTGAACCCGCAGACCGGCTTCGGCGCGGCGGCGAAACACTTCCAGGAACAAGTCATCCATGGTGCGGAAGTAGTAGTGCACCAATTGCGGCTTCAACCCGGCCTTACCCGCCAGACGGCGCGAAGTCACTGCCGCATAGCCCTCTTCGAGCATCAATTGCTCGGCCGCGTCAAGCAGCAGGCCGCGATTCTTCGCGTCCGGCGCTCCGATCCGGCGAGCCGATGTCATGCCCTCACTCCGTATTTTCGATACCTCGACGTCAACCACGCAGATCGTAGCGGCGTCGGCGTAGCGACGGGCGGGCCGCCTTGACCACGACATTACCGCCATGCTAAGCAGGTGCTCAGCACATCGTCGGATTCGGGCGGCCGAAGCTATCGCCGCCGACGGCCCATACGGCAAACGCCAGCTGCGGGAGGCACGCGCGACATGAGCGACTACGATTCGATCGACTTTTTCACCGACCCGTCGCTGGTCCCCGACCCCTACCCGTACTTCGACTACTTGCGCAGTGAAAACCCGGTTCTGCGGCTACCGCACTACGGCGTCGTCGCGGTCACCGGGTACGACGAGGCCACCGCGGTCTACAAGGACACCGACTCCTTCTCCAATTGCGTCGCACTGGGCGGACCTTTCCCGCCGCTGCCGTTTGTTCCCGACGGCGACGACATCAACGCCCAGATCGACCAGAACCGCGAGAAGTTCCCGATGTACGAGCACATGGTCACCATGGATCCGCCGCAGCACACTCGCGCCCGGTCGTTGCTGAGCCGGCTGCTGACGCCGAGCCGCCTGAAGCAGAACGAGGAGTTCATGTGGCGCCTCGCCGACCGTCAGCTCGACGAGTTCCTCAGCAACGGTCACTGTGAGTTCATCACCGAATACTCCAAACCCTTTGCCACCCTGGTGATTGCCGACCTGCTCGGTGTTCCGGAGGACGACCACAAGGAGTTTCGCGTCATGTTGGGTGCCGAGCGTCCCGGCGCGCGGGTGGGCGGGCTCGACCACGAGTCGGTGGGCACCAACCCGCTGCAGTGGCTCGACGAGAAGTTCAGCAACTACATCGAAGACCGGCGCCGCGAACCGCGTGAAGACGTGCTGACCGCGCTTGCGACGGCGAAGTATCCGGACGGACCCACACCCGATGTCATTGACGTAGTCCGTTCGGCCACATTCCTTTTCGCGGCCGGGCAGGAAACGACGGCCAAACTGCTCAGCGCCGCGCTGCAGGTGCTCGTCGACCGGCCCGGCATACAGCAGCGGCTGCGCGAGGACCGCAGCTTGATTCCGGCGTTCATCGAGGAATCACTGCGGCTGGAGAGCCCGGTCAAGAGCGACTCGCGGCTCGCCCGCCGGGCCACCACCGTCGCCGGGGTCCACATCCCGGCCGGCACGGTGGTGATGGTGTTGCCCGGTGCCGTCAACCGCGACCCGCGCAGGTTCGACAATCCGCACGAGTTCCGCCTCGACCGAAAGAATGTCCGCGAACACATGGCTTTTGCCCGCGGAGTTCACTCCTGCCCCGGCGCACCCCTTGCCCGGGTGGAGGGCCGCGTCTCGATCGAGCGCATCCTGGACCGGATGGCCGACATTGCCGCCGACGAGTCCGTGCACGGGCCGGCGGACAATCGCCACTACCGATACGAACCGACCTACATCCTGCGCGGACTCACCGAACTACATCTCACGTTCACCCCGACGGGGTAAGCACTTCGATGTGACGGACGCTGACGCTGCTGTCGGACGAGTCCCGAAGAACCTGCGGCACAACGACTCACGGAGTTTCGCACGTCTTGGGGGCCGCCCGCTCAGCCACCGGCGTCAAAGTGTGGATCAAAGTGTGGAGCTGGCCTCGATCTGCTCGAAGATCTTGGAGAACTCGAACGGGGTTTGCGCCACTCCGCTGCCGTCGACGGCGTCTACTGCGCCCAATGTGCCGGTGGTGTCGCGCGGGAGCTCCCACATGGACAATTCGCCGATATGGTTTTGCACCGCGAACGTGGTCAGCTGTTGCGCGTTGGCAAGGGTGAAGATCTCGCTCGGGTCGTCGTTGATTCCTATCAGGGGCGTCACGCCGACCATCGACCATGCCTGCTCGCTGGACAGCGATGGATACAGCGTCATCAACTGACTGTGGGTTGCCGTCGCCGCGTCGATCGCATACGTGCCCATGCCCGGGTTCCCGGGCTGATCGAAACTAGGACCGTAATCCATGGCCATGATATTCACCCGTGAGACGTTGACACCGTTAGCCGTAGCGATTTGGAGTACGTTCAGCCCACCGCCCTGACCCGTCACCAGCCCGGTCGGCAGCACCGGAAGGGTGTAGGAGACGGTCACTGGCGTGCCGTTCGCCGCCTCCTGCTGCTGCAGCAGGGCAATGGCTTTCGCTTGTGTCGTCAGTGCCTGAGTGTTGCCTTGCAACGCGCCTTCGACGTCGAAGTCGAGTTGATAAATCTTGTAGGTATTCACCACCGACAGGTACTGCTGCTGCAGCGCGGTCGGGGTCTGACCGCTGACGGCGGCAAGATCGGTGCCGGCCGCGCCGCCGAAGGAGATGGTCCCATTGATGCCCGCGCTGCGCATGTTGGCGATCTGGTTATCGATGAATGAGCTCTGCGAGCCGCCGGTGACGTCCAGCGCCGAATATCCACCCCAGGCCGCCTGACCATTCGGGTCGGCGGTGATGAAGGCCAACGTGGCGTTCTTGACTCCCGCCTGGGCGGCGGAGGAAAAATCGTATCCGTTAGGCCCGGGATACAGCGTGATGTCGACGTAGGGCGAGTACTGCCCCGACGTCGAACCCCCGGTGCCGGTGCCGGTGCCGGTGCCGCCGGTGCCAGTGCCGGTCCCACCCGTTCCGGTGCCGCCGGTGCCGGTGCCCGTGCCGGTACCGCCGGTGCCGGTGCCCGTGCCGGTACCGCCGGTGCCGGTGCCGGTCCCGGTGCTGGTGCCGGTCCCACCCGTTCCGGTGCTGCCGGTACCAGTGCCCGTGCCGCCGGTGATTGGTTGCCCGTTGACCAGCAAGTTCGTCGGCGGCGAGTAAGCGCCGGTCTGGGCGGCTTGAAAGCCGACTGTGACCGAACCGCCCGGTGCAATCGTTTGGTTCCACGACGCCGGCGTAATGACGTACTGCGTACCGGACTGGGCAACCTGTCCGTTCCACGCACCGGTAACGGATTCGTTTGCCGGTAAATCGAATTGGACCTGCCAGTTGGTCAGCGATGTCGCGCTCGAATTGGTGATCGTGTAGCTGGCGGTGAAGCCGTTATCCCATTGCGACCCAACGTTGTATGTCGCCTCTATGCCGGTGCCTGTGCCGGTGCCCGTGCCGGTGCCCGTGCCCGTGCCGGTGCCCGTGCCCGTGCCCGTGCCGGTGCCCGTGCCGGTGCCCGTGCCCGTGCCCGTGCCCGTGCCGGTGCCGGTGCCTGTGCCTGTGCCTGTGCCTGTGCCTGTGCCTGTGCCTGTGCCTGTGCCGGTGCCTGTGCCTGTGCCGGTCCCGGTGGTACCACCGCCGGTACCGCTACCGGTGCTCGTGCCGTCGATTCCGTTGGCGCCCGGATAGCCCGACAATGGCCAAGCTTGGCCGCCGGCCCCGCCCGCGCCGCCGATGATGCCGTTACCGCCGTTACCGCCATTGCCACCATTGCCGTACAAGAAGCCGCCGTGGCCGCCTGCGCCGCCGGCCCCGCCGTTGCCGGCCGGCACCCCCGAAGCATCGACCGCGGCGTTCCCGCCGGCGCCGCCCTGACCACCGTTGCCAAACAGCCCGGCGTCCCCGCCCCGGCCGCCCGGTTGTCCGGGAGCGCCGGACCCGCCGTTGCCGCCGTTGCCGAATAACAGCCCACCAGGCCCGCCGTTTTGCCCGGTGCCCGGCGCCCCGTCGGTGCCGTTGCCGATCAGCGGGCGATTCAGCAATGCGAGGGCCGGCGCGTTGATGAGACCCAGCAGGTCCTGCTCAATGGTCTGCACTATCGAGGCATTGACCGCCTCAGCGACCCCATACGAATTCCCAACGCCGCTCAACGCCTGCACAAACTTCTGGTGGAACGTCGCCGCTTGAGCGCTGAGCGACTGATAGTCGCGGGCGTAGCCGGCGAACAGCGACGCGATCGCCGCCGACACCTCGTCACCACCAGCGGCCATCACCGTGGTGGTCGGAACCGCCGCCGCCGTATTGGCTGCGCTCAATGCCGAATCCAAGCCAGCCAGATCCGAGACCGCTGAGGAAATGATCTCTGGTACTGCAAACACGAATGTCACTGGGCCACCTGCTTTTCATAGGTTCTCGGCTATCAGCAGACCTGTCAGATGCTCTCCGCGTGGAGGCAACACCTCCTGGCGGCGCGACGCGAAAGAGATCTGGCCGTTATTAAACTGTGATCTTCGTAGGATCATCATGCACTTCCACGCCCAGCGGGTCAACATCGGTACACCACTCGTGTCTACGTGTTGGCCCGGGACGGCATTTGACGAATTTGCCTTTTTAGAAACACATTCCGATTTGCATGAAGTGACGAGGCGGGGCCGGTCATCCGCACGCCACCGGAGTCGGACAGACCAATGAGGTTGAGCCATCGCCGTCCCGGTGCTGCGAAAACCCAGGCCCGTCGGCGCAAGCGTGCATACCTCCCCGCGCCAGACCCAGGATGGCGCTCGGGTAGTGCCCGAGTTGTAGGACGCAACTGCGACTTTCCCATCAGCCACATCGGTCTCCACGGGTTTGGGGTGTCTCGTTCGCTCGCCTATCCGCGACACATTCGTAGCGCACCTTGGCTTGTCGCTAAAGGCGGTCATGGGGCCGCGCCCCGGTGTGGGGAGATGGAAATCGCGTGCCGGTGCGGTTGGGTCGGCGGCTGACGGCGCCGAGTGTGCGCTGACGGCGCCGACTGTGCGCTGACGGCGCCGAGTGTGCGCTGACGGCGCCGACTGTGCCATCAGGGCGGCCGATCGTGGATGTTCCCGCCCCACAGACACACTCAAAGCCGTCACCGCACACTCGATCCGGCGGCATGACAGCCGATTCGGTGAGCACGTGAGACATCCCCCGAACGCCCTCCATCACAGGGGTTTTGAGCGACGGTGCGGTATCGCCGTGCCGAAAACAAAGCCAAGGTGTGCCGAAAACAGGGCCAGGCAACCAAGGCTGCGCAACAGGACATCGTTGACCAGCAGCATTCGTGGTCACCCTGAATTTCCGAGTGAAGCGGGCAAATACGCATCGGCCCGGACAGAGACCAATGTGAAAGATGTGATTGCCGGGCTCAGGACTCCGCTGAGCGAGCTGACGAGGCCACCAACCGTCCTAGTGGAGCGTAATGCCGACCAGATAGCTGCCGAGCAACGTAGCGCCGACAACCAGCACGCATGCGTCCGTCAGGCGGCGCAGCACGGCGGGAGACTGCCTGACTTCCATGAACTCGCGAAAAATGATGCGCACCTTGATGAGTGCGATCACGATCACGCTAGACGTGACGACGGCGCTGGCCTTCGGAGATCCGTCGACAGAGTAATCAAGCCAGAGGTACGACAGCGTCAATGACGCCAGCGCCACCCAGACGACCAAAAGCCGCTTGTTGAGTCTGATTTCGGATCACCTCACCACGTACAGCAGTGCGAAGATCAGCACCCAGAGGAAGTCAACGGTGTGCCAGTAGGTAGCGCAGGTCTCGACCAGCTGCTGAGATCCCCGAGACCCCTGACATGTTCGTGCCGGACCCCACAGCTGATACACGACGACTCCGATGACGACGAATCCGATCAACAGGTGCACGAAGTGGATACCGGTGAGAAAGAAGTAATAAGTGAAGAAGTCGTTAGCGGCAAAGGAATTGCCCATCCGGATCTGCTTGGCCCACTCCAATACCTTGGCGACAAGGAACAGCAGACCAAAGAACGCGGCGAGAAAGGCGTCGCTGAGCGCTGCCCGGTGTGCGTGGGCGCGGGCCGACTGGACACATCGTGCCATCGACCAGGAACTCAGCAGCAGAACAAGCGTGTTGAACACCCCGATACGCAGATCCAGCTGCGCCTGGGCCCGCAGGAAGAGCTCGGGGCTCTGCGTTCGGTAGAACAGGTAGAAGCTGAAATATGCAGCGAAAACCAGCGTTTCGAACAGCACGAAGGCCCACATGTCCGGTTGGCCGGGGACGAACCTGGGCGGCTTGTTCGCATCGGCGGTCATAGCGCGGCCACCTTCCCGGGCGCAAGCTCGGGCAGCGGGCCGGCACCGAAGTCCTCACGCTGGATCATCCGCCGCAGCAAGACGATGAAAACCCCTGTGTAGATGCCGAATACGACCATGTCGAGCCACCAGGCGATCTGCCCGTTCCAGGCCAAGACACCGCGACGGAAGATCCAGGCCGGTGAGACCACGATCTCGGTGAGCGCGTTGCAGAGGTTGAGGTAGCCGAACCACTTTGGGAAAACCTGGTTCCTGTCGATCAGGATGGCGAGCATCCATACCAGCGAGCCGATCAGGAACACCCCCATGGTCCCGATGAACGACAGGAAGCCGAAGTCGTAGAGCCAACCGAGCAGCTCGGGATCGCGGTCGGGACGCATCGCCCCGGCGGTGAGCACGATGCACATCAGCAACATCCCCGGAATCGCGCTGAGCGAGTACAACACCAGGTACGAATACGCGAATGCGGGGCTGACCGTCATGCGGCGCATGGAATAGGCGATGAGCGCGTTGCTCATCGTCGTCATGCCGGTGATGACGAACATGATGGCAAAGCCGATGAGTATCCCAAAGTGGTTGTCCTGGAACCACCGAACGATTCTCGGTGTGTCCCACGAGGGGTCTGGCGGGGGCTGGGTGCGGGTCAGCACGAAGAACACCAGCGCGAACAAGTTGTAGAAGGCGACGAGCGTCCACCAGGCCAGCCACAACTCGCGCTTGGGGTTTGTCACCACTGCGCTCATGCGCCGGCCGATTCGTCGGCGCGCTCTCGGTAAACCGCCCGGCCGAGGACGACGGCCGACACCACGATCCACACCGCGATGGCGATGTTCTTGAGCCAGAACGACAACGCTCCGTCCCACGCCAGGGGGCCGGACAGGGTCAGGCCGGCGAACGCCGCCGGCGCCAGCACCGCGGCGATGAGCAGATTGAAATGGGCCACCCACCGGCTGAACACCGGATGCGACGGATCGTCGAAGTAGATCGCCAGGGCCAGAATCACGCTCTGCCCGATGAGGAAGGGCACCTGAGTGGTGAAGGTGAGCCAGGCCAGATCGTTGAACATCTGCGTCAGCTCCGGGTTGCGTTCCGGGCGGAAGGCGGCCAGCAGCCAGCAGACGTTGGCGATGAGAAAAAGGGTGGGACCGCCGGCCACGCACCCGAGCATGCAGTAGGAAAAGATCGGTGTGCGGTGAGCCATCCGGCGAATCTGCATCACCAGCAGGATCAGGACCGGGATCAGGCCCACGCAGAACCAGTTGAACAGGATCATGCTGTAGCGGACTCCGGACTGGTTTTCCCGATAGAAGGCGGCCACCCGCTCGGCCGGCATTCTGGGCGACATCGGTGGCGTAAAGCCGGGAAACAACAGGAACGCCGAGACCCAGATGATCGCCACGACGGGCAACGTCCACAACAGGATCAGCTCGCCATCGGTGCGCCGTGACACCGATGGCGGGGGCGTTCGGTGCTCGCCGATGCCGGACATCGGTGACTCCTTCCGGTCCGCGGGTCGTTGGGCGATCGCGGGGTGCGGCTTCTCAGCGAAGCTAGCCGATCGGCTAGCTGTCGTCAATAGTCGGTCGGCTAGGCTCTCGATGTGGTGTCCACGCCGCCGCCCGGCCAGTTCCGCTTCATCACTCGCAGCTCAGCGCAGACCCGCATTCTGGATGCGGCACTGCAGCTGATCGCCGAGCACGGCGTCGGCGGCACGTCGCTGCAGATGATCGCCGACGCCATCGGCGTTACCAAGGCAGCGGTGTACCACCAGTTCAAAACCAAAGAGCAGATCGTCATCGCCCTCACCGAACGTGAGCTCGGCGGTCTGGAAGAGGCACTGGAGGCCGCCGAAACCCAGGCTCACCAGCCGCGAGCGCGTGAGCTGCTGCTGGATCGGGTGATCGACGTGGCGGTCGAACGCCGGGGCGCGGCCAGCACGCTGCAGTTCGATCCGGTCATCGTCCGGCTGCTGGCCGAACACCAACCGTTTCAGCAATTCATTGCGCGGCTCTACGGAGTGCTGGTCGACGACGCCGCCGAGGACGCGCGCGTGTCGGCGGCGATGCTGTCGGGCGCGATAGCCGTCGGCGTGATGCACCCCTTGGTCGCGGATATCGACGACGAGTCACTGCGTTCGCAATTGCGCCGCATCACAAGTCGGCTCATCGGCGCCGAATAACTCTGGCTAGGTGTCGCCCCGCACCCATCTGGCGTGACCGTTCTGCGCCACGCACACCAGGAACAGGCCGTCGGGCGCCTGCGCGACGTAGTACTCCGGATATCGGGTGCAGTCGGAGTTCTCGTCCTTGATCCCGGCCATCGGGGGTGATCGGAACCATCTGGGTTCATATCTGCGCGGCGAACCGCAGAACATCAGCCGTCCCGGCTCGGTGGCGAACGAGACGTAGTAGTCGGCGGTTCCGAAGACGTAGTAGGTGGTGTTGTCGCAAGGTGCCCCGAGGACGACATTCGGGGTGATTCCGGGCGTGCAGGCCGGATAGTCGCAAACCGTCGGACCCGCGTCGGCGGGTGGTGCCGTCCATACCGTCATGCCGAGCAACGCGGCAATCGCTGCCACGAGTAAGCGCACGCTATTACTCTTGCACAATTGAGAAGAAAACTCTCCTGCTCGGAGAAGACAGAAATCAACCCATTCGGGGCGGGGCCAGGACCTTGTGATCGGTGATAGATAATGTTGCTCTCCCTCAGCACGTGGTCAGGAGGTGACGATGCCGTCGCGTGACCGGCTACCTGAGGCCCTCGAAACCGACGGTCGCGACGGCGAATCGCCAACCCAGCCAGCAGAAGCCGTGGCCCTGGCCGAAGCGAGGGCCCTCGCGGCCCGGGAACGCGCGACACGCCTGAGCGAAAAGGCCGACGCGATAGCCGGCGACCGGCAGCCAACGGCTGGCACCGAGGCTGGGGACGCAACCGTCGACGACGCAGTCGCTAAGGCACGGCGCCGATTCCGCGTGCGGCCGCGGCGGCTTCGGCGTCCGGCACGCAAGGGCCTGGCCGCAATAGCCGCGGCGGTCATCAGCTGCGGGTCACTGGGCGCGAGCGGCTATCTGCTATGGCACCACCGCAATGTCGTGCACCAACAGCAGCGTGCCGCCGAGTTCGCGGCCGCGGCGCGGCAGGGCGCCATCATCCTGATGTCGATCGACGCCACCAAGGCCAGACAGGATGTACAACGCATCATTGACAGCACCACCGGCGCGTTCAAAGGCGGGATGCTGATCGCTGCCGACGACCTGGTCCAGTCGGTCGAGCAATCCAGGGTCAGCACCAAGGTGACCGTCCAAGGCGTCGCCGTCCAGTCGATGACCGACGATTCCGCGGTAGTCCTGGTGGCGGCCAAAGCCGAGGTCGCCAATCCCGAGGCCAATCCCGACCAGACCAAACTGCCGCCGCGGTCCTGGCGCATCGTCATGACGGTGCAACGAGACGGCGGACAGCTCAAAGTGGCGAAGGTCGAGGCGCTGCCGTGACCCTCGACGAGGGTCGACCGCCGCGCCGCCGATTCAGGGTGGCAGGCCGCCGGATCCGCCGATTCCTAATGTGGTGGCGTCCAATTCTGTTAGGGCTGTTGGTCATTGCCACGACGGGCTTCGCCGCCGGATTCTTCTACTTCGGCTACCGCCCGGATCAGCAGACCGACGACGCGGCGGCACGCGACGCGATCAGAGCGGCTTCCGAGGGCACGGTGGCACTCCTGTCATACTCGCCCGACAGCCTGAGCCGGGATTTCGACAACGCGAGATCGCGGCTCACCGGCGACTATCAGACCTACTACGAACGCTTCACCGAGCAGATCGTGGCGCCGGCGGCCCAGCGGGGCCAAATCACCACCAACGCCCGCGTCATTCGAGCCGCCGCGGCGGAGTTGCATCCGGATTCAGCTGTCGTACTTGTGTTTATCAGTCTGAAGACCACCAGCAGGGACAAACCCGACCCGGTGAAAACCACCAGTAGCGTTCGGGTAGCGCTGACGAAGGTCAACGGATCCTGGCTCATCGCCAAGCTCGACTCGCTGTGAAGGCCGAGCGCTTCGCGGTAAAGCCCTCGCCCACTCGGCGGCGCCGGTGTTACTGTCTCAAGGGGAAGTGGCGCTAGCGCGTCGAGGAGCACGTGATGCGGTCAATGGGCACTGTCGCAAGCGCAATACTGGTGGCTGCCACGGTGATTGGCGGCTCGAGCACAGCACCGCCGGCCCGGGCCTCCACCGACGGTCTCGCCATCAACGGAACCTACCGCGCCACATCCGTCGGTGAATGGGCCAAGACGAATCAATCTTTTCATGACGAACCCACCATCAGTAGCACGTGGACTGTGTCGTCCAGCTGTACCACCGCCCAGGACTGCACCGGCCACGTCACCAGCGACCAGGGTTGGAGCGCACCGCTTTACCTGCACGACGGGGTGATGTGGACCGTCAAGCACGAGGTGCCGAACTGGGAAACGTGCCCCGACGGCACCTCGTTCACCGGGGTACAAACGTTCACCTTCTATCCGGCAGGGCCGGACGGCACCGTCCAGTCCGGCTCGTCGACATATGCCGGCAAGGACCAGACCGTCGGGCCCAGCGGCGCATGCGGAACCAACAAGTGGCTCGTCGTGCTGATGCCGTTCCGGCTCGACAAGATCTGACCGGGACGCCCGAATCACGCCGCCAAGAGCATGTCCTTCCAGGTTTTGGGTGCGTTGACCAGATCTGAGTGCCGATACAACTGACCATCGGGCCCGACGTAGCGACCGGTGCGGGGGTCGTACTGCGCCACGGCCAAACCCGGGCTCACTCGAGAACCGCTGCGGCCGAAGGCACTTGGTGCGGCTTGCGGCCCGCCGACCGGGGCCGGGGGCCCGCCGTCCGGAACGTCCATCGGTGCGACGGGCGTAAGGTCCACCGGCACCGGCGGTTGCAAGCTGGCCGGCGGCGGTACCGACGATCCCGGCGGTATCGGCGGTTGCCCGAGCGGCACCGGCGAGTTCGGCGGTCCCGGCGGCGTTCCCCGCGGCCCGGGCGATCCCGGTGGCAGCGGGGTGCCCTCCACCGGTCCGAAGATCCGGTCCCGGTAGAAGTTGACCCGGTCATCGGGCGGGATGCCCTGCGCGAGCAGGTTCGGATCCAGCGGGTAGGTGCCGAAGACGTGCTGGCGCATCGCCAGTGGCTCGAAAGGCCGGTCGCTGTCACAGATTTCGACCGTCGGCGCGCGCTTGCCCGGGTGCTCGATGCACGGGTAGTTTCGGGCACCGCGAACCGAGATCGGCGAGTCCTGCGGCAGCTTGCAGTACAGCCCGTTCGGCGTATCGATGGTCGTGGTGTCGGCCGGCGAGCGCCATTGGCTCGGCGGTAGGAACCCGACCGTGCAGCCTGGCGGATCGTCGACCAGAGCCGCGAAGTCGCCCTGGGCGTAGCCCGTCGGGTTCTTGGTGCCGACGAACGATTGAATCGCGGCAACGAACGGCGGCAGCAACACCAGTACCTGCTCGAGTGACGCGTGGTAGGTCACCGCGATCTGGCCGACCGTCGTCAGGTTGGCCAGTAGCACCGGCAGCGTCGGCTTTATCTGCTCGAGCAGTCGAGACGCCTCGTCAAGTGCGCCGGGTCCTTGCTCCAGCAGGGTGCGGACCTGCGGGTCGTTGGTCACCAGTTGACCGGAGACGCCGGCAAGGCTGCGCGCCCACAACCGGATCGCGTCGGTGGTTTGCGCTTGCGAGTCCAGAACCGGCCCGGTGTCCTCGGTGAGGGTCCGGGTCCGGTCGGCGACCCCGTTGAGGTCACCGGAAACCTTTGCCGCCGAGTCGAACAACGATCCGAAATCGTAGCCCGCCCCGTTGAATCCCTTGAATGCCTCGTCAAGCAACGCGACGAGCTTGCCCTTGGGGATGCTGTCGATCAACGCACTGGTCTGATCGAGCACGGGCCCGATCGGCTGCGGAATGGTGGCCTGGCTCATCGGGATCACCGATCCGTTGTGCAGATAGGGCGGCGAGCTGGTGCGCGGCCGCAGATCCACGTACTGTTCGCCGACCGCCGAGATGCTGCGCACATCGGCTTCCAGGTCGGCCGGGATCTTCGGTGAAGAACCAAGCGACAGCGTCGCATTCGTGCACGGACTGCGTTTGGGGTCGCTGCAGTGCGACGTCAGCCCCACCGCGGTCACCTTGCCGACCTGCACCCCGCGGTAGGTCACGTTGCTGAAGCGGTAGAGGCCACCGGCCGCCGGCACTTCGAGGGTGACCGTTATCCGCCCGATGCCGAGCAGCGTCGGCGCCTGGATGTACATCAAGACCATCACGAAAACACCGACGATGCCCACGATCGTGAAAATCGCCAGCTGGATACGGACGAAGCGGGTCAGCATCTACGCGCCCCCATCCGGTGGCTGGGTCGCGGTCGGCGGCGTGCCCGGCACCTGCGGACCGAACTCGGGTGTCGCGGGTCCGAGCTGCGGGCGCGGTGGCGGCAGCACCGGCGGCGGCGCGCCCGGCGGCGGCAGCGGCAGCGGTACGAAGGTTGCGGGCCCCGGCGCCGCCGTCGGCGTCAACGGCGCACCGACCGGCGGCGCCACCGGTCCCGGAGCCGACGGATTCCGCGGGTCGGGCGTGTACTGGTACTGCAGGTACTCGGGGTCTCCCGGCGCCGGTACCAGCTCCGCGCCCAACCGTCCCCAGTGGGTGCCCAGCAACAGCCCCTTGCGCAGCCGGGCGTTGGTCAGGTCGAGGACGAAAAACCCGTTGACGAAGTCACCCCGGATGGCTCGGTCGATGAGGTTCTGGGTGAACGGGTACGTCGGCGCGTAGGCGAGGGCGGCGTCGAGTTCCGGCCCGATATCGGCGAGCGCACTGATGGTCGGCTCAAGGTTTTTCAGGTTGGTGACCAGATCGCTGCCGGCATCGTTGACCAGCCTGGTGGCGGTGTCGCTGAACACCCGAAGCTTGTCCAGTGCGGCCGTGATCCGCGGCCGCTCGCGGATCAGCACGTCCAGCGCGGGCGGCACCTTGTAGAGCGCCTGGGTGATGATGTCGCGCTGGCTGGCGAACGTCCCGGCAAGCCGATTGAGTGCCTGGATCGACGCGACGATGTTGCCACGCTGTTGGTCGAGCGTTCCCACGAACCTGTCGAGGCGATCGATCAGGTCGCGAACATCGGCTGCCCGGCCGGACAAGGCCGCGTTGAAGTTGTGCACGATATCGCCGATTTGGGTGAAGCCGCCCGAGTTGATGACGACCGACAGCGACGACAACGTCTGTTCCGTCGACGGGTACGTCGACGACTTGTCCAGCGGGACGGTGGCGCAGGGCGGCTGGGCGAGGTGCAGCCGGACGCATTCGGCCGCCGGTAGTAACTTGCCTTCGCCCTGCTGTCCTTGCGGCGGATTGAGCTCCAGGTGCATGGATCCCAGCAGACTCGTCTGACCGACGCGGGCAATCACGTTGGCGGGTATCACCACACCGTGCTTCACCGAGATCTCGACGTCGGCGTGCCAGCCGGTCACCCTCATCCTGCCGATGCTGCCGACGACGACGTCGTTGACCATCACCGGCGAATTCGACTCCATGGTGCCGACATTGGCGATCTCGACGTGGTAGATGTCGGCACCCGAGCCACGTCCGACCGCACCGGGCAGCGGCAGCGAGTTGAGGCCGTTGAATGCGCATCCGGTCACACTCAGCATGACGGCCGCGCCCAGGACCAGCAGGCGGCGGGCCAACACCCGGGCGGTCACGGCTGCGTTCCTTCGGCTGGCAGCAGGCCGGGTATCGGCGGCGGTGACTCGCCCGGGCGGGTGGGCGCCGGCGGCTCCGGCATTGCCGCACCCGGTATCCGCGCCGGCGGCCCCGGCGGCGGCGGATAGTCCGGCGTATCGCCGGGCAGTCCGGTATAGGCCGACACCGCCGGCGGCAGCTCGGGCGGTCCGGGCTTGGGGCCCTCACCGCCGGGCGCCAGCCGCGGCTCGGTGTAGACGATGTTCTGCGGGTCCGCCGACGACGCCAGGATCGGGTTGATCGGAATAGGGAGATAGTTCCAGTTGAACAGCAACAGCGGGTTGAACACTCGCAGTGCCGGGCTGAGGTACAGCCCGCACAGCTTGCCGGATTCGACGGAGGTGACGTTCTCGATGGCCCCGAGCTGCGAGCAGTACAGGTTCACCGAATTGGCCGTGTTGTTGACCGTGAACGCCCCGCGGATTGCCCCCATGTCGGGTTCATAGTCGTTGTAGGCGTTGGCGAGTGCGTTCGGGGTTACATGCAGGATGTTCTTCAGAGCCATCTTGTTGTCGACCAGGATCTGGGTCAGGTCGGCCAGTCGCACGATCTGCTCGGAGGTCGGATCACGGGTTTGCGCGATAAACCGTTCCACCTCACCGACGGCGCCCGCCAAATCGGTGAGCGCGGCGTCCAAATCGGATTTGTTGTCGTCAAGCACACTGGTCAGCGTGGCCAGCTGGTTGTTGAACACCACCAGTTGTTGGTTGCTGTCACGAAGCACCTTGATGAAGGTCTGCAGATTCTTGATGATGTCAACGATGTTGCCGCTGCCGTCGGCCAAAATCCGCCCCACCCCGGACAGTTCGGCCAGGGTCTGCCGAAGCTTGTCGCCATTGCCGCCCAGCGCGTTGGCGGCGCTATCGATGAAACGCGCCACCGAGGGTGTCGAGACCTTGCTGTTGGGGCCCAATTCCGTTGCCAGCCGCATTAATTGGTCTTTGACCTCGTCCCACTCGACGGGTATCGCGGTCCGCTCGCGCGGTATCACCGCACCGTCGGGCATGGTGGGACCGCTGGACCGGTATGCCGGGGTGAGTTGGACATAGCGGGCCGCGACCAGATTCTGGGCGACGATCACCGCCTTGGCATCCGCCGGAATGGGGACGTCGTGGTCGACGTGCATGACCATCTTGGCGGTGAGCCCCTCCGGATGGATGGCGGTGATGGTGCCGACCTTGATACCCGAGACCCGCACGTCGTCGCCCGGGTAGATCGCGGTGGTCTTGGTGAAGTAGGCGGTGATCGTCTTCGGGCGGAAGAACGTATTGCGAACGGCCACAGCGGTGCCGACGACGACCAGCGCTACCAGCATGATCGCCAGCCCGGCCCGAAGCATGGTGCGGGTGATCATCACGACCCTCCGGGGAAAGGCGGAAGTCCGGGCACCCGGCAGTCGGGGCACGGTGGAATGGCGTTGGAGGGGAAGGGGATCAGTGCTCGCGGACCGGCGGTGTCCGGCGGCTGGCCGGGCGCTCCGTAGGCTCGGAAGCCGAAGAAGTAGTCGAAAAACGGCTGAAAGATCTCCATTACCAAGAAGTTCGGGACGAACGCGGTGTAGTAGAACCCGTTGGAAATGGCCTCGCCCTGGGTGAGCTGATACTTGGCCAGCCCCGGCAGCGCCTGCGAGAGATTGTCGCGGTTCTTCTCCAGCATGGCGATCACCGAATTCAGCCTCGTCAACGTCGGCGCCAACTCGCTTTCGTTATCGTGCACCAATCCGGTCAGCTGTTTGGCCACCGCGGAGGTATTGGCCAGCAGTTGCACGATCTCCTGGCGGCGGGCCACCAGGACGGACAGCAGGCTGTTGGCGTCAAGGATCAGCGTGTTCACCTGCGCGCTGCGTTGCGAAAGGATCTTGGTGACATCGGCGGCGCCTTGTAAGAGGTCGCGCAGTGACTTGTTGCGGCCGTTGAGGGTTTGCGACAGCCGGGTCACCCCGTCGAAGGCCGGACCCAATTGCGGGGCGATCTGGTCAAGCGTTGTAGACAGCGTGTCCAGCGACTGGTTGAGCGTATCGGTATTGGTGCCGGCGACATCGGTGGCGAGATCGCTGAGGGCTTCGCTGAGCGAGTACGGCGAGGACGTGCGTGAAATCGGTATCACGTCCATGGGATGCAGCTTGCCGCTGCCCGCCGATTCCAGGGTGAGCACCCGCTGGCCCAGCAGCGAACCCGTCCTGATGTGTGCGGTGGTGTCCGACCCGAGGAGCACCGAGCCCTTGATGTTGAACGTCACCACGGCGTCGCCGTTGTGCAAGGCCACATCCGAGACCGAGCCGACCTTCATCCCCGATATCGTCACGTCGTTGCCCTGTGCCAGGCCACCGGCTTCAGAGAACACCGCCTGGTACCTGACGGCGGTGGCCCGCTGAATCAGCTGCTCGGGCGACAGTCCGACCGCGATGACCATGATCACCAGCACGGTGCCGATGAATCCGGCCCGAACCAGACCGGCGCCGCGGTACTTGTTCATCGGTCTCCCTCATCGGGCTCCGCGCACCGCCCGCCTTCTTGGCGGTAGATGGGCGATACCACGGTCCGGTACTGCAGGTCGGAGACCCGAAGGCTCAGCTCGCAGAGGTAGTACGGAATCCAGGCGCCGTAGGAGCCCAGTCGTACCAGCTTGCGGTAGTTGTTGGGCAGCTTCGCCAACGAAACGTCGATCTTGTCCTTGTCCTCGTCAAGCAGCGGCGCCAACCGGTTGAGCTGATCTACCGTGCCGGCCAGCGGTGGCCGGGCCCGGGTGAGCAGATCCGCGATCGATGCGGTTCCCCGGTCCAGGGCGTCGATCGCGGTGCCGATGGTATTGCGATCGTCGGAGAACGCGCTGACGAGCCGCTGCAGTCGATCCAGCGCGGTGGAGAATTTGTCGCCGTCCTTGTCCAACGTGGCGACCACCGTGTTGAGGTTGTCGATCAATTGCTGGACGGTTTCGTTGTTGTCGGCCAACGTATTGGAGAACGACGACGTTTTCGACAGCAACGACTGCAGCGTGCCGCCCTCGCCCTGGAACACCTGTACCAGCGACGCGGTGAGCGCGTTGACGTCTTGCGGATTCAGGCCCTGGATAACCGGTTTCAGGCCACCCAGCAGCAGATCGAGGTCCAGTGCGGGCGCCGTCCGGTCCAGCGGAATCTCACCGCCGGCGGGCAGCACCTTGGTGGATCCGGGACCGTCGACGAGTTCGAGATAGCGGTCGCCGACCAGGTTGAGGTAGCGAACGACGGCCCGGGTGCCGGTGGTGAGCACGACGCTGCGATCGGCGTCGAACTTCACCCGCACCCTTTTGTCAGGCAGTAGCGTGACGCTGTTGACGGTGCCCACCCGGATGCCCGCCACGCGTACCGTCTGTCCGGCCTTGAGTCGCGAGACATCGTTGAAGACGGCGGAATAGCCATTTGTCGAACCGGTGCGGTACTGACCGAAAATGAAGAACAAGAACACCGTCAGCACCGCCATGATCACGGCGAAGATGCCGAACTTGATGATCATCGGGCGTGAGCTGCTCATCCGGGCTGCCCAATCTGCATGGTGTTGCGCGGCGGCCCGTCGAGCGGCCCGTACAGCAGCTGTTTGAGGGCATCCGAATTCAGCAGCAGATGCGGGTTTCCGTACTGCCAGGGGTTGGCGCCGACGTCGGCGACCACGAACGGTGGAGCCACGTCGAAGGGCACCACCGGAAGCTCCCAGCATTGGGGGCCACCGGTCGCGGCCACCTTCGGCAAGTTGGCCGGATAGCGATATCGTTCGGCCCCCCACTCGAAACCGACCAACACCAACACCCCGGGGGTGGGTAGCGGCGGCGCGTGCAGATTCACCAACGACCCGGCCAGACCGCAGTACAGCGCCTGGTGATATTCGTTGGTCAGATTCGTCGTCGGCACCAGCAGGTGCAGGACATCGGTGAGCGCTTGCCGGTTGCCGCCTATCACTTCGTTGCCCATATCGGCCAGACCGATCGAGCTGATCAAGAAGGCGTCCAGGTTTCGTTGCTCGTCGACAATCGTCTTGCTGATCCGGATGGCGTTGTCGGCCGTGGTGACAAGGTCTTGGGAGGCGTCGGCGTAGGCGTTGCTGACCGCGGGCAGGGCCTCGAGGTCGTGTCGGAGCGCGGGAAGACCCGGGTCCTGGGTGGCCAGGAAGTGATCGAGATCGGACAACATCTGCCCGATCTCGTGACCGCGGCCGTTCACCGCCGACGCGATGGCGCCAAGGGTTTCGTTCAGTTTGGCGGGATCGATGGAGTTCAGCACCGAGGTGAGTTGCTGGAATACGGTGTTGATTTCGACGGTGACGTGTTGGCCTTCGAGCACCGCACCGGGGCGCAGCGGCCGCGGCGACGGATCATCGGGCGGCACCAGCTCGACGAACTTCGCGCCGAAGACGGTTGTCGACGCGATGTCAACGAGAACGTTGGACGGAATCAGACGCATCTGCGACGGCTGCATGGCCAGGTGCAGAACCGCTTTCCCGTCCGGCCGGGATTCGATCGAGGCGACCTTGCCGACCTCTACCCCGCGCATCTTCACCTTGGCGTCGGGGTTCATCACCAGGCCGGCTCGCGGCGAAACCACGGTCACCGGCACGCTCTCGGTGAAAGAGCCCCGGAACAAACCCACCGCTACGGCGGCGATGCCGGCGACCACGACGACGGTTGCCAAACCGGCCAAGGGACGCACGTAGGACCGAACCCCGAAGTGCCGACCCGGTGACGCCGCGACCGGCCTTGCGGCGCTGGCGGTTTCCGAGCGGTGAATGGGACCCGGCCCGAGGTTGTGCGTCACTGTCGTATCCCCTAGCCCGACAAGTGGAAGTTGCCGTTGGAGCCGTAGATGGACAGCGACACCAACAGTGTCACCGAGACGACCACGACCAGCGAGGTGCGTACCGCGTTACCGGTCGCGACCCCTACACCGGCCGGTCCGCCCGAGGCGAAATAACCGAAATAGGTATGGATCAACAAGATTGTCAGTGCCATCAGCACCGCCTGCAGGAACGACCACAACAGGTCGATCGGATTGAGGAATGTCGTGAAGTAGTGCTGATAGAGGCCGCCGGATTGGCCGAACAGCACCACGGTGACGAATTGGCTGGCGAGGAAGGACAGGATGACGGCGATGGAATACAGCGGGGTGATCGCCAGCATCCCGGCGACAATCCTGGTGCTGACCAGATATGAAATCGGCCGGATCGCCATCGATTCCAGCGCATCGATCTCTTCGTTGATCCGCATGGCGCCCAGCTGCGCGGTCACGCCCGCGCCGAAGGTGGCGGCCAGCCCAATTCCCGCCACCACCGGTGCCGAAATGCGAACGTTGATGAAAGCGGCCAGGAATCCGGTCAGCGCTTCGATGCCGATGTTGCCCAGCGAGCTGTAGCCCTGGACAGCCAGCGTGCCTCCCGCGGCCAGCGTCAAGAACCCGACGATCACCAGGGTCCCGCCGATCATCGCCAAAGTCCCCGCGCCCATGCTGATTTCGGCGACGAGACGAATGATTTCCCGCCGGTAGTGGGTGGCCGCGAACGGAGCGCCGGCCAGCGCCTTGCCGTAGAACAACGTGTGATCGCCGATGCGGCTCAACGTGCCGACCGGTTTCTGCAGTTGTCGCGTCAGTCGCGGATAGGCTGCTCGCAGTGTCACAGCGTGTGCCTAGGCCTCCCTTGCGTTATTTGGTTGACATGCGGATGCCGATAGCGGTGACAACCACGTTCACGACGAACAACGACATAAACGCGTACACCACGGTCTCGTTGACGGCGTTTCCGACGGCCTTGGCGCCCCCGCCGGATACCGTCAGCCCCCGGTAGCACGCAACCAGACCGGCGATCAGGCCGAAAAGTGCTGCCTTGACACAGGAAATGATCACCTCAGGCACCCCGGTCAACAACGTGATGCCGGCGGCGAACGCACCGGGGTTGACGTCTTGGACGAACACCGAAAAGACGTAGCCGCCCAGGATGCCGATGATGACGACGAGACTGTTCAACAACAAAGCCACCAACCCAGAGGCCAGCATGCGTGGGGTCACCAAGCGCTGCACCGGGTTGATACCCAGTACCTCCATCGCGTCGATCTCCTCACGGATCGTTCGCGAACCAAGGTCGGCGCACATCGCCGTCGCGCCCGCGCCGGCGACGATCAACACGGTCACCAGCGGACCGACTTGGGTGACCGCACCGAAAGCGGCCCCGGCACCGGACAAGTCGGCCGCGCCCAGTTCCCGCAGCAGAATGTTGAGGGTGAAACTGACCAGGACGGTGAACGGGATGGCCACCAGCAACGTCGGCGCCATCGAGACGCGCGCGACGAACCACGACTGCTCCAGGAACTCCCGCCACTGGAAGGGCCGCCGGAACACGAACTTGATGGCATCCGCCGACATCGCGAACAGCCCCCCGACCGCCTGCATGGGTTTGGACCCGCGCCCAAACGTGATGCCCGGCGACCAGCGATCCGCCCCCCTACTCGCCATCGGCCCAACACCCTTCCGGCGCGATGTGGCCGATTATGCTGCGCGCCAAGCCGACTCGGGCAGCGACGATCATCGTTTGCCCCCAGAGGGCGAAGGTTCGTCGTGCAGAGCGGCTACCGCCCCCACGCCAGTCCTCCGTTCCGTCGCGTGAGCTGGCACTTGCAAGCAATGCCGACCCCCACGTCTCGCAGCCTTGGCGATTATGGCTCATGCTGCGCCCGGGTGTAACCGGAAACCCGTAACCGTTATCCGGCGAAGCAGACCGGCTGCGAGGGTTTCGACAACGGGGGCATTGCGCATCACGGGATCGGGTCTCATGTGGGTCTCAGGTGACGGCGCCGGCCGTTTTGAGTTCGATGATGCGATCCCAGTCCAGACCGAGCTCCAACAAGATCTCGTCGGTCTGCTCGGCGAATCCGGGCGCCGGCCCGGTATGGGGTGCGGTGACATCGAACTGCACCGGGTTGGCGACCAGCTCGAGTTGGCCTGCGCGCACCAGATATTCGTTCGCCCGGATTTGCGCGTCGTCGGCCGCTTGCAGGGTGTCCTGCACCGGCGCCCATGGTCCCGCGAGCGTCGCAAAGCGTTCGCTCCACTCGGCAAGCGTGCGTGTTGCGATCACTTTGGTCAAGATCTCGACGGCATCTGCGGTATTGGCGGCGATGCTCTCGACGGTCGCGAAGCGAGGATCGTCGGCCAATTCGGGCCGGTCGATGTGCCGGCACACGTCGGCCCAGAACTTGGTGGGCTGCATCATCACCAACGAGATGTAACGGCCATCGGATGTCGTATACAGCCCCACCAACGGGTTGTTGGGCGCGCCGTGCACACCGGGCGGCGGCGCCTGCATTGGCTGACCCAAATGCCTTGTCAACGCCACGGTGTGGCCCAGCGACCAGAATCCACTGCCCAGCAACGACACGTCCACAACGGACGGTTCCCCGGTGCGCTCCCGCTTGAGCAACGCGGCCGCGATGCCACCGGCGAGGTTGGTGCCCGAGATGGTGTCGCCATAGGCCGGCCCGGGCGGGTTGATCATGCCCGCATAGCCCATCGGAGTGATGGTGGCGGCGGTTCCGGCCCGGCACCAGAATGCGGTCATGTCGTAGCCGCCTTTAGTCGCTTCGTCGCCGCGCGGGCCGAGCGCGCTGCCACGGGCGTAGATGATCGACGGGTTCACCGCCCGGATGTCGTCGACATCGATGCCGAACTTCTGTCGTGCGTCGGGCAGGAAGCTGGTCAGGAATACGTCGGAGCGGCGGGCCAATTCGTAGAGCACTTCTTTGCCCTCGGGCACCGACATGTCCAGGCCGATGCTGCGTTTGCCACGGTTGGCGTGCTCGATGTTGGGGTTGGGGTCGCCCTCCACCCGCAGCATGCCGGTCTGCCGCAGGCCGCGCTGCGGGTCGCCGGTCACCGCGTGCTCGACTTTGACTACGTCGGCTCCCCATTCGGCGAGCACCGCGCCGGCCGACGGGACGAACCCGTACATGGCGACTTCCAGGACGCGGATGCCTTCGAGGGGGTTCATCCGCGGGCCCTCTGCGCCGGTCCGACCGGCACCGCAAAAGCCTTGCGTTCCAAGAACTCTTCCAGGCCGGCAACCCCCATCTCGCGGCCGACCCCGGACTGCTTGAAGCCGCCGAACGGACTGTCCGCGCCGAAGTAGTTGCCGCCGTTGATGGAAAACGATCCGGCGCGGATCCGGCGGGCCACCGCCAAGGCGCGATCCTGGTCGCGGCTGAACACCGCACCGGCCAAGCCGTAGATCGAGTTGTTGGCGATCCGGACGGCGTGATCATCGTCATCGAATCCGATCACGACGAGCACCGGACCGAACACCTCCTCCTGGGCGATCTCGCTGTCCGGGTCGACGTTGGTGAGCAGGGTGGGCGCATAGAAATAACCGGGATCCAGGCGCTTGCCCCCGGTGACCAGGGTCGCGCCGGCGGCGATGGCGCGCTGGACCATGCCGTCGACCTTGTCGCGCTGGCGTTCGCTGATCAGTGGACCCAGGTATGTTTTCGGCTCGGCCGGGTCACCGTGCCGCACCTTGGCGAAGTTCTGCGCGATCAGTTCGACGATCTCGTCATGATGCTGTCGGGGCACCAATAGCCGCGACGTCAAAGCGCACCCCTGCCCCGCGTGGGTGACCATGCTGAACGCGGCGAACATGGCCGCGCCGGCAAAGTCGGCGTCGTCGAGCATGATCACCGCGGACTTGCCGCCCAATTCCAGGAACACCCGCTTGACCGTCCCACTGGCCGCCGCCATGATCCGTCGGCCGACCGCCGTTGACCCGGTGAAGGTGACCACGTCGACATCGGGACTGGTGGTCAACACCTCTCCGACGGCGGCGTCCGAGGAACTCAGCACGTTCACCACGCCGGGCGGGATATCGGTGTGGTTGGCGATCACCTCGCCAAGCGCCAGCGTGACCAGTGGGGTGTCCGGCGCGCCCTTGAGCACGACTGTGCAGCCGGCGGCCAGCGCCGGGGCCAGCTTGGCCAGTGCGAGCTGGTTGGGGTAGTTGTAGGCGATGATCGCCGCAACCACCCCGGCGGCTTCCTTTTCCACCCAGCGGTGATGGCGCATGCCCCGCGATTCGTTGTCGCCGAGGTCTTCGGTGAACTGGTAGCTGCGCAGCAGGTCGGCGTAGTAGCGCACGATGCCGATCGGTTCGTCGAGCTGCGCTCCGTGGGTCAGGGCCCGGGTGGCGCCGACCTCGGCGATCGTGAGTTCGCGCAACTCCTCGGCGTGGTCGAGCAATGCCCGATGGAGTTGGTCGAGACAGCGCGTCCGCAACTCGACGTCGGTCGACCAGGTGGTGGTGTCGAAGGCACGGCGAGCCGCCGCGACTGTCGCCTGGGCTTCCGCAACGCCGGCGTCGGGCGCATATCCGACAACCGCGCCCGTGGCCGGGTTGATGGAGGCAAAGGTGGTGTCGGTGGTGAGCAGCCGGCCGTCGATCAATAGCCGCCGGTCGGCCCGTGACTGACTCGGGGCGCCGGCCAGCCCACCGGCTGTTCGACCCTCCGCGATGGTTCCCGCCGTCTGCTGCGTTGGCATTGCGGCCCCCTCGGTGTGCTGACGGTCACGGTAATTTCATTCTCATCCTTTGCGAATCTTACATTCGCCTCATGAGAGTTCAAGGATGCCCCGTCATCGGACCGACCTGCCGGGTTGCTAAGCAATCGCTCAGCGTTATCCCGATTGCAGCATTCGGCGCAGGCAGTACGCGGTTTCGTCGTCGGCTTGCGGGCCGCTCGACTGCGAGAGTATGGTTCTCATAATTGCAATGGAGATTCTTTATGAATGAGAGGTTGCGGGCATGAAGACCGCCGTCGTCACCGGCGGCGCATCCGGCATCGGGCTGGCGGTCGCCCGTCGGCTGCGATCCGACGGTATCGATGTGGCCACCATCGACCTCAGGCCCAGCGATGCCGAGCTTGCCTACACCGCCGACGTGACGGACCGCCCGCAGGTCGATGCCGCACTGTCGGCGATCCGCGACCGACTCGGGCCGGTCACGATCCTGGTCAACGCCGCCGGCCTGGACGGGTTCAAGCGGTTCACCAACATCACCTTCGAGGACTGGCAGCGGGTGATCGACGTCAACCTCAACGGCGTCTTCCACACCATTCAGGCGGTGCTGCCCGACATGGTCGAGGCCGGGTGGGGACGGATCGTCAACATCTCGTCGTCGAGCACACATTCCGGCACCCCCTATATGGCGCACTACGTCGCGGCCAAATCGGCGGTCAACGGGCTCACCAAGTCCCTGGCACTCGAATACGGGCCCAGCGGCATCACCGTCAACGCCGTGCCACCGGGATTCGTCGATACCCCGATGCTGCGCAAGGCCGCGGAGCAAGGGTTCCTCGGTGACATCGAAGAGAACATCGCCCGCACTCCGGTGCGCCGGATGGGTAGGCCCGAAGACATCGCGGCGGCCTGCGCCTTTCTGGTGTCCGAGGAAGCCGGCTACATCACGGGCCAGATTCTGGGTGTCAACGGCGGCCGGAACACCTGAGCCGGGAGGCAACGCGTCGTGAAGGTCTGGGTTGATCCCGAACGCTGCCAGGGCCACACCTTGTGCTCCATGATCGCCCCGGACTCCTTCCGGCTCAGCGACATCGACGGCACCTCGTCGGCGGTCAGCGAAGTGGTACCGGCCGATCAGCAAGACCGGGTGCGTGAAGCCGCGCAATCGTGCCCCGAGCAGGCCATCGTCATCACCGACGGGTAAGGGGAGACAGCGGGTTGAGCGTCAGTGACCGCAGCAAGCATCGGTACCACTTCGACCGGCACTCCGCGGAGTACCGATCAGGGTTCAAGGCGATCACCGAGGAGATGCACGCCACGTGCCCGATGGCGTGGAGCGACACCTACGGCGGGCACTGGGTCGCCGCCGGCAGCCACGAAGTGTTCGAGCTCGCCCGCTGTCCGGCGGTCTCCAACGATCACGATGTCAACAACGAACGCCGTGGCTACAACGGCATTTCGATTCCAACGGCCAGCCGGATCAACGGCGTGCGGGGCGGCATCCTGGAGATGGACGACCCCGAGCACCGCAGCTACCGCAACGTGCTCAACCCGTATCTGTCACCGGCCGCAGTCCAGCGCTGGAAGCCGTTCGTCGACGACGTGACCCGCGCGTGCCTGGACGAGAAGATCGAGCGCGGCAGCATCGACTTCGTCGACGACCTGGCCAACATCGTGCCCGCCGTTCTGACCTTGGCGCTCATGGGCATTCCGCTGCAGAACTGGAAGATTTACAGCGAGCCCACCCACGCCGCGGTGTACACCCCCGAGCACTCGCCCGACATCCAGCGCGTTACCGAGATGCACCGGCAGATGGGGCTCGACCTGGTCAACAACATGATCGAGATCCGCAACAACCCCCGGCCGGGCGTGGTCAATGCGCTGCTGGAGATGCGGATCGACGGCAAGCCCGCTCCCGATCTGGAAATCCTGGGCAATCTCGGCTTGCTCATCGGCGGTGGCTTCGACACCACGACGGCGTTGACCGCCCATGCGCTGGAATGGCTTTCAGAAAACCCGGACCAGCGCGAGCTGCTCAGCAGCCAACGCGAAACCCTGCTCGACTCCGCGACCGAGGAATTTCTGCGCTACTTCACTCCCGCGCCCGGCGACGGCCGGACATTCGCCGATGACGTCGAACTGGACGGGCTGCATTTCAAAGAGGGTGAGCGGCTGTGGATTTCGTGGGCGATGGCCAACCGCGACCCTGCGGTATTCCCCGACCCGGACAAGGTCATCCTTGACCGCAAAGGTAACCGCCACTTCAGCTTCGGGATCGGCGTGCACCGCTGCATCGGATCCAACGTGGCGCGCACCGTGTTCAAATCCATGCTGACCGCGGTCCTCGACCGGATGCCGGACTACCGTTGCGACCCCGCGGGCACCATCCACTACGAGACCATCGGGGTCATCCAGGGGATGCGCAAGCTACCGGCCACCTTCACGCCCGGCCGCAGGATAGGCGCGGGCCTGGACGAAACTCTCGACAAGCTGCAACGCATCTGCGAGGAGCAGGAACTCGCCAGACCGGTCACCGAACGCAAAGAGGCTGCGGTCATTTAGCTGCGCGGTAAGCCCAGCACTCGCTGGGCGATGATGTTGCGCTGGATTTCCGACGTGCCTCCGGCGATGGTGCCGGAAAAGCTTCGGGCGTAACGCTCGAACCAGCTGGCGAAATAGTGGTCCAGGTTCATCGGCGCATACGGTCCGGTCAGCGCGGGGTGTACCAGCCCGTCGGAGCCGGCGGCTGACAGCGCATGCTCGCACGCTTGCAGTTCCGCCTCCGAACCCAGCAGCTTGAGCACCGAGATGGCGGCGGTGTCGTCCTCGCCGCGGGCGGCGCGGGCCAGCGCCACCGAACCCAGCAGGCGCAGCGCCTGTTTGTCCATCACCATGGTGGCGTACCGGTCGCGTTCGAGTTCCGTGGTCGGATGGAAGTCGGCCAGCAGATTGTCCAGCCGATCGGCGAAACCCAGCCACATCATGGTGCGCTCGTGCCCGAGGGAGCCATTGGCCACCCGCCAGCCCTGGTTGAGCGAACCCACCAGGTTTTCCGCCGGCACCAGCACATCGGTGAAGAACACCTCGTTGAAATCCAGGTCGTCGGCCGAGCAGATGGACGGGAACGGCCGGCGTACCACACCCGCGGTGGCGGTCGGGATGAGTAATGCGCTGATGCCCTTGTGTTTTGGCGCATCCGGGTCGGTGCGCACGAACGTCAACAACACGTCGGCGTCGTGGGCCCCGGAGGTCCACACCTTCTGCCCGTTGACCACGAAGTGGTCGCCGTCTAGCACCGCCCGGGTGCGCAGCGACGCCAGGTCGGACCCGGCGCTGGGCTCGCTCATCCCCAGCGACGCGGTGATCTCGGCGCGCAGGATCGGCACCGCCCAGCGGTGTTTCTGCTCGTCGGTGCCGAACGACAACAGCGACGCAGCAACGATATTCACGCCTTGGGGGTTGAAACTGTGATAGATCCGCCGGCGGCACAGTTCCTCGAGGTGGACGAACTGCTGAACCACCGTCGCGTTGCGCCCGCCGAACTCCGGCGGCTGGCCGGGCAGCAGCCAGCGGTTGTCGAACAGCAACCGCTGCCACCGGCGCGCCCAGGCCGGCATATGTGAGACCGAACGCGGCCGCTCGCCGGTTTCGCTTGCCGGAGGCAGGTTTTCGTCGAGGAAGGCCGCGAACTCCGCCCGGAATGCCTCGACGTCGGGGTCAAAAGTCAGCTGCACGGTACTCCTGCGCGATCTGGGCCCGGTGCTCGGCCGCGCCGCCGAGCATCAGCTCACCGGCCTTGGCCCGCTTGAGCGCGAATTGCAGGTCGTTTTCCCAGGTGAATCCCATTGCCCCGTGCAGCTGTAAGCCGTGCCGGAACACCAGCGACTGGCACTCCCCCGCGCTGGCCTTGGCCATGGCGGCGGCCAGCCGCCGCCGCGGGTCGTCAGCGGCGATGGTCAGCGCCGCGAAGTAGGACAGCGCCCGGGCCCGTTGCACTGCGACGTGCATGTCGGCGGCCTTGTGCTGCACTGCCTGGAACGAGCCGATCGGTACCCCGAATTGGTGACGGCTGCGCACATGCTCGAGCACCAGATCCAGGATGCGCTGGCAGGCGCCGACCATCGTGATGGCCATGCCGGTCAGCGCAACGTGGTGTGCGCGTTCCCGATCGGCGGTTACCCGGACACCGTCGGGTAACCGAACCCGATCGAAGGACAGGTCGGCGACGTGCAGTACCGGGTCGAACACGGATTCGCGGCGGGCCGAGACTTGATGCGCGTCCACGATGAACACCCCGGCGTCGGTGACCACCGCCAAGCGGTCGGCGCGATCGCCGTCGAGAACGTGGCGTGCGGTACCGTCGAGCACCCATCCGTCGGCGTCCCGGCGGGCGGTCACCCCGCTGTATACGGCGGTGCCCGACCGGTGCGGGTCGAAGCGGTCCATGGCCAGCGGCGCGAACTGACTCATCGTCGCCAGGAAGGGCGTGGGGTCGGTGGCATGCCCCAGCTCCTCCAACACGATCGCCAGCTCCACCGCGGCGGCCGGGTCGTTGAGCTCCGTCCAGCCGAGGTCGACATACACCTTCCATAGCGGGCTCGTGTCGACGCCGTCCTCGGCCACGGCACGCACCAGCGACGCCGGGCACTGCTTGGCGACGACATCGCGCACGGTGTCCTGCCACAGGCGCTGCTCAGCATCGAACTCCAACAGCATCCGAGCCGCCTCCCGTCGTCGCTATTGTGCGAGAATAGCATTCTCCAATATGGGAGCAGTAATCTCGGAAACGGGCTATGAGGCGCATGAGGAGCTGCGATGTCCGCCACCGCAACGACACTGTGGGAGATCGAGGCGATCAAGCGACTCAAGGCCCAATACTGCCGATACCTGGACACCAAGCGCTGGGATGACTGGCGGCAGTTGTTCACCGACGACTTTGTCAGTGACACCTCGCAGTCGGGCGGCATGGTGATCCGCGGCGCCGACGAGTTCGTGTCCTACGTGCGCCACGCCCTGGGCAAGCCGTCGCAACCCACGGTGCATCAGGTGCACGCCCCCGAAATCACGCTGACGTCGCCGACGACCGCGACCGGGGTCTGGGCGCTCGAGGACGTGGTGCGGTTGGGCCCGGGCGTCAATCTCAACGGGCGCGGTCACTACCACGAAACCTATGAGAAGCTCGACGGCAGTTGGCTGATCAAGTCCTCGACGCTGACCCGGCTGCGCGAGGATATCTTCAATCCCCTTTTCTCCATGCGTATTTCGCCTCGGCTGCGGGACACGGCGGCTTCGCTGGCGCGGCGGCTCGGCCGGTGAACCCCCCGACCGTTCTCGTCACCGGCGCGTTCGGCCAGTACGGCCGTGACGCGCTGACGCCCGCGACCTTCTGAGGCGGCGATGACCGGAACCACCAAGCTAGTCATCGGGGCCAGCGGTTTCCTGGGCTCACACGTCACCCGCCAACTCGTCGCAGCAGGGCAGGACGTGCGGGTCATGGTGCGGCGCACCAGTGTCACCAAGGGCATCGACGACCTGTTGCAGACTCGGAAGGTCGAATGCTGTTACGGCGACATCTTCGACGACGCCGCGCTGCGGGAAGCCATGGCCGGCTGCGACGTCGTCTACTACTGCGTGGTGGACGCCCGGATGTGGCTGCGCGACCCCACACCGTTGTTCCGCACCAATGTCGAAGGCCTGCGGCAGGTACTCGACGCGGCCGTCGACGCACAGCTACGCAAGTTCGTATTCACCAGCAGCACCGGCACATTGGCAATCAACGACCAGCGGCCCGTCACCGAGGACGATCCGCACAACTGGAGCGACGGCGGCGCCTACATCCAATCCCGGGTGGCCGCGGAGAACCTGGTCACGCAGTACGTGCGCGACAAAGGGTTACCGGCGGTCGCGATGTGTATCTCGACCACTTACGGGCCCGGCGACTGGGCCCCGACCCCTCATGGTTCGCTCATCGCGCGCGTCGCCACCGGGCGGTTCCCGTTCTACCTCGGCTTCTCCGCCGAGGTCGTCGGTATCGAAGACGCGGCGCGTGCAATGCTTCTGGCAGCCGATCGGGGCCGCATCGGCGAGCGTTACATTATTTCCGATCGTTATATGAGCACCCGGGAAATCCATGAGATCGCGGCCCGCGCAGTGGGCATACGCCCGCCGCGCGTCGGGATCCCGATGCCCGTCATGCGTGCCGCGGCGCGGCTCAACGATCTGGCCGCCCGCCTGCTGCGTCGCGACCTGCTGTTCGCCTACGTCGGAGCGCGCATGGCCGAACTGATGTCGCCGCTGGATCACAGCAAAGCCGAGCGCGAACTGGGCTGGACACCGGAGCCGGTGGAAGATTCCATCCGTAAGGCCGCCCGGTTTTTCGTCGCGCACCCAGCCGATTAGGTTTCGGCGGCACGCCGGCTTCTCGCACCCCGGCGAATTTGCGTCTCCAGCGCCCCGGCGCATTCGCCACGACACACCCGTTGACCTGTCACGGCAGATCGGCGCCGCAAAGATACAGTTCGCCCAACTGTGCGGAAGGACCCGTGGTGATGGGCAAAAACCCGGTTGACACAATGTCGCGCCGCGAGTTCTTGGCTAAAGCCGCCGCTGCTACCACTGCCGCCTCTCTCATGTCGTTAGCCGGGCCGGTGATCGAAAAGGCTTACGGGGCCGGGCCGTGCTCGGGTCATTTGAGCGACATCGAGCACATCGTGCTGTTGATGCAAGAAAACCGATCTTTCGATCACTATTTTGGAACGCTTTCTGATACACACGGATTCGGTACCGCCTCGCCGCTGTTTCAGCAAAAGGGCTGGGACCCGCGGACCCAGTCGCTGGACCCCTCCGGTATCACCATGCCGTTTCGTTTCGACAGCACCAGGGCACCTTTGCTCAACGGCGCGTGCATCAACGACCCCGACCATGATTGGATCACGATGCACCAGTCATGGAACGGTGGCGCGAACGACAATTGGCTACCGGCGCAAGCGCGGACGCGCTCGCCGGCCAACACCCCGGCGGCAATGGGCTACCACACTCGTCGAGACATCCCGATTCATTACCTGCTGGCCGACACCTTCACCGTTTGCGATCACTACTTCTGCTCGGTATTGGGTCCGACCTCTCCCAACCGGCTGTATTGGCTCAGCGCTTGGATCGACCCCGCCGGCACCGACGGCGGACCATCGGTGGAGACCGCCAACACCGCGCCGATCGGCGCGTACAGCTGGCGCATCATGCCGCAGAACCTCAGCGATGCCGGCATCAGTTGGAAGGTGTACAGCGACAAGTCATTAGGACCCGCGGTCAACACTTACGTGGGTTACGGCGAGATCGTGCGATGGTTCAAACAGGCCGCAGACCCGCGGTCGGATTTGCCTCGCTTCGGCGCCGCCCCCCGCTATCCGTGGGACTTTGCCGCCGACGTCAGAGCCAACCGGCTGCCACGGGTCTCCTCGCTGGTTCCGAATATTCTCGTATCCGAACATCCCGCGATGCCGGACGCGGGCGGCGCCGTGGTGATCGCGGACACGCTACGGATCTTGTTGTCCAATCCGGCGGTGTGGGAAAAGACCGCGCTGATCGTCAGCTACGACGAAAACGGCGGCTTCTTCGACCACGTCGTGCCGCCGACGGCGCCGCCGGGCACCGCGGGCGAATACCTGACGGTGCCCAACATCGACGGAGTGGCCGGTTCCGGCGGCATCCGCGGACCGATCGGCTTGGGCTTTCGCGTTCCCTGCCTGGTTATTTCACCGTTCAGCCGCGGCGGGCTGATGGTCCACGACGTGTTCGATCACACCTCCCAACTTCGATTGATAGAGAAGCGGTTCGGCGTGCCGGTGCCCAACCTCACCGCTTGGCGCCGAAGCGTGACCGGCGATATGACGTCGAGCTTCAACTTCGCGGTCCCACCCAACCCGTCACCGCCCAAGCTGAACCAACCCCGACGGGTGCTGCCGGAGCTGGCGCAGTGCGGCCTCGGGGTCGGAGCCGTAGCCGGTGCTTTTCGGTTGAACCCGCCCTACCGGGTGCCCTATCCGCAGGCGATGCCCAGCAAGGAAACCACTCCCGCCAGGGGCATTCCCAGCGGTCCGTGCTGAATCTGCCGGCATCGGCGATACGGCTGGGGCCGAAGCGATTCGATGAATAGCACGCTTGAGGACCTGCCGATGTCGAGATTGCCGGCGTACGGCGACGGCCAAACCCCCACATCATGAATTGCCTATGAAGCCCGATTCACGCAAGATGTCGATGCGCCCGGCCCGGGTCGAGGATGTGTGCCGGATTGGCGCACCTCGACGTATTTCCGGCTCCCGCAGCCCGTGCAGGTGCTTTCGTTGGGTTCAGGTCGCACGGTGGCGACCAGTTTGTCTTCATGGCGGGCCGGTCGCTCAGGTGCACCTGGACGCGACGACAGCGAATCGCGGGCTACTCCAAACTACGTTGGCGTGCAACATAACTCAATCTGACCCGGGTTCTGCCCCTGCTGGTCTGTATTGCTCTCTAGTCGCATTGGCAACACTGGCCTCTGCCGGAGGCGATGGTCGCCCTGCCCACCTACGCGCGACAACTCGGTTTTTGCAGGTCAACGCCACCTCCCAACCCCAACGGCCACCGCCAACTTGGGAACACCACCGCAGGTCAGGCGATTGTCGCTAAGAGCCGGGCACATCGGGTGTCGCCCGGTGCAGCGACGCATGTGACTGTTGTGACCGCGCGATGTACCGATTGATGGTGCGCACCAATTTCAACCAAGACATCCCTGGAAGTTGATTGTCAAGCAGCGGCGGTGTGTCGATGGGCCATGCCGTGTTCCGGTCGTATCGGGTTCGGGCGTTGAGGCAGCCGTGGAGGATACCGACGAGCCGGTTGGCGACCTGGCGGAGAGCGGCGTTGTGCTTGGTGCCGCAGGCGCGGAGCTGGTCGTAATAGCTGCGGACTTCGGAGTCGTGCAGAATCGCGCAGGAGGCCTGTCCCTGGAGAGCGTCGACGAGCCGATCGTTGTGAATGTAGCCGGCCGCGACGATCCGCATCCTCCCAGATTGCCGGGTGATCGAACTGGTCCCCGCATAGTTCTTGCGATCCTTGAAGCTGCGGTAACGGCCTGGGGCATCCCCGAATTCTGCAAGCACCCGGGGGTCTCGGCCCGATCCTGGGTGCAACCCATCCGATCCGGAGTTGCCGAACAGTCGCCCGCCGGCGCCGCCGGCGCCGCCCGCAGCGCCGCCGGTCCCATCTCCGCCGTTACCGCCGCTACCGAAATTCCGCGCGTCCCCACGGGTTCCACCAGTGTTACCGGCCCCATCGCTCCCGTTGATTTCACCTACGCCGCCAACCCCGCCTTGCCCGGCATTGCCGCCATCCCCACTCCCGCCGGTACCGCCGCTCCCGCCAGAACCACCGGCATCAGCAGCGTAGCTACTGTAATTTGGGCGGAATCACCGCCGACTCCACCTTGCCCGCCGGCCCCGCCGACACCAGCGGTTGTACTGAATCTGGCATCGGCGTTACGGCTGGGGCCGAAGCGATTTCGATGCATAGCACGCCTGAGGGTACGACGTGCCGATGTTTGAGACTGCCGGCGCACAGGTGACGGCCAACCCACATCATGAATTGCCTATGAAGCCCGGGCCACGCACCCGGACAGCGGCCAACGGCCCGGCCGTGTAGATGGCAATCATTTCGCTCAAATACATATTGCATTTCATACAACATCAGCACCCTCACCCATCGGGGCATCGAGAACAGTGAGGTTGTGGTGGAGGCGAGCTCCTTGTGTTCGGATCGCACTCGGAACGCACTTCAACAAACGAGAGAATGCTATTATCCGTATTGAAGAACTATACTGGCAATATGACCGGCAATATTACCGCGTAGCAGGGCAGATGATTAATCGAAATGCTTACCGGAAAGGCGTTGATCGGCGACCGACCGAAATGTTAGGTTGTCTATCAGATGCCTAGGCCGGGCTCGTCGTCGCCGGAGCCGGAGGGTGGGTTTCGTGATCGAACATGCTGACGGAACGCGCACGCCAGTCATCGATGCCAGCGTGCACATCTTCTTCCCGTCCAACAAAGACCTGCGCAGCTTCCTGCGTGAGCCGTTCAAGAGCCGGGGCTTTCCCGACTACGAGATGGACTGGTACGGCGCGCCCGGCGGTGAGTACGCCCCGTACGCCGAGGGCCCGAACCGGGAATACCCGGGTTCGAACGTGGAACTGGTTGCCGGCGAACTCTTTTCCAGACGCGGTGTCGACGTGGCGATCCTGCATCCGATGGGCCGCGGCATCATGCCCGACCGGCACCTCGGCAGCGCGCTGCACGCCGCCCACAACGAGATGATGGTGTCGCGCTGGCTGGACCACGACGAACTCGGCGAGAAGTTCCGCGGTACCATCCGGGTCAACCCCGACGACATCGCCGGCGCGCTACGAGAAGTCGCGAAGTGGCGTGAGCACCCGCGCGTGGTCCAGATCGGCGTGCCGCTGCAGTCCCGGGAGCTCTACGGCAAGCCGCAGTTCTGGCCGCTGTGGGAGGCCGCGGCCGACGCGAACCTGCCGGTGGCGGTCCACATCGAATCCGGCGAAGGTATCGGATTTCCGCCCACGCCCTCCGGGCACACCCGCACCTATGAGCAATACGTCGGCTTCATGGCGCTGAACTACCTCTATCACCTGATGAACATGATCGCCGAAGGAGTGTTCGAGCGTTTTTCCACGCTGAAGTTCGTCTGGGCCGACGGTGCGGCAGACTTCGTGACGCCGTTCATCTGGCGGATGGACGTGTTCGGCCGGCCGCACCTGGAACAGACGCCGTGGGCGCCGCGGATACCGAGCGACTATCTGCCCGGTCACGTGTACTTCGTGCAGGGCGGTCTCGACGGTCCCGGTGACGCCGACTTCGCCGCGCAGTGGTTGTCGTTCACCGGCAAGGAGAACATGGTGATGTTCGGCTCCAGCTATCCGCACTGGCAGTGCGGTGATGTCAAGAAGCTGCCCAGCGCACTGTCGACCGAACAGCGCGAGAAGTTGTGCTGGCGCAACGCCGCCGACCTCTACGGGATCGAGATTTCCGTCGACCTGGCAACGGGATAGTCGCAGAATGGACAGAGAACAAGGGAGATCACGATGACCCTGACCCACATGCACGAACGTGTTCCCGCCGCTGAGCGCATAGCCGTCCGGTGCGTCGACTCGGATGTCCACCCGGTGCCCAAGCGCGGCGAGATCAGCCAGTACATCCCGGAGCCGTGGCGCAGCAAGTACTTCCTCGAACACCGGGTGGGCGAGCTGATCTACTACGACGCCCCGGACTACGCCCACAGCTTCGCGATGCGCGTCGACACCTTCCCGCCCGACGGCGAGTTTCCCGGCAGCGACCCGGATATGGCCTTTCGTCAGCTGATCATGGAGGCCGGCTCCGACATCGCGATCCTGGAGCCCGGCGGCCGGACGCCACGCTTACCCGAAGCCCACCAGGCCTATTCGACGGCACTCAATCACTGGCAGGCCAATCACTGGCTCGACGGCCACAACAACTGGCATCAGCGCTGGCGCGGTTCGATCTGCGCGGCCGTCGAGGACCCCGAAGGAGCCGCCCGCGAGATCGAGGAATGGGCCGGACACCCGTACATGGCGCAGGTGCTGATCAAGGCCGAGCCGCGGCCGTCATGGGGCCACCCGATGTACAACCCCGTCTGGGCGGCCGCAACCAAGCACGACATCACCGTGAGTTGTCACCTGTCGCGCAGCAACTACGAGATGCTGCCGACGCCGCCGGTGGGGTTTCCCAGCTACAACCACGACTTCATGGTGACCTACTCGCTGCTGGCCGCAAACCAGGTGATGAGCCTGATCTTCGACGGCGTCTTCGACCGGTTCCCCACCCTGCGGATCGTCTTCGTCGAGCATGCGTTCACCTGGATCCTGCCGCTGATGTGGCGCATGGATGCGATCTACGCGGCCCGCAAATCCCGGGTGGACATCAAGCGCAAGCCGTCGGAATACGTCAAGGAACACATCAAGTTCACCACCCAGCCGCTGGACTACCCGGAGGACAAGACCGAGTTGGCTCGCGCGCTGGAATGGATGGAATGCGACAAGATCCTGCTCTACTCCTCGGACTACCCGCACTGGACTTTCGACGACCCGCGCTGGCTGGTCAAGCACTTGCCCAAAGCGGCCCGGGATGCGGTGATGTACAAGAACGGCATCGCGACCTACCACCTGCCGGAGACGGTGCCGGTCCTCGAAGGTCAAACCCGGGTGTTCTGAATTGACCTCTGAAGCTACGGGGCGACCCACCCGGCCCCGGCCTCGCCTCGCCCAGGGCCGCGAGCACGTCGTCGCAACGGTGGACGAGATCCCGCCGGGCACCCACAAACTGGTGCCGATCGGGCGGCACGGCGTCGGTGTCTACAACGTCAACGGCACCTTCTACGCCATCGCGAATTACTGCCCGCACCAAGGCGGTCCGCTGTGCTCGGGACGCGCCCGGGGCCGCACCGTCGTCGACGAAAGCGCACCCGGCGACGCCGTGATGGTGCGGGACTTGGAGTACATCTACTGCCCGTGGCATCAATGGGGTTTCGAGCTGGCGACCGGCACCACCGCGGTCAAGCCGGAATGGAGTATTCGCACCTATCCGGTCCGTGTCGTCGGCAAAGACGTGCTGGTGATGGCGTGACACCCGCTATCGAGGTGAACGGCGGCAGCGTCGTCTACGAAACCCTCGGCCAGTCAGGCGATCTCATTGTTCTGACGCCGGGCGGCCGATTCGGCAAGGACATTCCCGGCCTGCGTCCGCTGGCCGAGGCACTGGTCGAGGGCGGCTATCGGGTCTTGTTGTGGGACCGGCCGAATTGCGGAGCCTCCGATGTGCAGTTCTACGGTCAAACCGAGTCGCACATGCGCGCCGAGACCCTGCGCGGCGTGCTGAGCGCGCTCGGGGTCGATCGGTGCATCATCGCCGGAGGTTCCGGCGGGGCACGGGATTCCATGTTGAGCACGATGCTCTATCCCGAGCTGGTGGAAAAGCTGGTGGTATGGAACATCGTCGGCGGCGTGTACGGCATGTATCAGCTGGGCGCCTACTACGTGCTGCCAAGTATCCAGGCGGTGCGCTGGTCGGGTATCGAGGGGCTGCTGAAGGTACCCGAGTGGCGTGACCGCATCGACCAGAACCCGGCCAACAAGCAGCGGTTCCTCGATCTGGACCCCGAAGAGTTCCTCACGGTGATGTTGCGCTGGCTCAACGCGTTCGTACCCAAGCCGGGACAGACGATCCCCGGCGTCGATGACGAAATGTTTAGCCGCATCAAGGTTCCCACGCTGATCATCCGCGGCGGCGAGAACGACTGGGATCATCCCAAGCGCACCTCGCTGGAGGTCAGCTGCCTGATCAAAGGATCCCAGCTGATCGATCCGCCCTGGCCGGAGGAAGCGTGGGAGCGTGCGGCCGAAGCACGAGCGGCGGGAAAAGTGAAGCACTTCAACATGTTTGACACCTGGGTGCAGGCCGCGCCCGCGATCCTCGAATTCCTGGCCACGTGATGCGTTCACCTGGTGCGGATGCGGACCTCACAGTTCAGCGACGCCTCGAGCGCCGTATGGATCCGGCTTTCCGGGACCCGCTCCAGGTCGGCTTCGCGCAGGGTCACGTAGACGATGTCGAAGCCATCATCATCGTGTTGGCGGACGATCTCGCCGGTGACTCCGAAGGCAGACAGCACACCATAGGCGTCGTCATCGGTTCCCCTGCTGATGAAGGTGACCACGCCGGCCACTGGGGTGGTGTCGAAGGCCTTGGCGCACAAGTCGATTGCCGTTTGTTTTGCCGCTTCGACGCCGTCGCAGGTGATGAGCAGTTCCAGCTCGCGGCGGCCGGACGGCCTGGCCTCGAGGTCGTTGTCGACTATTTCGGCGCCGATGTCGGCGATGAACCCGCGGAGCGCGCCCATGCCCTCGCGTAGCCGCTCAGACGTGAGCACACCGGCCGGGTCGACGTTGACCCGCATCACCACAGTCCGCATACGGGCAAGCGTAACCGGAGCGATAGCAGGGTAATCGATGCAAGCCACCGACACCATGTTCAGGACGGCAACCTGGCCGGGCAGTCCGCCCCGGTTGCTGCGGAACGACCGCGAACCCGAAAACATCGCGGCTTATCGGGAGCAGGGCGGCTACCAACCACTCACCGAAGCGGACACCGTGCTGCACGAAATCGAATCCGCCGGACTGCTCGGCCGCGGCGGGGCAGCGTTTCCGCTGGGGGTGAAGTTGCGTGCGGTACGGCGCAACGGGCGTGCCGCCGGCGGCGCCGTCGTCGTTGCGAACGGCGAAGAGGGAGAACCCACTTCGATCAAGGACCGCTGGCTGCTGCGCTACCGCCCGCACCTGGTGCTGGACGGGCTGCGGTTGGCCGCGGCGATCGTCGGAGCCAGGCGCGCCTACGTCTATGTCTCCGACCCGGCCGCGGCCGGCAGCGTCGAAACCGCACTCGCCGAACTGGACTCCGATGCCCTCGGCGGTGTCGACATCAGCGTGTGGACCGTGCCACCCGGATACATCGCCGGGGAGGAGACCGCGGCCGTCCGCGCGATCAACGGTGGCCCGGCCAAGCCGACCGACAAACCGCCGCGCCCATTCGAGGTCGGCGTCCGCGGCCGGCCCACGCTGGTGAGCAACGTCGAGACCCTGGCCAATCTCCCCTACCTGCAGCGCCGCGGGTCGGCGGCATTTCGGGCACAGGGCACGCTGTCATCGCCGGGGACATTTCTGGCCACCGTCACCGGAGCCAGCCGCCCACCGGTGCTCTACGAACTTCCGCACGGTTTGCGTTTCACCGAATTGCTTGCGCTGCACGGTGTCTCGTCCGAGCAGGTGCGAGGAGCCCTGATGGGCGGTTACTTCGCCGGCTTGCTCAACCGCGGTGTGCTGGACACCACCCTGGACCACGAGACGATGCGGCGCGCCGGCAGCGGTTTGGGCTGCGGCGCGATCTCGGTGATCACCGACGACTGCCCGGTCGCGGTTGCGGCGTCGGTGCTGGCCTACTTCGACCGCGAGAACGCCGGGCAGTGCGGTTCGTGTTTCAACGGCACGGCTGCCATGGCCGCCGTCGCGGCAGCGCTGCGCGACTCCGCCGCGACACAGGAGGATCTCGACCGGCTGCGCCGCTGGTCCGTGGTGTTACGCGGGCGTGGCGCCTGCGCGACGCTGGACGCCGCCACCAACGTTGCCGCGACACTGCTGGACCAGTTTCCCCACGAGGTGGCCCGCCATCTGAGCGGCCGCTGCCAGGAGTGCAGTGCCGGCGCGTTTCACGCCGACCGTCCCTACCAAGCCACAGCGGTGAGGCAGCCATGAGAATCCGTCTGGACCGCACCGTCTGCGACGGCTTCGGCGTGTGCGCCAAGCATGCCCCGGCCTACTTCTCGCTCGACGACTGGGGATACGCGTGCCTGGTCGGCGACGGCACCGTGCGGGAGCAGGACCGCGATGCGGTCATGCGGGCACTGCTGGACTGCCCGGTGCACGCCATCACCGAAATCGGCGACCGCCCACCGGAAGTCGCTCACCCGTATGCCGTCAGCCCGGAAGATCCCGCCGAGAACCTCAAGACCGAGTCCAACGAAGCGCAGTGGGGATTCACGCGTTGACTTCTGCCCGAGCCTGCGGTGGCGGCATCGAGACTGCGCACAGATCACGCTCCGGCGGCGAGATCGCGTGCTGGGCGCAGTTTCGACGGCGCGAAGATGATAACGTAATTCTCGTATTCGCATAACGGGCCTACCAAGTCATCTTTCGGGCCGTCCACTCCGCGGAGGTGAAGTGTCAGCAGCACCGGGACGTCCGCTGCCCCAGATCACCGACGAGAACGAATTCTTTTGGACCTCAGGCGCGGACGGCGAACTGCGGTTCCAGCAGTGCCGGGCCTGCGACGCGCTGATCCATCCGCCCGCACCGGTGTGTCGCTATTGCCGATCCCGCGAGATCGGGGTGCGGGCCGTTTCGGGTACGGCGACGCTCGCCGGGTTCACGGTCAATCATCGGTTCAGCCTGCCCGGCCTGCCGGCGCCGTATGTGGTCGCCCAGGTGGCGATTACCGAGGACTCCCGCGTCCGGCTGACCACCAACATCGTCGAGTGCGAGCCGGATCGGCTGGTGCTCGGTCAGCCCGTCGAGGTGGTCTTCGAGCAGGTCGAGGATGTCTGGCTACCGCTGTTCCGGCCGGCCACCGCCGCAGAGCCGGCCGCCCTGCCGGCCGACGAGATCGAGCCACAGCGGTTCGGCGAACACGTCCGTCCGGTGCTGACCACGACGAAGTTCGAGGACCAGGTCGCCCTCACCGGCATCGGCATGTCGGCCATCGGGCGCCGGCTGATGGTGACACCGCTGTCGCTGACGATCGATGCCTGCGAGGCCGCCATCGCCGATGCCGGGCTGAGTTTCGCCGACATCGACGGCCTGTCGACCTACCCCGGCGGCGGCAATCTCGGCGGGTTCGGCGAAGGCGGGGTGACCGCGCTGGAGGCGGCGCTGGGTATCCGGCCCACCTGGCACAACGGCGGCATCGAAACCTTCGGCCCCGGCGGGTCGGTGATCGCGGCGATGCTCGCCGTGGCCGGTGGCCTGGCTCGACACGTGCTGTGTTTCCGGACGCTGTGGGAAGCCACCTACACCGAGCTGATGAAGCGGGGCCGCATCGCCCCACCCGACGGCCGCACCACCAGCTGGCAGATCCCGTTCGGTGCCACCTCGGCGGCGCACACCCTGGCGATCAACGCGCAGCGGCACTTTCACCGTTACGGCACCACCAAAGAGACGCTGGGCTGGATCGCGCTGAACCAGCGCGCCAACGCCGAACTCAACCCCACCGCGGTCTATCGGTCGCCGATGACGATGGCGGACTACCTCGATGCGCGGCCCATCACCACGCCGTTCGGTCTCTACGACTGCGACGTGCCGTGCGACGGCGCGGTGGCCGTCGTCGTCTCCGCCGTCGACGCCGCCCGCGACCTGGCCAAGCCCCCGGTGCTGGTGGAAGCGGTCGGGACGCAGATCATCGAGCGCATCGACTGGGACCAGAGCACGCTGACCCACGAGCCGCAGGTCCTGGGCCAGGCGGCGCATCTGTGGACGCGGACGTCGCTGCGGCCCGGCGACGTCGACGTCGCCGAACTCTACGACGGGTTCACCATGAATTGCCTGTCCTGGATCGAGGCACTGGGATTCTGCGGAATCGGTGAAGCCAAAGATTTCCTGGACGGCGGCAAGAACATCGCCCGCGACGGTGTGCTGCCGTTGAACACGCACGGCGGCCAGCTCTCGCACGGCCGTACCCACGGAATGGGTCTGCTGCACGAGGCCGTCAGCCAGCTGCGCGGCGAAGCCGGCGCGCGCCAGGTTGCCGGCGCCCGCGTAGGCGTGGTCAGCAGCGGCGGCCTGACGCCCAGCGGTGTGCTCCTGTTGCGGACCGACGCATGAACCGGGCCAGCGTCCGTCCGCGGGTGGTGATGGTCGACGGCGTACCGATGTCGGGGCTGGCCGCCGAGGCCCCAGATCCCCGGGCGGTCGTGGTGGCCCTGCACGGCGGCGGCACCACGTCGACGTATTTCGACTGCCCCGGCCACCCGCAGCTGTCGTTGTTACGGCTCGGCGCGACACTGGGTTTCACCGTCATCGCACTCGACCGCCCCGGCCACGGCAGCTCGGCGCCGTATCCCGAGGCGGTGCAAAGTCCGCAGCAGCGCGTCGCCCTTGCCTTCGGAGCCGTGGAGCGCATCCTCGGGCAGCGCCCACGCGGCGCGGGGCTGTTCCTGATGGGCCATTCCGGCGGCTGCGAGTTGGCGCTGCGGATGGCTGCCACGCCGCGCGGCGCCGAGCTGCTCGGCCTCGAACTGGGCGGCACCGGAAGGCGCTACCACCCCGCCGCCAAGGACGTCATGCGGGCGGCCGCCCAGCAGGACCGTCCACCCGGCGTCCGCGAGCTGTTGTGGGAGCCGATGCGGTTGTATCCGGCCGACATCATCGGTGGAATCACGAACTCGGCGACCGCTCCGCGCTACGAGCGGACCGTGGCGCTGAACTGGCCGCACCGGGACTTCCCCGCGCTGGCGCCTGCGGTCCGGGTCCCGGTGCGGTTCACGCTGGGCTGCCACGACAACGTCTTTCGGTCCGACCCGCAAGCCTTGGCGGAAATCGCCGACATGTTCTCGGCCGCGCCACATTTCGTCAGTGAGGTGGCGACCGATGCCGGGCACAATCTCAGTCTCGGTCACACCGCCGCCGACTATCACCGCAAGGTCTTTGCATTTGTGCAGGAGTGCGTGACTCGGTCAGCCGGGGTGCGCTCCTCGACTAGTGACGATCAGGAGGCCGGTTGATGTTTCCCGCTCGCCCCGAAGCCGCTACCGTTACCGTTACAGTCGAACGCTCAGTCGTAACGATTCCGCCCACGACCCGGTGCTCGAGGAGTGTGCCATGACCACATCGAAGGTCGTCTTCGATCCGTTCTCCGAGGAGTTCTTCAACGGCGCCTGGGACACCTACCGGCGGATGCAGGAAGAAACACCGGTCTACTACAGCGAGGAGTACGACTTCTACGCGCTGACCCGCCACGCCGACGTGGCGGCGGGGCTCAAGGATTTCCAGACCTACTCCTCGGCCTACGGGATCGACCTCGCGATGGTGCGAACCGGGCAGCCACCGCCGCAGAAGGCGATCATCTTCATGGATCCCCCCGAGCATCGCCACATGCGCAGCCTGCTCAACAAGGTCTTCACGCCGCGCGCCATCCAGTCGCAGCGGCAGACGGTCATCGACAAGATCGACAAGTACCTGGGTGCGGTTGATCCCGACGGCTTCGACGCGGTGCAAGAGTTTTCCGCGCCGTTCCCGGTCGAAGTGATCACGACCATGCTGGGCGTACCCGAGGAGTACGCCCAGCAGGTGCGGCATTGGATCGACGAGTCGTTACACCGCGAGCCCGGGCAGGTGGAGGTCGGCGAAAAGGGCATGCAGGCCAACATCAACACGGCAATGCTCTACTACGAGCTGGTCAAGCAACGCCGCGCCGAACCGCGAGATGACCTGTTCACCAAGTTGATCAACGCCGAGATCGAACGCGAAGATGGCCAGCTGACCAAGCTCGACGATCTCGAAATAGCTGGCTTTGCAACACTATTGGGCGGTGCCGGGGCCGAGACGGTGACCAAGCTGGTCGGCAATGCCCCGGTGGTGTTCGCCCGGTTCCCCGACCAGTGGCAAAAGCTACTCGACGATCGCTGTAAGATCCCCGCCGCCGTCGAGGAATTGCTGCGCTATGAGGCGCCGTCGCAGTATCAGGTCCGTCGTTCGATGAGAGATGTCGAGCTGCACGGCGTCACGATTCCGGCCGGCAAGCCGGTGTTCCTCATCAACGGCGCCGCCAACCGCGATCCGCAAGCCTGGACGGATCCCGACAGATTCGACATCGACCGCGACCCGCACGAAGCCACTAATCTGGGCTTCGGGTACGGGATTCACAGCTGTCTGGGCGCGGCGCTGGCGCGGATGGAAAGTGCGATCGCGTTGGAGAAGCTGCTGGACTTCATGCCTCGCTACGAGGTCGGCTGGGCGAATTGCAACCGGGTCCATATGCAAAACGTCGCCGGCTGGCAGAACGTGCCGGTGCGGGTGCTGCGGTGAGGAGGCCGCAATGAGAATCGAAGTCGATTGGGATCTGTGTGAGAGCAACGCGGTGTGCATGGGCATCGCGCCGGAGGTGTTCCGGGTCGGCGACGACGACATGCTGACCGTCTTGCAGCCGGAGGTCACGCCCGAGAACGAGGCGCTGGTGCGCGAGGCGGTGCGGCAGTGCCCACGGCAGGCGATTTCGATCGAGGAGTAGTCGCCCGAAACGGCGATACGTTGACCGGGACGGCGATACGATCGGCTTCTTCCCGGCCGATCGGAGAGTACGACCATGCCATTTGTCATCGCCGCCCCGGACCTGTTAGCCACGACCGCAACGGATTTGGAACGCATTGGGGCGGCGATCAGCGCCGGAAACTACGCCGCCGCGGCCCCAGACCACCAACGTGGCCGTGGCAGCGGCCGACGAGATATCGGCGGCAATCGCGGCGGTGTTCGGTGCGCATGGTCAGAGCTATCAGGCAGTCAGCGCCCAGATGACCGCGTTCCATGAGCAATTCGTCCGCGCCCTGGGCGCCGGGGGCAGTGCCTACGCCAGCGCGGAGGCGGCCAATGTCACACCCCTGCAGACGCTGTTGAACGTGATCAATGCACCCACCCAAGCACTGCTGGGGCGTCCGCTGATCGGCAACGGCACTGACGGTATACCGGGAACCGGCCAAAACGGCGGGCCCGGCGGGCTGTTGATCGGCAACGGCGGTAATGGCGGGTCCGGCGGCGGCGCGCATCTCGCCGGCGGCAACGGCGGCGCTGCCGGATTGTTGGGCAATGGCGGCAGCGGTGGGCTAGGAGCGCCAGGGGCGGCCGGGGGCAAAGGCGGCTCCGGTGGATTCTTCTATGGCAGCGGCGGCGCCGGCGGCAACGGCGGCAACGCCGTCGTCCCGGGTGGCAACGGCGGCGAAGGCGGTGCCGGCGGGCCGGCCATCTTCTGGGGCCAGGGCGGGGCCGGTGGCAACGGCGGCCTGGGCGCATCCGGTGCCCCGGGCGTCAATCCCAGCCCGCTCCCTGCGGGCACGCCGGCGTCTGCCGGCACCCCCGGCGCCGCTAACACGACGGGCAATGGCGGACCCGGTGGGCCCGGCGCCAACGGGGTCAGCACCGCCAGCACCGGGCAACCCGGTGGTACCGGCGGCAACGGCGGCGCGGGCGGGGCTACCGGCTTCGCCAGCCCGGTGATGGGCGGCGCCGGCGGCACGGGAGGTGACGGCGGCGTCGGCGCCGCGGGCGGCATGGGCGGTACGGGCGGCACCGCCTCTTCTAACTTTGTGAATCCGCCTGAGAGGGGCACCATCGGAGGCCCCGGTGGCAACGGCGGCGCCGGGGGCGCGGGAGCCCCGGGCGGCATGGGCGGCACCGGTGGCAACGCCCTCTTTGAAGGCCTCGGGGGTCCCGGCGGCACCGGGGGGGTCGGCGGCACCGGCGCCTCCGGCGGCACGGGCGGCACCGGAGGCCAAGGCAGCACCAGCTCCACCCCCAGCTCCAGCTTCACCGGAATCGGGGGTGCCGGTGGAACCGGCGGGGCTGGCGGTGTCGGAGCTGCAGGGGGGACCGGCGGCAGCGGCGGCGCGGGCGGTACGGGTGGTCGTGGCGGGCTGCTGCTCGGTGATGGCGGCACGGGCGGCATTGGCGGAAACGCCGGCGCCGGCGCCGCCGGCGACGTTGGCGGCCCCGGCGGGACGGGGGGCAACGGCGGATTTGGCTTCAACTCCCTCCAGGGCGTAGGTGGCAACGGGGGCGCCGGCGGAGACGGCGGCAACGGTGGAGACGGTGGCGACGGCGGAAGCGGCGGCGCCGGCGGCGCCGGCGGGCTGTTCGGCAACTCGGGTGCTTCCGGCGCGGGCGGCAGCGCGGGCGCCGGCGGGGCCGGCGGAAACCCCGGGGCGGGCGGCGCCGGCGGATCGGGTACCCCGAACGGCGCCACCGGTGGGCCCGGCCAGTCCGGCGCTGACGGTGTCGCCGGGGTAGCTGGCCTACCCGGCTAGCCGGTCATCGCTCGCTGATCGCCTGCTCCGGACAACATTCGATGGCTTCGCGGGCGGCCGCTTCCAGTTCCGCTGGCACATCAGAAGTTATCGCCACCGAGTAGCCGTCGTCGGTCAGGCTGAACACCTCCGGACACAGCGTCAGGCACATGCCGTGGCCACGGCAGCACTGATCGTCTACCCACACCCTCATGCCGGCGTGAACTCCAGATGCAGCTCGGTCAGGCCACGCAGGATGTAGGTCGGAACATATTGGTAGCGGCGGTCATTCGCCGGGCCATGCTCGCGCTCGTTGATCCTGATGTCCGACGTGCGATCGAGCAACCGCTCGATGGCGACCCGAGTTTCGGCACGCGCCAGCGGCGCCACGGGGCAACTGTGGATCCCGCGCCCGAACGAGAGATGGCGAAAAGACGACGCGTGATGACGTCGAAATAGCAGGATTTGCAACATTATTGGGCGGTGCCGGCGCGGAGACCGTGACAAAGCTGGTCGGCGATGCTCCGGTGGTGTTCGCGCAGTTCGCCGAGCAATGGCAGAAGCTACTCGACGACCGCAGCAAGATCTCCGCAGCCGTCAAAGAGCTACTGCGCTACGAAGCGCCATCCCAATATCACGTTCGTTGTTGGACCAAAGATGTTGAACTGCATGGCGTTACGATTCCGACCATCAAGCCGGTGTTCCTGATCAACGCCGCAGCCAACCGCGACCCCGATGCCTGGACGGACCCCGACAACTTCGACGTCGATCGTGACCGGCACGAAGCCTTGAACCTGAGCCTTGGCTACGGGATTCACGGCTGCCTGGGCGCAGCGCTGGCCCGCATGGAAAGCACGATCGCCCTGGAGAAGCTGCTCGACTGCATGCCCCGCTATCAGGTGGACTGGGAGAATTACAACCGCGTCCACATGCAAAACGTCGCGGGACGGAAGAACGTACCGGTAGCGGCGCTGCGAGGAATGTCGACATCGACTGGGAACTCTGCGAAAGCAACGGGGTGTGCATGGGAATCGTCCCGGAGGCATTTGAGCTCGGCGACGACGACATGCTGACCGTCTTACAGCCACAAGTCGCGCCAGAGAACGAGGAGCTGGTGCGCGGCGCGGTGCGCCAGTGCCACCGGCAGGCGATCTCGATCACCGAGTGATGGCTCGACTGCATCGCCTCCGCCGGGCGAGGCAGGTGGTCCGGCGTTCTCACTTTGCCACCGGAGGAGAGTGGGGCACGGCACGGTGTACTAAAACGCCGCGGCCCTGACGTGGAGGGCGATACTATCGGCGTTACCCACCAAATCGCGTCTACCGGCAATAGTTGCCGTGTCGCAGGAGGGCAGCACCATGGCGCATGTGATCGCGGGCAACTTTCGATGGCTTCGCGGGCGGCGGCCTCCAATTCCGTTGGCACATCGGAAGTTATGGCCACCGAGTAGCCATCGTCGGTCAGGCTGAAGACCTCCGGGCACAGCGTCAGACACATGCCGTGACCTCGACAGCACTGGTCGTCTACCCAGACCTTCATGCCGGCGTGAACTCCAGGTGCAGTTCGGTCAGGCCGCGCAGGATGTGCGTCGGAATATATTGGTAGCGGCGGTCATTCGCCGGACCGTGCTCACGCGCGTTGATCCGGATGTCCGATGTGCGTCGCCCGAACGAAAGATGCTGGCGCGCGTTCTTGCGGCCCGGATCGAATATCGCCGGGTCTTCGAACCGGCGCGGATCACGATTGGGGCTGGAAGAACGTTCCCGGTAAAGGTGCTGCGAGGAAGGTCGGCGTCGGCTAGGACCTGCGTGAAAGCAACGGTGTGCATGGGCGCCGTCCTGGTGGTGTTCGAACTCGGCGATGACGACATGGTGAGCGTCTTACAGCCAAAGGTGGCGCCCGAGAGCGAGGAGCTGGTACGCGACGCGATGCGCCAGTGCCCGCGGCAGGCGATCTCGATCGAGGAGTAGCCACACGCAAACCTCGACGGCGCCAGCATCGCCTCTGCCCGGCAAGGCGGGCAGCCTGTGTAGTCACGCTGCAATCGGAGGGTAAAACCGCGTCGTTTGTCATTGCCACACCGGAGCTGCTCGCCACTGCCACAACCGATTTCATTCGCGCCTGAGTGCCGAAGGCCATCGCGTCGGCCGGCGCGGAGGCCGCCCATCCCGCGCCCTTTCAGGCACTATTGAACCTAATCGACGCGACCGCCCGGGCGCTGTGACGTCCGCTGATCGGCAACCAAACCGATGGGGCGCCGGGACCGGCCAAACGGTGCGCTGCTCACTTAAGGAGGTCGGCTCCGCCAACTGCGATCCCGGGGGATGGACCGACCCCGGCGGGCCACTTCGACACCGCGTGCAGAAATGCGGGTCGGCTGCCGCGGGTTGGCGATAGCATGAACTTTCTCCCGGCAAATCCCGTTCCCTCGGTAATAGTTACCGGCGTGTCAGGGAAGGTCGGCATTGTGTCGTTTGTGATCGCAACACCGGAGATACTCGCCGCGGCGGCGAACGATTTGGCGAGCATTGGTTCGGCGGTCAGCGAGGCCAATGCCGCCGCGGCGGCCCCGACCACGGTGGTGGTGGCCGCGGCCGCAGACGAGGTGTCGGCGGCGATCGCGGCCCTGTTTGGCGCGCACGCGCAGACCTATCAGAAGCTTAGCGCCCAAGCGGCGGGGTTCCATGCCCAGTTTGTGCAGGCCTTGACCGCCGGTGCGGGCTCCTATGCGGCCGCCGAAGCCGCCAACGCCTCGCCCTTGCAGGCCCTCGAGCAGCAGGTACTGGCCGTGGTCAACGCGCCCGCCCAGACGCTGCTGGGGCGCCCGTTGATCGGCAACGGCGCCAACGGCGGGCCGGGACAGGCCGGCGGGGATGGTGGGTTGTTGTTCGGCAACGGCGGGACCGGGGGGACCAGCACCACCGCGGGGGTGGCCGGCGGGGCCGGCGGTGCGGCGGGGTTGATCGGTACTGGCG
>NZ_LQOX01000081.1 GCF_002102175.1 Mycobacterium gastri | reverse complement strand
CTGACCTACTGCCGAAGAAACGGCCTTGTCGGCGTTCTTCCCGCCCCATCACGCCCCGTTGTTCAGAGCCCTCCTAGAACGGGTGCTGCCCCGGGTCATGACCGGCGATCGCGCCGTTAGAGGTTCACGACATCAATAAGCCATGAACAAGATGGCGTCGCGGTCGTACTCCAGGCCCGGATGAACATCGGCAAGGTGTTTCTGAGTCAGCTCGACCAACTCGTCCTCGTCCTTGCCGACGATGGCTTCGCCGCACGGACACGTTATGTGTGTCTTCACGTTGCCGCCTTTCCCTTGGCTGCCTTCATCTGTTTCTTGTGCGAGCGCACCTGCCCGAGTGAGCGGGCGTCGACGATATCGGCCACGGAGATGTAGGTGCCGGGCTGTCCGAACTGTCCGGCCGCCTCCCGCCAGCCCGGCGGCGTCACACCATACTGCTTACCCAGCAACGCCAGAAAGATCCGGGCTTTTTGCTCGCCGAAACCGGGCAGCCCCTTGAGCCGCCGCAGCAGCTCGTTGCCGTCGGGATCGCCGGCCGTCCACACGGCGGCCGCGTCCCCGCCGTAACGGTCCACGACGATCTGCGCGAGCGTCTGGATGCGCTTGGCCATCGAACCCGGAAAGCGATGTATCGCAGGCTTTTCCGAGCACAGTGCGGCGAACTTGTCCGGGTCGTAGTCCGCAATCTCACCGGCGTCGAAGCTGCCCATCCGGTCGGCGATCTTCTTGGGCCCGGCGAACGCGGTCTCCAGCGGAACCTGCTGATCGAGAAGCATCCCGACCAGCAGCGCGAACGGGTTGGAATCGAGCAGCGCGTCGGCGGCCGGCTCTTGGACAAGCTGCAGTTTCGGCACCCAGATAGTCTAGAACTCGACGGTCGGCCCGCTGGCAGAGCATCGGTCCAGCATCGAATTGGCTTGCCCGGCAGAGGCTTTGCCGTGATCAGCCGCTCTTACGGCGGAATTCCCGACGGCTCTCCAGCGGACCGTGTGCCCGCGGTTGCTTGGCGCCGCCGTCCTTGTGATCCGATCCGCCAGCCGACTTGGCCAACTTGCGGTCGAGGGCTTCGCGGAACTTGCGCTTGGTCTCGTCCTCCGGGGACTTCGATGCAGGCATACTCGGCAGCCTAACCCGGATGTCTACCGCTTACCCGGCGGCAGACCGTAAACGTGCGAGATCGGCAGGGTCAGCACCACCCGCCGATCGGTGACCATCGCCTCGCGGTATTCGTCCCAATCCGGATGTTCACCGGCGATGTTGCGGTACAAGGCAATTAGCGCCTCCACCGTATCATCGCCGGGCGCGGCAGCCGGCGGCGTCAGCTCCGCGGTGCCTTCGGCGACGGCATAGGACCACCCGTCGTCGGCATCGACCAGGATCGACGCCCGCGGGTCGCGGCGCAGGTTGCGGGTCTTGGCGCGCGGCTCGGTGATCGACACCTGAAACACCAATGTGCGCGGGTCGAAGTGATACCGCACGTTGGACAGCTGGGGACGTCCGTCGCGTTTGATGGTGGCCAGCACTCCGATGGAGTTGCCGCTGATCACGGCCAACAGCTTGTCGTCGAAGACGTGGCGTCCCATGCCCGAAAGCCTACGTGGCCTCGCGTCGGTCCATGACCACCTGATGGAATCGGATCATGACTCGGTACGCGGCATTCCTGCGCGGCGTCAATGTCGGGGGCGTCAACCTGAAGATGGCCGACGTGGCCGCCGCCTTGACCGACGCCGGATTCGCCAACGTACGCACCGTCCTGGCCAGCGGCAATGTCCTGCTGGAGGCATCCTCGGGTGCCGCGCGAGTACGCAAGACGGCCGAATCCGCGTTGCGCGAGCGGTTCGGCTATGACGCGTGGGTGCTGGTCTATGACATCGATACCGTACGCGCCATCAACGAGCGATACCCGTTCGAGCGGGAGCTCGACGGATACCAGTCGTATGTCACGTTCGTCAGCGACCCCGCGGTGCTCGACGAGCTGGCGGCGCTGGAAGCCGGCCCGGAGGAGAAAATCAGCCGCGGCGACGGCGTCGTTTACTGGCAAGTGCCGAAGGGAAGCACTCTGGACAGCGCCATCGGCCAAACCATGGGAAAGAAGCGCTACAAGTCGTCGACCACCACCCGCAATCTGCGAACCCTGGACAAGGTGCTGAAATGACCCACGCCAACGAAGCCTCCCCACACAAGGTCACCCTCACCGGAGTCTCGGAGACCGCCCTGCTGACGCTGAACGCCAGGGCGGCGGAGGCTCGCCGCAGCGACCCGATCATCGAGGACCCGATGGCGATCGCCCTGGTCGACTCGATCGACTTCGACTTCGCGAAGTTCGGCCCAACCCGCCAGGACATCGCCCTGCGGGCCCGGGCGTTCGACACCGCGACGCTGTCCTATCTGAGCCGGCATCCGTCAGCCACCGTGGTGGCGCTGGCCGAAGGGCTGCAAACTAGCTTCTGGCGCTTGGACGCGGCCCTTCCGGACGGTCAATTCCGTTGGCTCACAGTCGATCTGGAACCGATCATCGATATCCGGACGCGGCTGCTACCGACGCCCGAACGGGTGTCGGTGTGCGCCCAGTCCGCGCTGGATTACCACTGGATGGATTGCGTCGACCCGTCCGGCGAGGTGTTCATCACCGCCGAGGGGTTGCTGATGTACCTGCAGCCCGAGCAGGCGCTGGAGCTGATCACCGAGTGCGCGAAAAAATTTCCGGGCGCCCAGATGCTCTTCGACCTGCCGCCGCGCTGGTTTACCCTCTTCAGCCGGCTCGGCATCCGGACGTCGCTGCGCTACAAGATTCCGCCGATGCCGTTCAGCCTGTCCGTCGCGCAGGCCGCGGATTTGGTGAATACGGTGCCCGGCATCCGCGCGGTGCGCGACGTGCCGTTGCCCACCGGACGCGGCTTGGTGTTCAACGCCGCGCTGTCGACGGTCTACCGCATGCCCGTCTTCGACGCGCTGCGTCCGTGCCTGACCTTGCTCGAGTTCGGCTGAGACTTCAGTCGTCAGGCACGTTCGTGAGATAACGCATGGCGTCGGACTTGGTCAGGCCCAATGCGCGGGCGACTTCCACGTATTCCCTGGCCGCGGCGGCCATCGCCGCGTCGGTCGGATCGAAGCGGGAGATGAAAGTGCCGAAACGCCCGCGTGTTTCGACGATCGCCGCCGACTCCAGCTCCCGGTAGGCGCGGGCCACCGTATTGGCGGCGACCCCGAGCTGGCCGGCGAGATCGCGCACCGTCGGCAGCCGGGTTCCCGGCGGTAACGCACCGGCTCGAACCCCGTCGATAACTTGGGTTCTGAGCTGGTCGAACAGCGGCTTGCCCGCCTTCACGTCGATCCGTAACCAGTCGCGCAGCTCCACCCACCCAGTATCTACCAAGCACGGCTATCTTTGTGGGATGCGAGTGACGGTGCTCAGCGGGGCGGGGATCTCGGCGGAAAGCGGCGTACCGACCTTTCGTGACGACAAGAACGGATTGTGGGCCCGTTTCGACCCCTACGAGCTGTCCAGCACACAAGGATGGGAGAGCAACCCCGAGCGGGTGTGGGGCTGGTATCTGTGGCGTCACTACTTGGTGGCCACGGTCGAACCCAACGAGGGTCATCGCGCGATCGCCGACTGGCAGAGCGCGGCCGACGTCACCGTCGTCACCCAGAACGTCGACGACCTGCACGAGCGAGCCGGCAGCACACCGGTGCACCACCTTCACGGCAGCCTTTTTGAATTCCGTTGTGCCCGTTGCGGTATGCCTTACACCGAGGCGCTGCCGGTGATGACCGAGCCGGCTATCGAAGTGGAGCCGCCGGTCTGCCGCTGCGGCGGCCTGATCCGGCCCGACATCGTGTGGTTCGGCGAGGCGCTGCCCGAAGGACCGTGGCAACATGCCGTGGAGGCGACCGAAGCCGCCGATGTGATGGTGGTGGTGGGGACCTCGGCGATCGTCTACCCGGCTGCCGGGCTACCGGAGCTGGCACTGGCACGCGGCATTCCGGTGATCGAGGTCAATCCCGAGCCGACGCCGCTGTCCGGGAGCGCGACGATCTGTGTACGCCAGTCGGCGAGTCGCGCGCTGCCCCGGTTGTTGCAGCGGCTGCCTTCGCTGCTGAAGGGTTGAGCCTGCGGTAGTCGCATCGAATCTGCACAGATGCGGTTCGCCCACCGGATCGCGCGCTCAGCGCAGTTTCGGTCAGGGCAACGGCCGGTGTGCCCGGCCCAGCGCCAACTCCGAGACTGGCAACGGCACCCACGCCGGCAGTGCCCACTCCCGCCGTGCGGTGTCCAGGTCGAATCCCGCCGCAACGATCGCCTGTTCGGTATCGCGGTGGGTGTGGCAGTTGCCGGCCAGCCGCGGCCAGAACGTCGCGTCGACGAACTGCTGAAACCGACCCCGGACACCGGTGCTGGCGACGTGCTCGAGATACCGCAACTGACCACCCGGCCGTAGCAATGAGCGCAGATGTCGCAGCACCCCGGCCGGGTCGTTCACCGAACAGAGCACCAGCGAGCAGACCACCGCGTCGAAGGGCTCGCCGGCACTGAAATCCTCCGCCGTATCGCCGATCACCAATACGGGAATTGGCGCATCGACGGCCGCGGCGCGGGCTTTGGAGGTCAAGTGCGGCTCGGGCTCCACGGCCACGACCTGCGTCACGGTCGGCGGGTAGTGGGCGAAGTTCGTCCCGACACCGGCACCGACTTCCAGCACCCGGCCCGACAGGCCGGCCAGATTCTCCCGGCGCAGGTCTCGTACCGCCTCGGCTTCGTGGGCGGCGATGACGGGCCAGATGCGGGCGAACAACGGGTGCTGGATTTTGGCGCCTGTCATACCGGGGCCGCTTCCCACGTGCGCTGTTGCCGCACCCATTCGATCAGCTGCCGCGATGTCGCGGGCGGGCCGACCAGGCCGGCCACCATATGCCCACACAGGACCGCGCTGAGCACCCGGTCGGCGAAAGCTTCGACGTCGCCGAAGGGCAGATGCGGTTTGGTGATCAACAGGGCGGCCACCCCGTGCGCGGCAGTCCACAGCTCCAGGGCGATCATGGTCGGATCGTCGGTCCGGTAGACGCCCTCGTCCATCAGGGCCTGCACGGAGGCGCGCATGTGCTTGAACGCCGAGCTGTCCAGGGCGATATCGACGTTGCTTCCCGACCGCCACTCCCCCATGGTGGCGAGGCGGTACAACTGCGGGGTCTGCAGCGCGAACTGCACGTAGGCGAGGCCCTGCGCCCGTAGCACCTCCACGTTGGACGGCTGACCGATGGCCACCCGCTCCATTTCCGCATCCAGCCGGGCCAGGTAGCGTGCGCACACCGCGTCCAACAGCGCGTCTTTGTCCTCGAAGTGCAGATAGATGGACGGCGGTGTGACGCCCACACGCTGGGCCACCGATCGGATCGAGACCGCCCGGGCCTGCCCTGTCTCCAGCAGCAACTCGGTGGCCGCGTCCAGGATTTCGCGGCGTAGCCGGTCACCCGATCCGCGCGGGGCACGTGTGCGACGCAGTCCCATCGACACGTCAACCCTTACCCGTCAACGCCGCGGTGATCGCCGGCTCGTCACAGCGGCCCGTCGTCCTGGCCCCATGCTGGACCGCGGCGCCCTCGCTGATGCCAAACCGCTCGTGCAGCCACGCCAACGGTTTGGGCGCCCACCAGTTCCAGCTGCCCATCACGTGCATGAAGGCCGGCACCAAGATCATGCGCACCAAGGTGGCATCGGCGGCCACGGCAAGGGTCAGGCCGAGGCCGAACATCCGCATGAAGGACACATGCGCGGCGATCAGCGCGGCGAACGACATCGACATCACCAACGCCGCCGCGGTGATCACCCGCCCGGTACGCGCCACCCCGAGCGCCACGCTCTCGTCGTTGGCGGAGTGGGCTTCGGCCGGGCTCGGGGTTGCCGGACGGGCAGCCCCGGAAACCAGCCAGTACTCGCGGATCCGGGCGACCAGGAACACCTCGTAATCCATGGACAGCCCGAAGGCGATGCAGAACAACAGCACCGGCATGTTCGCCACCAGCGTCCCGCTCGGGGTTGTGCCCAGCGCCCCCAGATGGCCGTCCTGAAAGATCCAGACCAGCGCACCGAATGCCGCACTCAGCGACAGCACGTTGCAAACCAGCGCCTTGACCGGCAACACGACGCTCCCGGTGAGCAGGAACAGCAGCACCAGCGTGATGACGGCCATCAGGCCCAGCACCAGCGGGAGCCGATCGGTCACCGCATCGACGCTGTCCCGGTTGACCTGCGCCACACCGGCCATCTCGACGGATCGCCCGGCCGGGCCGGCCACCTGACGCAAGCGGTTGAGCTGGCTATCGGAGGCTTGTGAAAACAGCGGCGCGGTGCTGTTCACGGTCAGGAAAGCGCTGCCATCGGCGAACCCCGCGGCTCCCGCCGGCGGCCCCACCTTGGTCCCGCCGACGAAGGTTCCGCCCGGGGCGGACACCGACGACACGTCGGGAACCCGCGACAGGTCGGCGGCATAGCCGTCAAAGTCGGCCGGAGTCAGTCCGCGGGCATCGGGGACCACGACCGGGACGGCCATCGCCAGGTCATGCGCGAAGTCTTTGCGCAGCTGATCACCCACCTGATGGGCAGAGGCCGTATGCGGCAGCACCCGGTCGTCCGGGAAACCCCACTTCACCGATAAGAACGGAAGCCCCAGCAACGCCAGCAGTGCGACCACCGCCACACCCATCGGCAGCCACCGGCGCATGACGAACTTGGTGGACCGGTACCAGAACAGTTGCTGCACCGGTTTGTGCACCGGTTCCGGGCGACCGAGTATGCGCCGTATCAGGCGACGAACGTCCCATGCGTCCAGGCGGGGACCCAGCAGCACGATCGCGGCCGGAGTGATCACGATCGACGCGGTCGCGACGAAGGCGACAGTGGCTACGCCGGCGTAGGCAAACGACTTCAGGAAGTACATCGGGAACGCCACTGTGGCTGCCATCGACAACGCCACCGTGGTCGCCGAGAACAGGACCGTGCGACCGGAGGTGGCCATCGTCCGGATCAGCGCCTCGTCCGGGTCACTGCCTTCGGCCAGTTCGTCGCGATAGCGGCTGATGATCAGCAGGGTGTAGTCGATGGCCAGCGCAAGACCCATTGCGGTACTCAGGTTGAGCGCGAAGATCGACACCTCGGTGGTGAACGTGACCAGCCGCAGCACCGACATCGAGCCGACCACGGCCAGCGCGCCCAGCGCCATCGGCAGCGCCGCCGCCAGCAGGCCACCGAAAACCCACACCAGCACCAGGAAGCTGAGCGGAATCGCGATCGCCTCCATCACCAGCAGGTCGTCTTGATTCTGCTCGTTGATCTGGGCGTACTCCATGGCCGACCCGCCCGCGCGGACGGTGACACCATCACGGTCGTGGACAATTTCGTCAGCCAGCGTCTGGGCGTTCTGCTGCGCGTTGTTCTCGCCGCCCTTGATGTTGACGACGATCAACCCCGACTTGCCGTCGGTGCTGACCAGGTCGCCGGACGCCTGCGGCGGCCCTGTCCACGGTGAGGTCACGTTGTAGACCAACGGCGACCGCTGCAGCTGGCCGACGACATCGGTACCGACCCTGCGAGCCGCCTCGCTGCTGGCCCCGGCGGGAGCCGTCACCAAGATCAGCATCTGCTGACCGCTTTGGCCGAACTTGTCGGTCAGCACCTTGATGGCGCGGGCCGATTCCGAGCCGGGGTCCTGGAAACCCCCGGGAGACAGGCTTTTGGCCACCGGGATGCCGAAGACCGCCGCGGCCAGGAACACCAGCAGGGCAACCCCGATGATCCGGCGCGGCGCCGCTATGGCGAGTCGAGCGATCCCCTGCAACATGATGCGTCCCCTCCAGCGACCGGCGCCGGCCGTCCCCGAGCGGCCCACCGTATCCGCGGTAACTTATCAGCGGTAACTTACAGGCGTCAAACAACGCCTGCCGTACTCACGAACCGGGGTACCGGTACGGTTCACCGGCAGGCGAATGCGCCGCCTCAACGGCATTGATTCCGTGGACGCCGCACCCTACCCACAGGTAAGAATTGCCACCATTTTCCGAATCGTGACTCAGCGATTCCTTAAGGGTGACTCCTACGCTCAGTGACATGTGGATCGACGACTCGAGTGCCGACGTCATCAAAGCCGACTTCGAGGCTCTCTACCACGGCGACATGCTGGTGGAAGGCGAGACCTCGGAGCAGCTCGAAGACTGGCACCCGCTGCCTACGGCAAGCTGAGGCACACCATGGGCATGCTTGCACGGCTACTCATTGCCGAACCTGCCATCAGCAGATGGTTTCGTCGATAACTGAATGCTTTTCCCACAGTGAGGCCCCCCGCAATTGCGGGGGGTTTTCCGTTTCCGGCGGTTAGCGCGGCGCCATCCGGATGGCGCCGTCCAGACGGATGACTTCGCCGTTGAGCATCGGGTTTTCGATGATGTGCACGGCCAGCGCCCCGTACTCATCAGGGTTGCCCAGACGCGACGGATGCGGCACCTGCTTGCCCAGCGACTCCCGCGCCGGTTCCGGTAGACCGGCCAGCAGCGGGGTGTCGAAGAGGCCGGGCGCGATGGTCATCACCCGAATCTGGTGGCTGGCCAGGTCGCGGGCGATCGGCAGGGTCATGCCGACCACGCCGCCCTTGGACGCGGAGTAGGCGGCCTGTCCGATCTGGCCGTCGAACGCCGCCACTGACGCGGTGTTGACGATGACGCCGCGCTCTTCTCCGATCGGTTCCGTCCTGGCGATGCGCTCCGCGGCCAACCGCAGCACATTGAAGGTGCCGACCAGGTTGATGTCCACGATCTTGCGGAACGCGGCCAGCGGGAAAACGCCGTCGCGGCCCAGCACGCGAACCGCGTTACCGGTGCCCGCGCAGTTGACGACGATGCGCAGCGGACCCAGCGATTCCGCCAGATCCAGCGCACTGGTCACCGCGGCCTCGTCGGTGACGTCGGCCTGGGCGAACCGCGCGCGATCGCCAAGCTCCGCCACGACGTCGTCGCCTTTGAGGTCCAGCACCACCACCTGCGCCCCCGCGTCCAGTAGCCGCTTGGTGGTGGCCAGTCCCAGTCCCGATGCGCCCCCGGTGACGACGGCTACGGCGTCCCTGATTTCCATGCGAGTCCTTTCGTCGAGCACCCGACCTACCGGTTGGTCGGGACTATACCCAGTCCTCGAGAACCGCTTCGACTCCGGCCGCCGGCGCCACGGGCGGCCGCGGTTGATCCGGCACCGTGCGCGAGAACCGTGGCGCCGGTCGCGGCTGCGGGCCGCCGTCAACCTCGTAGAAGGTGTTCCGTTCGGTGATATGCGGCTCGGTCTGCACCTCGCCGAACGCCAGCACCGGCGTCACGCAGGCATCGGCGTCGGCGAACACCTTGGCCCAATGGTCACGGTCGTGCCGACCGAATGCGTCGGTCAACACCGCCCGCAGTTCGGGCCACCGGGTCACGTCGTTCTGCGGGGGCAAGTCGCCCGCGTCCAGACCCAGCCCCGCCAGCATGGCGGCATAGAACTGCGGCTCGATGGCACCCACGGCGACATAGCGGCCGTCGGCGCATTCGTAGGTGTCGTAGTAGGGCGCGCCGCCGTCAAGCATGTTGGTGCCGCGCACGTCGGTCCACCTGCCGGTGGCGCGCATCGCCCACATCATCTGCACCAGCACGCTGGAGCCCTCGACCATCGCCGCGTCGATGACCTGACCTTTGCCTGAGCTCTGGCGCTCCCACAGCGCGGCCAGGATGCCGACGAGCAGGAACATCGAGCCGCCGCCGAAGTCGCCGACCAGGTTCAGCGGCGGCACCGGCCGTTCGTCGACCCGGCCGATGGCGTGCAGGATGCCGTTCAGCGAGATGTAGTTGATGTCGTGACCGGCCTGCTGGCTGCGCGGCCCGGTCTGACCCCAGCCGGTCATCCGGGCGTAGACGAGCCGGTCGTTGACTTTGGCGCAGTCTTCGGGCCCCAGGCCCAGCCGCTCGGTGACGCCGGGGCGGTAACCCTCGATCAGCACGTCGGCTTTGGCGACGAGTTTGAGGACGAGTTCGCGTCCCCGGTCGGACTTGAGGTCAGCGGCGATGATGCGCCGGTTGCGCAGCATGGCGTCGTTGGCTGTGCCTGCGCCGCCGCCGGCTGACGGGCGGTCGATACGCACCACGTCGGCACCCAGATCCCCCAGGATCATCGCCGCGTGCGGACCGGGCCCGATCCCCGCTAGCTCGACCACGCGTAACCCGTTCAGCGGTCCTGCCATTGATGTACCGACCTTTCGTCTGCGGTGACGTCGTTCGCATCTTTGCAGCCGGCTGCGACAGCCCTACATTCCGGTCGCTCAGGGTCACATAGGGTGAGGCCCATGCCGCAGACCGGGATCGACACGCTGGCGCCAGTCGCGGGACTTGACGTCAAGCTGGCCGACGGTGTGCTGTCGGTGACGATCGACCGGCCGGCGACACTGAATTCCCTGACGGCGACCGTGCTGGCGGGCATCGCCGATGCGATGGAGCGCGCGGCCACCGATCCGCGGGTACGGGTGGTGCGCCTGGGCGGCAGGGGCCGCGGCTTCAGTTCCGGGGCCGGGATGAGCGCCGAGGATGTGGTCCGCGGCAAGTCCCGCACCGAAACCATCGCGGAGATCAACCGGGCGATACGGGCCATCACAGCGCTGCCGCATCCGGTGGTCGCCGTGGTTCAGGGTCCGGCCGCCGGGGTCGGGGTATCGCTTGCCCTGGCGTGTGACCTCGTATTGGCTTCCGACGAAGCATTTTTCATGCTGGCGTTCACCAAAATCGGGTTGATGCCCGACGGCGGAGCATCGGCATTGGTGGCCGCCGCGGTCGGCCGCATCCGGGCTATGCGGATGGCGCTGTTGCCGGAGCGATTGCCGGCCGCCGAGGCGCTGTCGTGGGGCCTGGTCAGCGCGGTCTATCCGGCCGAGCACTTCGAAAACCAAGTGGAACAGGTTATTTCGAGGGTGCTGGCGGGGCCGGCGGTGGCGTTCGCCAAGACCAAGGACGCGATCAATGCGGCTACTCTCACCGAATTGGACCACGCTCTCGAACGGGAATTCGCCGGCCAGTCAACACTGCTGCGATCACCCGACTTCGCCGAGGGCGCAAGGGCATTCCAGCAGCGCCGCGCGCCGACCTTCACCGACTTCTGATTGCCGTTGCGAGTGGGCCGAATGGCCGATCAGACGCCGAACAACGGCGGCAACGCGAGCACCATGATCAGGCCCCACACGACATGGGTCAGGATCGGTGCCAGCACACCGCCGGTGAAACGCCGCTCCCACGCACACACCATTCCCAGGATGACCGCGGCGAATCCGAGCATCGGGTTGCCGGTGGCCATGATGGCCGCGACGTAAACCAGCGTGGAGAGCAGTGCCGGATAGAACCGGCCCAGGGCGGTGTAGAGCGCCCCGCGGAAGAACATCTCCTCGGCGACGCCGTTGATCACGATGATCAGCACCACCAGCACAGATCCGTGCTCGGCAAATCGCAGGACGCGGACAGTCAGGTCGGACATGGCCGGGATTTCCCTGGTGACCAAACCGCCCAGGACAAACACGCCACCAAGAACCAGCCCCACCGTGGTCCCGGTGATCACCGGGCGCTGGTTGCGCCCCCGCCAGCAGATGCCGCCGAGATGCAACGGTCCCGACGCCAGCGCTCCGACGGCCCATACCACGGCCAGAGCCAGAGTCAGCCAGTGAAACGTCGAGTCCCCGGGCCGGCGACTCATCGACAACCCCAGCACCGCCGCACCGATCAGCAGCACAACACAGACCACGATGCGCCGGCGCAGCACCACCCTGGGTGACTCATGATGCGGCACTGCGACATTGGTCATCGCACGGCGAAGGTCGCGGATCGCGCTTGGACGAGGTGCGGTGGACTGGCTCATACGGTCAGAACTTTCGGAGTCAGGGTGATCAGGATGTCCAGACTAGTTCGCAGCGCGCCGGCAAGGGGTGTCACGTCGTCCAACCAAACCAACCGCCGCAGCCGGGCCAGGCTCCGGCCGGCGGCCAGCACTTGGTGGCCGTCGGCGAGCAGCGCCGTCACGAGACGCGATCCGACGTAGCCGGTGGCGCCGGTGACCAGAAACCGCATGACATCCAAGCTAGCCGCATAACGGCGTCGGCATCGAAACCAAGCACTCAGCGTCAGGGCGGCGGCCCTTACGACTCGAGCGAAAATGTGCTCCCGGTTCTACGGCCGCGGAAGCTACCGCGTTTGTCGTCGATCACTTCGATAGTGAAGCCGCAACGGGCCAGCCGTTCCTGGAATCGCGCCGCGCTCACCTGACTGCGCAGCCTCGTGCCGGTCTCCCGGGAAAACACGCGGGCCTGCGGCAGGACGATGCCCGGCGTCGGGTCACTAGCAGGGGTGAACCGGATCGTGGTCGCATCGGCGGTCACGGCCGAATATTCGTATTCGAGCAACTGAATCCAGCCGTGCGGTCCGCGAACCGAAATCGAACCGTCGGGTTCCACCCGAAACTCGCGTCCCCGTTTGATGAGCGGAACGAGATTCCACCAGACGATGAGGACGCCGGGCACGACCAGAATGAAGAGGGCATAGCCATGGGTCCGCTCCAGATGGGCGTCGTAAGACCAGCCGCTGAGCGCTTCGGACGTCCAGCCCGCAACGAAGGTCCACATGTCGGCAAACACGTCGCGGACGGCCGCGCGACCGGTGGACAAGTCGTAAACGATGGCGCCGATGGCGCCGATTCCGCCAACCGTGAGGGCAACACCGAACAACACCAGCCCCCAGTTCGTCCGGGAAACAAAGGTCCCCTGCACGTCGGCTGCTTCGTCCATCGCCACCACGGGCCGGCCGAGGGGCTTGGCCAGGCACCAGACACTGATACCTATCGCCCCGGCCAGCGCCAACAATTCCAGTGGACCGAAGTAATCGCGGTCGGAGTTGGCAATCGCCAGGGCAAGGAAAGTCAACCAGGCAGACCACCGCAACACACGTTGCCAACCCGCGACGCGCCTGGCCGGGGTCGACTCGCCCTCCGCCGTATCGAGCAGGTCGTCGTCGGTTTTCTCGGGTTCGTACTCGTCAGATGGCTCTTGGTTGGCCACCCGGGGATCCTAGCGTCAGCGTGGATTGGGCGCCGCTGATGGAGATGATGGGCTGGTCAGCCGACGTATTTGACGAAATCTGAACCTAATCGCCAACAGTGACGTGACTCCCAACATGAATACATTCACAGGGGGAAGGCCGGCGTGCCTCGGTGCGCAGGCGCCGGCGGCCGTCCGGACATCGACGACAATGAGCCCGTCCGTAGCCGGCGTGGCGGTGACATTCCCACAACACCGGTACAGCCAGGACGAAACCATCGGTGCGCTGACGGCCTTTGCCGGCCCGGAGTTTCGCCGGTTCGCCAACAGCAGCGGGGTCATCGCACGCCATACCGCGCTGCCGTTGTCTCGCTACGGTCATCTGAGTGGCTTCACCGAAGCAAACGACGCTTGGGTCGACGTCGCGCTCGGCCTGGGTGAGCAGGCACTGCTGGCGGCGCTCGACGACGCCCGGGTCAAGCCCTCCGATGTCGATGTCATCTTTTCGACGACGGTGACGGGACTGGCCGTGCCCAGCCTGGAAGCGCGCCTGGCCAGCAGAGTAGGGCTGCGCCAGGACGTCAAACGCATTCCGCTGTTCGGCCTGGGCTGCGCGGCCGGCGCGGCCGGGGTAGCGCGCGTGCATGACTATCTGCGGGGTTTCCCGAACCAGGTCGCAGCGCTGCTGGCGGTGGAACTGTGCTCGCTGACCGTTCAGCGTGACGACCACTCGGTGGCCAATCTCGTCGCGTCCAGCCTGTTCGGTGACGGCGCCGCCGCGGTCGTCGCGACCGGGACCGAGCTGGCTTCCGGATTGCGGGCCGGGCCCAGGCTACTGGCCAGCCGCAGCCGGACCTATCCCGACACCGAGGACGTGCTGGGCTGGGAGATCGGCAGTGACGGGTTCCGGATCGTGCTGTCCGTCGAGGTGGCGACCGTCGTGGAGAAATACGTGGCCGACGACATCCGCAACTTCCTGGGTGACCATGGGCTGACCACCGCAGACGTGTCGACGTGGGTGCTGCACGCGGCTGGGCCCAGGATCATCGACGCTGTCGAGAATGCGCTTGAGCTACCGGCCACCGCCCTCGATCGCACCCGAGACTCATTGCGCGACAACGGCAACCTCTCGTCGGTGTCGGTGCTAGATGTGCTTGCCTCCACCATGGCCGATCCACCGCCACCGGGATCGTTTGGGATCATGATCGCCATGGGCCCGGGTTTTTCCTCCGAATTCGTACTGCTCGGCTGGTAGGCGATGTATTACCTGCTGATCCTGGCCGTCGGCCTGGAACGACTGGCCGAGCTGATCGTGGCCAGACGCAATGCGCGCTGGTCTTTCGCCCAGGGCGGCAAGGAGTTTGGTCGTCGCCACTACGTGGTGATGGTCGTTCTGCACAGCGCGCTGCTGCTCGGCTGCGTGATCGAACCCTGGGCGCTGCACCGGCCGTTCATTCCCTGGCTGGGCTGGCCGATGGTCGGTGTGCTGGCGCTGAGTCAGGGCTTGCGCTGGTGGTGTGTCAAGTCGCTGGGACGACGCTGGAACACTCGGGTCATCGTGCTGCCGAACGAGCCGTTGGTGCGACGGGGGCCCTACCGGTTGATGCACCACCCGAACTATGTTGCAGTGGTGGCCGAAGGGTTCGCGCTGCCGATGGTGCATACCGCATGGGTGACCGCGCTTGGTTTCACCGTGGCCAACGCCATGTTGTTGACGGTGCGCCTGCGGGTGGAGAACTCCGTATTGGGCTATTCATGAGCTACGACACCGACTTGCTGATCGTCGGCGGCGGCCCCGGCGGCCTCGCCACGGCCTTACACGCACGCAGGCAAGGCCTTTCGGTGATTGTCGCCGATCCTCGGGAGAGCCCGATCGACAAGGCTTGCGGCGAGGGACTGATGCCCGGCGGTCTGGCCGAACTCATCGCACTCGACGTCGACCCGGCCGGCATGCCGTTTTACGGCATCGCCTATATCAGCGAAAATCGCCGTGCCGAGGCGCGATTTCGCAGCGGTCCGGGCCGCGGCGTGCGGCGCACCACGTTGCATGCGGCGCTGGCGGCACGGGCCAAAGAACAAGACACCGAATGGATCCGGACCCGGGTGACCGGCGTGGTCCAGGACGCCCAGGGCGTCACGGCCGCCGGTGTGCGTGCGAAATGGTTGGTGGCGGCCGACGGCCTGCATTCGACCGTCCGGCGCACCGTCGGAATCACGGCGAAGGCGGGGATCCCGCGGCGCTACGGCGTGCGCTGGCATTACCGCGTGCCGGTGTGGTCGGAGTTCGTCGAAGTGCACTGGTCGCGCTGGGGTGAGGCGTATGTGACGCCGGTGGAACCGGATCTGGTGGGCGTGGCGATCCTGTCCCGTCAGCGACCCGACCTGGCCTGGTTTCCCTGGCTTGCCCAGCATTTGGACGGCGCCCAGCGCGGGCGGGCACGCGGCTGCGGCCCGCTGCGGCAAGTGGTGTCGCGCCGCGTCGCCGGGCGGGTGCTGTTGGTCGGCGACGCCGCCGGCTACGAGGACGCCCTGACCGGCGAGGGCATCAGCCTGGCCGTCAAGCAGGCGGCCGCGGCGGTGCGGGCCATCGTCGATGACAGGCCCGCGTCGTATGAGGCTGCCTGGCACCGGGTTACCCGCAACTACCGGTGGCTTACCCGCGGGCTGGTGCTGGCCAGCACGCCGGCCCTGACGCGGCGGGCCATCGTGCCGGCCTCTGCTTTGCTACCAAGCGTTTTCGAGCGCGCGGTCAACATCCTGGCGCACTAACGCGCCTTCCAGACCGGCTCCCGCTTCTCGGCGAACGCCAAGGGCCCCTCCCTGGCGTCCTCGGAGCGGATCAGCGCACTCATCTCGCGCAGGGTGCGCTGCCAGCCTGCTTCTTCGTCGGTGATGACGCCATTGTCGACGCCGTAGGCGACGCGCTTGCTGGCCCACACCGACAGCGGCGCGTTGACGGTCACCCGCGCCGCCAGCGTCAGCGCAGCGTCCAGCACCGAACCGTCGACGACCTGGTTGATCAGGCCCCAGTCGTGGGCGTTGGCTGCGGTGATCGGCTCGCCGGTCAACAGCAGTTCCATCGCTACCTTGCGCGGCAGCTGATTCACGATCCGAAAGACCCCGCCGGCAGCGGCGATCAGTCCGCGCTTGACCTCCGGCAACCCGAACTCGGCCCGCTCGTGGGCCACCACCAGATCGCTGGCCAGCGCCAGTTCGGTGCCGCCGCCGAAGGCGGTGCCGTTGACTGCGGCGATGGTCGGCTTGTCGATGAAGTGGTGCACATAACCGGCAAAGCCCCATTCGTTGTGCTGGGGGTGATAGATGTTCTCGCGCCGGGCGATGGCCTTGAGATCGGCTCCGGCGCAGAACGACCGGTCACCGGCGCCGGTAATCACCACCGCTCGCACGTCGTCGTCGTGTTGGGCTGCGTCGAGTGCGTCCCCGACCCCGATGCTGACGGCACCGTTGACCGCGTTGCGGGCTTCGGGCCGGTTGATGGTGATGACCATGACGTTGCCGCGGCGCTCGACCAGCACTGCCGGCGCGGCGCCGTCGGCGTCTGTCACAGCAGCTCCAGGATGGTGGCGTTGGCTTGACCGCCGCCCTCGCACATCGTCTGCAGGCCGTAGCGAATTCCCTTGTCGCGCATGTGGTAAAGCAGCGTGGTCATCAGCCGCGCACCGGAGCCGCCGAGCGGGTGGCCGAGCGCGATGGCGCCACCGTTGGGGTTGAGCTTCTTCTCGTCGGCGCCGATGTCGTGCAGCCAGGCCAGCGGCACCGGCGCGAACGCCTCGTTGACCTCGTATGCACCGATGTCGTCGATGGACAGGCCGGCGCGCTTGAGCACCTTCTGGGTGGCCGGGATGGGCGCGGTCAGCATGATGACGGGGTCGGCCCCGGCCAGCGCCACGGCGTGCACTTTGGCAATGGGCTTGCGCCCCAGCGCCTTTGCCTTCTCGGCGGACATGAACAGCAGCGCGGCCGAGCCGTCGGAGATCTGCGAGGAGTTGCCGGCGTGGATCACGCCGTCTTCCTTGAACGCCGGCTTCAGCGACGCCATCTTCTCCATCGGAGTGCCGCGCCGGATGCCTTCGTCCTTGAGCACGGTATTGCCGTCCGGGTCTTTGATGCCGACGATCTGGTCGTCGAAGGCGCCAGAATCCTGTGCGGCTGCGGCCTTTTCATGAGAGCCGAGGGAGAACTCGTCGAGCGCGAGGCGGTCGAGGCCCCACTGCTGCGCGATCATCTCCGCGCCGATGCCCTGGTTGGGGATCTTGCCTTCGTAGCGCCCCAGGAAGGCTTTGGGATAGGGCCGTCCGCCGTTGGCCAGCGAGGAGCCCATCGGGGTGCGTGACATCGACTCGACCCCGCCGGCGACGACGACGTCGTAATGACCGGCCGCCACGCCGGCCGCCGCGAAGTGCACGGACTGCTGGCTTGACCCGCACTGGCGATCCACTGTCACCCCGGGGACCGTCTCGGGCCAGCCGGCCGCCAGCAGCGAGGTGCGGGCGATGTCGAGGGCCTGCTCGCCGGCCTGCATGACGCAGCCCCAGATGACGTCGTCGACGAGCTCGGGGTCGATGCCGGCCTTGTGCACCAGACCGTTGAGCACCTGCGCGGACAGCTCGGCCGGGTGCACCCCCGACAGCCCGCCGTTGCGCTTACCGATCGGTGAACGTAGCGCCTCGACGATGACGGCTTCAGCCATGACTATGTCTCCTTTGACAGAGTGATATTGAGTACATTGTTAACCAATGTAATCAGCGGGCGGAGGGCGGGGTCCGCGTCGGGAAACGACTCGCGCCGATGCACCGCCAAGAACGCAAAAACGCTGCCCACCTTGAGAAGGTGACCCGCCACCGACCCCGCACCCGCCATCCGCCCAGCGTGCTCACGGCGTGCCTGGCGTGCCTGGCGTGCAGGGAGCGCGGGAATTCGACATACGAGACTAATCAGATCCTGTCCCGACGCCCGTGACGACGCGTGAAGCTACTCGCTGTCATCCGAAGCCACCGCGAGTTCTTGACGATTTCGTCATAAACCGCTCACACCGGCTGGTCCACGGTGTTAGATTCCGCCACGCGGACAAAGGCGGACACGGAAGGAGATCTCGGTGATGTCGTATCTCATCACCACACCGGACCTAGTTGCTGCTGCCGTCGGCGATCTGACCGGTATCGCGTCATCGATCGATGCGGCCAGGGCCGCCGCCGCGGGCTCTACCACCCGCATCGTGGCGGCGGGCGCCGATGACGTGTCGGCGGCCATCGCGGCGCTATTCAGCGCGCATGCCCAGACCTTTCAGGCGCTCAGCAGCCAGGCGTCGGCGTTCCACCGCCAATTCGTCCAAACCCTCACCGGCAGCGCCACGTCCTACGCCAGCGCAGAGGCCAGCAACCTCGCCAACATCGCCGCCGCCGAGCCCCGCCTGGAGTTGTTCGGACAGCTGATCGTCGGCAACGGCGCCAACGGGACCGCGACGGACCCGGCGGGTGGCAATGGCGGCCTGCTCTGGGGCAACGGCGGCGCCGGTTACACCCAGCCGGGCTCCTCCGGGTTGCCAGGCGGTAACGGCGGCGACGCCGGCTTATTCGGCAACGGCGGACGCGGCGGTGACGGCGGGTATGGCGCGGCCGGGGGCCAGGGCGGCGCCGGCGGCTGGCTGCTTGGCACCGGCGGAGCCGGCGGGCAGGGCGGCGCCGCGGTAGCCGGTTTCAACGGCGGCGCAGCCGGCGCCGGTGGCGCGGGCGGGAGCGCGATCTTGTTCGGCAACGGTGGCGCCGGCGGACCGGGTGGCGCCGGTCTGGCCGCGACCGCCGTTGCCACGCCGGTCAGCGGTCCGGCCGCCACCGGCGCCGACGGCAGCGCTTCCGCTGGCGGCGCCGGCCAAATCACCGGCGGTGCGGCATCCAACGGCGCACCCGGATCCGGTGGCCAGGTCGGTGGTACCGGCGGTATCGGGGGCAGCGCAGATTCTTCCGGCGGCAGCAACAGCCTCTTCATAGCCAAGGGCGCTGCCGGGGGCAACGGTGGCATGGGTGGTCCCGGCAGTGATGGCACCATCGCCGGAGCCGGCGGCCATGGCGGCGCGGGCGGCAACGCAGGGTTGCTGTTCGGCGACGGCGGGGACGGTGGGCTGGGTGGCATCGGCGGCGTCGGTGGCACGGGCGGCACGGGCGCGACGGGCGGCGTGGGCGGTAGCGGAGGTGCGGCCAACGTCGGCATCACCAATGTTGCTTCAATCGGCCAGTCTTACGGCGGCACCGGCGGCACCGGCGGCACTGGCGGCATGGGCGGTGTTGGGGGCCTCGGCGGAGTCGGCGGTGATGGGGGTGACGGCGGTCGTGGCGGGCAGCTGTTCGGCAATGGCGGGAATGCCGGCCATGGCGGGATGGGTGGCGTCGGTGGCGTTGGCGGCGCCGGTGGCGCCGGCGGGGTCGGCGGCGCCGGTGGTGATGCCACCGCAGGCAGCACCGGGAAACTGACGACCACCGGCGGTGACGGTGGCGATGGCGGATCCGGCGGCACCGGTGGCACCGGCGGCACCGGCGGAACCGGCGGTGCAGCCGGCACCGCTGGAGCAGGCGGACTACTCGGCTTCAGCGGAGATAGCGGTACCGGCGGCTCGGGCGGCATCGGCGGTCAAGGTGGCGCGGGGGGAGCGGGCGGCGTCGGCTCCACCACCGGTGGCACCGCCACCGGTGGCACCGCCACCGCAGGCGGCGTTGGTAGCAACGGTGCAAATGGCAGCACCGGTGACCAAGGCCAGTCCGGCGCGAACGGCTAAGAAGACGGTGGGGCCTGACGGCGGGCGGCGGATTTCACAGCTTCTTGAGGCCGCGCAGAATCTTGAAGAATGGTCCGCTGGACGCCAGGGCCTTCCCGAGCGCGGGCCGCAGCATGCTGACGTTGTTAACGACCAGATAACGCACCCCGTGGTCGCGCCATTCGGCACATCCGGGATCCCTTAGCGGCGGTCCGTATACCGGCCATGTGCCGCGGTACGCCGGCAGGTCGAATACCGCGTTGTGCAACGGAAAGTACACCGACTCGCGTGAGACGAGTTCGCCGCCGGAATTCCAGAGCGCACGAATTGTTGCGATTGCTTCTTCACAGCGGGCCACCGGTTTGGTCCAGTCCACGCCTTAGGGTTCGTTGACTACCCGCATACCGACGCCGATACGGAGGATGGCGTGGCCGCGGGTGATCAACTGCAGCGTGGCAGCGGCCTGCGCAGTGACCGCCGGAAGGCGCCGACTGGCACCGGTGACGCCAACGCCGAGCCGCAAACACCTAAAGCGCTTGCAGGAGGCGAGATATCCGAGCATCGTCCATGGCTCGAGTTGAGCGTCGATCTTCGGTGCAAGCCGTCGGGACCGCGGCGGGCCAGTGTGTGTGCGCTGCACGCCACCTGTTCTGATATGGGGGGCGTTTTGTCAAGGGGGCAGGGTGAAGCGGCGGCCGCGACCGTCGCCGTGGCCGCCGCTTCGTGTTGACCGGA
>NZ_LQOX01000080.1 GCF_002102175.1 Mycobacterium gastri | reverse complement strand
CCATGGCAGCCACCCCGGCCCCACCGGTTCCGCCCACCCCGCCGTTGCCATACAGCAGGCCGCCCAACCCGCCGTTGCCGCCACTGCCCGCGAACCCGGTGCCGACGGCGGCGCCGCCGGTGCCGCCGGCGCCGCCGCCGCCGATCAGGAAGGCGTTGCCGCCGAACCCACCGCTGCCGCCGGCGCCACCGGTGCCGCCGGCACCGCCGTTACCGATCAATCCGGCAGCCCCGCCGTTTCCGCCGGCCACTCCGGCTAGCGTGCTGTCGCCACCCCGGCCGCCGTTGCCGTAGAGCAGTCCGCCCGGCCCACCGGGCTGACCTATTCCGCCGACCGTCCCGCCGTCGGCGCCGTTGCCGATCCACGGGCGGCCAAACAGCGCCAGGGCGGGTGCGTTGATCAGGTCGAGCAGGCTCTGGGCGCTGGCGGCCTCGGCACCGGCGTAGGCCGCCCCGCCGGCGGACAGGGCCTGGACCAGTTGGTCGTGAAACGCCGCCATCTGGGCGCTGATGCCCTGATAGCTCTGGGCCTGAGCTCCGAAGAACGCCGCGACGGCCGCTGACACCTGGTCGGCAGCCGCTGCGGGCAGGCCAGTCGTCGCAGCGGCCGCGTTCACGTTGGCCTGGCTGATCATCGAACCGATTCCGGCCAGATCAGTGGCCGCTGCAGCGATTGCCGCCGGACCCGCGATCACATACGACATGCGGCACCTCTGAGATCAACCGAGATCAAGACGACTGGCCGGGGACTGGATCGTATCGCGATGTGAGTCCAAGTCCGTGCATTACGGCCCGCTATTGCCGGGGGTGCACCTCGACTCGGTGCAGATCATCGCCAAGCTCGATCGCTCCGCTGAACTCGGTCGCGGCCAAAGCCCGCCACTGGTCCTCCTGGCCTGCCGCGATGGCCGGCACGTAGTGTGTCATCACCAGGGTCCCCACCCCGGCGCGGTTGGCGGTTGCCGCCGCCTCCTGCACCGACGAGTGGTAATCGCAGACGTCTTTGACCCGCTGCTGCGGGACATGCGCCAGGATGTCCTTTCGAATAACGGTGTGCACCAAGGCGTCTGCGCCGGCGGCCAGCTCGTCCAGGCTGGCGCACGGCACGGTGTCGCCGGCCAGCACCACCGAGGCGCCCCCGGATTCGATCCGGAACCCGATCGTCGGCGCCACCGGCCGGTGATCGGTGGGTGCCACCCGGATCGTCACACCCTCGCGGTCCCACACGCTGCCTTCGGTGTATTCGTGGACCTCGACCGGCGGCGGTGCGTTGAGATCGGCGTGGTGGGCGATGCGGTAGCCGATGTCGTGCCCGAAGGCCTGCAGCGTCGCCGCCACCACCTCGGCGGTGCCCGGCGGCCCGATGATCTGCAGCGGCGGGGGAGCAGGGGCGAAGTTGGTGACCCAGTTGGTGATGATCACGTCGCCGAGTTCGGCGATGTGGTCGCTGTGCAGATGAGTGAGCAGCAAGGCCGACAAGCCGGCCGCGCCCACGCCGACAGCGGCCGCGCGCTGCAGGACACCGCGCCCGCAATCGATCAAGAACACGTGACCGTCGGCCCGCACCAAGGTGGCCGGCCCGGCGCGGTTCGGGTCGGGAATGGGGCTGCCGGTCCCCAGCAAGGTGATCTCGATCATGTCCACATCCTTACCAGCCGGGGCCGTGCGCGGCGGCGCAACCCGGCGATTCGCCTCGGGCCACCCTCGTGTTGGGGTGGCGGCTTTCCCGCCGCGCAAGTTAGCCGTAGCCTGGTGTGAATCGGGTCACTACCGGCGGGAGGCCTCAATGCGGATCGCGGATGTCTTGCGGAACAAGGGGGCGGCGGTGGTGACGATCAATCCCGACGCGACAGTCCGGGAACTGCTCGCCGGCTTGGCTGAGCAGAACATCGGCGCGATGGTGGTCATCGGCGCGGAAGGTGTGGTCGGCATCGTGTCGGAACGCGACGTGGTACGCGAGTTGCACACCCACGGCGCCAGCGTGTTGTCTCGTCCGGTCTCCAAGATCATGAGCAGCGATGTCGCCACCTGCAAGAAATCCGACACGGTCGACAGCCTGAGCGTGCTGATGACCAACAACCGGGTGCGCCACGTGCCGGTGCTCGACGGCAAGAAGCTGATCGGCATCGTCAGCATCGGTGATGTGGTCAAGACCCGGATGCAGGAACTCGAGGCCGAACAGCAGCAGCTGCAGTCCTACATCACGCAGGGCTAAACAAGCCGACCTTGGGCCGGCTTCAGCCGGCGGAACGTCACGGCGAAAAATCGCGTGGAATTTCGCCGTGGCGTTACGGTCGCGACGGCGGCTCGCCCTAACGCCAGGAGTATTCGGTGCGCAACCGGGCGGCGACCACATCGAAGATGTCGCGCGGCACAATCGCGCCTTCGCGGCGAATGCTCTCCTCCGGCACGTCGAGCACCCGGTCCAGCCGGACCCAGCTCTGCCTGCCCTCGTAATCCCAATCCCCCGAACCGATTCCGACCCAGTCGCGATCCGTGGCATGGTCTTCCCGGCTGGACAGCATGAGCCCCAGCAACACATTGCGGTTACGGCCGACGACGAGTACCGGCCGGTCTTCGCCGCGGGTCGGGTCGTCTTCGTAGACCACCCAGGTCCACACGATTTCCCCCGGGTTGGCCCGGCCATCGAGGTCCGGGGCGTAGACCAGCTTGCGGGCCCGCTGTGCGGTGGGAAAGCTCGTGCTGGTCACCGGCCGGCCCGCGGCGATCTCCTGGGGCGGCGGCGGCAGGCCCATCGCCATGATGTTCGCGGTGATCTTCACCGCACGCTGAAGTTCCTGCAGGACGGTCTGTGAGTTCTGTAGTTGACGCACTACCTTCGGAGCCTCGTTGAACACGAGGTTCCCTAAATTCTCGGTGAAGCGCTGGAACGTCTTCCACTGTGACTTCCGGGCGGACGCCATGTTGGCAGCATAGCCGCGCCCGGCAGCGCGCGATTGTGTCTCGAAGCGCCCGCCTGGATACGCTGGACATACCCACGAACCGCCCAGCTGGCACGCTCAAGACCGTCCACCAGGAGACTCCGATCAGCAGTTTCGCCGACAAGACCTTCACGCCGCCGGCGCAGATTCGCAACTTTTGCATCATCGCTCACATCGACCACGGCAAGTCGACGCTGGCCGACCGGATGCTGCAGTTGACCGGGGTGGTCGACGAGCGCTCGATGCGGGCGCAATACCTGGACCGGATGGACATCGAGCGGGAACGCGGCATCACCATCAAGGCCCAGAACGTGCGGTTGCCCTGGCGGGTGGCCGACCAGGACTACGTACTGCACCTCATCGACACTCCCGGACATGTCGACTTCACCTACGAGGTGTCGCGGGCGCTGGAAGCCTGCGAGGGTGCGGTATTGCTGGTCGACGCCGCGCAGGGCATCGAGGCGCAGACATTGGCCAACCTGTACCTGGCGCTGGACCGCGACTTGCACATCATTTCGGTGCTGAACAAGATCGACCTGCCCGCGGCCGACCCGGACCGCTACGCGGCCGAGATCGCCCACATCATCGGCTGCGAGCCCGACGACGTGCTGCGGGTGTCCGGCAAGACCGGCGAGGGCGTGGCAGCGTTGCTCGACGAGGTGGTCCGGCAGGTGCCGCCCCCCCAGGGCGATGCCGACGCGCCCACTCGCGCAATGATTTTCGACTCTGTGTACGACATCTACCGCGGTGTGGTGACCTACGTCCGGGTGGTCGACGGCAAGATCACCCCACGCGAGCGCATCGCGATGATGTCCACCGGAGCCACCCACGAGCTGCTCGAGGTCGGCATCGTCTCGCCCGAACCCAAGCCCTGCGACGGCCTCGGTGTGGGCGAGGTCGGCTATCTGATCACCGGAGTCAAGGACGTGCGCCAGTCCAAGGTGGGCGACACCGTTACGACGGTCCGCAACGGCGCCAAGGAGGCGCTGACCGGCTACCGCGAACCCAAGCCGATGGTCTACTCGGGGCTCTATCCCGTCGACGGCTCGGACTATCCCAATTTGCGCGACGCCCTGGACAAGCTGCGGCTCAACGATGCGGCCCTGACCTATGAGCCGGAAACCTCGGTGGCCCTTGGCTTCGGGTTCCGGTGCGGCTTCCTTGGTTTGCTGCACATGGAGATCACCCGCGAGCGTCTGGAGCGCGAGTTCGACTTGGAACTGATCTCCACCTCACCCAACGTCGTCTACCGGGTGCTCAAAGAGGATGGCTCGGAGATTGTCGTCACCAATCCGTCCGATTGGCCGGAGGGCAAAATCCGCACCGTCTACGAGCCCGTCGTGAAGACCACCATCATCGCGCCCAGCGAATTCATCGGCACCATCATGGAACTGTGCCAGTCCCGCCGCGGTGAGCTGGGTGGCATGGATTACCTGTCGCCCGAACGGGTGGAACTGCGCTACACGATGCCGTTGGGGGAGATCATCTTCGACTTCTTCGACGCACTGAAGTCCCGCACCCGCGGCTATGCCAGCCTCGACTACGAGGAGGCCGGGGAACAGGAAGCGCAACTGGTCAAGGTCGACATCCTGCTGCAGGGCGAGACCGTTGATGCGTTCAGCGCGATCGTGCACAAGGATTCGGCGTTCGCCTACGGCAACAAAATGACGACCAAGCTCAAGGAGCTGATCCCGCGCCAGCAGTTCGAGGTGCCGGTCCAGGCCGCCATCGGGTCGAAAATCATTGCCCGGGAAAACATCCGCGCAATCCGCAAGGATGTGCTGTCGAAATGCTACGGCGGTGACATCACCCGGAAACGCAAACTGCTGGAGAAGCAGAAGGAAGGCAAGAAGCGGATGAAAACCATTGGGCGGGTTGAGGTTCCGCAGGAGGCCTTTGTCGCGGCGTTGTCCACCGACACGGTGGGTGATAAGGGCAAGAAGTAGCGATGATCTCGGCGCGAGCACGCTTGGCCCGGGTGATCGCGGTACTGAGTGTCGGCCTGATTGCCGCCGGCTGCACGGCCGTTGTCGCCGGCACGGCGCGGCCAACGACTGGGTCGAAGCCCCGCCCGATTGCCGGGCAGAAAATCAAGCAAGTGCTCCTCGACGAAGCAGCGCTGTCGCGAATCCTCGACCAGCCGTTCAAAACTGAAGCCCAATTTCCGCCGCTTTTCGGCGGTCGCGACGAGTTGTCATATGCTTATGGACCGGCTTCGCCCGCCGACTGTGTGGGTGTGGTAACCGTGCTGGCCAGAGATGCCTACCGCTCCGCGGCCGTCAACGACGTCGCGCGTGAAATATGGTGGCACGCAAGCGATTCAGTAAGAGTAATCAGCGTGGCCGAAGGCGTGGTCACGTTGCCTACGGCAGCTGACGCGGACGCGCTATTTGCGAAGTTCTCGCAGCAGTGGAACCAATGCGATGGCACAGTGGTATATCTGGCCGGCACGACGCTCAGCTTTGCCGACACGATCAGTGACGTGCGTGTCGCCAATTCTGTCCTTGCCGCAACCGTTTCCGATCAACCCAGCATGCCGGGCTCGAACCCTATGCCGGTAGCGCGGGCCATTGGTTTGCGGGTGAATTGCCTGGTTGACGTAGAGGTCACCTTTTTCGGTAGCGAAAGCCCGTCCGGCCGGGGAACCGCCAATGTCGACACCAGTGCCATCGATATCGCGCACGCCATGATGGACACAATCAGCCAGCTGAGCTGACGCCGGTCTTGCCGCGAAACTCGCCGCGCAACCTACATGGGCGCGTTGGCCGGCTGGAACATCCCCGAGCCGTCGGCTTCTTCCTCGGCGCGGATCACGTGGACCACCGCGTTGATCAGCGCCAGGTGGGTGAACGCCTGCGGGAAGTTGCCCAGATGGCGCCCGCTGCGCGGCTCGATCTCCTCGGCGTAGAGGTGCAACGGGCTGGCGTAGGACAGCAGCTTCTCGCACAGCCGTTTGGCCCGCGCCACTTCGCCGATCTCGACCAGCGCCGATACCAGCCAGAACGAGCAGATGGTGAACGTGCCTTCCTCACCGGACAGGCCGTCGTCGGTCTCGTGCACCCGATACCGCAGCACCAGGCCTTCCTCGGTCAGTTCGTCGGCGATCGCCAGCACGGTGTTGCGCACCCGGGGGTCGTCCGACGGCAGGAATCGGGTCAGCACCGCCAGCAGCAGCGACGCGTCCAGGGCGTCGCTGCCGTAGCGCTGGGTCAGCACGCCGCGGGAGTCCACGCCGTGCTCGAGGATGTCCGCCTTGATCTCCTCGGCGATCTCGCGCCATTGCTGGGCATAGCTTTTTTCGCCCTGCCGCGCGGCCAGCTTGGCGCCGCGATCCAGCGCCACCCAGCACATCACCTTCGACGAGGTGAAGTGCTGCGGTTCCCCGCGCACTTCCCAGATGCCGCGGTCGGGCTCGCGCCAGTGCTTGATCGCCTCCTCGACCTGGCGCTTGAGCACCGGCCACAACGCCTCCGGGACCTGCTCACGCGATTTGGCGTGCAGGTAGAACGAGTCCAGAATCGAGCCCCAAATGTCATGCTGCTGCTGGTTGTAGGCGCCGTTGCCGATCCGGACCGGACGCGCGTGGTCGTAGCCGGACAGGTGGTGCAGCTCCTCTTCGACCAGGCTGCGCTCGCCCCCCACGCCGTACATCACCTGCAGCGGATGGCGCTCGTTGTTGTTGGCGCCGGACACGTCGGCGATGAAGGCGAAGAAGTCGTCGGCTTCGCGGTCCAGTCCCAGGGTGTAGAGCCCCCACAATGCGAACGTCGAGTCGCGGACCCAGGCGTAGCGGTAATCCCAGTTGCGTTCGCCGCGCGGTGTTTCCGGCAGCGACGTGGTGCTGGCGGCCAGCAGCGCGCCGGTGGGCGAATACGTCAACCCTTTCAGGGTCAGCGCGCTGCGCTGCAGGTATGCCCGCCACGGGTGGTCGGGGAAATTACCGATGTTGATCCACTGCCGCCAGCACTCGGTGGTTTGCCACATCTTTGCGGCGGCCTCTTCGTAGGTCTGTGGCGCCGGATGCTTGGTCCAGCTCAGGGCGACGAACACGTCGTCGCCCTCCTTCATCCGGGTGCGGGCGCGGGCTTCGCGGCCCTCCAGCCCGATCCGCAGATTGGTGGTCAGCTGCAGCGTCGGGTGGACGTCGGGTTGCTGGCTGGCCCGGGCGATCGCCTCACCATAGGCGTTGGCCGAGTATTCCCAGGTGGCGCCGACACGGTGGTAGTCGAACGCCGGCTCGCAACTCATCATCAGCTCGACCGTGCCGCTGACGCAGCGCACTGTCCGAAGCAAAATATGTTCGGCGTCCCAGTCCATCGGGGTGCGCCGGTGGGTGCGTGATCGCCGTTCGATGTCGTGCCAGGGCCCCATCACCAACGCGTCGCGCACGATCAGCCAGCCGGTGTGGGTCTGCCACGTGGTCTCCATGATCAGGCTGCCGGGCAGGTAGCGTCGTGCCGAGGGCACCGAAACGCCGTACGGGCCCAGCCGGAAATGGCCCGCGCTGCGGTCCAGGATCGCGCCGAACACGCTGGGGGAGTCCGGCCGGGGCACACACATCCATTCCACCGATCCCGCCGGCGAGATCAGGCAGGTCGTCTCCCAGTCGGACAGGAAGGCGTAATCGGCAATGGGTGGAAACGGATTGCGCAGCGATGAGCTGGACGTGAAAATGCCCTTCGCGTCGGACTTGACGGACGGGACGGGTGCTGCCTGGAACGCTGGAAGATCGGTGACGTGAGAGACCTGGGCGGCTTCAGCGACCGCGGCGGCCTCGTCTGCGGGTTCGGCGTGCAGGACCATGCGGTCATCATCAACTGTCGACCTACTTCGCGTCCACCACTTCGGCTGCCCTGTTATCCAGGTGCCGCGATTTAGCCGCCGCGCCGCGCGTAGTCGGGCGCGTGCTCGGGTAGCGGACCGATCGCGACCAGATAGGCGAGCACCCGTCGCAGCGGCCGTGACCGGCCCACCAGCTGGATCGCCCGCGACGGCGCCGGGTCGCCGCCGGTCATTGCGGCCGCGACCACGCGGGCATGGACGGCCCGTTGTAGCGCTTGCAGAAACGCGGTGGGCGCCCACCGGCGCGCCTGTACCCGCGCCAGCCGGCGGGTCGACACCCGCCCGGCGCGCAGCGGTCCGGCCAGAATGCGCGCGGCGGCAACCGCGTCGGCGACTGCCAGATTGATTCCGATGCCTCCGACGGGCGACATCGCGTGGGCGGCATCGCCGATGCACAGCACTCCGTCGGAGTACCAGCGCCGTAGCCGATTCAGTTGCACATCAAGCAGTTTCACGTCGTCGAACGAACTCAATGTGCCAACAGTGTCGGCTAGCCAGGGCACCGTGCGCACCAGCGTGCGGTGCAGAGCCCCAATGCCCTGCGAGCGCATCTCGGTGTCGCCTCCCTTCGGGATGATGTGCGCGATCTGGTAGTAGTCACCGCGGTCGATCGTGATCGTGCCGTGCCCGGCGTTGAAGACGCCGGCAAGCCCGCTGGGATCGTCGGCCCGGCGAGGCAACCGAAGCCACCACACGTCCATGGGCGCGCCGAAGCCTAGAGGTTGCAGGCCCAGGGCCGAGCGCACCGTTGAACCCCGGCCGTCGCAGGCCACGGTCAGCTCGGCTCGCATGTGCTTGGTTTCGCCGGACGGGTCACGGTATTCAACGCCGACGACCCGCTGGCCATCGTCTCCGCGTAGCAGCCCGGTCACCTCGGTGCTGCGCAGCAACCGAAAAGTGGGCTCCGTCTCCGCGGCAGTGGCCAGCAACTCCAGCAGATCCCACTGCGGTACCAACGCGATGTGCCGATGGGAACCGGGAAGCCGGGTCAGGTCCAGCTCGACCGGTTGACCCTGCAGCTCCATGCGGATGGTGTCGATGAGGCGATGGGGAACTCGGGCGAACCGCGACCCCAGGCCCAGTTCGTCGAGCAACCGCAGGGTGCTGGCATGCACCGTGTCGCCGCGGAAGTCACGCAGAAAGTCGGCGTGCTTTTCCATCACCGTGACGTCGACGCCGGCGCGGGCCAACAACAAACCGAGCATCATGCCAGCCGGCCCGCCACCGGCGACCAGACACGTGGTTGTGTCCGACTGCCGGGGCATGCCTGATCATAGACGGAATCTCGGCACATTGGTTTCGGCTGCCGGGCCGAATAGGGTGTGTTGGAGTGAACGGATTCCTGAATTGGTGGGACGGCGTTGAGCTGTGGCTTTCCGGACTCCCGTTCGCGCTGCAGGCGCTGGCGGTGATGCCGGTGGTGCTGGGTCTGGCATATATCACGGCGGCGGTGCTCGATGCCCTGCTCGGCAAGGGCATCAACGTGATGCGGCGTATCCGCCACTCCGACGAAGCACCCGGGTAAGCCGATGCCGCGGTCGCACGTCACGCTGGTCCTGGTTGCGCTTGTGGTGCTGGTGATCGCCATGTGGTTGCTGACGCGGTGAGGGGGGCGTGCTCGCCATGGGACTCCGGCCGATTCTGTTAGGCTTCGCGGCATGCACGCGGTAGCCGGTCGCCCGGGGCGCTCTCCTGGCGCGCCCGGCTGTGTGGTTGCGGCGGTGGCGATCTGCGCCGCCGTCGACGTGCACTGTTGTCGCTGACTTCCGCCCGTGCGCGGTCTGGCATGGAGTTGGTGAAGTTCTCCAGTTAGTGACCGATCGCCTTTCCGCAGCTACGGGACCGAGGTTTACCACTCCCGCCACCGGAAGGCCACCAATGCCACAGACGCTGAAGAACCCCTGGCGGCACGCCGTGGCCTGCCAGGTGGCGCTGGTCGTCGGTGTCGTCGCGGCGTGTCACGGTGGTCCCAGCGACGTCGTCGGCGGCGGCGGGCCAGCCGGCGCGCACACCGACATCACGTTGGTCGCCTACTCCGCCCCCGAACCCGGCTGGAGGGCGGTGATTCCGGCGTTCAACGCCTCCGAAGAAGGCAAGGACGTGCAGGTGATCACGTCGTACGGGGCCTCAGGTGACCAGTCCCGCGGTGTCGTCGACGGCAAGCCGGCCGATCTGGTGAACTTCTCCGTCGAACCGGACATCACCCGGTTGGTCAAGGCCGGCAAGGTTTCCAAGGACTGGAATGCCGATGCCACCAAGGGCATTGCGTTCGGGTCGGTGGTGACGCTGGTGGTACGCGCCGGCAATCCCAAGAACATCAAGGATTGGGACGACCTGTTGCGGCCCGGCGTGGAGGTCATCACACCCAGCCCGCTGAGCTCGGGTTCGGCGAAGTGGAACCTGCTCGCTCCGTACGCGGTCAAAAGCGCAGGCGGCCGGAACAACCAAGCGGGCATCGACTACGTCAGCACCCTGGTGCGCGAACACGTCAAATTGCGTCCCGGATCAGGACGGGAAGCCACCGATGTCTTTGTCCAGGGCAGCGGTGATGTGCTGATCAGCTACGAGAACGAGGCCATCGCCACGGAACGGCAGGGCAAGCCGGTCCAGCACATCACCCCGCCACAGACGTTCAAGATCGAAAACCCGCTGGCGGTGGTCACCAGTAGCTCCCACCTTGCGGCCGCGACGGCATTCAAGAACTTCCAGTACACCGCGCCGGCGCAGAAACTGTGGGCGCAGTCCGGTTTCCGGCCCCTCGATCCCGCGGTGGCCGCTGACTTTCGCGCACAGTTTCCGGTGCCGGCAAAACTGTGGACAATCGCCGACCTGGGCGGCTGGGACATCGTGGATCCCCAGCTGTTCGACAAGGGCACCGGCAGCATCACCAAGATCTATATGCAGGCCACCGGATGACCGCACCGACACAACCGGATTCACACCCGGATCGACCGGCCATCGGGGACGATCCACCCACCGACGACAGCGCACCAGGCCTCCGCGGTCCGGGCCGGTGGGGCAGCACATCACTTCGGGTCGGGGTGTCGGTAGTGTGGCTGTCGATCATCGTGCTGCTGCCGTTGGCCGCCATCGCCTGGCAAGCTTCGGGCGGCGGCTGGCAGGCCTTCTGGCTGTCGGTCACGTCGCGCGCCGCGCTGGACTCACTGCGAGTGACGCTGAGCATTTCGGCTGCGGTCACTCTCGTCAACACGGTATTCGGCCTGCTGATCGCCTGGGTGCTGGTGCGCGACGACTTCGTCGGCAAACGGGTCGTCGATGCAATCATCGATCTGCCCTTCGCGCTGCCCACCATCGTGGCCAGCCTGGTGATGCTCGCCCTTTATGGCCCCGCCAGTCCGGTGGGTCTTCATTTGCAGCACACGGCGTGGGGGGTGGGTGTGGCACTGGCGTTTGTCACCTTGCCGTTCGTGGTGCGCGCCGTTCAGCCGGTGCTGCTGGAAGTCGATCGTGAGGCCGAGGAGGCGGCGGCGTCGCTGGGTGCCTCCGGTCGGAAGATCTTGTCCTCGGTGGTGTTGCCGTCGCTGATGCCGGCGTTGTTGTCCGGTGCGGGCCTTGCGTTTTCGCGGGCCATCGGTGAATACGGCTCGGTCGTGCTGATCGGCGGCGCGGTGCCGGGCAAGACCGAGGTGTCGTCCCAGTGGATCCGCACCTTGATCGAGAACGACGACCGGACCGGCGCCGCCGCGATATCCATTGTGCTGTTGACGATTTCCTTTGTGGTATTGCTGCTGTTGCGCGTCGTCGGTACGCGTGCGGCCCGGCGGCAGGAGATGGTTGCATGACGCCCTCGCCCGGCGTCCGTTACCTGGTCCGATCCATCGCGCTCGGGTATGTCACTGTGCTGCTGGTGGTTCCAGTGGCGGTGATCCTCTGGCGGACCTTCGAACCCGGTTTCGGCCAGTTCTATGCCTGGATCAGTACGCCCGCGGCGATATCGGCACTGAATCTGTCGCTGCTGGTGGTGGGCATCGTGGTGCCGTTGAACGTGCTGTTCGGGATCCCGACGGCATTGATGCTCGCCCGCAATCGGTTTCGGGGTAAGGGTGTACTGCAGGCGATCATCGACCTGCCGTTCGCGGTCTCACCGGTGATCGTGGGTGTCGCGTTGATCCTGCTGTGGGGATCCGCCGGTGCGCTGGGCTTCGTCGAGAAGGACCTGGGGCTCAAGATCATCTTCGGTCTGCCCGGCATTGTCCTTGCCAGTATGTTCGTCACGCTGCCGTTCGTGGTGCGCGAAGTCGAACCGGTGTTGCACGAGTTGGGCACTGACCAGGAGCAGGCGGCCGCGACGCTAGGTTCCGGTTGGTGGCAGACGTTTTGGCGGATCACGCTGCCGTCCATCCGGTGGGGCCTGACCTACGGCATCGTGTTGACCGTTGCCCGCACGCTCGGCGAATACGGTGCGGTCCTGATCGTGTCGTCGAACCTGCCGGGCACGTCCCAAACGCTGACCTTGCTGGTCTCGGACCGCTACAACCGTGGCGCCGAGTACGGGGCCTATGCGTTGTCGACCCTGCTGATGGCCGTGGCAGTGGTGGTGTTGATCGTCCAGGTGGCGCTGGACGCCCGCCGGGCACGAGCGGCCGCCCAGGCATAGCGAGGAGACGCTGAGATGACCGCAGCCAAGACGACGGGCCGCAACGGCCACGCGATCGTCGTGCGCAACGCCGCCAAGCGCTATGGCGACTTCGTTGCCCTGGACCAGGTGGACTTCGTGGTGCCCTCCGGTTCGCTGACGGCGTTGCTGGGCCCCAGCGGCTCCGGGAAATCGACCCTGTTGCGCACCATCGCCGGCCTTGACCGACCCGACGCCGGCTCGGTGACAATCAATGGGCGCGACGTGACCGGGGTGCCGCCGCAGCGGCGTGGCATCGGATTCGTCTTTCAGCACTACGCCGCCTTCAAGCACCTGACGGTTCGCGACAACGTCGCCTACGGGCTGCGGATCCGCAAGCGGCCCAGGGTCGAGATCAAGGAGAAGGTCGATCACCTGCTGGAGGTGGTGGGCCTGAGCGGATTTCAGGGCCGCTACCCCAATCAGCTTTCCGGTGGTCAGCGTCAGCGGATGGCCCTGGCCCGCGCGCTGGCCGTCGACCCGGAGGTGTTGCTGCTCGACGAACCGTTCGGCGCCCTGGACGCCAAAGTCCGTGAGGATCTTCGCAGTTGGCTGCGCCGCCTGCACGACGAGGTGCACGTCACCACGGTGCTGGTCACCCATGACCAGGCCGAGGCGCTGGATGTGGCCGATCGGATAGCCGTGCTCAACAAGGGCCGTATCGAACAGGTCGGATCTCCGACCGACGTGTACGACGCCCCGGCCAACGCGTTCGTCATGTCCTTCCTGGGAGCGGTTTCCATGCTCAACGGCGCCTTGGTCCGCCCGCACGACATCCGAGTCGGCCGGACTCCGGAGATGGCCGTTGCCGCCGCCGACGGCACCGCGGAGTCCACCGGTGTCGCCCGCGCCACCGTGAACCGGGTGGTGGTGCTGGGCTTCGAGGTTCGGGTGGAGTTGACCAGCGCGGCAACCGGAGGCGCCTTCACCGCCCAGATCACCCGCGGTGACGCCGAGGCGCTGGCCCTACGGGAGGGCGACACCGTCTACGTGCGGGCCACCCGGGTGCCGCCCATCCCCCACGACATCGCGGGTCCAGGCGATGACGGCGTCGGCGGGGCCGACACGGATCAGGCAACGCTGACGTCGGTGTGATCCCCGGTCACTTCGGCCCACCGATTTTCCCCTATCGCCCGCCAGTCGCGTTCCTCGTCATGCTTGTCGTGGTGCAGTTCGCTCGACGGCGGGGTGAGGTGAATCCCGGGATTGGGAAGGGCGAAGAAGTCGCCACTGCCCTTGGCGAAGTGGTGTGCCCCGGTGTCGATGAAGCAGTGACCGCGACCCGAGAGGGTGGCGCTGTCGTCGGTCTTGCCCAGGTAGTTCAGCACGTTGGTATCCACCCCGGTTCACCGAGGGTGATCGCGGGCTGATGCGGCGAAACGAACACCAGCAGATCGAAATCGACGCTGTGGCCATCCTGGAAATGGATCGTCCGGGCGTCTGGATCGATGCGCTCGACGGTCTGTTCGCAAAAGACGTCGATGCCTTCATGATTCAGCAGGCCGACGAGTTCGGGACCGGCGTGGGGGCCCGCCGAAGGCATCGGCTGCTGCTCCGGGGTGTACACCGAGATCTGAGTCGCAGCGCGTGTCCCGTTCTCGCGCAACAAGTCTGTAGCCAACAGAGCCCCCTCATACGGGGCCACCGGGCATCGGTAGGGTTGCGAGGTGATCAGGAACACCAGCTTGCCTCCGGCGAATGCCGACAGCGCGCGGTGTGCGGACGCTGCCGCTGCTGTGGCGTAATAGTGGACCGCCGAGCCGTTGTCGACCGCTTCCGGCAATCCGGGAATCATCTCGAGAGCAATGCGTGATCCCGCAGCGAGTACGACTGCGTCATAACCGATTTCGGAGTTGTCGGCCAATGTGACATTCTTGGCACCGGGATTCACGCCGGCGACCGTGGCGGTGATGGTGGTGATCCCGGACAACGCTTCGGTGGTAGGGCGGATCGGGACGCTGTCCTCGTCACCGCCATCCCCGCATGACACTCCCTATGTCAACCTCAGGCCGCAGATGTGGTCGTGAGCTTGGTTGCGGCGCCGTGTTGGGCGGGGTCGTAGGGGACGCCGTTTTGCCAGCAGCGCCAGATGACGCGGATCCAGGCGCGCGAGAGGATACGCACGGCGTGCGCGTGGTCTTTACCTGCGGCGCGTGCCTGGTTGTAGATCTGTGCGGCCCATTGGCTTTCGTGTCGACTGTTGTCGGCGAAGGTGGTAATGGCCTTGCGGAATCGTTTGTTGCAGGCCCAACGAAAGTGCACTGCCTTGTGTTTACCGGAGGCTTTGGTGACCGGTGGGCATCCGGCCAAGGCAGCGATCGAGTCGGGTCCGTCGTAGGCTTGGCGGCAGTCGCCCCACTCGGCGAGCATCTGGGCGGCGTTGACCTGACCCGACCTTGGCAGCGACGCGAAGATCTTGCCGTCCGGGTGCTCGTCGAGTCGGGTGGCCACCGAGCGGTCCAGGTTCTTGATGGCGGCGTTGAGCGCGGTCAGCACGCCGACCAGGGCGGCGATGGCGTCGGCCAGTGCTGCGGTGACTGCGGTGCCGGTGGAACCTGCTGGGGCTTCGCGCAGCCGGGCCAGCAGCACGCCCGGGTCGCGGCGCCCGGAGTAGCCCTGTTTGGCCAAGAACGCGGCCAATCGCTTCTCGCCCAGGTGCTGGGCGGAGGCTGGGGTGGGGTAATGGGTCAGGAAAGCCAGGCTGATTGGGGATTCCACGTCGGCGAAGATGGCCTTGGCGCCGGGCCAGTGCGCTTCCAGCAGCGCGGACAATTGATTGGTGGCTGCGACTCGTTGCTCGACGAGGTCGGTGCGGGTGCGGACTACTGTGCGGACCGCGATGGTGGGGTCGCTGTAGGGGGTGGCCACGCACAGTCGGTGTTGGCGAGCCGCAGGTATTCGGCGATGACTTCGGCGTCGGCGGCATCAGACTTTGCGCCGGAGAGGACTTCGCCCTCACGCCAGGTTTTGATCGCGTTCGGGCTGACCGGCACGACTGGGTGTCCGGCCTCCAGCAGCAGGTCCACCAGCCGCCCGTTCGGGCGTTCGATTGCGATCGGAATATCTTCAGCAGCAGCGTATTTGGCCAATCGACGAATCAGGGTGGCGATCCCGTCCGCGGAATGGTCGATGGTGAAGCGGGCCACCACTTTACCCGCTTGGTCCATCACGCACACGGCATGGGATTGCGCAGCCCAATCGATACCGACGAAGAACACTGCGACAGCAACAGCAAGAGACAATTCGACTCCTTAACATGAGCAATGATCAGAACCTGTGGATGAGCCTCGGCGGGGCGGCGTGATTGGGCGCACCTTCCCGAGGATGATCTGAAGTCCATTTGTCTGATCAAGGACCGGCGTTGACGCGCTGGTTCGGGAAGGTGCGACCCATGCTCAATGTAGTCTTGTCGTCACGCCGCCGCCCGGCTCTATGTCAGCTGTAGCCATTCGATAGCTTGTCCAGAAATCTGCGCGATCAAATCGAAATCTTTGTCAACTGCGAGGACGGTGAGCGCCCCGATTTCGGCAGCGGCGGCCACCAGGAGGTCCGGGATCGACGGCGCTCGGTGTTGCCCGCGATCGGCGAGCAGCAGCTGCAATTCGACGGCGCGATCTTCTGCGGCCGGCGTCAGGTACTCGACTGGCATCAGCGACAGTGGCGGCGAGGCGGCCTCGAGACGCGCGTGCGCTGCGGTGCGAAATGAATAGCCGATCTCCAGGCGGGTGACTGTGCTCATTCGCACCAGACCACGCTCGATACGGTCGATCCAGAGTTTGGCGTCCGGTGAGGCCGGTATGCGGGTGTAGGCCGACTTGTCGATCAGCCACGTGGTCACCGCCACGCGCCCTCCATCACCTTTGGGTCGTCGAGATCCGCTGCGGCGGTCGCCGCGCGACGCATGTCCGCGAGGGTGAGCTTGCCTTGAGGTCGCCCCTCTGATCGCTCCGTTTCGAACCGCCGCCTCAGATACTCCTGCCGCGACAACCCCCGCGCTGCGGCGGACGCATCGATGTGTGCCACGGCGGCGTCCGATAGTCCCCTGATCAACACATCGGCCATACCTGTTAACCTCCCGATATCGATGATATCATCATGTCCGCCGGATGTCCGCCAAACAAGGCCAGCCAAGGAGCTCTGACCAGTTGTGGTAGCGCGCAAGCCCCGCCATTCATGGCGGGGTTAGCGCTGGGTTAGCGCATCAATTTCGGCTTATCGGGACCACTGGACGGTCGGTGCTGTTGGTCGATGTATTGGGTGATGATCGACAAAGGCGCGACCGCCGCAGGATGCGGCGAACAAGGACGTGTCAGTGGGCGCGGTTAGGTTATCGGCGTGGCTAACCGTTACCGGCTGTACCCAACAGGGGAACAGGCCGTCTTTATGCGGGAACGCCACTGCGCGGATGCGTGTTGGCCGTCTCTTGGGATGACGACCACTGGGTAGCCATTCGTCATTGAGGCTGCCGATGCGGCGGTCGGCGTGCTGCTGCGGGAATGCGTCGACTTCTTCGCCCCGTACCTATCGGCGGCCAAGCTCACCGGCGAGGTGCGCAAAGATCTCGATGTGGAGGCCGCCGGCGAGTGGTATGTACGAATCCTGTTCTCGCTGTTCAGTACTCCGTCATCGACACTTACAGTAATATGGATGACCTCGACGTCGTAGCCGAGTTCGTGCGCGCACACGTGGTTCGCGGCTTCGCCAGCGAGCGTCCCTGGCCGCGGCGCTGCTGAACGCTAGGCCCGATGCACGATGTGCACAACCCCGAGCCCACGGAAGGCCCCAATGGGACTGGGCGCTTGGTCGCGGGACGCGCCCGCCGCGTTCACATACCCTTTGGTCGGGCCGAGAAATCGAGTGACGCGCCGAGTTCGCTGGCCGATGCATAGACTACGTCGGCCGAGCGTGCGATTGACCCCGCAGACATGGAGGCAAGCAATGCCTGATGTTCGACTGATTACTTTCGACGAAATTCCCGGCGAGGTTTTCACCCGGTGGGACATCACAGAACACCAGTTGAATCAGCACCTACTCAGCGCTGGCCTGACTGAAACACCCGCGATCGTGGCGGACGTGCTCACATTTCCGCCTGGGTTCATCCACCACATGCATCGACACCCCTACGCCGACATGGTCGTGGTACCGCTGAGCGGCACCGTCCGATTTCTCGGAGACCCAGGCGACCCAATGGATATGAACCCGGGCCAGCTTCTCGTCGTCCCGCGGCAGAGCTGGCATGAATTTCGCAACGTCAGCGGCGCACCGAGCAAGGTGCTGCACATTTTCAGCGGCGTGGGTGCGACTGAGGACGTCGGGTACGAAGCCCACCCGAACCAATTCTCAATCACCTGATGCCATCACGTCCCAAACCTGCTGCTGCCTGGCCATCAGGCACAGCGGGGTGATCGCCTCACTTCGGCCTGGCCCGGCATCGTTCCTCGAAGCCTCATGCCGATTCCGCGACCATAGGACCGACACATCTACTTCGGGGAGGCGGTGTGCGAATGATGTGGTTCAGGAAGTTTCGAATCGAGGGGGGGGGGGTGCGCCCGCCGGTCCACGTGGCTCGAAGCTTGCGACGTAAATCCAAGCCGGGGATGGTGATGGCGCGCAGTCGACCCGCAGCCAAGTCATCGACCACGGCCAGCCGGCTCATCACCGCCGGTCCCGCACCGGCAAGAACCGCAGCGCGCATTGCCGCGGTGGACCCCATTGCCAGTACTGGAGGCACCTGCTGCATGCCGTTGCCCAGCACCCCGCGGAGGGCGGTGGTAAGCGTATCGCAACGGCGCGAACGGGTCTCGCGAGCAACCAGGGGTGTTTGCGCGAGTTCAAGGGCGCTCACCACGCGCGACCGACGAGCCCAGTGGTGATCCGGAAGTACCACGACCACCAGCTCGTCGTGCCCCACCACACAATTGCCGAGTCCTGCAAGCGGATCGGGGTCTTCAACGAATGCAAGATCGGCAGCGCCATCTCGAACCGCCGCGATCGCATCGCCGCTCTCGGTGGCAGTCAAACACACCTGGGGCCCGGTGCTGCCGGGCCGGCCGGCTAGAGCATGCATGGACAGCAACCATTGGGGCATAAGCTGTTCGGCGATTGTGTGGCTGGCCACGACCTTGATTCGCCGACGGCCTTCGCTTCGCAACGATTTCAGGTCTTCGTCGGCCTGCCGGGCGACCTCAAGCAGTCGGGCCGCCCACTCCGCGACGACGACGCCTGCCGCTGTGAGTTGTGAGCCACGCGTCGTGCGGAGGGCCAACGTCAGCCCGATCTGGGCCTCGAATGAGGCGAGCCGCCGCGACACGGCTTGTTGGGTCAACGCGAGTTCGCGGGCGGCGGCGCTGACACTTCCGGTCTCAGCGATTGCCTGAAAGATTTCGAACGAGCCGAGTTCTGGCATACGAGAGCTGAGCGGCAGCATCGCCCGGTCGGCCGTAACCGTCATCGAAACCGCCACCTCTGCCCGGGTAGCCCCCAGGGCCAAGTTAAGTGGGCCGGTGCCGGAGTTCCGCCACGGATTGTCAAGACGTCGCGATAGGCGGCATCCTCGCCGCATCCTTCACTTGTGCAAGGGGCTGTGCACCTTGAACCGTGACGAGATCGCATCGCCTAACTATCGAGCCCAGACCTTAATGAATACTTAACGGCGCTCCCTGACCATGTTTCCTAATCTAGTGCTGGTCGGCGGTCCGGCATTCACTGCGAAATCTCTCGGACTTCGATAACGCATCCGGTCGTCATCTTCGGCGAGGGCGGCCACCGGACAATTGAAACCCGCTGGTAGGCAGCTTGTTTGAACCCCCGAAAGTGTTCACCCGGGCAACCCTCAGACGCACTCGCAGCACCCCCGGCTGAACTGTTCACTCGGGTTGGCCTGCGCCAGTTCGCGAGCGTACGCTTACTCGGCGAATCGATGGGATGCCGAGGCAAGTAGATGGATCCTGACCTAGTTGGCACGGAGGCCGAACCGGCCGGGCCAGGTGGCTATGCGGTCCCAACGGTTGCAGCCGAATTGGCCGCGTTGGGGTTTGCTGACGCGATCGAGATCGGCCGGGGCGGGTTCGGCGCGGTCTATCGCTGCACGCAGGTGGCGTTGGGCCGGGTCGTGGCGGTCAAGGTGGTGGCCGCCGAGTGCCAAGACGATCGAGCGCGGTTTGTGCGCGAACAGCAGGCGATGGCAACCCTCACGGGTCACCCCAACATTGTGCCTGTTTTGCAGATCGGCCAAACCACAACGAGTTACCCGTTTCTGGTGATGCCGTTTTGCCGGTTGGGGTCTTGGCAGGAACGGATTGCGGTCGTGGGGGCGTTGGGTATGCATGAAGTGTTGAAAGTGGGGGTCAAGATCGCCGGCGCGTTGGAGTGCGCGCACCAGGCGGGCGTCATACATCGTGATGTCAAGCCCGGCAACGTTCTTCCCACCGACTATGGTGAACCGGCGCTGTCCGATTTTGGCATCTCGCGCATCGCGGCTGGTTTCACCACGGCTCCCGGGATATTTTATGGGTCGCCGGCCTTTACCGCCCCTGAGCTACTCGGCGGTGCATCGCCGAGCCCGTCCTCCGACGTGTACGGACTGGGCGCGAGCCTGTTCACCGGGCTCACCGGTCGTGCGCCCTTCGAACGGCGCCATGGCGAACAGTTGCAGGCGCACTTCGTGCGAATCACGACCGGGCCTTTACCCGATCTCCGCGCACACGACGTCCCCGCCGACCTTGCCGCCGTGATTGAGCTGACGATGGCCCGGGATCCTGACAAGCGGCCCTCGGCCGTGGAATTAGGCCGCCAACTCCAGCAAGTCCAAGCCCGCCACGGCCTGGCCGTCGACGAGATGGTCCTCCAAGGCGGTGCAGGCGACGGCAGACCACGCAAGCACATAACCCCCTCGCCCGGACCGGCCGGCGGGCGGAGAACGAATGCGAAGAAAAAGTTGCCTGCGCTGTCGAAAAACCTGGTGGGTCGTCACACCGAGCTTTCTCGGGTGCACGAGTTGCTGAGGTGTTCACGCGTGGTGACAGTGATCGGCACGGGCGGGGTAGGCAAGACGACCCTGGTTATCCATGCCGCACACCAGCAGAGTGTCTACCACCCCGACGGGGTGTGGCTGGTGGAGTTGGGTGAGCTACGCGAGGGCTCCCAGCTGATCGAGCTCGTGGCCGTAACGTTGGACATTCCCGAACAGGCGAGCCGACCGCCGATCGAGGGGCTGGTCGATGCCCTCAGCGAGCGACGGGCGCTCATCGTTTTAGATAACTGCGAACAGGTCATCGACGAGGCAGCCGAATTGGTCGGGACGTTACTGCCGCGCTGCCCGCAGCTACGTGTCCTGGCCACCAGCCGTGAGGTTCTCGCAGTCGGGGGCGAAGCAGTGCTCGCGCTCTCACCGCTGGCCTGCCCCGGACGAAACGACGTTTCCAGCGTGCGCGTCCTCGCCGACAATGACGCTGTAGCGATGTTTATCCGGTGTGCTCGCGCCGCGGTACCCGAGTTCGAGCTCACCGACCAAAATGCGGACGCGGTGGCGTACATCTGCGCCCGCCTGGACGGGCTCCCGGTCGCCATCGAGCTGGCGGCTGCGCAGCTTCCTGTCAAGTCAGTACAGCAAATCGGTGACGAACTTTGCGACAGTCATGCGGTGTTAAGCCTCGGCCGCAACGCCCCCACCCATCAGCGATCGCTCAACTCCTCTATCGAGAGCAGCTATGACTTGTGCAGCGATCACGAACGACAAGTCTGGGCACTACTGTCGGTATTCTCAGACAGCTTCGATCTGTCAGCGGCTCGGTACGTCAGTGGCGGGCATCTGTCCGCACGCGAATTCCTGGACGTGCTGTGCGCACTGGTCGACAAATCGATCCTGATCCGTGTCGAAGACGACGGCGTGGTGCGGTTTCGCCTCTTGAATACTCTCCGTGCCTACGGACGCAGCCGCACCCCCGCTACTGAGCGCAGGCGCTTGGGTCGACGCCACGCCAGCTGGTATCACCAACTAGTCTGCGGCGCAGGGGCAGATCGGCCCGACAGTCAAGAAGTGCTCTGGATTCAGCGCCTTAGAAGTGAGTTGCCCAACATCTGGGAAGCGCTTCGGTTCAGTCTTGTCGATTGCCCAGCGATGGCAGGGGACGTGATCGCTACGCTGCGCCGGTTCGGGCTCTTCGATGCATTGCTCAACGAAGGCCGCCGGTAGCCGCATTCCACTGTCACTGCGGACCCGGCGCGTGCCGCCGCTGCATCGGAGAGGCCGCCGCGCCGCAGACATTCGGTCGCACTAAACACCGAAGTTCCCCCTTGTAGTGCGGGTCCGAACTCTCGTTTGTGTTGATGAGCGGGCGTTGCGCGCCCAGACCGCTCAGCGAATGTAAACATGTATTAGGTAGACGATCACGGCGTGTCATGTGGTGAGTAAGCGGTATATCGCTGCTACGGATGATATCAAGTAGACATGTACGTGGCGCGGGTGCCGAATCGGGGGTCACCGCCGGCGATCCTGTTGCGCGAAAGCTACCGCGAGGGCGGCAAGGTGAAGAACCGCACCCTGGCCAACCTGTCACGCTGGCCCGAGCCCAAGGTGGAGGCGCTGTCACGGGTGCTCAAGAGGCTGCCACCGGCACCGGATCTGGCCGCGGCGTTCGAGATCACCCGCAGCCTGCCCCATGGGCATGTGGCCGCGGTGCTGGGCACCGCGCGAGGGCTGGGCATGGCCGAGTTGATCGACCCAGTGCCGTCGCGGCGGCGGGATCTGGTGCTGGCCATGCTGATCGGGCAGGTCATCGCGCCGAGTTCGAAGCTGGCGATCGCGCGCGGGCTGCGCGCCGAGACCGCGACCAGCTCGCTGGGTGAGCTGCTGGGTGTCTCCTGCTGCGATGAAGATGACCTGTATGAGGCGATGGATTGGGTGCTCGACCGTAAGGACACCATCGAAACCGCCCTTGCCGCAAAGCATTTAGTAAACCGCACGCTGGTGCTCTATGACGTGTCCTCAGCGGCGTTTGAGGGCCGCACCTGCCCGCTGGGAGCGATCGGGCACCCCAGAGACGGGGTGAAAGGCCGGCGGCAAATCGTCTACGGGCTGCTGTGCACAACCGCCGGGATACCGATCGCGATCGAGGTGTTCGACGGCAACATCGCCGACCCGAAAACCCTGACCGCCCAGATCGAAAAGCTCAAAAACCGGTTCGGGCTCTCGCGGGTGTGCCTGGTCGGGGATCGCGGCATGCTCACCAACGCCCGCATCCGCGACGAGGTGCGCCCCGCGCAGCTGGACTGGATCAGCGCGTTGCGCGCCCCCCAGATCAAAGCATTGGTCGACGAAGGTGCGTTGCAGCTGTCACTGTTCGATGAGCAGGACCTCGCCGAGATCACCTCCCCGGAGTTTCTCGGCGAGCGGCTGGTGTGCTGCCACAACCCCGTGCTGGCCGAACAACGCACCCGCAAACGCCAAGATCTGTTGGCCGCCACCGAAAAAGAACTCACTCCTATCGCCGCGGCCACCAGCCGCGCGCGGCGCCCGCTGCGCGGCAAAGACAAGATCGCGCTACGGGTCGGCAAAGTGCTCAACCACTACCACATGGCCAAACACTTCACCATCGAGATCACCGACGAATCCTTCACCTTCACCCGAAACACCGAGGCGATCACCGCCGAGGCCGCCCTCGACGGCATCTACGCGCTGCGCACCAGCCTGCCCGCCGACACCCTCGGGCACGATGATGTGGTGTTGCGCTACAAGGGACTCGAAGACGTCGAGCGGTTCTTCCGCACCCTCAACACCGAACTCGATGTGCGGCCCATCCGCCACCGGCTAGCCGACCGGGTCCGCGCCCACATGTTCCTGCGCATGCTGTCCTACTACATCAGCTGGCACATGAAACAAGCCCTGGCCCCAATCCTGTTCGTCGACAACAACAAACCCGCCGCAGCCGCCAAACGCGTCAACTGAGGTGTTTCTGACTTTGCGATAGACATTCGCGTTTGATCAGACAACATCGTCGGGATCCTGGATAGGTTGAGTGTGCCTTTGCTGGCGGTGCCAGGCAAGGCGGCGTTTGCGGGCGGATTCGAGCCCGGCTTGGCGTGCTTTGCGGATGGCCTCCCCTCGTCCTTCCGGTTCGTCGTTGGGCGTGACGTATCCGATGCCGGCATGCAACCGGACCGAATTCCAGAACTCGCGGGTGACGGCGATTTCGGCGCGCAAGGTGGCGGGGTCCTCGATTGCGAGCAGGTGCGGAAACTCGGCCTTGGGGTGCCCGTTTGAAGCTCTCGATCCAGGCCTGATCGGTCGGGGTGCCCGGGCGGCCGAAGTGCTGGGCGATCGCGCACATGGCCATGAACTCCCGCGGGGGTGAGCCCGACGTCATCTGTGGGCCGTTGTCGGATACCGCGAGCAGGATCGGCCGGGCCTCATCGTCGGTGTCGATGTCGACGAGCCCGTCTTGGCGTCGCTCGACTGCTTCCAGGAGTCCCTCGGCGTCGAGTGCGTCGGTGAACCCGACCTCGACCTGGGTGGAGGTTTCTTCGCGGAAACAACTTCGGTGATCCACTTGCGCGAGACGAGGTCCTGGATGATCAGCACCGCCATACCCGCTCTGGTGAAATGCGTGGTGTCGTGGATCCAGATCGAGTTGGGTTTGTAGTCCACCCAGTCCGGAAACGGTTTACGCTGCGAGCGACCCGGCTTGGCCAGCGGACGGAAGTGCTTGTCCGCCAGGAAAAGAACACGGCGCACACTCGACGGCGACACCCAAACTCGGTGAAGGTAGGAGCCGCGGTGGGCGAGCTTGCGATGCGAGCGGTCGGTCTCGCCCCATTCGTCGAATAGAGCCAGGATCTCGGCGGCCTCGGTGTCGAGCAGCCCGTGCATGGGCGATCCGCCCGATGTCTTGTCGGTCAACTGGCCCAGGGCGCGCCGCGCGATCCAGCGGTGCGCGCGGACCTCGCCGAGTTGCAACTCGTGGCAGGCTCGACGCCGCGTCCAGCCGGCGCCGGTCGCGTGGTCGAGCAGGCCGAGCAGTGCTGTCTTGGTGGCCGCGTCAACCCGGTGCGGGACCCGGCCACTTAGCCCAACTCCCTTTTCCCTCGACCAGCGTCAGCCGCACAGCCATCTCCTTGAGCGCCTCGGACAACCGCGCATTCTCGGCCTTGGCCGCCTCCAACTCGTAGTCGCGCTGCCGCGCGGCGGTACCAGGCTTGGAGGTCGCCAGCGCCGCAAGCGCACCTTCCTTGGCGACCGTGCGGATGCGCATGATCGTCGTGCGGTCCACTCGGTGGTTGGCCGCGGCCTCGGCGGTCGTCACCTCCTGGCGGACCAGCTGCAACCAGATCTCGTACTTCTGCGACGGGGACAAAAACCGTTTCGGGCGGCGTCTCGACCGGGCGCCACCAGAGTTTGCTTGGGACATGATCAGATCCTCCGTAATGGTTCGGAGAACCCGTCGGATGTTGTCTGATCGACACGCCGATCTCTATCGCGAAGTCAGACGCAAACCACTGCGTGGCGGGTGGTTGCGATTTAATTCTCTTAACACTTAGGCGAGAGGCTGCTGATGCTTGATCTGGATCCCACCCAGCCGCGTGTGGCCGTGGATTGGGTGACGGAGTTGGGCGGGGCGGGTTTTGTTGACGCGGCCGAAATCGGTCGCGGCGGGTTTGGTGTGGTATTTCGCTGCCTGCAGGTGGGGTTGGACCGGCCGGTGGCGGTCAAGGTGCTGACCGGTCTCTCCGATGAGGCTCGAACCCGATTCTCTCGTGAGCAGCAGGCCATGGCGCGGTTGACCGGGCATCCAAACATCGTGGCCGTTTTGCAGGTGGGCCAAACCGCCGGCGGTTGGCCGTTTCTCGTCATGCCGTTGTGTGGGCAGGGATCTTGGCAACAACGTATTGCGGAGTTCGGCGTGCTGTCGGTCGATGAGGTGCTTGAGGTCGGGGTCAAGATCGCTGGCGCATTGGCCGCCGCGCATCGAGTCGGGGTGGTGCATCGTGACGTGAACCCGGCCAACGTTTTGTTCACCGATTATGGTGAGCCGGCGTTGACCGATTTTGGGGTCGCTCACATCAATCGGGGCTGTCAGGTCACCGCGGGTGTGCATGCGACTACACCCGCGTTCGCCGCTCCCGAGGTTATCGGCGGCGCGAGCCCCGGCGCGGATGCGGACGTATATGGCTTAGGCGCCAGCTTGTTCGCCGCGCTGACTGGTCATGCCGCCTTTGAGCGCCGCCAAGGTGAGCAGGTGGTGGCGCAATTCGTGCGGATCAGTAACGAGCCGCATTCCGACAGACGAGAGCATGACATCCCCACCGAAGTGGACGCAATAATCGCCGCGGCGATGGCCCCGGATCCCGCTGATCGACCGTCGGCGGCCGAGTTGGGTGAACAATTGCGCCACGTCTTGTTCCACGATCGCGGCGGTGGGGTCGGGCCGGCGCGCCCCATCGCCACATCGGCGATGGCAGCGCGGCCAAGAGTGGGCAATCTGCCGATGCTGCCCGCCGAGGTGGTAGGCCGCGGCGCCGACGTGGCCGAACTGCGGATGCTCTTGGCGACCTCGCGGCTGGTCACCCTGGCCGGTATGGGCGGGGTTGGCAAAACCACTCTGGCGCTGCACGCGGCCGCCGAGTTGCGCGCCGAATACCCCGACGGGGTGTGGCTGGTGGACCTGAGCGACCTGCGCGACGGAACGCTGTTGACCGAAACGGTGGCCGCGGCGCTGGGCGTGCGTGATCACCCTGGCCAAACTCTCAGTGAAGTGCTGGTCGATGTCTTGGCTGAACGCGATGCGCTGCTGGTTCTGGACAATTGCGAACACCTCATAGACGACGCGGCGAAGTTCGCCGATACCGTGCTGCACCGTTGTTCACGGTTGCACGTGTTGGCGACCAGCCGCGAGGTCCTCGACATCGCGGCCGAGACAGTGAAGACCGTGTCTCCGCTGGGCGTGCCCCGCCCCGACACGACTCCGGACGTAGAGCGCCTCGCCGCCTATCCCGGGGTGGCGCTGTTCCTACGACGCGCGTGCGCCGCCGTCCCCGACTTCACGTTGAACGAATACAACGGCGCCGCCGTACACCGCATCTGCACCCGGCTGGAGGGCCTCCCGCTGGCCATCGAGTTGGCCGCCGCCCGGTTGCGCGCCATGTCGGTGGAACAGATCGCGGACGGGCTCAGCGAGCCGTACACGCTGCTCACTCGTGGCCACCGCGGCGCTCCGAGCCGCCAAAAGACACTCGCCGGCTGCATCGACTGGAGCTACCAGCTCTGCACCCGCACGGAACAACGGCTGTGGGCGACGCTCGCGGTGTTCGCCGGAACCTTCGATCTGCCGGCCGCCCACCACCTGTGCGCTGACGAACTGCCCGCCGAAGCCCTCCTGCTCGACCTGCTGGGCGTCCTGGTCGACAAATCCATCTTGATCCGCATCCCACAGCGCGACCACGTGCGCTTCCGATTCCTGGAGACGTTGCGCGACTTCGCCAAAGCCCATGTCACACGAAGCGAACAAGACCTCCTCCGGGCGCGTCACGCCCACTGGTATCACCAGCTCGTCACCCAAGCCAACTCGCAATGGTTCACCCACGGTCAGCTGCACTGGTCGGAGCGGTTGTTGCGCGAGATGCCCAATGTGCGCGAAGCGCTGCAGTTCTCGCTGGTCCATGACCCGACAACCGCATTAGAGATTGCGGTGGCCATGCGCCCGGTCTGGCAGAAAGACGGGATGTTCGGGGAAGCACGCCGATGGCTCGAGTCAGCACTGGACGCGGTATCCGTTGAACCGAGCCCGTGGCGCGTCCGCGCCCTCAGCGAAATCGCCGTGATCGCCTTCTTCCAAATGGACCTCGCCGCGGTTCGGGCTATCGCCGCCGAGGCTCGCGACCAGATTGCGGCGATGAATGACATTGAACAAGCAGAATTGGCAGAACTACGCGCCAGATTTGACGCCATTGACGGGTACATTGCCGTGCAAACCGGTGAGATCGAACGGGGAGTCGAGTATTTGCGGCGCGCACAGGCGCTGACGGGCGAATTCGAGGTGCGATTTGCCGCGACCTACTACCTGGGGTGGGCTTTTGAGCTGTCAGGTGATCTTGACGAGGCGATGAACTCCTTCGAGGCGGCGTTGGCCATCACGACATCCCACGGGGAGTCGTGGTATAGGTCACGGGCGCTGGTGGCGCTGGGCGTAGTGCAATGGTTGCGCGGAGAGCTTCACAGCGCAGAACTTGCCATTATCGAGGGCCTTGAGTTGTCGCAGCTGATCGGTGATCCGTTTACTGGGGCACAGTGCTTCGAGAACTTGGCGTGGATCGCCGGCTCGCATGACGATTGGCGCCATGCCGGCACCATGCTGGCAGCTGCCGACGCGCTCAGCCGGGCCATCGGCAGCCCGCTGATGCACGTCCCCGATCAGTTTTCCCATCATGAGCAGTGCTGCTCCCGGGCCAGGCAGGAGCTCGGTCGGGAGCGATTCGAAGCCACGTGGGCTTACGGCGCTGCGCTCAATTTCGACGAAGCGGTCGCCTTGGCTCTTGACAACTCGAGCGGCCGGTATGCGAGGCCTGCCGTTGCCGTGCCACCGTGAGACGGGCCGCTAATCCAACCGCGGAGGTAGGCGACGGGCACACAAGGAGCCGTTCACGGAACTAGGGAGTGTGGAGCTGGCAATACGCCAATTTGGGCATTGCTGCGCCGATAGTTGGAGGGACCGAATGGCGGTGGCGCAACCCGGTGTCCAGTTCAGCGTGCTAGGGCCTTTGGAGATTTGCATCGACGGCGCGGTTGTACCGTTGGGGACGCCTAAGCAACGTGCGGTATTGGCGATGTTGCTGATCAATCGGAACCGACCGGTCGCAACCGATGCGTTGATCGACGCAGCGTGGGAACGGGGAGCCCCGAGCGGCGCGCGAGCGACGCTCTATGCATATATGTCTAATCTGCGTCGACTGTTGAGTAACGCCGGTGCCGAAGCACGCACCCTGTTGGCCAACGCGTCGCCGGGCTATCGACTCGCGGTTCTGGACAGCAACTACGACCTGGGCCGATTCGTGGCCAAAAAGGGGGCGGGACTGCGGGCTGCCGCGGACGCGCGGTTCGAGCAGGCCAGTGAACACTTCTCGGCCGCGCTTGCTGAATGGCGCGGACCAGCGCTTGACGACTTGCGTGACTTCAACTTCGTCGACGCCTTTGCAAAGGGACTACAAGAGGAAAAGGTATTGACGCAACTCGCCCATGCCGAAGTTGAAATCGCTTGCGGACGAGTTCATTCGGTAATAGGCGAGCTTGAGACACTTGCCACCGACCACCCCTACCGAGAACCCCTTTGGGCGCAGCTCATCGCCGCTTACTACCTGGCCGACCGCCAATTCGATGCGCTCGATGCTTACCAGCGACTGAAAGACCGGCTGGCCGACGACCTGGGCGTCGATCCCGGACCCGCGGTGCGTGTGCTACACGAGCGGATCCTTCGGCAGCGGCCACTCGATGTCCGCACTGCTGCCCAATCGAGCGCCGACGACACCATCAGCACCCTGTCGCGGCACATGACGGCACCTCCGGGCGCTACCCACGGCCCGTCACTTCGCGACGCGAACGGACTCAGGTATCCATTGGTCGCCACCACCACCCGTATCGGGCGCAGCCCGGACAATGACATCGTTCTTGCCGGCGCCAAAGTCAGCCGTCACCACGCGGCCGTCGTCGACACGGGTTCCAATTTCGTCCTCGTTGATTTGCGTTCGGTAAACGGTGTCTACGTTTCCGGTCGACGTATTCACACCAGCGCCGTCCTCAATGAAGGTGACCGGATTCGCATAACCGATCACCACTTGATCTTCGAAACCACTCAAGAGCCCTTCGCCCGCTGATCTCGCCTTCAGATTCGTCGCCGGCTACGGCAGGCCGGAGTCGGTCGCTGGGCACAACCCGTAATTGTGGCCGTACAACATCGCGGCGTCTACCGAACGCCCTGTCGGCCGGTAAACCATAGAGAGCATGGACAGCCGAATTGCGGACGAGAACAAGGCGACGTTTTCTTATCTCCCACATCTCTGAACCGGCCGGTGCCAGTTCTGGCCCCCCGTTCGCATTCGCCAACGCCCAGCAACCGTCGAGGCCAATGAAAAGGAGCCATGTTGTCCTACCTGACCACCTCGCCGAACATGCTTGCTGCGGCGGCTGCCGATTTGAACAGTATCGGTTCCTCGATCATCGCTGTGAATGCGCATGCGGCCACTAGCATCACAGCGCTGCGGGTTGCCGCCGAGGACGAGGTGTCCGCCGCTATCGCCGCACTGTTCTCCCAGCATGGCGCCCAATACCAAGCGCTCAGTGCGCAAGCCGCGGATTTTCATCAGCGCTTCGTACAGGCGCTAGGCAATGCATCAAACTCCTATTTGGCTGCCGAGGCCGCCAACGTGCCCTCGCTGCAATCCGCGGAGCAAAGTTTGCTTGCGGTGATCAATGCGCCCATCGAAGCGCTGCTCGGACGCCCACTGATCGGTGACGGCGCCAGCGCAACCACCGCGGGCGGTAACGGAGGCGACGGGGGTTTGCTGTGGGGTAACGGAGGAGATGGCGCGCAAGGAGCGGCAGGCCAAAACGGCGGCGCCGGTGGCTCGGCCGGCCTGTTCGGCAGCGGCGGGGCCGGAGGCAGCGGCGGCGTCGGAGGCGGAAGCGGCGGGGCCGGAGGCAATGCCGGATGGTTTGGCGGCAACGGAGGGGCCGGAGGCTCCGGAGGCGCCGGCGCTACCGGTGTCGCCGGCGGCAACGGCGGTGCCGGCGGTCACGCGGGATACTTCGGGGGCACCGGCGGCAGCGGTGGCAACGCCGGCACCGGCGGAGATGGCGCCAATGGCGGAACCGGCGGCGACGGTGGTCGCGGCGGATTGCTGTTCGGTAGCGGTGGCGTCGGTGGTGCGGGCGGAATCGGAGGAAACGGCACCTCCGGTGCTGCCGGCGCCATGGGCAATAGCGGGGCCGGCGGCACCGGCGACAGCGGTGCTGGGGGGGCTGTTGGCGGCGACGGCGGGGCCGGCGGCCACGGTGGTGCCGGCGGCGCCGGCGGACGGGGCGGCCTGATCTTGGGTTCCGGCGGCTCGGGCGGCAACGGTGGCGCCGGCGGTGCCGGCGGCAGCGGTGGCACCGGCGGCAGCGGCGGCTTCGGCGGCAGCGCCATGGTGGACAGCGGGGCAGACGGCGGCGCAGGTGGGGCAGGCGCCCACGGTGGTGCTGGCGGCGCCGGCGGAGATGGTGGCACGGGAGGGGTCGCCGGCGCGGGCGGCCTGTTCGGACACTCGGGCAGCGCCGGCAACGGTGGCGCAGGCGGCAACGGGGCGCTCGGTGGAGCCGGCGGAGATGGGGGCGGCGGGGGCAAGGGCGACAGCGGTCCCGTGGCCGGAAACGGCGGTGCAGGCGGTCACGGGGGCAACCCGGGCGCGGGAGGGGCTGGTGGTAGGGGCGGTGACCCGGGCGGCGTCAATGCTCTCAGGGGCGTCGACGGCGCGAGTGGCGGCGACAAGGGACTCGTAGCTGGCGGCAACGGCGGGGCAGGCGGTGACGGCGGCGCCGCTACGGGCGTCGGCGGGACGGCAAGCAACGGTCTTGGCGTTGTGGGCGCTGACGGCGGGCAGGGCGGTCACGGCGGTGACGCCGGGTGGGTCGGCAACGGCGGGACCGGCGGCGCGGGCGGAAACGGTGCAGACGGTCGCGGCGACGCCGGCAGCGGCGGCAGCGGAGGTGCAGGCGGCACAGGTGGCAGCGGCGGAACCGACGCCGGACGCGGCGCCGACGGTGGAACCGGCGGTAACGGCGGACGCGGCTCTGATGGCACCGCCCCCGGGGACGACGGCGGCCGTGGCGGAAAAGGCGGCGCCGGCGGCGACGGCGGTACCAGCAGCATCGCCGGCGGCACCGGAGGCAAGGGCGGCCTGGGCGGTGCGGCAGGCCGCTACAGCACCGGCGGCACCGGCGGCACAGGCGGCACCGGCGGCAACGCCGACGCAAACGGCAATGGAGTCGGCGGCCGAGGCGGAGACGGCGGTAACGGCGGCTACGGCGGTGGTACGGGCGGTCTCGGCGGCGGCGGCGGCAACGGTGGCCTCGCTGATGGGGGTCGCGGCGGAACCGCCGGCACCGGTGGGCATGGCGGTGACGGCGCGTTCACCGGCAGCGTTCACGACGGCGCCGGCGGTAACGGCGGCGACGGCGGCATCGGCGGCACCGGGCTCCAAGCCGGTCAGGGCGGTGCCGGTGGTCAGGGTGGCGACGGCGCGTCGGGTGCCAGCACGGGCCGGGCCGGCGGCCAAGGTGGTGCCGGCGGAGCCGGCGGCAACGGCGGACAGGGCGCCACCGGGGGCAAAGGCGGTAACGCCGGAAACGGCGGAAGCGGAGGAAACGGCGGCGAGGGTCACGGCACCGGTGGCGACGGCGGCGAGGGCGGCAAGGGGGGCAATGCCGGCACCGCAGGCAGCCTGAGCACGGCCGGCACCGGCGGTGACGGCGGGGCAGGCGGCGCTGGCGGCACCAGCTACGGCGATGCCAGCACCAGCGGCGCCGGCGGCCGCGGCGGCGCCGGCGGGGACGGCTTCGACGGCGGCGACGGCGGAAAGGGAGGCAATGCCGGTGTCGCGACCGGGTTCGCCAACAGCGGCGGCCAAGGCGGCAACGGCGGTAACGGCGGCAACGCCGCGACCGCCGCCGAGGCAACCGGCACCGGGGGCCGCGGCGGCGATGGCGGCAACGGCGGCGACACAGCGGGATATGGCGGCGGCGGCGGCAACGGCGGTAGAGGCGGTTATGGCAGGAACGGTGGCGATGGCGGCAACGGCGGCGATGCGGGCATCGGCTTCTACACCGGTGGCAACGGCGGCGACGGCGGCCGCGGCGGTCCCAGCATCATCGACGGCACCGCCGGCAACGGTGGCAACGGCGGGACCGGCGGAGCCGCCACCTTGCCCAACGCTGTCGCCGGAAACGGTGGCAACGGCGGCTCTGGCGGTGACAGCGGCTTCGCCTTGGCAACACAGCACGGACAAGGCGGCACCGCCGGCACCGGCGGCAACGGTGGCACCGGCGGAACAGCCACCGGCGCCGGAGGGTTCGGAGGCGATGGCGGCATCGGCGGTACCGGCGGCCATGGCGGCAACATCGCCTCCGGTGACGCCGGCAATGCCGGCGACGGCGGCGACGGCGGCAAGGGCGGCACGGGCGGTGAGGGTGCCGGCACCGGCGGCAAGGGCGGCCAGGGCGGCCTCGGCGGTGGCGGCGGCACCCACGGCGCCGGCACCGCCCCGGGCGCCGGTGGCAGCGGCGGTGACGGCGGCAGCGGCGGTGCCGGTGGCAGCGGCACCAGCGCCGGCAGTTCCGGCGGCGATGGCGGCACGGGCGGTCACGGCGGTAAGGGAGGCGACGGCACCGGTGGCACCGGCGCAGACGGCGGTTTCGGCGCCGGCGGGCTGTCTCATGCGGGCCCGACGGGCGGCGCCGGTGGAGAGGGCGGCGCGGGCGGCGCGGGCGGACCCGCATATTTCCCCACCTTCGCCGCCCGGCTCTGATCGGTCACTGCGGAGCTGATCGTCACTAGTCAGAGTTGTTGGGAGACAACGTATGTCGTACGTGATCGCGTCGCCCGGGGCGCTGAGCGCCGCGGCTTCGGACCTCAGAGATCTCGGTTCGCTGATTGCCGCGGCCAATGCGGTCGCGGCGGGACCTACCGGCAACCTCGCAGTGGCGGCACAAGACGAGGTCTCCGAGGCCGTCGCCGCGTTCCTCAGCGGTCACGCGCGGGAGTTTCAGGACCTCAGCGCACGCGTCCAATCCTCCTATGACCAGTTCGTGCAGACCTTGTCCGCCGCTGCTGGCTCATATGCGCACGCCGAAGCCTTCAGCGCATCGCCGCTGCAAGCGGTGCTCGGGCTGGTCAATGCGCCCACCGAGTATTTGCTGGGGCGTCCTCTGATCGGCAACGGCGCCAACGGATTAGACGGAACCGGGGCGGCTGGCGGCGCCGGGGGTCTGTTGTGGGGAAACGGCGGTGCCGGCGGCTCGGGTGCGCCCGGTCAAACCGGCGGCACCGGCGGTAGCGCCGGGCTGATCGGTCGGGGCGGCGTGGGTGGGGCCGGCGGCGCATCGTCGACCGGCAACGGCGGTGCTGGTGGCGCCGGGGGTGCCGGGGGCTGGCTGTTCGGTGCCGGCGGAACCGGTGGTGCGGGCGGTGCGGCCACGGGCTTACTCGGAGCCGGCGGTGTCGGCGGCGCGGGCGGCCACGCCTGGTTGCTCGGTAACGGTGGGCCGGGCGGCACCGGTGGCGCCAGCGCGGGGGCCACTGGGGGCAACGGCGGTAACGGCGGCAGCGCCGGATTCCTCTACGGCAACGGCGGCGACGGCGGCACCGGCGCTCACGGCGGCGCCGGCGCTGACGCGACTGGTGTCCACCACAGCGTTGGCGATAACGGCGGTCCGGGCGGCGACGGCGGGAGCGGCGGATCAGGCGGCGCGGGCGGACGGATATTCGGCAACGGCGGCAACGGCGGTGACGGCGGCAGCGGTGGTTCCGGCGGAATCGGTGCCCGCGGCGCCGACGGGTCGCCCGGAGTCGCAGCCGGTAGCGACGGTTTCGACGGCGGTGACGGCGGCAGGGGCGGTGATGGCGGCGATGGCGGCAACGGCGGAACTGCCGGAGCGAAAGGCTTGTTCGGCCACGCCGGCGTCGATGGCGCGGGCGGGACCGGTGGCTCCGGGGGCGCCGGCGCCGAGGGCGGCAGAGGCGGTGTCGGCGCCGCGGGCGATGCCGGCAGCCCCGACGGCGGCAAGGGCGGGAATGGGGGCGACCCGGGCGCTGGCGGCAAGGGCGGTGACGGTGGGAGTGGATCCACTGCCGGTGCGCACGGCCCTTCCGGAAGCGCGGCCGGCAGCGGCGGCGACGGTGGCGCCGGCGGCGACGGCTACAGTCTCTCCGCGCCGGGCGCCGATGGCGGCAACGGCGGCAACGGCGGCGACGGCGGAGCGGTGGGCAACGGCGGGCGTGGCGGTGACGGCGGAGTCGGCGGTCACGCTGACGCAACCAAGGCCAGCGGCGCCGGCGGTCGCGGTGGGGACGGCGGCAGCGGCGGAAAGCTCTCAGGCAACGGAGGCGACGGCGGGAGCGGAGGCGATGGGGGAACCGGGGCCGCCGGCACCGGCAATTACCCGGCGGTCGTCACCAACATCACCGGCTTCGACGGGCCATCCGGTGTGGCGGTGAGTTGGGACGGCACCCGTGCCTACGTCATCAGCGCGACCAGCAACACCATGTCGGTGATCGACACCGCCACCCACACCATTACCGCCACGATCATGGTCAACGACCCGACCAGCGTGGCCGTGAGCCCTGATGGGACCCGCGTCTACGTCAGCAGCTTGACGAACAACACGGTTTCGGTGATCAACACCGCCACCAACACCGTGACCGGAACGATCGCTGTCGGCGGCTTTCCGGGCGGCGTTGCAGTCAGCCCCGACGGTGCCCACATCTACGTCGCCAACAATTTGGATAACACCGTGTCGGTGATCGACGCTGCCGACAACAGCATCGCGGCGACCATCCACGTGCAGTTCGGACCGTGGGACCTGGCAGTCAGCCCCGACGGCACTCGGGTCTACGTCGTCAACTCGGACAGCAACAGCCTGTCGGTGATCAACACCGCAAACAACACCGTGTCGGCCACCGTCACCGACCTCAGCAGCCCTATCCACGTCGCGGTCAGCCGTGATGGCGCCCACGCCTACGTGTCGGGCCTGGGCACCGTTCAGGTGATCGACACGTCGACGAACACCGTCTCAACCACCATCGCGACAAGCCACTACCAACCTGGCCTCAACTATTCAGATGGGGGGGTCGCGGTCAGCGCCGACGGCACTCAGCTCTACGTCTGCAGCATAGAAGGCGGCTCGGTGGCTGTCCTCGACACGGGCAACAACACGATTATCACCACACTCAACGGCCTTGGTTTCTGTTCCGTCGCGGCCGGCCCTGACGGTGCGGCCTACGTAACCCAGGGCTACGGCAGCGATGTCGTCTCGGTAATCGACATCCCGCGTGACGGCTCGGTCGGGGGCACCGGCGGAGCCGGCGGGCATGGTGGCGACGCGTTGACGGCATCGGGCAACGGTGGCCACGGCGGCACCGGCGGTCACGGTGGGACCGGGGGTGCAGGTATCGATGGCGCGGCTGCGACGACCGCAGGCGGCACAGGAGGCACGGGCGGCAACGGGGGCAACGGCGGGGCCGGCGGGACGGGTGGGGTCGGCGGCAAGGGCGGAGCGTTGGGGGCCAATGGCAACGGCGGAGCCGGGGGCACAGGCGGCGACGCCGGGGCGCCGGGTGACGGCGGCGATGGCGGCAATGGGGATAGCGGGCACGTCGACGGCGGGGCCGGCGGCAGGGGTGGTGACCCCGGGAGCCCCGGTCTCGGCGGTGCCGGCGGCGCTGCCGGCATCGGAGGAAGCGGCGGGGAGGCCGGGACCGGGGGAATCCGCGGTGCAGCGGTCGACTCAGGCGGCGACGGCGGCAACGGCGGCAACGGGTTCGCGGCCGACCTCATCAATGGCGAGGCCCGCGGCGGTAGCGGTGGACGGGGCGGCCACGGCGGCTCGGTCGGCAACGGCGGTGACGGCGGCAACGGTGGCAACGCCGGCACGAACTTCGGCAGCGCCACCGGTGGTGACGGCGGTGACGGTGGCGACGCGACGGGTCCCGGCGCCAGCGGCGGTGACGGCGGCAACGGCGGTGACGCCGACTCGTTTTCGGGCAGCCGCCACGGCGGATCCGGCGGTGCCGGGGGCACAGCAGGCTCGGGCGGCACACCCGGTAAGGCTGGCCAACCCGGCACCGGCTGATTTCCGTTAACTCCGACCTAAATCCTGCTTCACACGTTCCATAGACCAAACCGATCGCGCGGCCACCGAGAACGGGACGTCGATTATGAATAAGTGCGACCGGGAGTTAGTTAGTAAAGGACTGATACCAATGAAGACGGTTGTGGGGCATATCGCTAAAGGACGTACGAAAAGTGGACCACCGGGTCAGTTGCCACGCACAGTGGCCCTGATACCTGATGGCAATGCGCGTTGGGCCGACTTGAATGGCCTCACGACGATCCAAGGTCATCTTGCCGGACTTGCTGTCGGTATCGCCCGCGCACGAGATGCATGCGAACTAGGTATCGAACAGCTTTCCCTATTCGGCTTTTCCGCCGAGAACTGGACGCGTCCCGCCGCCGAAGTCGACGACTTGATGAACCTGTTCGCAACTCACTTTCCCTGTGCCGTGGAGGCTCTGGCGCCACTCGGCGTCCGCATCTGCCACTTGGGCTCGCGCAGTGGACTGCCAGAACCAGTGCTCGACGCATTGGACGACTTAGCGTCAGCCACCGCACACAACACCCGGATGACCCTGTTCGTCGCGCTCAACTATGGCGGCCGCCAAGAATTATTGGACGCCGCAAAATATTACACCGGCAGCGGCGAAGAAGAATTCTGGCAGCTGCTTAACGCACCGGAGATGTTAGACCTCGACTTCATCATCCGCACCGGCGGCGAGCATCGCTTGTCCAACGGTTTTACGTGGCATTCCTCTTACTCGGAATTGTTGTTCGTAGACGAGCTGTGGCCGGACTTCTCCCGAGACTGTTTTGAGCTTGCGCTCGCCCAATTTGGCCGGCGGGTGCGGACCATGGGCGGGCGCTGAGAAACCGAATTCGTCGAATAGGCATTCAGAACCAGTATCGATCGGACGGAGTGCAACGTGAGCGTCGAATTGATGGCAGCATCGTCTCCTGGGCCGAAGTTGTGGGTGACGCCAGACGCGGTGGCAACCGGTGCCATTGACGTGGCGCAAATCAATGCGCAGGTGAAGCAGGCGACAGCGGAGGCGGCGGCGGTAACCGTAGGCGTGGCGGCTCCCGCGGCTGACGAAGTGTCGGCGGCCATTACGTCGTTCTTCCGAAGCTACGCCCACCAGTTTCAACAACTCAGCGCCGCATCTGTCGCATTCGGCGAACGACTGGCGCAGCAGGTCGCGGCCGCAGGACGGGCCTACGCCGCTGCCGAAGCGACAAATATGGCGGCTTTGAGTTCTGTGCTGGACGGGGCGTCAGGGGTGCAGTGGCTTTCGCCCGTGAAGGCGCTGACCGGGCGTCCGTTGATCGGCAACGGCGCGGACGCGCTTGCGGGGAGCGGCGCGGCCGGCGGTGATGGTGGCTGGCTGGTCGGCAACGGTGGGGCGGGAGGCTCGGGTGCGGCGGGCCAAGCCGGTGGGCGTGGCGGTGACGCCGGGCTCATCGGCTGGGGCGGGCCCGGGGGTGCCGGAGG